>NZ_JBICSO010000004.1:0-359479 GCF_043197155.1 Nonomuraea sp. NPDC049269
TCCCCGGCGGTGGCGTGGCGCTGCTGCAGGCGGGCGCCAAGGCGTTCGACAAGCTCGAGCTCAACGGCGACGAGGCCACCGGTGCCGCGATCGTCTTCAAGGCGCTCGAGGAGCCGCTGAAGCAGATCGCCGTCAACGCCGGCCTCGAGGGCGGCGTCGTGGTGGAGAAGGTCCGCAACCTGACCCCGGGTGAGGGCCTCAACGCCGCCACGGGCGAATACGTCAACATGTTCGAGGCGGGCATCATCGACCCGGCCAAGGTGACGCGCTCGGCGCTGCAGAACGCCGCTTCCATCGCGGCGCTCTTCCTCACCACCGAGGCGGTCATCGCCGAGAAGCCCGAGAAGAACCCTGCCGCCCCGGCCATGCCGGGTGGCGGAGACATGGACTTCTAAGCCGGGTCGCCGAGGGGCGGGGTAGGACGGCGGCGGTCCTACCCGGCTCTCGGGCAGGTGGGACAATAGAGGTGTTCATCCCCCTTGGCGAACATTCCAGAAAGGGGGCGGCCATGGCGACCATCGCTCATCACCCGGCGACCGGCGCGGAGCCCGCCGCCCTGCGCCTCGGCGCGGGACTCATGGCACTGGCCGGCCTGGCGTTCATCGGCTACGCGGTGATCTTCTTCGTCCGCAACTTCACCGGCGAGTTCCTGGAGCTCGGCATCGGCCCGAACGAGGTCGACGTCGGCCGGGCCCAGGTCCTGGCGTTCAGTCCGGAGCTGTTCAGATATATGTCGCACCTGCACATCGCGCTGTCGGGGTTCATCGCCTCGACCGGGCTGGCCACCGCGGCACTCGCCTGGTTCGGGGTCAGGCACGGGCTGTGGTGGGCGTACGTGACGGCGATCGTGGTGCCCGTGCTGGCCCTCGTCATCGCCCTGCCCGCGCACTACCCGTACCATCTCGCCACAGTCGGCCACCTGGGGCTCATCTACGTGGCCACCGCCATCTTCATCGCGGGCGCGCTGGTGGCGCTCAAACCGATGCTGCAGGCACGACACACCTGATCCGCGATCTCAAATATTCCCACCTTGTCGGCAAACTGCGGGAATTCACGGTTGTCGCGCGCGAAGCGCGGGGTATCCACGGATCCAGATATCACTCCGTACAAGGTGGGAATTCATGGCGTCCACATACGGCACCGACCAGGTCGATGGCACGTCCGGCAACTCGTCAGTCGATTTCATCGCAGAAGACTCCGTCAAGAGCAGCGACGAACTCGGCAAGATCGTCCGCTCGGGTGTCCCGTCGAGCACGTTCTGGCACTTCGTCGACTTCAGCGGGAGCGGGCCCTTCGCCCACCGGGAGTCCCTCGGCACGGACAGAGTCAACGCGTTCTCTCAGGTAGCCGTCTCGATGACCGAACTCGACAGCGACGGAAACCCGTTCCTGGGCAGCGCCGTCATGACGGTGAACAACGTCGTCCCACGCGCCAATGGCGACATCATCGTGCGCGGGCACATCCACTGGGATAGCACCCTGAAAGTACGGCTCAACTACATCATCGTGAACTAGTCTCGCTCGCGGACGTCCCAATCAAGCTCATCGGCGACTGTTCTGGGTTTCCAGTAGCCGATCGAGCCGCCGTTCTCCAAGGCGTCGGCGGTGGCCTTCAGCAAGGCGTAGTACGAGCGGATCCGGACCCCTCCCGGCGTGAAGCTCATACTGCCTTCGTGATCGGTCTCGCCGACGTCACGCTTCACCGAGTCGATCACGAGGTGGTCGCCCATTCCGTCGGCGCCGAACGGGAGCATGCGCCCGTCCCACCAGTCCGATCGAGGATCGGCCATCTCCTCTTCATCTTCACCGTCGATCTCGCACAGCCCTCGCCACGTGTCGCGGATCTCTTGGAGACTCAGGTTCCAGTTGCCCAGGAAACCGAAGGCCCAGGTGTCGTCCGCTACGGCGGCTCCATCGTGTCGCAGTAGTGAGGCCCACAGGTCGTCGGGGAATCGCAGACCCGTCTCCGCCTCCGCCGCCGCGATGCTCTCCGCCTTTCCGGGCTTGCTGAGCGTCCGATAGCTCTTGGGGGCGTGGACCTTGAGCCATGCTTCGATGCGCTGCCACTGCCGGTTCACCGCCCGGGTCATCGTGGCGTCGAGCTTCCGTACGCGCGGGTTGCGACTCTCGGGCCGGCAGTCCGCGTCGAGGCTCGGCTCCTGGGTCTCGCCGACTTGGGTGGGCTCAGGGTAGTCAGCGTCGTCCGTAGCGGGCGCCTGCTCCAACTCGGCGGCCCAGCAGGGTGCGGCGATGCAAGGCTCATACGAGATCTCGCCGGAGGTCTCCAGCCCGGAGTCCTTGGAGAAGGTGGCGGACTCAAGGGCTTGCGAGCCGACGGCCAGCAGGCAGAGCGCGAGTCCGGCGGCTCCCCAGCGGGTGAGGCGGCGTCGGGTGGCTTCGTCGAGCGGCTCCCTCTTCTGGCCGCCTCCGAAGACCATTTGGATCGCGGGGCGTTCGAAGATGGAGGGCTCGGCGGCGTAGCGCTCGAGGTCCTCAGCGGTGGGGGTGCCGAGAATCGGGACCGGAGGCCACCGCGCTACCGAGGCTTCGGAAGCCGCCGCGCCCGGCTGGGCTACCGGCCGACGTGTCGAACGGCGGCGAGAACGCACGATCACAGCGACCGTCACCGCCACAACGGTAGCCGCAAGCGCGAGCCATAACCCGCGTAAGTTGATCAATCGCCGCACGTCCGGCAGGGTACCCCAACTGGGCTACACGGAGATCGAATACCGCTCGCTCAGGGACGAGAGGGCGTGTCCAGCGGGGTGGGAAAGGGAGCCCGCACCTGCGGGTACCGGATCCACACACCGATGGCCGCGAGTACGGCGGCCAGGACCACGACGCCGCCGAGCAGCAGGGCCTGGCGGTAGCCGTGCTGGAGCAGCGGGGCGGCCAGCATGGGGCCGAGGATCTGGCCGGCGCTGTATCCGGCGGTGAGCAGGGAGACGGAGCGCGGTCCCTGGAGGTGGGTGCCGATGGCCAGCGCGAGCGTGCTCACTCCCATGAACGTGCCGCCGAACAGCACCGCCGAGATCAGCGCCGGTGCGACGCCGCCGAGAAGGGCGGGCAGCGCGACCCCGACGACCTGAATGGCCAGCGCCGCGAACAGCAGGGACGGCCGCGACCAGCGGTGCGCCAGCCAGGCCCACAGCGCGCTGGACGGCAGGGCGGCGAGGCCGACCAGGATCCAGGCGCCGCTGCCGACCGGGCCGGGGACACCCTGTTCGATCGCCGCGACCAGGAAGGTGCCGGCGATGATGTACCCGATGCCTTCGAAGGTGTAGCTGCCGAACAGCGGCCAGAACCACCGGCGCGTCCTGGGCCGGTCGGCTGAGACCGCCTGGTCGGTGGGCGCCGGCTGCGGTACGGGAGCCAGCCCCCACGCGGCGGCGGCCAGGACGGTGGCGAGGGCCGCGCAGCTCCACCACGCGGCTTGCCACGTGGTCGCGGTCCGCAGGAGGAGCACCAGGAGGCCGGACAGGGCGATACCGGCGCCGACTCCGCCGAAGGCCCACCCGGTCAGGTGCTGCACCTGCCCGCGCAGCCGGGTCAGCGCCGAGCTGACGGCGATCACGAAGATCAGGGCGCTGGCCACGCCGGCGATCAGGCGCAGCCCGAACCAGACCGCGCCGTCATGGCTCACCGGCATCATGGCCAGCGTCGCGATCAGGATGACCAGCGAGCCGCGCAGAACGACGACCGACCGCACCAGAGCGGGAACGAAGGTGCCCGCGAGCGCCCCCGTGAGGTAGCCGATGTAGTTGGCCGTGGCCAGCGACGCGCCGAGCTCGGCGGACAGCCCGGCCTGGGCGTGCATCAGCGGCAGGATGGGAGTGTAGACGAACCGCCCGACACCTATCCCGGCGGCCAGTGCCGCCGCCGACTGCCCCACGATCAGCCACGGCGACCGCCCATGGACCGAGGTGGAACGGGTGGTCGTACTCAACGTCCTTCTCCGATCGCCGGCTGCCGCCCAGGCTAACCACCCCCGGACAGGTCGGATCACCCCGGGTCCGCCGACGACCTTCCGATGCGATCAGTCCTTGATGTTCGCCTCGGACTGGTACTTGTCCATCATGTGGGTGACCGCCGCCAGCTGCGCCTCGGCGTGGCCCTCGCGGACCGCGCTCGCCCGGTCCCGCGCGTCCAGGGTCGGCTGCGCCTGGCCCTGGAACTCGGGCATCACGTGCTGGGCGATGAGCTCGTAGGACCGGTTGGTGGCCGCGGGGTTGGCCCAGTCGTGCGCCATCAACAGCATCGCCCCGAAGCCGCCGGACTGGTCGATCAGCCGCCGCACCTGGGCCTTCGCGTCCTCGACGGTGCCGATCACGCCGATGCCGGACTCCCGGACGAAGTCGATCATCTCCTTGAGGTCACCACCCGACACGGCCATCTGCGGGAATGCCGCCACTTTCTGGAAGTACCGGAACCATGCCTCGATGCCGTACTCCACGTCCTTGACGGCCTGCTCGCGGGTCTCGGCCACGTGCATGACGCCGACCAGCCGCCAGGCGTCGCGGTCGACGGTGGTCCCGTACGTCGCGGCGCGCTCCTCCATGACGTTCCAGTGGTGCGCCAGCGCGTCGAACCCGTCGGCGGTGAGCGTGGCGCCGATCGACAGCAGGCCGAGGCCGTGACGTCCGGCCAGGCGCGGACCGGTCGGCGAGGCCACCGCGGCGACGGCCACCTCGAACATCGGGTCGGTGTACGGCCGCAGCTGCAACCGCGCGTCGATCAGCGCGTGCGTACGAGTCTGCGCCGTGACGCTCTCGCCGCGCAGCAGCCGCAGCACGATGTCCAGGTTGTCGTCGAGCAACTCGCGGGTGTCAGTGGGATTGAGCCCGATCATCGCCGAGTCGGTGGGCAGCGAGCCGGGACCCACGCCGAGCATGATCCGCCCGCGCGTCAGGTGGTCCAGCAGCACCATGCGATCGGCGACCCAGAGCGGGTTGTGGTACGACAGCGAGGTCACGCCGGTTCCGAGCCGGATGTGACGGGTGCGCTGCGCCGCGGCCGCGATGAAGATCTCCGGCGCCGCGATGATCTCGGAACCGGCGGAATGATGCTCGCCGATCCATGCCTCGTCGAACCCCAGCCGGTCGAGGTGCTCCATGAACGCCAGATCGCGCTCGATGGCCAGGGTGGGATTCTGCCCCGCGGTGTGGAAGGGGGCCATGAAGACGCCGAAGCGAAGCCTGCTCACCGCTGCTCCTCGTGATCTCGACTATGGCTTCAGTTCACTCGAGAATGTCCCCCGCGGCAATATGGCCCGCCAGGCGGCGGGCAGGAGAGAGGCTAAGGTTCTGGCATGCCTACCGCATTGATCACGGGCGCGACCGCCGGCATCGGCGCCGCCTTCGCCCGCCGGCTGGCCGCCGACGGGTTCAGCCTGGTTCTGGTGGCTCGCGACGAGGCCCGGCTGAGGGAGGTCGCGGGTCAGCTCAAGCTCAGGTACGGCGTGAACGTCGAGCCGCTGCCCGCCGATCTGGCCACGGACGACGGCCTGACCCGGGTCGAAGGGCGGCTGCGCGACGGGGTCGACCTCCTGGTCAACAACGCCGGGTTCGGCCACCCAGGGAATTTCCTCGAGGTGCCGGTCGAGGACGAGACGCGCATGCTCAAGCTCCACTGCGAAGCCGTGCTCCGGCTGACGCTGGCCGCGCTGCCCGGCATGCGGGAGCGCGATCGGGGCGCGGTGATCAACGTGGCCTCCGTCGCGGCCTTCTTCACCCGAGGCACCTACAGCGCCTCCAAGGCGTGGGTGGTCAACTTCAGCGAATCGACCGCGTCCGAAGTGGCCGGTCCGCGGATCAAGGTGATGGCCTTGTGCCCCGGCTTCGTGCGAACCGAATTCCACGACCGGGCGTCGATGGACACCTCGCAGATCCCCGGCTTCCTCTGGCTCAAGGCCGACAACGTGGTCAACGCGGCCATGCGCGACCTGGCCCTGGGCAAGTGGGTGTCGATCCCCGACGTGCGCTACAAGACGATCGTGGCGATCGGCAGATTCATCCCCCGCAGGCTCATCGGCAACAGGGGAGCGAAAATCGGCCGCTAGGCGACGCGGGCCGACGGCTTGAACGCGGGCCGTAACGGCGGGACGGTGCACCCGGTTCAGCGGCCGTCTCCCTGGACAGAGGCCAGCCAGGAACGGCGTTTGGCGCCCACCGGGCTTGCCGTACATAAAAGCAAAAAGCGTCTCGCCGAATGGCGGGACGGCGGGTCAGAAAGAACGGCACCGAGCGAAGAACGTGGCGTAGACGAACAAGAGGAAGAGATCGGGCCCCCACCGCGGGAGGGGGTCGCGGTGGGGGCCCAGTCGGTCGAGAGCACGCTCACGACCGAGATCGGATGCGGGAGGCACCCGGTCGGTCGCGAGCGGGCTCACGACCGAGATTCGGTGGAGATCACTTGCCGACGTTCGCCTCGTGGCCGATGGCCAGGCCCGAGGTGGGGTCGAAGAAGTGCAGGTTGTGCGTGTCCAGCACCAGATCGAGGCTCGAACCCGGACGCGCGTGGCTGCGGGCGTTCACGCGCGCGGTCCACAGCGACTTGTCGCCCAGCAGCGGCAGCGCCGCCTCCTCGTCGTCGCCCGTGTCGGCGGCGGCGACGGTGTCCTTGTGCTCGACCGGCGGGGCGTCGATCAGGAACAGGACGTTGATCTCGGAGCCGAGCTCCTCGGTGACCTCCGCCTTGACGGCCAGCGTGGCCCAGCCGTTGGCGTTCTGGCCGGCCGAAGCGGCGTCCTCGAAGTCGGACGGGCGGATGCCGAGGATGACCTGCTTGCCGATGTACTGGTCGAGGCCCGGCTTGTCGGTGAAGGTGGACTCCGGGATGTCCAGCTTGAGGTCGGCGAACGTGACGGCGGCGCCACCGTCGCGGACCAGCTCGGCGGTGACGAAGTTCATGGCGGGCGAGCCCATGAAGCCGGCGACGAACAGGTTGACTGGCTTGTCGAACAGGTTCTGCGGCGTGTCGACCTGCTGCAGGATGCCGTCGCGCAGGACGCAGACGCGGTCGCCCAGCGTCATGGCCTCGACCTGGTCGTGGGTGACGTAGACGGTGGTGACGCCGAGGCGCTCGTGCATCTGGTTGAGCGAGGCGCGCATGGAGACACGGAGCTTGGCGTCGAGGTTCGACAGCGGCTCGTCCATGAGGAACGCCTGCGGCTCGCGGACGATGGCGCGGCCCATCGCGACACGCTGGCGCTGACCACCGGACAGGGCGGCCGGCTTGCGCTTGAGGTACGTCTCCAGGCCGAGCATCTTGGCGGCGTCGTTGACGCGCTTCTGAATCTCCGGCTTGGGCATCTTGCGAAGCTTGAGGCCGAAGGCGAGGTTCTCCTCGACCGTCATGTGGGGGTACAGGGCGTAGTTCTGGAAGACCATGGCGATGTCGCGGTCCTTCGGCGGCAGGTGGTTGACCACCTTCTCGCCGATCGCGATCTCGCCGCCGCTGATGTCCTCCAGGCCTGCGATCATCCGGAGCGCGGTCGACTTACCGCAACCGGAGGGGCCGACCAGCACCATGAACTCGCCGTCCTTGATCTCAAGGTTGAGCCCGTTCACAGCCTTCACGCCACCGGCGTAGATCTTGTCGACATTGGTCAGAACGATGGATGCCATGCCATTCCTTCGCGCTCCCGAGCAGTGACCCGGATGTTGTGCGGGGGGTACCCACTCGCATGGATACGTTTTCAAGCATCTCACCCGAAACGGACAAGGGTGTCAAGAGAGCAGCCGATGTTGGTGGCCCGGGCTTCCAGCGCGACGGAAACCATGATGGAATCGTTTCCATGGAATCGAGGCGGGCGACCATCAAGGACGTGGCCGAGGCGGCCGGTGTGGGCGTCGCGACCGTGTCCCGGGTCCTGTCCGGCGGCTCGGCCAGTCCGGAGACGCGGGAGCGGGTGCTGGCCGTCGCCGCCCACCTCGACTACCGCCCGAGCGCGCTCGGCCGCAACCTCCGCCAGCGCCGCACCGGCGGCATGGGGCTGTTCGTGCCCGACCTCACCGACACGTTCTACGGCCAGCTGGCCGAGGGGGTGCTGGCCTGCGCGCGCTCGGCCGGCGAGCCGGTGGTGCTCGGCTCGACGGGCGACGATCCCGAGCAGGAGGCCGAGCTGGTCGGCATGCTGCTGGAACAGGGCGTGGACCGGGTGATCGCGGTCCCTGCGGGCGGCGCCGAGACGTGGAGCCCGGCGATCAAGGCGGGCATGACGGTGGTCTTCGCCGACCGGCTGCCGTCCGACCCGTCCACCGACGCACGGCTCGATCGGCCCGGCTCGCCGTCCGACGAGGGTTCCGGGGCGGCCACCGTCTCCGACCTCATGCTGCTCGACGGCCTGCCGCCCGTGTCGCGTGCCCGGCCGCTGGACGTTCCCGCCGTGCTGGCGGATGACAGAGCCGGCATCCGTACGGCGGTGCGCTACCTGAGGGGGCTCGGCCACCGGCGGATCGCCTTCCTCGGCGGCCCCGGGCACGGCAGGCGGGTGACGGCCTTCCGCGAGGCCGTGGGCGCGCCCGTGGACGAGGAACTGGTGGTGTTCGCCACGGGCAGCCGCGACTCGGCCTACGCTGCCGCCTCCGTGCTGTTCCAGAGCCGTCCTGACCTGACGGCGGTGGTGACCGGAGGCAACGTGCTGGGCGAGGCGGCCGTGCTCGCGGCCAGAGAGCTGGATCTGCGGGTGCCGCGCGACGTGTCGCTGGTGATGTATGACGACGTGCCGTGGGCCGAGCTGTGCTCCCCGCCGCTGACCGTGATCGCCCAGCCGGGCCGCGACATGGGCTACCGCGCGGCGGAGCTGGTGCTGCGGGCGGGGAGCAGGCGGCCCCGCAGCGTGCTGCTGCCGACGGAGCTCATCGTCCGCGGCAGCTGCGGCCCGCGCCACTAACCGCGCCCTCCAAACGCACCGCCCCGCCATCGGCACCGCGACCGATCGCCACTCCCGCCCCTCAGAGGGACCCGACCGATCGCCGCTCCGGCTTCCCGGAAGGGCCCGAGCAATCGCCACTCCCGTTCCCGGAAGGACCCCAGCGGTCGCCACTCCGGCACCCCAGAAGGACCCCAGCGCTCCCGCACCGGAAGGACCCGAGCGTTCCCGCGCCCGCACCCGGAAGAGGCCGAGCGATCGTCGCTCCCTCTCCCCAGAAGGACCCCAGCCGAAGTACGGCGGGGAGTGCGGAAACCTGGGCCAGTCGTGATGACGTGCGGAAGACCGACCTAGCCCGCTAGACGAGCTTCTCGATCGCGGCGATGACGGCCGGGTCGTCCGGCGTGGTGCCGGGGCGGAAGCGGGCCACGACGGCGCCGTCGCGGTCGACGAGGAACTTCTCGAAGTTCCACTGGATGTCGCCGCTCGCCCCGTCGGCGTCGGGCGTCTCGACGAGCTCGCCGTAGAGGGGGTGCCGGCCGGGGCCGTTCACCTCGGCCTTCTCCAGCAGCGGGAAGTCGACCCCGTACGTGGTGGCGCAGAACTCCTGGATCTCCTCGGCCGAGCCGGGCTCCTGGCCCATGAACTGGTTGCACGGCATGCCGACCACGCTGAACCCGCGCTCGCCGTACTGCCGCTGCAGCTCGACGAGACCGGTGTACTGCGGGGTGAGGCCGCACTTGGAGGCCACGTTCACGATGAGCAGGGCCTTGTCGCCGACGAGTTCGGCGAGCGTGGTCGGGGCGTCCGCGAGGGTGCGGACCGGGATGTCACGAAGACTCATGATCCGACCCTACAGAACCCCTCCGCCCGCAGTTTGTGATGCAGTCCACATTTTCCGGACATTTCCCCTGAACAACCATAAAGCGTGATCTTTACTAACGATCTACCTTTTCATGGTCAATTCGCGGTAAATCGGGCGGATAGGGCAGGGTGGCGCGGTCCCCCAAACCCATCGAAAGGGAAATCCGCATGCCCATGCTCCGCCGTACCAGCGTCTTGATCCTGTCGGCCACGCTCGTGGCGACAGGCGGCGCGACGGCCGCACAGGCGCAGAGCTCCCAGGCCCTGAAGAGCGCCGTCGCCAAGACCGCCGTCGCCAAGAACAAGGCGATCGCGAAGCCCATGGTCAGCAAGCGTGGCTGGAACAGGGCCCAGTTCCGCTGCCTGGAGCGGCTCTGGTCGAGGGAGAGCGGCTGGAACCACCGGGCCGGCAACGGCTCGGGCGCCTACGGCATCCCACAGGCGCTGCCCGGCCACAAGATGTCCACCAAGGGCCACGACTGGCGCACCAACCCGCGCACGCAGATCGCCTGGGGCCTCGGCTACATCAAGCAGCGGTACGGCTCCCCGTGCCGCGCGTGGGCGCATTTCCGCTCCCACCACTGGTACTGATCCAAACCTCGAATCCGCCCCCGTTTTCGCGAAAGGCACGGTCAACGCGCGAACGGGCCACACCATGGCGGTCCAGCGAGAACGCCAAATATCCCCAGCCACCGCGCCAACGTCTCCCCAAAGCCAATCACTGAGCGTGATTGATGGTGACTGTCGGTAATAAAAACCGGCTAGAGGAAACGTCGTGGAGCCCTCCGGGCCGCCCAGCACTATCGGGCGCAACCGAAGCCCGGAGGGCCGCGCGGACCCTCCGCGTCCGAGCCACGGACGCGGACCGGCAGGGCGCCGGGGAAGCGAGAGCGCCCGTCCGCACGCGACCCGACAGCTAGGATCGACATGGACAGCAACCGCGCCCTGCGCTACACGTTCATCACATTGACCGTGCTCACGGCCGTCACCGGACCATCGACGCTCGCCGGAGCCGCATCAGAACCGCGAATATTCGAACTGCGGACCGCCAAACCGCGGATATACGAGGGCTCGTGGCACGCCCCCGTGATCAAGACCCGGACCTGGACCACCGCCGCCAAGCCGAAGATCAAGGCCGCGACGCGCAAGACCAGCAGCAAGGGCTTCGCTCTCCACCAAGTCGTCCAGCGGGCCTGGTCCTACCAGGAGTTCCGGTGCCTGGACAATCTCTGGACCAGAGAGAGCAACTGGAACCATCGCGCGTACAACAGCTCTTCAGGCGCCTACGGCATCCCACAGGCACTCCCGGGAGGGAAGATGCGAGGGGCAGGCCCGGACTGGAAGTCCAACCCCGAGACACAGATCCGCTGGGGCCTGGCCTACATCAAGGGGAGATACGGCCGGCCGTGTGGCGCCTGGGGCCACTTCAGATCACACAACTGGTACTAGCGAGGCGAGGGCATCCGGGATCACCGGGTGCCCTCCCTCTTCGGCAGCACGGCGATCGCCTGGATCAGCAGCTCGACGCCGAAGTCGAACTCGGCGTCGTGGTCGCAGCTGGCCAGCAGCGGCGCCAGCCCGCTCACCTCGGGGAACAGCGCCGGATCGACGTCGTCCGGGTTGACCATGTGCCGGTGCAGCGGGGCGAACGTGGGTGTCACCCCGACCTCGCGCAGCAGCGAGCCCACGATGTAGGCGATGAACATCCGCAGCACCCGTACCGCGTCGACCCCGTCGAACCCGGCGCTGCGCAGCGTGGCCAGGGCCCGCTCGACCGGCAGCAACCCGGCGTTCGAATGGAGCTGGCGGCTGACGACGAGCATCGTGGAGCGCGGGTGGCCGTGCGCGATCTGGCGGAAGGCGCGAGCCTGCATCCGCACCCGGTCGGTCCAGTGGGCGTCGGGATCGTCGGTGAACTCGATCTGGCTGAGCACCGCCTCGGCGACGCCGTTCAGCAGGGCGTCCTTGTTCGGCACGTGGTTGTAGAGCGACATCACCCCGACGCCGAGCTCGGCCGCGATGCGCCGCATGGACACCGCGTCGGCCCCCTCGCGCTCGATGAGATCGATCGCCGCGGCGACGATGCGGGTCCGCGAAAGAGGCTCGGTGGGCATAGCTCATTCTATTGACGGACGTACGCCGTACGTGCAAGCCTCGATGAGGACGTACGGTGTACGTAACCCCCCTGCGGAGGACTCATGTCGACTCACCGCCTCTACACCATCCCCGCCGAGCTCTCCACCTGGGACGTGGAGATGGCCGGAGCCAGCAGGTTCACGTGGGAGTACGACGACGGCAGGGATCGCATGCTCGCCCTGTACCAAAAGGGCAAGGACAAGCAGTGGGACTCCACCAAACGCATCGACTGGGACCTGGAGGTCGACCCGTACAACGTCCTGGGCATCCCTGACCAGACGATCGCCATCTACGACACGCCGCTCTGGCACCGGATGGACGAGAAGCAGCGTCAGGACGTCCGCCTGCACGGCGCGGCGTGGCAGTTCTCCCAGTTCCTGCACGGTGAGCAGGGCGCGATGATCTGCTCGGCCAAGATCGTGGAGTCGGTCCCGGACCTCGACTCCAAGTTCTACGCCGCCACCCAGACCATGGACGAGGCCCGGCACGCCGAGACCTATGCCCGTTTCCTCCAGGAGAAGGTGGGCCTGGCCTACCCCATCAACGAGCATCTCAAGGCGCTGCTCGACTCGACGCTCAGCGACTCGCGGTGGGACATGCCGTACCTGGGGATGCAGGTGCTGATCGAGGGCTTAGCACTGGCGGCGTTCGGCGTGATGCGCGACATCACCACCAAGCCGCTGCCCAAGCAGATCCTCGCGTACGTCATGCAGGACGAGGCCCGGCACGTGGCGTTCGGCCGGATGGCGCTGCGCGACTACTACGGCAGCCTGACCGAGGCCGAGCGGCGCGAGCGCGAGGACTTCGTCATCGAGGGCTGCTACCTCATGCGCGACCGGCTCAGGGGCCGGGAGACGTGGGAGAACCTGGGCCTGTCCAAGGCGGAGGTCGAAGAGGCCGAGGTGGCCACGGAGCACTCGGAGTACCTGCGGCTGTTCCGATCGCTGCTGTTCAGCCGGATCGTGCCGTGCGTGAAGGACATCGGGCTGTGGAGCCCGCGCCTGCAGCAGGCGTACGCGGACATGGGCGTGCTGGACATGGCGGGCCAGTCGCTCGACGCGCTGATGAAGCAGGACGAGGACATCGCCGACAAGCTCGACGAGGCCCGCTTCGCCGAGGAGGAGTCCGAGCGGCACGCCGAGGTCGCCGAGACCATCGAACTCGGCGCCTCCTGACCTCAGCTGCCTGACAGGCGAGTGGTTTAAGAGTTGCCTTTTGTGCCATATGCACCGAGACGGCATTCGCACGAGGGAGCACCTCTTGATGGTCCAGGAACCGCGGTCCGGCGGACCGCCGCACGTCGTCGTCGTGGGCGCGGGCTTCGCCGGGCTGAACGCCACGCGGGAGCTGGCCCGCGGCGGCGCGCGCGTCACGCTCGTCGACCGCCACCCGTACACAACCTTCCAGCCGCTGCTCTACCAGGTGGCGACGGCCGGGCTCGGCCCCGGCGACGTGTCGTACCCGACACGGGCCTACGCGGCCAAGTATCCGACGGCGCGCGCCCGCCGGGCCGCGCTGACCAAGGTGCACCCGGCCGAGCGGCGCGTGGACCTGGACGACGGCACCTCGCTCGACTACGACTACCTCGTGCTCACCACCGGCGTGACCACCAACTGGTACGGCATCGAGGGCGCGCGGGAGCACAGCTATCCCATCTATTCGGTTCACGACGCCATCGTGCTGCGCCGGCGCCTGCAGCAACTCCTGGAGGAGGTCGCGGCGGGCAAGCGTGAGAGCGCGCACGCCGTGGTGGTCGGCGCGGGCGCGACCGGGGTGGAGATGGCGGGCACGATGGCCGAGCTGCGCCGCCGGAACCTCCCGGTGACCTTTCCGGAGATCACCCCCAAACAGACGAGCGTCACCCTGGTCGAGCGGTTCGACTACGTGCTCGCGCCGTACAAGCCCCGGCTGCGCGAGGCGGCCGCGAAGGCGCTGCTCAAACGCGGCGTGCGCCTGCGGCTGGGCAGCACGCTGGCCTCGGTCGAGGCCGACGCGGTCGTGCTGAGCGACGGCACCCGGCTGCCGAGCGACGTGACCGTGTGGGCGCTCGGCGTCGCCGCGCCCGCGGAGGTGTCGAACCTGGGCCTGCCGCAGGGCAAGGGCGGCCGCATCACGGTCACCCCGGCGCTCAACGTCGAGGAGTACCCCGAGATCTTCGTCGCCGGCGACCTGGCGGGGCCGCCCGACCCGCTGCCGCAGCTCGCCCAGCCCGCCATCCAGATGGGCAAGCACGTGGGCAAGCAGATCCTGGCACTCGCGCATGGCCGTCCCGCGGCACCCTTCTCCTACCGCGATCCCGGCATCATGGCCACCGTCGGCCGGGGCCAGGCCGTGCTGCAGCTGGCCAACGGGCTGACCATGCACGGCCTGCCCGCCTGGCTGGCCTGGATCGGGCTGCACGTGACGTACCTGCTGGGCGGGCGTAACCGGGTGAGCGTCCTGGTCGCCTTCTTCACGCGTTACGTGGGGCCGCGGCGCAGCGCGGCCACGGTCGTCGAGTGATGGCGTAGGAGGAGCGACCGGCAAACGCGAGCGGATATCACTTTGTTACGCCCGCTAAGCCCCTTCGAGGCTCGGCTGCTATATACCTCCATTAGCCATCCAAAAGCCACAAAAGGGGAATCCTTGGCGAAAGTCACCGTCGTGCCGCCGAGCGAGCGGACAAACGCGCCCTGTGCTGTAGGAACGTTCCCGTCACCGAGAGCAACCGCGTGCTGAAGCGGTACGACCGATCGCACACCCGGGGCGGCAGCCGATGAGCCCGCTGGAAGACCTCATGCGGCACCGGATCGGCCAGGACTGCCTGCACGTGCCGTCCGCCCGGTTCGGCCTGCTGCTGGCGCTGCGTCACTGGTTCGACCCCGGCGACCGGGTGCTGATCGCGCCGACCACCTCCGAGACCGTGCTGTTCATCGCGCTGGCCGCCGGCCTGGAGCCGGTGATGGCGCCGGTGTCGTGGCGCGACGGCAACATCGACGCGCCACGGGTCAACTGGAGCGGCCTCTCCGGTGTCATCACCACGCATCTGTACGGCCAGCCGGACCAGATGACGGAGCTGATGAAGCAGTGCGAGCGGCGCGGCCTCGTCCTCATCGACAACGCCGCCCACGCCTTCCAGACGATGGTCGGCGGCCGCCCGGCGGGCACGTTCGGCCAGGCCGGCGTGTTCAGCCTGGCCAAGCACGGCCGGGCGATGTCCGGCGGCTTCCTGACCACCCCCAATGCGGGCGCGCTGGCGGCGCTGGCCGAGGCGAGGGAGGCGCTGCTGCTGCCCGGTGAGCCGCGCGACCAGGCGGAGGCCGTGCTGCAGCCGATGCTCCGCGAGACGCTCCACCGCACCGGCATGGTCCGGCTGATGTGGCACGCCTCGCGGCGGCTCGGGATCGTCAAGTGGGCCGGGCACCGCCCCCTGCCCCATGAGGACACCCTCCGGGCCGTCATGGGCGATCTGACGGCGATGGACCCGTGGCTGGGGATCGACCATGACGGCTGGCGCATGCGCCCCGGCCCCGCGCTCTGCCGTTACCAGCGCGCGCGCCTGCGGGTGATCGACCGCGAGCGGGAGCGCCGCCTGGCCGGGGTCGAGGCGCTGCGCCGGACCCCATGGGTGGCGGTGGGCGTCCGCGAAGCCCCCATACGTCCGCTTCTGCGGGTCCCCCTGATGGTCGAGAGGCGGGACGAGATCGTCGCCAAGCTGGAGCGGCTGGGCGTGGTGCCCGGTTTCGTCTACGATCCGCCGCTGGACGACTACATGCCGAGGATCCGGCAGGGGCCCACGCCCGAGGTCGCCCACTGGTGGACCAGTCACGTGCTGCCGGTCGACCCGCTCGACGCCCCGCGCATGGTGCGGCTGCTGACCCGGCTGGGCGCCCGCCCGGCCAACGGCGAGAGATTCGCCAGGGCATGAGGCGACATTTCCCACAAACCAGGACGTAAGCGTTTATAACGTCGGATATTGTCGTTCGACGCATGAAAGCGGGCGATTTCGCCAACCGCCCGCCGATGCGGAACAGTGTCGTTAGCATCCCCGGCAATGCCGGTGAATTCTCTCTTCCAGGAGTGATCTTGACCGTCGATGCCGATGTCGCCAGGCGACGTATCGAAGAGCTGCTCCGTGAGAACGAGGCGCAGATCCTGCACCGGTGGACCCTGATCGCCAAGGCGTCCGGCGAGGAGCTCACGGAGATCTACCGATCGCTGCTCTCCGCCCTTGAGCAGGGCAGCAGCGACCTCGCCGACCTGCGCGGCCTGCTCGCCGAGCTGTCGCGCACCCGCGCCCGCCAGGGCTTCACCCCCGCCGACACCTCCAGGGCCGTCTTCGGCCTGAAGGAGGCGCTGTACGAGGTCGTCGAGGCCGACGGCGCCCCCGACGCGCTGCGCGGCTTCATCTGGTTCTCCCGGCTCATCGACGACCTCGGCCTGTTCACCTTCGAGTCGTACACGACAGCCCGCGAGCGGATCATCCTCGACCAGGCCGAGCAGCTGCTGGAGCTGTCGACGCCGGTCGTCAAGCTGTGGGACGGCATCGTGGCGGTGCCCCTGGTCGGCACGCTCGACTCGGCCAGGACCCAGGTCGTGATGGAGAAGCTGCTCCAGACGCTGGTCGACACCGGCGCCGAGCACGCGGTGATCGACATCACCGGTGTTCCGGCCGTCGACACCCAGGTCGCCCAGCACCTGCTGAAGGCCGTCGTCGCCGCCCGGCTGATGGGCGCCGAGTGTGTCATCTCCGGCATCCGCCCGCAGATCGCGCACACCATCGTCACACTCGGCATCGAGTTCGGCGACATCGTGACCAAGGCCTCTCTGGCCGACGCGCTGGCCTACGCGCTCAGGCGGAGCGGCATCGAAGTGATCGCGCCGAAGGCGACCCGCATCGCGGTGCGGACGGAGCACGTCTGATGGACCGGGTGCCCATCCTCAAACTGGGCGACATCCTGATCATCTCCATCCAGATCGACCTCGATGATCAGAGCGTCCTCGCCCTGCAGGAAGACCTGGCCGACGCCGTGGTCACCACCGGGGCGCGCGGCGTCATCATCGACATCACCGGCGTGGAGATCGTCGACTCCTTCATCGGCAGGATGCTGTCCACCATCGCCGCCATGTCGCGGATGCTCGACGCCCAGACCGTGGTCGTCGGCATGCGGCCCGCCGTGGCGATCACCCTGGTCGAGCTCGGCCTGTCGCTGGGCGGCGTACAGACCGCGCTCAATCTGGAGAAGGGAATCGCGCGCCTCGACCATGTGAGAGGCGCGACCCCGTGACCGCCGGCTGGGAGTTGCCCATCGCCGGCAACGCCGACGTCGTGATGGTCCGCCAGCGGGTGCGGAGCGTCGCGGTCGAGGTGGGGCTGTCTCTCATCGATCAGACCAAGGTGGTGACCGCGGCCAGCGAGCTGGCCCGCAACGCCCTGGTGTACGCCGGCGGCGGCCTGGCCAAGATCGAGCTCGTCCAGAACGGGGCACGCCAGGGCCTTAGAATCGCCTTCAGCGACGAGGGGCCGGGGATTCCGGACATCGAGCAGGCGCTCACCGACGGCTGGACCACCGGCACCGGCCTGGGTCTCGGGCTGAGCGGATCACGGCGGCTGGTCGACGAGTTCGACCTGGTCTCCGCGCCCGGCAAGGGCACGACGGTGACGGTGACGAAATGGGCTCGATGACATGGTGGCGGTGAGATACGCGCACGACGACACCTGGGTACGAGCCGAGAACTCCAGCGCGGTGGGCACCGTCCGCCGGATGGCCGTCGATCTCGCCGAGGCCGCCGGGTTCGACGCCGAGCGTACGGGGCAGACGGCGGTCGCGGTCACCGAGGCCGTCTCCAACCTGGTCAAGCACGCGGTGGAGGGCGTCGTCATGGTCCGTTCGCAGCCCACGAACCCGGCCGTCGTGGAGCTGGTCGCCATCGACAGGGGACCGGGCATGCCCGACGTCGCCCGCGCCCTGCGCGACGGCTACTCCACCTCCGGCACCCTCGGCATCGGGATGGGGGCGATGGCCCGCATCTCCTCCTGGTACGACGTCCACTCCCGGCCTGGCAAGGGAACCATCCTGGTCATGCACTTCGCCGCCGCCGACGCGCCCAGCGCGGCGCCGCGCGCCAGCGGCCTGAGCCGCCCCATCGGCGAGGAGACGGTCTCCGGCGACTCTTTCGCGATCGCCGCGACAGGTGACGGCGCCGCGCCCGAGACGACGGTGCTGCTGTGCGACGGCCTGGGCCACGGCGAGCTGGCCGCCCAGGCGTCCAGGACCGCGGTGGAGCTGTTCCTGCGGGCAGCGGACGAGGAGCCGCTGGCGACACTCGAACGCCTGCACCGGGGCCTCGGACATACCCGCGGAGGGGCGGTCGCGGTGGCGCGCGTCAGGGCCACCAGCGTGTCCTACGCCGGGCTGGGCAACATCTCGGGCTGGATCGCGAACGCCGAGGGCCGCCGGGGGATGGTCTCGGTGCCCGGCATCGCCGGGCACCAGGCCAGGCACCTGCGCCAGTACGACTTCGACCTGCCCGAGCACTCCACCGTGGTGCTGCACTCCGACGGGCTGACCGAACGCTGGCACCCCTCCGCCGTGCCCGGCCTGTTCGCCCGCTCCCCCGCGGTCGTCGCCGCCGGGCTGCTGCGCGAGGCGGGCAGCCGGAGGGACGACGCCTGCGTGGTGACCGTGAGGCCCGGCGATGACCGCGACTGAGCTGGCCAGGGCCCGGCTCGAACACGACCAGGACGTCTTCACGGTGCGCCGCCTGGGCAGGGCCGCCGCCGAGCTGGCCGGGCTGGAGACGCAGGACCAGGTCAGGGTGGCCACCGCGCTGAGCGAGGTCTGCAGGGAGCTGATCGGCGCCGGAGCGGTCGTCGTCTTCTCGCTGGACGAAGGGAATCTACTGATCACCATGGATCACGCACCGGGAGCCGGCCTCGCCCAGTCCGAGGGACTGGCACTGGCCGCCCGCCTGGTCGACGCGGTCACCCTCGAGGCCGACCGTGGACGGGTCACCATCGCCAAGCGGCTGCCTCCCCACTCCCCCCGGCTCCCGATCGACCAGATCCGCGAGCGCCTGGCCGGGATGGCGCCCGTCAGCGCGATCGAAGAGCTGCGCCAGCAGAACAAGGAGCTGGCCTCGACCCTGGAGGACGTGCTGCAGCTCAACGCCGAGCTGCAGGAGACCAACACCGGCGTGCTGGCCCTCTACAACCAGCTGTCGGCCGAGCTGGAGGAGACCAACAGGGGCGTGGTCGCCCTCTACGCGGAGCTGGACGAGAAGTCCGGCCAGCTCCGCGAGGCGGGCGAGGCCAGGAGCCGGTTCTGGGCGACGGTCAGCCACGAGCTGCGCACCCCGCTCAACTCCATCATCGGCCTGGTCAGGCTGCTGGTCGGGCCCGGCAGTGAGCCGCTCAGCGAGGAGCAGTCACGTCAGGTGCGCTTCATCGGCGGCTCGGCGGAGACGCTGCTGGAGCTGGTCGGCGAGCTGCTCGACATGGCCAAGGCCGAGTCCGGGCGGCTCGACCCCCAGTCGTCGGTCGTCCATCTGCCCACGCTGGCCAACCACCTGCGCCTGACGATGCAGCCCACCAGCGAGCCCGGCGACGTCACGCTGCGCGTCGACCTCGCGCCCGGCGTCGACGACGTCTACACCGACGAGGTGATGCTGGCCCGCATCCTGCGCAACCTGCTGTCCAACGCGCTGAAGTTCACCCCGAAGGGCGAGGTACGGCTGAGCGTCCACGCCGACACGGCCACCGACGAGGTGGTCATCACGGTCAGCGACACCGGCATCGGCATCCCCGAGCACTATCTGAAGAGCGTGTTCGAGGAGTTCTTCCAGGTGCCGAGCGCGCTCCAGGTCAAGACCAAGGGCACCGGGCTCGGCCTGCCGTACGCCCGCCGGCTCGCCGAGGCGCTGGGCGGCACGCTGGAGCTGGAGAGCGACGTCGGGCGGGGCACCTCCGTGACGATGCGGCTGCCGCATCACGACGGCACGCCCGAGGTGCGCCGGGTGCTGATCGCCGACGACGACGAGGCGTTCCGCGCCGCCGCCCGCAGGATGCTGTACGGCTTCGCCGTCGAGACGGAGGAGGCGGGTGACGGGACCGCCGCGCTGGAGATGATGACAGCGAACCCGCCGGATGTGATCCTGCTGGACATGCTGATGCCCCGGCTGGACGGCCACGCGCTGCTGCAGCGCATGGCCGAGGACGAGGCATTGGGGCAGGTGGGTGTGGTGGTGGTGACGATACGGCCCGACACCGCGCCGTCCGGCCATCCGGTGCTGTCCAAGCAGGGGCTCCGCCGCGACCAGCTGCTTCAGGCCGTACGCGACGCGGTGGTGACCGATCGTGGCTGAGCACGAGCCAAGGGCGGCGATCGAGCCCGCGGGCGGATCCGCGACCGTGCTGGTGGTCGACGACACCCCGACCAAGCGCTACATCCTGTCGAGCTGGCTGCGCCGGGCGGGCCACACCGTGGTCGAGGCCGCGGGCGGCGAGGAGGCATTGGCCGTGCTCGCCGCGCACCGGCCCGACCTGGTCGTGCTCGACGTACGACTGCCCGATCTCGGCGGCTTCGAGGTGTGCGAGCGGATCAAGGCGGACCCGGCGACGACCTCGATCCCGGTCATCCAGGTGTCGGGCAACGCCATCACCTCGGCCGACCGTACGGAAGGTCTCGAACGCGGCGCCGACGCCTACCTGTCGGAGCCGATCGAACCGGCCGAGTTCGCAGCGACGGTAGAGGCGACACTGCGTTACTACCGCGCGCGGCGGCGGGCGGAGCTGATGGCCGAGCGCATGGCCAAGCTGGCCGACGTCACCTCGAAGATGAACGCGGCCGACTCCTTCGACCGGCTGCTCGCCGTGGCCGTCGAGGGCCTGGTCGACATCCTGGGCCGCTTCACGGGCGCGCTGGCGCTGCCACCGGACGGCCGGATGCGCCGCGTCCGCGCCCGGCCCGGCGAAACGGCAAGCAGCCGGTCGGCCATCCCCAAGCTGCTGGACCGGCTCAGCGCCATGTCGCTGGGCGAGGCGGCGGGGGCCCAGGTCTTCACCGTGGCAGCCGCCGAGTGGGTCGAGCTGGTGAACGACGTGCGGATCAGCGCGCCGGTCACGGGGGTGCTGTGCCGCACCAAGAGGGGCCAGCCGCCCGTCTACCTGGGGCTGGAGGCAGACCCGCCGCTGGACGGCGACGAGATGAACGTGCTGAGGCAGCTCGGCCAGGGGCTGGCGCTGGCGGTCGACGCGCTGCGCGTCTACACCGAGGAGCACACGATCTCGCTCACCCTGCAGCGCAGCCTGCTGCCCAAGCGTATCCCCGACGTGCCCGGTCTGACGGTGACGTTCCGCTACCAGCCGGCCGTGGACAACATCGAGGTCGGCGGCGACTTCTACGAGGTGCTGCGGCTCGGCGACCGGGTGCTGGTGGCGATCGGCGACGTGGCCGGCCACTCGCTGCACGCGGCCACCATCATGGCCGAACTCCGGCACGCGCTGCGGGCCTCGCTGATCGACTCGGTCGACCTGAGCGCGTCGATGGACCTGCTCAACAAGGTGCTGCGCCGTTACCACCCCGGCATGACGGCCACCGTCTGCCTGCTGCTCATCGATCCGGAGACGGGCGTGGTCGAGATGGCCAACGCCGGGCACATCCCGCCGATGCTGGCCGGTCCCGGCGCCCATTATCTGGGCCTGGGCAACCTGCTGCTGGGCGTGGCGCACGAGGACTACAAGGTGACCCGGCTGGAGCTGCCCGCGGGCGCCACGATGCTGCTGTTCACCGACGGGCTGGTGGAGGACCGCGGCATCCTGCTCGACGACAGCCTGGAGCAGGCCAGGCAGGTGGCCGAGACGGTCGAGGACGATCTGGAGGAGTTCTGCGACCGGCTGCTCGCCGCGTTCGGCTCGCGGGAGGACGACGTGGCCATCGTGGCGGTACGGCGCGGGACCTGACGCGCCGTCATGAACCTTCTCGACCACGCGTGACCCCGGATCTGCGCTCGCGGTAGGCGCGCTGCTGGCAGGCCCGCGAGCAGTACGCGCGCGGCCGTCCCGAAGCGGCCCGTTCGACCGGGGCGCCACACACCTGACAGCTTTCATCACGCGTTTCATCACGCTCTCGCACCAGCACCTCGATGCCGTCCAGCACCCGGCGCAGCCCGAACTCGAACGGGTCCTCCGGCTCGTCATAGCCCCCCGCCTCCCACAGGTAGGAGAGGGTCGGGTAGCGGTCGAGGCGCGCGTAGAGCGTGTCGCGAGCGCCCCACCACTCCTCCTCGCTCACCCCGCTGAGCCGCTCGGTCCGCGCCACCTCCGCCAGCCGTACGGCCTCGGAGTCGACGAACCGGGCGACGAGCCCGACGACGGCGATCATCTCCGCGGGCGTGAGGCCGGTGCCGGAGACGGCGCTCAGCATGTACTCGTAATGGGCGACGGCGTTGGGACCCGGCACCCGGCGGGTGCCCCGCACCTCGGCCACCCAGGGGTGCCGTTTACGCAGCTCCCACCCTTCACGCGCGCACGCCTCCAGCCGCGCCCGCCACCCTCCCGCCTCGGCCGCCTCGCCGGCCTGCCCCGGGGTGGCCCCTTCGGGCGGGATCGTGCCCGGGAGGCCGATGACGGCGTCGCGCATGAGGTCGAGCAGGCGGTCGCGGCCGGGCACGTGGCGGTAGAGCGACATCGTGGTGAACCCGAGCCGTTCGGCGACCTTGCGCATCGACAGGCCCTCCAGCCCGTCGGCGTCCGCCAGCTCGATCGCGGCCCGGACGATCCGGCTCAGGCTCAGCCCCGGTCGTGGCTCGCCGTCGCCGTCCTGCCACAGCAGCTCCACCCCGTCGTCGGAATCATCCGTGCCGCCTCTGGTCATTGGCGCCTCCCTTGTTTATGGTATAAAACACTGTGTACATCATAAACAGCAAAGGCGGTGCATCATGACCGAGTTCCATGTCGATCCTTCGGGCAGTGACTCCTGGCCCGGCACTGCGGAGCGCCCGTTCGCCGGCCTGCACCGCGCCCGGGACGCCGCCCGGGACGCGGGCGGAGACGTCGTCATCCGGTTACGGGCCGGGACCCACGTGCTGACCACGCCGTTCGAGCTCACCGAGGCCGACTCCGGCCGTGACGGTCACCGGGTCGTCTACGAGGCCTTCGGCTACGGGACCGCCGAGCAGGAGGAGGTCGTCGTCAGCGGCGGGCGGGAGATCACCGGCTGGCGGGTCGAGGACGGCGTCTGGCTGGCCGAGGTGGGCGAGCTGGACACGCGCCAGCTGTACGTCGACGGCCGCAGGTCCGAGCGCGCCGCCATGGACGGCCTGCCCGGCACCGCGACCATGACGGAGACCGGCTACGAGACCGACAGCGCGGTCCCCGGGACCTGGCACAGCCCCGGCGACGTCGAGTTCGTCTACCGCGGCGTCTACCCGTGGACCGAGGCCCGCTTCGGCGTCGCCACGGTCACCGGCCATGACGGGCGGACCGCGATCACCATGGCCCAGCCCGGCTTCGAGCGGGCCCTCGACCTCTACAACTACGCCTGGGAAGGCAACGTCTCACGCGGACCCGGCCTGCCGACCCGGATCGAGAACGACGCCACCTTCCTCACCGAGCCCGGCACCTTCGTCCTGGACCGCTCACTGCCCGGCCACCACGTCCTGCGCTACCTACCCCTTCCGGGAGAGGCCCCGGACCGTACGCGGGTGGTCGCCCCGGTTCTGGAGACGCTGCTGCGGGCCACCGGCACGAGCGACGTGTCCTTCCGCGGCCTGGTCTTCGCCGACGCCACCTGGCTGCGGCCCGGCCGGGCGGAAGGCTTCCCGCACTACCACGGCAGCGGCTACTACGAGGGCGGCCCCGTCGACAAGGTGTCGCTGGTCGAGGGGCAGGCGTGGGTGACGGTTCCGCGCGAGTCGGCCACGATCCCCGCGTGCGTGGTGGTCGAGGGCGGCGTACGCGTGGAGATCGAGCGCTGCCGCTTCACCCGGATGGGCGCCGCCGGGCTGGGGCTCACCGGCGGCGCGGACGTCAGCGTGCGCGGGTGCGACTTCGACACGCTCTCGGCCACCGCCGTCTCCGTCACCGGGACCGAGAACGCCCTGGTCGAGGACAACTGGATCCACCACACCGGTCTGGAGTTCGCCGGCTCCCCCGGCGTCGCGCTGATGGGCACCAAGGGCTGCACGGTCGCCCACAACCAGGTCGGGGACGTGCCCCATTGCGGCATCGTGGCCGGGCCCGCCCAGGGCACCCGCATCCTGCGCAACCTCACCGCCGGCACGATGCTGGTGCTGGCCGACGGCGGCGGCGTCTACCTGTCGGGCCCGCAGGGCGACTCGTACGAGAACGGCGCGGTGATCCGGGGCAACGTCATCAAGGACACCCGCACGCCGTACAACTTCGGCCTCTACACCGACTACGGCGCCGCGTGGGTGACCGTCGAGGACAACGTGGTCGCGGGCGCCGACAACACGGCCGTCCTGCAGGTGTCGCCGCCGCTGGAGAACGTCGTCTACCGGGGCAACTTCTGGGACGCCGACCCGGTCGGGTCGGGCGAGGTGCCGGAGGGGGTCACGTACGAGGGCAACACCACGCTCCCCGACGAGGAGAAACTGGACGCGGCCACGACCGACATCCGCCGGCACGCCGGCCTGCTCCGCTCCCGCCCGTCAGCGGACGCGACGCCCGCGTGACGAACCTCGTGGACGCGACGCCCGCGTGACCCGTCTCATGGACGCGGCGCCCAGGTAACTCGCCTCGCCATCAGTGGACGCGGCGCCAGCGTGACTCGCCGAAGCAGTATCCCGCGAACAACACCAGCCCCAAGGCGACCGTCACCAGCAGCCAGGGCCCCGCGGGGGTGTCGGCGAAGGCTCTGAGCGTCGCGTCCAGGCCGCCCGCCTTGTCCGGGTCGTACGTGATCGCCGCCTGGACGACGAAGACCCCGGCCAAGCCGGCGATGACCCCACGGGCGACGTACCCGGCGAGCCCGAGCTTGTCCATGACGGAGCGGGCTCGCCGGGACATCTGGCCGAGGTTCAGCTCCTCACGGAAGCCCTTCGTGACGCCCTCACGCACCCAGTGGACGCCGAGCGCGACGAGGCCCAGTCCGATGGCGCCCACGAGGAACGGGCCGCCCGGCAGACCGAGCAGCGCCTCCGTCGCGTCGCGCGACTTCTCGTCGTCGGAGGAGGTCTTCCCGGCCAGCAGCACGCTCAGCAGCGTGCTGCAGATCAGCACGTACACGGCGCCCCGGCCGGCCGAGGCGAGCCGGTCCGCCACTCCGGGACCGCCGAGCAGCGCCTCCGAAAACTGCCAGAGCGTCAGCGCGACGAACCCCGCCACCATCACCCACAACACCACTTCCCCGAACGGCCACCGCGCCACCGTCGAGATCGCTCCCGCCTTGTCCGCCTCCTGGCCCCCTCCTTCGAGCGCGATCTGCACGGCCAGTACCCCGATCAGGGCGTACAGGACACCGCGGCAGGCCAGCCCGACCCTGGTGAGCCGGTTCAGCGCCGGATGCCGGGCCGCCCTCCTGGCGGCGGTCCGCGCCTCCCGCCCCGCCTTCCCCGCCGCGGTCACCGTCTTCTCCGAACTCTTCATCGAGGGCTCCTTCTTCACGCAAGACCCCAACAAATGCCCGGAATCCGGCCGTCTAGGCGGTCACCCCGGTCTGAAAGTCAGAAGGCGAAGGGCCGTGGGGTGTCGCGGGAGGTCACCCACTGCAGCTCGGTGAAGTCCTCGGCGGCGAAGCCCACGCCGAAGCGCCCCCAGCCGCTGTCCTTGACCCCGCCGAACGGCATCTGCGGCTCGTCGTTGACCGGCTGGTCGTTGATGTGCACGATCCCCGCCTCCAGCCGCCGGGCGATCTCCAGTCCCCGGCTCGGCTGCCCGGTCAACACGGCCGCGGTCAGGCCGAAGCGGGACTCGTTCGCCCGCCGTACCGCCTCGTCCGCGTCCTCGACGACGTCGAGGATGACGACGGGACCGAAGGTCTCGTCGAAGGCGAGCTCGGCGCCCGCCGGCACTCCGGTGAGTACGGTGGCCGGGTAGCACGGTGGCTCGGGCGTACCGCCCGCGAGCAGGCCGGCGCCCATCGCGACGGCCTCCTCGACACGGCGGGTGACGAGCGAGAGCGCCCACTTGTTGATCAGCGGGCCGATGACCGTGCGCGGCTCGGCCGGGTCGCCCATCGGCAGCGTGGCCGCCTTGGCGGCGAACCGTTCGGTGAACTCACCGGCGATCGCCCGCTCGACGTAGATGCGGCGGGCGCACATGCACACCTGCCCCTGGTGGACGAAGGCGCCGTAGGCGGCGGCGTTCACCGCGTAGCCGAGGTCGGCGTCGGCCAGCACGATCAGCGGGTTGTGGCCGCTGAGCTGCAGCACGATGCGCTTGAGGTGCCGCCCGGCCGCCTCGGCCAGCCGCCGGCCGGTGACGGTCGAGCCGGTGAAGTTGACGCGGCGGACGTGCGGGTGGCCGATCAGCTCCTCGGCGATGGCGCCGGCGTCGCCGGGCGCGTGGGTGACCACGTTGAGCACCCCGGCAGGCAGTCCGGCCTCGGCGAACACCTCCGCCCACAGCGCGCCACCGGTCAGCGGTGACTCCTCGGAGGGCTTCAGCACCACGGTGTTGCCCAGCGCCATCGGCCCCACGATGGCCCGCGCGGCCAGGACCAGCGACGCGTTCCACGGCGCGATGGCGGCGACCACGCCGACCGGCCCTCTGATGGCGTACGCGCGGGTGCCGGGGACGTCCGACGGCATGATCTGCCCGATCGGGCCGTGGGCCAGCCCGGACGCCTGGCGCAGCAGGGAGGTGCAGAAGCCGATGTGCATCATGGCGACCTGCCGGGTGCAGCCGATCTCGGCCGTCAGGAGCCCGGCGATCTCCTCGGTCCGCCGCTCGACGACGTCGGCGGCGCGGAGCAGGACGCGCTGCCGGTCCGTCGGCGACGTCGCCGACCAGGAGGCGAACGCGGCGTGCGCCGCCTCGACACCGTGCCGGGCGTCCTCGGCGTCGCCCGCGGCGACCTCGGCCAGGACGGCGCCCGTCCACGGGTTGTGCTTGTCGTATCGCCGCCCGGTGCCTGAGTCGGACCAGCGCCCGTCGATGTAGTGCCGTACCGCCAGGGTCACGGGGCCGAGTCTTCCAGACGGTATCCGACCGGCAGTAACGGGACCTGCGCCCGCCGTGCCACAAGTCAACGCAGCGTTCGAGCATATGAAACGCTTGAGGCATGACCTCCCAGTCGCTGGAGCGCGGGCTGCTGATCCTCTCGACGTTCAGCGAGGCACGGCCGATCCTCGGCATCGCCGACCTGGCCCGTTCGGCCGGCCTGAACAAGAGCACGACCTACCGCTACGTAGCCACGCTGGCCAAGCTCGGCTACGTCCAGCAGGACCCCGAGACGAAGAAATACTCGCTGGGGCCGCGGGTCGTCGACCTCGGCTTCGCCGCGATCAACTCGATGGAGATCACCCGGGTCGCCGCCCGCCACCTCCAGGCCCTGTCCGACGAGACCGGCTACGCCGCCAGCATGGCCGTGCTCGACGGGCCCGACATCGTCTACGTGGAGCGGCGGCGCAGCGGCAGGGGCGGCGGCGGGTTCGCGGTCGATCTCAACCTGCACGTCGGCTCGCGGCTGCCGGCCTACTGCACCTCGATGGGCAAGGTCCTGCTCGCCTTCCGCGAGCCCGCCGCGCTGCGCGCGCTGCTCGACCGTACCGACTTCGCCCGGCGCGGCCCCCGTACCATCACCGCGCGCGAGCAGCTCGTCGCCGCCCTGGAGCGGGTACGGCAGAGCGGCATCGCGGTCAACGACGAGGAGCTCGCCCCGGGGCTGCGGTCCCTGGCGGCGCCGGTGCGCGACAGGTCGGGCAACGTCGTGGCGGCCATCAACATCGCGGTCCACCTGACGACCTGGAACGTCCCCGTCGACTCGGTCGTGGGCCGCCTGGAGGGGCCGCTGCGCCGTACCGCCGGAGAGATCTCCAGCGGGCTCGGCTTCCGCGGCGGAAATTTGTGTTCCAGTAGCTGAAACGCCGTATTGATTGCGCCCCACCTCCGAACTACATTCGGCCCTTGTCCGCGAGCGAAGGGGGCGCAGGTGTTCCTCGACTCAGCAACCTGGCAGGGCCGGATCTTCGTCGCCGGGGCCTGGTCCCCCGGCAGCGGCGGCACGATCGACGTGACCGAGCCCGCGACGGGATCCGTGCTCGGGCAGGCCGGCCTGGCCGACGCGGCCGACC
Organism: Nonomuraea sp. NPDC049269; assembly: GCF_043197155.1. Taxonomy (NCBI): domain Bacteria; kingdom Bacillati; phylum Actinomycetota; class Actinomycetes; order Streptosporangiales; family Streptosporangiaceae; genus Nonomuraea; species Nonomuraea sp. NPDC049269. The sequence goes on from NZ_JBICSO010000004.1 coordinate 28,105, forward strand.
TCGGCAGAGCCGCCGAGAGCGCGGCCGAGGCGCAGCGCGAATGGGCCGCCACCCCGCACCCCCGGCGCGCGGCCGTGCTGCGGCGCGCGGCGCGGCTCTGGGCCGAGCACGCCGAAGAGATCACCTGGTGGAACGTCCGCGAGGTCGGCGCGGTGCCCGCCATGGCCGGGTTCGCCGTGCACGTCGCCGAGCAGGAGTGCTACGAGGCGGCGAGCCTGCCCAGCCGGTCCTACGGGGAGCTGCTGCCGAGCGAGGAGCCGCGCCTGTCGATGGCCAGGCGGATGCCCGTCGGCGTCGTCGGGGTCATCTCGCCGTTCAACGTGCCGATCATCCTGGGGATCCGCTCGGTCGCGCCCGCGCTGGCCCTGGGCAACGCGGTCATCCTCAAGCCCGACCCCAGGACCGCCGTGACCGGCGGCGTGACGATCGCCCGCGTCCTGGAGGAGGCGGGCCTGCCGCCGGGAGTCTTCCAGATGCTGCCCGGCGGCACCGACGTGGGCGAGGCGATGGTGACGCACCCGCTGGTGCGCGTCATCTCCTTCACCGGCTCGACCGCCGCGGGGCGCCGGGTGGGCGAGCTGGCCGGCCGGCACCTCAAGCGGGCGCACCTGGAGCTCGGCGGCAACTCGGCGCTGATCGTCCTCGACGACGCCGACGTGGACCAGGCCGCCAACCTCGCCGCGTTCGGCACGTTCTTCCACCAGGGCCAGATCTGCATGACGACCGGACGGCACCTGGTGCACGAGCGCGTCTACGACGACTTCGTGGAACGGCTCGCCACCAAGGCCGCGAACCTGCCGGTCGGCGACCCGGCCGGCCAGGAGGTCGCGCTCGGCCCGCTGATCGACGCCGGGCAGCGCGACCGGATCCACCGGGTGGTCACCGCGAGCGTGGACGCCGGCGCGAAGCTCGCCGCGGGTGGCACCTACGACGGGCTGTTCTACCCGGCCACCGTGCTGTCGGAGGTGACGCCGGACGCGCCCGCCTTCACCGAGGAGATCTTCGGGCCCGTCGCGCCGGTCACCCGGTTCTCCGGCGTGGAGGAGGCCGTACGGCTGGCCACCGCCACCGAGTACGGGCTGTCGCTGGGGATCGTCACCCGGGACGTGATGAAGGGCCTGGCCCTGGCCGACCGCATCCCGACCGGCATCGTGCACATCAACGACCAGACGGTCAGCGACGAGGCCAACAGCCCGTTCGGCGGCATCGGCGCCTCCGGCACGGGAGCCCGTTTCGGCGGCGCCGCCGCCAACATCGAGGCGTTCACCGAGACCCGCTGGGTCACCATGCGCGGCGAGCCACCCACGTACCCCTTCTAGGATTCGCGTGCCTCAACGCGGTCGGGAGCACAGAAGGCGGCTTCTGGCGACGTCGCGGAAGCCGAGGCCGCGATACAGCCGCGCCGGGGCCGGGTAGGCGGCGTCGCCACGCGGCCCGACCACGGCCCGTGTCGCGCCCGCGTTCCGGGCCGCGTGCAGGGCCGCCAGGCAGGCGGCGCGCGCGAGCCCGCGCCGCCGGTGTCCCGGGACGGTGCCCACCGGTTCTATCACCGCCGCCTGCCTGGCCTCGTCCAGCCAGACCAGGCAGTACGCGGCCACCTCCCCGCCTGGCGCTTCGACGATCCAGTCCAGATCCGCCCGGTACGGCCAGGCGGCCCGTACGACCCGGTAGCTCTCCTCGGTCACTCGCGAGGGGTGGAACGCGGCCCGGTGCGCGGCTACCCGGCCGGGCACGTCGGCCTCCCCCACGGTCCTGAGCCGGTATCCGGGCGGCGCATCCGGCTCGGCGAGGTCTCGCAGGTCGTGGGCGAGCTGGACGAAGAACGGCACATCACCGGCGTCCCGGTAGCCGTGCCGGTCGAGCGCCGCCAGAAGGTGCGGCTCGGAGTCGAGCACGCTCACCGACCGCCGTACGTCGGGCGCCGTCGCGGCGAACCAGTCCAGCACCTCCCCGGCCAGCCCGTCGTACGCCGGATCGACCGCCAGGTTGAGATGGTCGGGCAGCTCGATCCAGCCCCAGGCGACCGTCCGCTCCCCCGCCCGCCACAGCCGCGTCGGCCACTCCGGCTCCCTGCCGGTGTGCTGGAAGCGGCCCCAGGCCAGATCGCCGACGTGCCAGCGGGCGCCCGGGGACCACAGGCGGCTGCTCAGCTCCTGCATCGCCCGCAGATCCCGCTCGCCCGCGTAGCCGCTCACCGACACCTGCCGCGACGAGATCATGCGAGGCAGTCAACCCGATCGACGGCCCCGGACGCATCCGGATTTATCACCCCACAGCCCTTGGACCTGGCCTCTCAATGGGCTGTGTGGTTGGAAAACTGTTCCGCTTTGGGGGCACGGAGCAGGCGGTACCTGCAAGAAAATCGGTTGATCCGACGTATTAGCCTGGATGGGATGCCTCCCGATACGCGTTCTCCTCGCCGTCCCCTGCCCATCTCCAAGCCACTCACCTCCAACGCCCTGTGGCGGATGAAGCCCTATCTCCGCCCCTACGTCCTCAGGTTGGTCTTCATCTGGCTGGCCGCGATCATCGGCATCGGGGCGAGCATCGCCCTGCCTCTCGTGGGCAAGGAGGTCGTCGACGGGCCCGTGCTCCACGGCGATTCCGGTGCCCTGCTCCCCCTCGGGCTCATCGCCCTGGGCGTGGGCGTGCTCGAAGCGTTCCTGATCTTCTTCAGGCGCTGGACGCAGACCGGCCCGGTCCTCGGGCTGGAGACCCAGATCCGCGACGACCTCTACGCGCACCTGCAGCGCCTGCCGATGGGCTTCCACGGCGACTGGCAGTCGGGCCAGCTGCTCTCGCGGGCCACCACCGACCTGTCCACGATCCGCCGCTTCCTCGGCTTCGGCATGCTCTTCCTGGTCATGAACATCCTGCAGCTGACCACCGTGACGGTGCTGCTGCTGAACATGTACTGGCCGCTCGGGCTGCTGGTGGCCGCGTCGGCGGTGCCGATCGTGCTGACGTCGCTGAGTTTCGAGAAGAAGTACATCAGGATCTCCCGCCAGGTGCAGGACCAGCAGGGAGACCTCGCCACGGTCGTCGAGGAGTCGGCGATCGGCATCCGGACGATCAAGGCGTTCGGCCGCCGGCACCACGTGTTCGACCAGTTCGACGACACGGCACGCAAGGTCTACGGCACCTCGATGGACAAGGTACGGCTGTCCGCCCGCTTCTTCACCTTCCTCGAGATGATCCCCAACTTCACCCTCGCCCTGGTCCTGCTGCTCGGCGCGCTGGCCGTGGGGAGCGGCTCGATGACACTGGGCACACTGGTCGCCTTCACCACGCTGATGCTGCAGCTCGTCTGGCCGATCGCCAGCCTCGGCTACATCCTGGCGATGGCCCAGGAGGCGATGACCTCCGCCGACCGCGTCATGGAGGTCATGGACACGGTCCCGGCCATCGAGGGCGGCACCGACTCGATCGAGCGGCCGCGCGGCCACCTGCGCTTCGAGGGCGTGGAGTTCCGCTTCCCCGGCGCCGACCAGCCGGTGCTGCGTGACGTATGGCTTGAAGTACGGCCGGGCGAGACGGTCGCCATCGTCGGCGCGACCGGCTCGGGCAAGACGACGATGACCTCGCTCGTACCCCGGTTGATCGACCCCACAGCGGGGCGGGTCACGATCGACGGACACGACGTGCGCGACCTGTCGCTGCCCGCGCTTCGCGAGGTGGTGGCCACGGCGTTCGAGGAGCCGACGCTGTTCTCGATGAGCGTGCGCGAGAACCTCACGCTCGGCCGCCACGACGCCACCGAGGAGGAGCTCAACGACGCCATCCGCACCGCCCAGGCCATGTTCGTGTACGACCTGCCCTGGGGCCTCGACACCCGGATCGGCGAGCAGGGGATGTCCCTGTCCGGCGGCCAGCGGCAGCGCCTGGCGCTGGCGCGGGCCGTGCTGAGCAAGCCGCGCGTCCTGGTCCTCGACGACACGCTGTCCGCGCTCGACGTCGAGACGGAGGCGCTGGTGGAGGAGGCGCTGCGTCACGTGCTGCGCGAGGCGACCGGCATCGTGGTCGCCCACCGCGCCTCCACGGTCCTCCTGGCCGACAAGGTGGCGCTGCTCAGGGACGGCACGATCACGCACGTCGGGCGGCACCACGACCTGCTCGACGAGGTGCCCGAATACCGTGAGCTGCTCGCCCAGGACGCCGACTTCGACCCCTCGGAAGGAGCACTCCGATGACGACCACCACGACCCCGAACGCGGCCGACTGGCGGGGTGTCGCCTCCGAGAATCAGGATGATTTGTCCGAGACGGTGACGGTCTTACTGCGGGAGCGCTCCCGCAGACTGCTCGGCGACCTGCTCACCCCGCACCGCAAGGCGATCGCCCTGCTCACCGGCATCATCATCGTGTCCAACCTGGCCGGCCTGGCGATCCCCTACCTGGTGAAGGTCGGCATCGACGCGGGCATCCCGCCGATGCTCAAGGGCACCGGCCCCGGCACGCTGCTGACCGTCGTCGGGGTGATCCTGGCGGCGGCGGTGACGCAGGCCCTCACCCGGCAGGTGTTCCTGCAGCTGTCGGGCCGCATCGGCCAGAACATCCTGCTGGAGCTGCGCAGACGGGTGTTCGACCACTTCCAGCGGCTGTCGCTGAGCTTCCACGAGAAGTACACCTCCGGCCGGGTCATCTCGCGGCTCACCTCCGACATCGACGCCATCGCCGAGCTGCTGCAGTCGGGCTTCGACGGCCTGGTCACCGCCGTGCTCACCATGTTCGGCACGGCCGCGCTGCTGCTGGTGCTCGACGTCCACCTAGGGCTGGTGGCGCTGATCCCGCTGCCGCTGCTGCTGCTGTTCACCCGGTGGTTCCGCCGTCAGTCGGCGATCGTCTACCGGCGTACCAGGGAGACGGTGGCGCTGGTCATCGTGCACTTCGTGGAGTCGATGACCGGCATCCGCGCCGTGCAGGCGTTCCGCCGGGAGCCGCGGAACCAGGAGATCTTCAAGCAGCTCAACGACGACTACCGCGGCGCCAACGCCAGCAGCATGCACCTCATCGCGGTGTTCATGCCGGGCATCAAGCTGATCGGCAACGTGACCGTGGCGGGCGTGCTGGTCTACGGCGGCTGGCTGGCGCTGCACGGCGAGGTCACGGTCGGCGTGCTGGCGGCCTTCCTGCTCTACCTGCGCCAGTTCTACGAGCCGATGCAGGAGATCAGCCAGTTCTACAACACGCTCCAGTCGGCGGGTGCCGCGCTGGAGAAGCTGTCGGGCGTGCTGGAGGAGGAGCCGGCCGTGCCGGAGCCGCGCGAGCCACAGGCGCTGCCCAAGGCCCGCGGCAAGGTCAAGTTCGAGGGCGTCAGGTTCGCCTACGTGGAGGAGCGGCCGATCCTGCCGGGGCTGGATCTGACGATCCCGGCCGGGCAGAGTGTCGCGCTGGTCGGCTCGACCGGCGCGGGCAAGACGACGCTGGCCAAGCTGATCTCCCGCTTCTACGACCCGACCGCCGGCCGCGTCCTGCTCGACGGCGTCGATCTGCGCGAGCTCGACGAGCCGACGCTGCGCAAGGCCGTGGTCATGGTGACGCAGGAGAACTTCCTGTTCAGCGGTACGGTCGCCGACAACGTCAGGTTCGGCCGCCCCGGCGCGTCCGACCGCGAGGTGCGCGAGGCGGCCAAGGCGATCGGCGCGCACGAGTTCATCTCCGCGCTGCCCGACGGCTACGACACCGAGGTGGGCCAGCGGGGCGGGCGCATGTCGGCCGGTCAGCGCCAGCTGGTGGCGTTCGCCAGGGCGTTCCTGGCCGACCCCGCGGTGCTCATCCTCGACGAGGCGACCTCCAGCCTCGACGTGCCGAGCGAACGGCTGGTGCAGCGGGCGCTGCGCACGATCCTCGCCGACCGGACGGCGCTGATCATCGCGCACCGGCTGTCGACCGTGGAGATCGCCGACCGGGTGCTGGTCATGGAGCGGGGCGAGATCGTCGAGGACGGCTCGCCGGACCGGCTCATCGCCGCCTCCGGCCGCTTCGCCGGCCTGCACCAGGCCTGGCTGGACAGCCTCAGCTAACAGCCTCGGGCGCTCGCGGCAATCGGCGGCGGGCGCCCGAAGTCGGCCGTCAGCGCGGGTGCACCACGCGCGTCATGTTCTCGTACAGCTCGTAGCCCACGAACAGCGCCACGGGCAGCCCGACCGCCAGCAGCAGCCGTCCGGGGAGGGCCGCCCGCGCCATGGGCGCCCGCACCACCACGTCTCGCGCGGCGGGCAGCTCCGCCACGGGCTCCGGCGCCGGCGCCGGCATGGGCACCAGCTCGGGGTGACGTGAGAGGTATCCCGTCGGGAACGAGGTGACGTGGTACGCCCCGCAGCCCGGACAGCACGTGTCCGACCCTGGCGGCTGTACGGTCACACTGCCTCGCAACCAGATCTTGACCTGGTTGCCGTAGTCGTCGGTCAGATGCCTGACGACGTACTCTTCCTCCCAGACATGCAAACAGCGCATGCACTCGAAAGGCCATGTCTCCTGGGTATTGAACCCTTCGCGCACCAGGACCACCCCCGGTCAGGTACCGCCATCCGATTTCGAGTGTCCGCCCCACCCGTGACCCGGACAAGACGGCACTATGACACTCAGGGCTATGAAATGCTCACCTACTGTCAGGTTAGAGAGGGTAAACCCGTCTCTGAACCGGACTGAGCAGCGGCGTCGCGTCGGGCGGCGCGGGCTCGGCCGGAGACATCAGCTCCGGATGCCGTCTGAGGTAGCCTGCCGGGAACATCGTGACGTGCTGGCAGCCGCACTTGGGGCAGAGCGCCCCCGACGAAGGCGGTGGGACCGGCACACCGCAGCGCAACCAGATCTCGCGCTCATTGCCGTGGCGATCGTCGAAGTGCCTGACGTGGTATTCCTCTTCCCACACGTACCAGCACTCTTGACACTCGAACGGCAGACTCCTGATCTCTTCTTCCATGAGTCACCCCCTCCTTTGAGTGTCGTCCTATTTGTCGGAAAATCGCAACCGCTTACGCGAGAGCCAGCACGAACGCGAGCGCTCCGCCCACCACGCTGAGCGTGCCGAGCCAGGCGAACAACGCGTCGAGCCCGGCGTCCACGGACCTGCCGCCGTGCAGCGCCTCCTGGACGCGACGGAACCGGATCCCGGTCCTGAGCAGCAGCGCGGCACCGCAGAACGCGGCCGGCACGAACGCGGCGATGACGCCGAGGGGCAGCCCATGCCGCGCCGACAGGCCCATCGCGCCCAGGCCGCCGGACGACAGGGCCACGGCGGTGCGTACCCAGGCCAGGCGGGTCCGCTCGCTCTGCAGCCCGGGGTCCCAGATCTCGTCGGACACGGCCGGATCAGGCCCCCATGACGATGACCACCAGGGCGATCACCGCGACCGCCGCCACGCCGTACCCGAAGACGGCGGCCAGGGCGGGTGGCGGCAGCGGCGCCCGCTCGCGCAGCGCGCGCTGGATGTTGCGCCAGCGCGGGTAGGCCATGCCCGCCGCCAGCGCGGAGAGGGTGACCAGGACGACGGCCAGAGCGGTGCGCACCCATGGGATGAACAGACCGTCAGGGAGCGCGGCCATGGCCACCCCACCCGCGCTGAGTGCCAGCGCGGTGCTCAACCACGTGAGGAACGTGCGTTCATTCGCAAGGGTGAAACGCGGGTCAGGCTCCATACGAACGACGCTAGTTTGCACATATTCCCCCTAGAGAAGCCGGGGTTAGCCGCCGCAGGCCTGGGCGACCGTCTTCAGGTAGGTGGCGGTCTCGGTGCCGACCTTCTGGACCGCGTCGACGGCGCCGTTGACGTCCTTGACGTCGATGCCGCTCAGCGTCTTGGCCAGGTCGTCCGAAGCCTCCTTGAGGGTGGTGTTGGCGGCCTTGTCGGCCACCTCGTTGAGCTTGGCGGCGCTGTCGTCGAGGGCCTTCTCCATGGCCTTGGGGTCGTCCTTGAGCTGGGTGATCTTGGCGCCCAGCTCGGTGACGATCTTCGGGGCCTCCAGGCAGGACTGAGCCTTGTCGATGGTGTTGTTGACCTCACCGCATCCGGCGGCGAGCACGAACATGGCGAAGGCTGCGAGGGGCACGAACCGGCTTTTGAGGCGACGCATACTGGGGACCCTACCCAACGGATTCGCGCCCCCGGCTTGTCATCCGGCGGCAAGGAGTCCGGGCACACGGGGACACGGCCGGCGTTCTAGGATTTCCCCATGACAACGTGTGAGCATCTTCTCAAGGCAGGCGACCCGCCTCCACGCACGCCCGAAGGCTGCGAGGAGTGCCTGGCCGCCGGTGGCCGCTGGGTGCACCTGCGCCGCTGCCTGGAGTGCGGTCATATCGGGTGTTGCGACTCCTCGCCCAGCAAACACGCCACCAAGCACTTCCATGGCACCTCCCACCCGGTGATGCAGTCGTTCGAGCCCGGCGAGGCGTGGAAGTGGTGCTTCGTCGACAACGCGATGGGTTAACGCTCCAGGATGGCCTCCTCGAAGTCGAGCTCGGCCATCACCTCGCGGAGCACCTCGTCGTCGAGCCGGCGTTCGTCGCGTAGCCGGACGAACGTCTCGCGCTCGGTCTGCAGCATCTCGCGGCGCAGCCGGCGATAGAGGGAGCTGGGCGTCTCGGCGCCGCCCTGGGCGGTGCCGCCGCCCAGGCGCTCCCACGCCGTCAGCGAGCGCCGCCACGACTTCTCCTTGAGCTGATCGATGACCTGCTTCTGGATCTCGTCGGGCTCGCCTTCGGCCTCGGCCAGGCGGTCGAGCACCTCCAGGCCCGCGGCGAGCGCGGCCTGCTGCGCCGACGCCTCGGCCAGCCGGTCCTCATACTGCTCCTGATCGCTCGACACGCGCAGCCGCCTGATCAACATGGGGAACGTCGTGCCCTGGACGAGCAGCGTGCCGATCACCGTGGTGAACGTGAGGAAGAGCAGGATGTCCCTGTTGGGCGTGCCGACCGGGATGGCGAAGGCGGCGGCGAGCGAGACGACCCCGCGCATGCCCGCCCAGCTGATGATCACGACATGGGAGACCGCGGGCCCCGGCTCGTTCCTTCTGAACAGCCTGGTCATGTACGTGACGGGGAACATCCAGACGAACCTCGCCAGCACGGTCACCAGGAACACCACGCCCGCGTACAGCGCGACCTCCCACGCGCCGTAGCCGCCGCCCCCGATCCCCTTGATCACGGTGACCAGTTGCAGGCCGATCAGCGCGAAGACGATCGCCTCCAGGAAGAAGTCGGTCACCTTCCACACCGCGTCGGACACCAGCCGGGTGCCGAACCCCCGCTGGTGCATCTGGTTGCCGAGATACAGTCCGACGATCACCACCGCGATGACGCCCGAGGCGTGCACCGACTCGGCCGCCAAGTAGGCGGCGAACGGGATCAGCAGCATCAGCGTGTTCTCGACCAGCGAGTCACGGGTGTGCCGGAACACCCAGGCGAACAGGAACGCCAGCGCCAGCCCGATCGCCACCCCGACCGCCGCCGAGTAGAGGAACTCGCCGACGCCTTCGAGCAGGTCCACCGTGCCGCCCACGGCCGCGCCGATCGCCACGCGGTAGAGGGTCAGCGCGGTCGCGTCGTTGAACAGGCTCTCGCCGATGAGGATCGTCAGCGCCCGGCGCGGCAGGCCGAGCCGCCTGCCGACCGCGACGGCGGCCACGGCGTCGGGCGGCGCGATGATGGCGCCCAGCGCGAACGCCGCCGCCAGCGACAGCTCCGGCAGCAGCAGGTGGACGACCAGCCCGATGACGGCAGTGGTGAACAGCACCAGCCCGACCGACAGCAGCGCCACGGCCCGCTTGACGTCACGCAGGCGCAGGTAGGAGCTGTCGAGCGCGGCCGAGTAGAGCAGCGGCGGCAGGAACACGTACAGCACAAGGTCGGGGTCGAGCGGCACGCCCGGCACCAGCGGCGAGACCAGCAGCCCGGCGGCCACCAGCAGCAGCGGCGCCGGCCAGCCCTTGCGGCGGGCGACGGCGGAGACCGCGACCGCTCCTGCCGCCATCAGCAGCAGTTGCAGGCCCATGGTGGTGTTCACGGCGCTCCTCCACGTCGGCACGGGCACGCGATCGCAGCGTACCGCTCCTGAAGGTGTGCCGGCTCACCACTCCCTGCGGCGGTCCCTGTCGTCGTCGTACTCCTGGTCGGGACGGAGCCGCTCGCCGGTGGAGAACATCGGGTCGCCCACGTAGGGGCGCGACAGGTCCGCCTGGTACGGCGGGACCTGCTGCTGGTTGCTGCCCATCGAGAACAGCGGGTCGACCGGGTTGGGCGGGGTCTGGTAGGCCGGGAAGCCGTCCGTGGACGGGTAGGGCACCTGCGGGTACTTCTCGCGGTAGGTGATGGGCTCCTGGCGCCTTCCCGCGCCGGGAATGCCGTGCATCGGGGTGCCGAGCCCGGCGGCACCCGAGTCCGGCAGCGCCGCCGGGGGCGGCTGTTGCGGCTGGTATCCGCGCTGGCTGTAGGGGTCGTGAGCCGGCTGCTGGGGGAAGGGGTCGGGCTGCTGCCGGTTCGGCTGGGCGGTCTGGGAGGGGAAGCCGAGCGGGTCGGTGGACGTGGGCGCCTGACGGCGGCGCTCACCCGGCATCTGGTAGACGGGCTCGCCTGGGTCCTGCGCCGGCTGCGCGTACTGCTGGGGGCCGGTGAACGGGTCTCCGGTGTACTGGGGGCCGTTGTAGGGCTCCGGGGCGCCGGGGACGGCGTACTGCGGGCCGGTGAAGGGCTCGGGCGCCTCGGGCTCGGTGTACTGGGGGCCGGTGAACGGCTCGCGCGGATTCGGCTGGCCGTACTGCGGGGCGCCGAAGGACGCCCGCTCGCCGTACTGCTGGCCATGGGGGTCGCGCGCCCCGGTCGTCTCGGGGTAGGAGGCCACCAGCTTGTCCGGCGGCGGCGGGGTGCCCCTGGCCACCAGGACGTCGTTGGGAGACAGGGCGGCCGTGGGCCGCTCGTCATGCGGCGGCGGGGAGCTCTGGTGCGGCCGTTGGTACTGGCCGGTGCCGGGGATCACCTCGGTGCCCGGGTCGTGCGCGGGCACGGCGGGCTGCTCACCCGTGGCTTCGGCGAACCCGTCGTCGAGGGTGTCGAGCAACCGGCCGACATCGTCCATCGGCATGCGGAAGCTGGCGGTGCACATCTCACCTCGCCACAGGCTGAGCACCAAGGTGCCCTCATGCCACGTGACCCGGAGGCACCGCTCCTGACCTCGGGCATCGAAGAACACTTCGCCGAACGACGGCAACGGGACAACTTCCGACATGGCAGACATACTGCTTTAACCAGCCTTTATCCGTCCACTCAACCCCGGTAAACCCTACTGAACCGGCTTTCCCCACCTGAGCTCGTACCCCATTGGCCCCTTCTATGGTAGATCTTTGGGACCAGTTGGAGTTCCGATCGTCCAGTGTGCCACGCGAGCCACCTGAGCCGACCGGGAACGCCGGGATGCGTCCACACGATCACACCGCGTTCGGCGCGTCGACCCCCGATTGCCGGTACCGTTTACTGCCGTGCCGGACTCCCATCTGCCCCCAGCCGAAGAACTGCTCAGCATCGCGGTCAACGCTCTCGGAGGGAGCGAAAGACGGGGCCAGATCACGATGGTGCAGGCCGTGCAGCGGGCCATCGACGATGAGGAGCATCTGGCGGTCCAGGCGGGCACGGGCACCGGCAAGTCGCTCGCCTATCTGGTGCCGTCGATCAGGCACTCCATGGCGGCCGACAAACCGGTGGTCATCTCCACGGCCACGATCGCGCTCCAGCGGCAGCTCGTGGACCGCGACCTGCCGAGGCTGGCCGAGGCGCTCGGCAAGGAGCTGCCGCACGAGCCGACGTTCGCCATCCTCAAGGGCCGCCGCAACTACCTGTGCCGCTACAAGGCGACGGCCGGCTGGCCCGAGGACGACGAGCAGGACCAGCTCTTCGACCCGCGCGAGGTCGGCGCGACGGGCCGGATGGTCCAGCGCATCCAGGAATGGGCCGAGGAGACCGAGACGGGCGACCGCGACGAGCTGGTGCCCGGGGTCAACGAGCAGGCGTGGCGGCAGTTCTCGGTGAGCGCCCAGGAATGCCTGGGGGCCACCCGCTGCCCGAGCGGCGCCGAGTGCTTCGCCGAGATGGCCAGGAGCCGGGCCGGCGAGGTCGACGTGGTCGTCACCAACCACGCGCTGCTGGCGATCGACGCGATGGGCGACATCCCGCTCCTGCCCGAGCACGACATGGTGGTCGTCGACGAGGCCCACGAGCTGGTCGACCGGGTGACCTCGGTGGTGACCGCCGAGCTGTCGGAGAGCTCGGCCGCGCTCGCCGTACGCCGGGTCGGCCGGCTCATCGAGCAGCCGATCGCCGACCAGCTCCTGGAGGCGTCCGAGGACCTCAAGGCACTGCTGGCCGCCGCTCCCCCCGGCCGCGTCGACGAGCTGCCCGAGGTGCTCGGGCTCACGCTGGCACTGCTGCGCGACACCTCGGCGCGGTGTGTCTCGGCGCTCGGCCCACGCGGCGGCGACAAGGACGATCCGGACAAGGCAGGCCAGCGCAAGGCCGCCTTCACCGCGCTCGACGAGGTGCACGACACGGCGGTGCGCATGCTGGAGGCCTACGGCCACGCCTCGGAGGAGGACCGCGCCGAGGTGGTCTGGCTGGAAGGCGCCACCGACCGCCGCCCGCCCGCGCTGCGGGTGGCCCCGCTCAACGTCGGCGGCATGCTCCGCGACCGGCTCTTCGGCGACCGCACGGTGGTCCTCACCTCCGCCACGCTGGCGCTCGGCGGCACCTTCGACGGCCTGGCCCGCCAGTGGGGGCTGGGCGACAAGGGCTGGCAGGGCATCGACGTCGGCTCCCCGTTCGACCACCCACGGGCGGGCATCCTGTACGTCGCCAAGCACCTGCCGCAGCCCGGCCGTGACGGGCTGCCCCAGGCCTACCTCGACGAGATCGCCGAGCTGATCGAGGCGGCGGGCGGGCGCACGCTCGGCCTGTTCTCCTCGATGCGGGCCGCCAAGGCAGCCACCGAGGCGCTGCGCGACCGGCTCGACGTACCGCTGCTCTGCCAGGGCGACGACTCCACGATGCTGCTGGTCAAGCAGTTCGCCGAGGACGAGGCGACCTGCCTGTTCGGCACGCTGTCGCTGTGGCAGGGCGTCGACGTCCCCGGCCCGTCGCTGCGCCTGGTCATCATCGACCGCGTCCCGTTCCCGCGCCCCGACGACCCGCTCACCTCGGCCCGGCAGCGGCACGTGGCGGCCAAGGGCGGCAACGGCTTCATGACGGTCGCCGCCACCCACGCCGCCCTGCTGCTCGCCCAGGGCGCCGGCCGGCTGCTGCGCGCCCAGCACGACAAGGGCGTCATCGCCGTCCTCGACCCCCGCCTGGCCACCGCCCGCTACAGCAGCTTCCTGCTGGGCTCCCTGCCACCGTTCTGGCGCACCACGGACCCGGCGATCCCGCGAGCGGCACTCAAACGCCTGTCAACAGAAGACTGACCCACCTTCAGCGCGTGACCCGACTTCGGGGTGTCCGCCCTCACGGGGTGGCTCGACTTCGAGGTGTCCGCCCTCACGGGGTGTCCCGCCTTCGCGGCGTGTCCCGACTTCGCGGCGGCTCGCAATCGCATGCGACCCGCCGTTACGGCGCGGCCCCTGGGTGGCCCGCCTTTGCGGCGTGGCGTCCTCTCGGTGTGGCCCGCCCTCACGGTGTGGTCGGACTTCGCGGCGGCGCTCGCACTCGTGTGTGGGGCCGCCCTCATGGCGCGGCCCCCCTGGACAATGGCCCGTCCTCGTGTACGACCCGCCCGCCTGTGTCCTGCCCCGGGAGGACCGCCCCCTGGGGATCGCCCGCCCTCGCGGCGGGGCCTCCTCGCGGTGTGGCGTGTCCTCGCAGTGCAGCCAGGTGTCCGGGCGGATCTGCTTTCGCGGGTGGTCCGGCCTCTAGGGCGTCCTAAGGTACGGGCTGGTCAGAGGGTCCACGGGGTGAGGTCGGGGCGTTTGGGGTCCAAGCCGTCGCCGGAGGAGGCGCCGCGCAGGCGGCGGGACACCCACGGCACCAGGTGCTCGCGGATCCACTGGGCGTCCTCGCGGCGCCTGGCGCGGGGGTCGAGGGTGCGCTCGGGCCACGCCTTCTGCCAGTCGTCGAACGGCACGCCCAGCACGTCCAGGACCCGGGCGGCCACCAGCCGGTGCCCGTCCTGGTTCATGTGCAGCCGGTCCTCGCTCCACGCCCGCCAGTCGCGCAGCCCCTGCATGGACCACTGGTCGACGAGCCGGCAGCCGTACAGGTCGGCGATCGAGCGGATGTGCAGGTAGAAGATGGCGAACCGGCCGCGCAGCCGCCGCATCACCGGTGTGTCGCGCGGGTCGACGCCGGTGAACAGCAGCACGTCGGCGCCGCTGGCCCGCAGCTCGCGCACGGCGCGGGCGAGCCGCTTGGCCATCAGGTCGGGGTCGCTGCCCGGCCGGAGCAGGTCGTTGCCGCCCGCGCACAGGCTGACCAGGTCGGGCGCCATCTCGACGGCGATCGGCACCTGCTCGGTGACGATCTGGTCGAGCAGCCTGCCGCGTACGGCCAGGTTCGCGTAGCGGAAGGACGGGTTGTCGGCCGCCAGCCGCTCGGCCACCCGGTCGGCCCAGCCGCGGTAGTGGCCGTTGGTGCCGGGGTCGTTCAGTCCTTCGGTAAAGCTGTCACCAAGAGCGACGAATGAGTCGTATTGCCTCATGACCTGCTGTTCATCTCCGCCGTGCCGTGGTGCTTCAGGACATCCGACTGTAGTGCCAACCCCGCCGCCACGCCCGGCGCCACCCCCAAACGAGCGAAAGGCGTCATCGGGCGACCGCCCGGTAGGCCGCCTCCAGAAGCTCCTCGGACGGGCCTTCCAGCCGTCCCGGCTTCGCCAGCCCGTCGAGGACGACGAAGCGCTGCTTGGCGCCGCGGTTCTTCTTGTCGAGGCGCATGTGGTCGCGCAGTTGCGGCCAGGCGTCGGCCCGGTAGGAAGTGGGCAGCCCGACCGAGGTGAGGATGGACCTGGTGCGCTCGACCAGGTCGAGCCCGATGCGCCCGTCGAGCCTCGACAGCTCGGCGGCGAACACCATGCCGATGGCGACGGCCTCGCCGTGGCGCATGCGGTAGTCCTCGGCCCGCTCGATCGCGTGGGCGAGCGTGTGGCCGTAGTTGAGGATCTCGCGCAGCCCGGCCTCACGCAGGTCGGCGCCGACGACGTCGGCCTTGATCTGGATCTTCCGCTCGATCAGCTCGCGGGTGTGCGGCCCCTCCGGCGTGGCGGCGGCGTCGGGGTCGTCCTCGACCAGCATGAGGATGGTCGGGTCGGCGATGAAGCCGCCCTTGATGACCTCGGCGAGCCCGGCCACGTAGTCGGCGCGCGGCATGCTCGACAGCGTGCCCAGCTCGCACAGCACGCCCGCCGGGGGCAGGAAGGTGCCGACGAGGTTCTTGCCTTCGGGTGTGTCGATGCCGTTCTTGCCGCCGACCGCCGCGTCGACCATGGCCAGCAGCGTCGTCGGCACCAGCACCACCTGGACGCCGCGCAGCCAGGTCGCGGCGATGAACCCGGCCAGGTCGGTGGTGGCTCCCCCGCCGACGCCCACGACGGCGTCGGATCGGGTCACGCCGTAGCGGCCGAGGGCGGACCAGAGCTCGGCGGCCACCTCGACCGACTTGGCCTGCTCGCCGTCGGGCACGGGGAGCTCCACCACGTCGTATCCGGCGCCGGACAGCGCCTCGCAGACCGGGCGGGACAGCTCGGGCAGGCCCGCCGGGTGGATGACCGCGACCGTGCGTACGCCCGGCTTGAACAGCCCGGCCAGCTCCGGCAGCACCCCGGTGCCGATCACCACCTCGTACGGGCTGTCGCCGCGTACGGTGATCCTGGTCGCGGTCATGACTGGAGGCCCTTCATGATCTCTTCGGCCAGCTCAGCGGGCTCGCGCTTGTCGGTCACGACCGTCAGGACGGCGAGCCGCTCGTAGATCGGGCGGCGCTCCTCCATGAGCTTCTTCAGCTGGCTGCGCGGGCTGAGCACGAGCAGCGGCCGGGCGGAGGCCAGGCCGACCCGCTGGACCGCGTCGGCCAGGCCCACCTGGAGGTAGACGACCGGGTGGCCGGCCAGCAGCGCCTGCGCCTCCTCGTTGAGCACCGCGCCGCCGCCGAGGGACAGCACGCCGTCGTGCTCGGCCAGCGCCTGGCGTACGGCCTGCAGTTCGAGCTCGCGGAAGCGGGCCTCGCCCTCTTCGATGAAGATGTCGCCCACGGGCTTGCCCGCGACCGCCTCGACGTCGGCGTCGGTGTCGCGGAAGGTGACGCCGAGCAGGTCGGCGAGCAGGCGGCCGAGGGTGGTCTTGCCGGACCCCGGTGGGCCGATGAGGACGGCCTTCGTCATTTGATCACCATCGATGAGAGGTAGCCGGACAGGTTGCGGGCGACCTCCTCCACGGAGTCGCCCCCGAACTTCTCGAGCGCCGCGTCGGCCAGCACCAGCGCGACCATGGCCTCGGCGACGATGCCCGCGGCCGGGACCGCGCAGACGTCGGAACGCTCGTGGTGCGCCTTGGCCGCCTCGCCGGTCAGGACGTCGATCGTGGCCAGCGCCCGCGGGACGGTGGAGATGGGCTTCATCGCGGCGCTGACCCGCAGGATCTCGCCGTTGGTCATGCCGCCCTCGACGCCGCCCGCGCGGTTGGTGATGCGCTTGACGCCGTCGGCGGCGGTGTATTCGATCTCGTCGTGGGCGCGCGAGCCGGGCCTGCGCGCGGTCTCGAAGCCGTCGCCGACCGCCACGCCCTTGATCGCCTGGATGCCCATGAGCGCCCCGGCCAGCCGGGAGTCGAGCCGCCGGTCCCAGTGGGTGTAGCTGCCGAGCCCCGGCGGCAGGCCGTAGGCCAGCACCTCGACGACGCCGCCGAGCGTGTCGCCGTCCTTGTGCGCCTGGTCGATGACGGCGACCATCGCGGCGCTGCCCTCGGGGTCGGCGCACCTGACGGGGTCGGCGTCGATGCGCTCCAGGTCGTTGGGGCCGGGCAGGTCTTCGGTGGGCGTCTGGGCGCCGCCGATGGAGGTCACGTGGCTGACGATGTCGACGCCGAGCGCCTGCTTGAGGAAGCGCCTGGCGACCTCGCCGAGCGCGACGCGGGCCGCGGTCTCGCGGGCGCTGGCCCGGTCGAGGACCTGGCGGGCGTCGTCGAAGCCGTATTTCTGCATCCCGGCCAGGTCGGCGTGGCCCGGCCGGGGGCGGGAGCGGGGCGCGTTCCTGGCCAGCCCTTCGAGCTCGGCCGGGTCGACCGGGTCGGCCGACATGACCTTCTCCCACTTGGGCCACTCGGTGTTGCCGATGCGGACGGCGATCGGGCTGCCCATGGTGCGGCCGTGCCGGACGCCGCCGGCGATCGTCACCTGGTCCTGCTCGAACTTCATCCGGGCGCCGCGGCCATAGCCGAGCCGGCGGCGGCGCAGGGCCTCGTCGATGGCGGCCGTGGTCACCTCGACCCCGGCCGGCAGGCCTTCCAGAACGGCAACGAGCTCAGGGCCGTGGGACTCTCCGGCAGTCAACCAGCGCAACATGCGTACAAGTCTTCCACGTGCCGCCTAGTGGGATGTCCGGCGTTCACTGGCCGAGACAGAGCGCCGTGAACGCGCCGAGCAGCATGAACGGGCCGAAAGGGAACTGCGTGTCGCGAGTGGCGCGTCTGGCGACGAGCAGGGCGATGGCGTACAGGGCGCCTAACAGCTGGCCGCCGACGGCCGCGACGACCCACGCCTGCCAGCTCATCGCCGCGGCCGCCATGCCGATCAGCCCCGCGAGCTTGACGTCGCCCAGGCCCATGGCCTCCGGTCTGGCGAACCAGAGCACGGCGTACGCGGCGGCCAGCGCCAGCGCGCCCAGCAGCGCCCTGGACAGCTCTCCCGTGGGGAGCAGGGTCAAGGCCAGGATCGGGTACGACGGCAGGGTGATCACGTCCGGCAGCCTCGTGGTCCGCCAGTCGATGATCGCCAGGACCGTGCCGATCAGGGCGAAGTAGACGTACGGCAGGCCCGCGCGCCAGGCGACCAGCGCGGCGAAGGCGGCGGTGGCCACCTCTACGGTGGGCGGCCAGCGCGGCACGGGAGCAGTGCGCACCAACGCGTCCAGGGCGGCGTGCGCCTCTTCGCGGGTGTCGAAGGGGTTGGCCACGAAGCAGTCGGCGAGCGTCCTGACGTAGCGGCCGACGATCAGGCCGAGCAGCGCCACGAGTGCTACCACCCGCCGACCCTACTTCCTGGTGAACCAGCGGCGCTTGCGTTCCGGCTCGACGCGGGCCACGGTCGCGCCGGAGAGCTGGTCGAGCGTGCCGGACTCGACGGCGGCGAGCGCTTGCAGCACCTCGCCCTCGATCACGAACGGCACCGGCCCCGCCACGTCCACCACGACCGCCGCGACCCGCTCACCGGCGGCGGCCCGGCAGACCTGGAGCAGGCGGGCCTGGATGGGCCGGGCGTCGGGCCGCCACCTGGCCAGGGACTCGGCGCCGGTGAAGGCCGGCACCGCCTCCCTGCCGTCCTTGCCGACCAGTTTGGGGAGCGCCATCTCGCTCTCCTTCTCCTGGCGCAGCCCGTGCTCGCCCACTTCGGACTCGGTCAGCAGGGCGACCACGGGGACCAGGAGCCGGGCGCCGGTCAGGGCGTTCAGCACGTCGGTGGCGTCCGCCGCGCCTCGCTCGTAGGAGGCCAGGGCGGCGGCCACGGCGGGCGCGGCCGTGCCGTCGTCGCCGGGGTCGAGTGGCTGCGGAATGCTGGGCACAACCCTCGACACTACCGGCGGCGGCTCACGGCCCGGCCCGCGACCCGGCCCGCGACCCGGCGCTCGACCGGACGCAACGCGGGCCGGCGGCAGGTTCGCTATCCCAGGTCGGCGATGGCGGCGACCGGGCCGCCGCCCGACGGGCCCTGGTGGACGGCGGCGACCGAGACGAACACCGCCGGGTCGCCCGTGACCGCCGCCGCGACTCCCCCGACGGTGGCCTTGATCTGGCGGTGCCAGTGCACGTCGGAGTCGTCGAGCATGATGTTGCGCCGCCCCCTGACCCGGCCGGACGGGTCGGCCTCGCACTTCATGAAGACGTTCACCAGGCGGTCGCCCAGGTCGCTGTGGTGCGGCCGTTCGGGGAGCGGAAGCCCGGAGTCGCGGATCGCGTCCCAGATGCCGTCGGCGTCCAGGGCGTCGCGCATCACGCCGTGACCGATGCGGTAGCGCCCGCCGATGCCCCGGACGTTGCCCACCAGCACGATCTGCGCCCGGTCCAGCTCGACCCCGGACGAGCACGAGGCCACCGAGGAGTACAGGGACAGGTCCTTGTGGATCTGGTCGGCCCGCGGCATGTCGATCTCGCCGAGGGCGACGGCGATGCCGAGGGCGGTGGTGGAGTTCGACAGGTCCATGGAGGGGCCGGTCTCCTCGATGGCGGTGTCCTGGCCGCGGCTCTTGGCCTCGGTGATGGTGGCCAGCGTGAGCAGCGGCGTCTTGGTCTGCACGTAGTGGACGTCGCGCGGGTCGTCGATGCCCGCGATCTTCATCGCCTCGCGTACTCCCGCCGCGACCTTCTCCACCATCGCCGGGCGGCCGATGTCCTCCGGCAGGATCACCTCGCTCATCGCGACCCCGACCGACACCCGCGGCTCGTCCGACTGGGGAGCGCGCGCCGGGTCGGTGGTGGCGAACACGGTCGCGTGCGGGCTGAGCACGCCGTCCGTCCCACCGGACCACACCAGGGGTACGGTCTCCGGCGCCGGATGCCCCTTGGCCGCGAGCACCTCACGGAAGGCCCGATCGGCCAGGATGCGGGTGTAGTCGTTCACGCCCCCGTTGCCCTCGGTCTTGCCGACCACCGCGAGCACCCGGCGCGCCTCGATCACCCCGTCATCGATCAGCCGAGCCAGGCCGGAGGCGTCCGTCACGCTCTCGATCGGCACCTTGCGCACTTCTATCGGATCCGGCATCACAACCCCTGTTCGGCTATTCGGCGGCGAGCCCGCGGAACTCCCAGATGTACCCCGGCGGCCCGCAGGACACGCTATCCACCAGCGAATCGGCCTTTCACCGGCAATGTCTGCCCAACGTGGCGGGCGGCCTCGGCGATAGGGTCACCGGTGTGATTCGCGAAGCACACGTCAACGGGATCAGGCTCGTCTATCGCGAGGAGGGCGACCCGGCCGCTCCCCCGCTGGTGCTCATCCACGGACGGACCGCCAACCACAACGACTGGAACGGCGTCACCCAGCACTTCGCCGCCCGCTATCACGTGATCGCCCTCGACCTGCGGGGTCACGGCGCCAGTGACTACCCGGGCACGTACGCGCTGCCCGACATGGCGCGGGACGTCGTCGCGCTGCTGGACGAGCTGGGGTTCGAACGGGCGACGCTGGTGGGGCACTCGCTGGGCGGCGCGGTGGCCTATCTCCTGGCCATGACCTGGCCCGATCGCGTCGAGCGGCTGGTCCTGGAGGATCCGGCCCCGCCGTACACGATGACGGATCGTCCGCCGATCGTGGAGGACGGCGAGTCCCCCGGGTTCGACTGGCGGATGGTGCACGAGACCGAGCGGCAGTTCCTCGCGCCCGATCCGGCGTGGGCCGCGGGGCTCGCCTCGATCACCGCGCCGACGCTGGTGGTGTCGGGCGCCAGCCATCTCGACGTCGAGCGGGTGGCGACGGGGATTCCGGGGGCCAAGCTGGTCACGATCGCCGTCGGGCATCTCATCCACGTCTCCGCGCGCGAGGCGTTCCTGCGGGCCGTCGACGACTACCTGGCCGATTGAGCGTCCCAGCTTGGGTAGGCAAGGGTTCGTGCAAGCGAAGAAGCGCCTGAACAGGCTGGCGCTGATGGCCCCGACGGTCGGGCAGTGCGCCGTGGGGGCCGCTCTGGCCTGGCTGGTGGCCAAGAACGTCCTCGGGCACCCCAGCCCGTTCTTCGCCCCGATCGCGGTGATCCTCAGCATCGGCGTGGGTCTCGGGCAGCGCCTGCGCCGGATGGTCGAGATGGTCGTCGGGGTCAGCGTGGGCGTGGGCGTCGGCGACCTGCTGGTGTCCTGGATCGGCTCGGGCGCCTGGCAGATCGCGCTCGTGGTGGCACTGGCGATGGCCGTCGGCGTCCTGCTCGACAGCGGATCCCTGATCGTCCTGCAGGCCGGGTCCTCGGCCATCCTGGTCGCCACCCTGCTGCCCCCCTCGGGCGTCGGCGGGCTGAACAGGATGCTCGACGCGCTGACCGGCGGCGTCGTGGGGATCATCGCGCTGGCCCTGCTGCCGGCCAGCCCGTTCACCCTCGTGGCCAAGCAGGCGTCGGGGATGTTCGAGGCGCTGGCCCGGGCGCTGCGGCAGATCTCGGAGGCGATCGAGAAGTCCGACCCCGGCCTGGCGGCCAAGGCCCTGGACGGCGCGCGGAGCACCCAGGCGAACGTGGAGCAGTTCAAGCAGGCGCTGGCGACCAGCTGGGAGATCGCCACCATCTCACCGCTGCACCGGCACGGCCGTTCCCGGCTGGACGGGTACGAGACGGCCGCCGTACCGCTCGATCACGCGGTCAGGAACGTCAGGGTGCTGGCCCGGCGGGCCGTCGCGGCTCTTGAGGGGCAGGACCCGCCGCCCGCCTGGATGCCGGACGCGCTGCGCGAACTGGCCGACGCGACCCTGCTGCTCCGGCAGGAGCTGGCCCACGGGCAGGAGCCGAAACGGGCCCACGACGCGATCCTGGCGGTGGCGGGGCGGCAGGGGACGGAGCGGTGGGGGTTCTCGGCCAGCGTGATGGTCGCGCAGTTCCGGTCGATCGTCGTGGACCTGCTCCAGGCGAGCGGCGGCGACCGCGAGCAGGCGGTGGCCGCCCTCCCGCCCCTCGACACGCCCGGCGATCAGGACATCCCCTAACCGTCCGACACCGCCGGTGAAGGGCGCTTTCCGGACGCTCAGCGGAGCCGCAATCCGGGCAATGTGACCTCAATGTCACAAGGATCCGCCAGGGTAGAGGGGTGCGAACGAAGCTCAGCGATCATGTACGGGAACGGCTGAGCGGGTTCGGCATGATGGCGCCCTCCATCGCGCAGTGCGCGGTGGGCGCGGCACTCGCCTGGACGGTCGCCATCCACCTGCTCGGCCACGCCCGCCCGTTTTTCGCGCCGATCTCCGTGTTGATCTGCGTCGGTGTGGGGCTCGGGCAGCGGCTGCGCCGGGTGGCCGAGCTGGTGGTGGGGGTCAGCCTCGGCGTCGGTGTCGGCGACCTGCTGGTGTCCTGGATCGGCTCGGGCGCCTGGCAGATCGCGCTGGTGGTCGCGCTGGCGATGACCACGGCGGTACTGCTGAACAGCGGCGCGCTCTTCGTGGCGCAGGCCGGATCGTCCGCGGTGCTGGTCGCCGCCCTGCTGCCCACGAACGGCGCCGGGGGCTTGGACCGGATGGCCGACGCGCTCACCGGCGGCCTCATCGCCGTCGCCACGGCGGCGCTGCTTCCCGCCAGCCCCTTCACGATCGCCGCCAAGCACCTGTCGGGCGTGCTCGACGCGCTGTCCACGGTGCTCGAACGGGCCGCGGAGGCGATCGAGAAGCGCGACGTGGACCTGGCCGCCGAGGCGCTGGAGGAGGCCCGCACCACCCAGGCGGCGGTCGAGGAGTTCGAACGGGCGGTGGAGACCAGCAAGGAGATCACGCTCATCTCACCGCTGCACTGGCACCGCCGTGCCAGGCTGGCCAGGTACGAGACCGCGGCCGTGCCGGTGGACCTGGCCCTGCGCAACGCCAGGGTGCTGGCCCGCCGGACGCTGGCGGCGCTGGGCGAGACGAGCCCGCCGCCGACCTCGCTGGCCGAGGCGATGCGCGAGGTGTCGGAGGCGGCACTGCTGCTCCAGCTCGAACTGGCGGCCGGCCGTGAGCCCATGCTGGCCCGGCAGGCGCTGCTGGCCGTCGCGGCGCGGAAGCGCCCTGAACGGCTGGGCTTCTCGGCGCACGTCATCATCGCGCAGCTGCGCTCCATCGCCGTGGACCTGCTCCAGGCGACCGGGATGGACCACGAGGCGGCGACGGCGACGTTGACCTCGCTGGACGCGCCCCACGACGAGGACGCGAAGAACTGACCCGTGGCGGAGGTGGACACCCGGAGAGCCCACCTCCGCCACGGAGGTCCCGGGCGTCAGGCGGTGAGCAGCGCCGCCTCGGCGTCGAGGGTCATCGCGGTGGCGTTGATCACGGCAGCCACCCGCAGTGCCTCCTGGACGCGGTCGCGGGGCAGGCCGGAGCCGCGCAGCACCTGCTCGTGCGACTCCAGGCACCGGCCGCAGCCGTTGATCGCGGAGACGGCCAGGCACCACAGCTCGAAGTCGGCCTTGTCCACGCCCGGATCGCCGATCACGGTCATCCTGAGCCGCGCGGGCAGCGTCGCGTACGTCTCGTCACCGATGAGGTGGACGGCCCGGTAGTAGACGTTGTTCATCGCCATGATGGAGGCGGCGGCCTTGGCGGCCGTGAACGCCTCGGCCGACAGCCGGGCGGTGGCCTCCTCGGAAACCGCGGCGATGACCAGCCCGGACCTGGTGGCCAGCGCGCTCGCCAGCACCGTGCCCCACAGCTGCCGGCCGGTCAGCGACGAAGTGGTCGTGACCGAGCTCAGGTTGAGTCTGGTGTCCTTGGCGTAGTCGGGCAGCGCCGCCTTCAGCTCGTCGATGCTCACCGGGCCAGCAGCCCGCGCGCGTCGAGACCGGCCTCGCCCCTGCTCCAGTTGCAGGGGCAGAGCTCGTCGGACTGCAGGGCGTCGAGGACCCGCAGGACCTCCTGGACGTTGCGGCCCACGGAACCGGCGGTCACCATCGTGAACTGGATCTCGTCGTTCTGGTCCACGATGAACGTCGCGCGCTGGGCGACGCCGTCGTCGCCGAGCACCCCGCACGCGGCCGACAGCTCGCGCTTGACGTCGCTCAGCATCGGGAACGGCAGGTCACGCAGGTCGTCGTGGTGGGTGCGCCAGGCGTGGTGGACGTACTCGGAGTCGACGGAGACGCCGAGCACCTGGGTGTCACGGTCGGCGAACTCACGGTGGAGCCGCCCGAACTCGGCGATCTCGGTCGGGCAGACGAAGGTGAAGTCCTTCGGCCAGAAGAACACGACACGCCACTTGCCCTCGTAGCTCTTGTGGTCGATCTCCGCGAACGCCTTCTCGGGGTCGAGGGCGACGCAGGCGGTGAGCTCGTACTCGGGGAAGCGGTCACCGACGGTGAGCAACGTTTCGTCTCCTTTAGGAGGTGATCCCTACTCAGTGAGGCGCCGCCAACCCTAACCCAGCTGGGCTCATTTCTCTCTGTAACCGATCAGATTCACTTCTGTGAGGGACGTCTAGGCCGACAGCCGCTTGAGGCGCGTGACCGCCTCGTCGATGACCTCGTCCTTCTTGCAGAACGCGAACCGGACGAAGTGCCGTCCCCGGTCGGGGTGGTCGTAGAAGACCTGCGTCGGGATGGCCACCACCCCCACCAGCTCCGGCAGCCGCCGGGTCAGCTCCAGCCCGTCGCTGAAGCCCAGCGGGCGGATGTCGGTCTGCACGAAGTACGTCCCGGAGGGCCTGAGCACCTCGAACCCGGCCGTGGCCAGCCCGTCCATCAACCGGTCCCGCTTGTGCTGCAGCCCGTCGCACAGCGCCGACACCCACTCCAGCTCGTTGCGCAGGCCGTAGGCCACCGCGAGCTGCCACGGCGCACTGGCGGTGAACGTGAGGAACTGCTTGACCGTCTGCACGGCCGTGATCAGCGCGGCGGGCGCGCAGATCCAGCCCGTCTTCCATCCGGTGACGGAGAACGTCTTGCCCGCCGAGGAGATCATCACCGTGCGCTCGCGCATGCCGGGCAGCGTCGCCAGGGGGATGTGCTCGACCCCGTCGAACGTCAGGTGCTCGTACACCTCGTCGGTGATCGCGATCAGCCCGGCCTCCTGGCAGAGCTCGGCGATGGCGGTCAGCTCGGCGCGGGTGAACACGGTCCCGGTCGGGTTGTGCGGGGAGTTGACGAGGATCGCCCGGGTCCGCGGAGTGACGGCGGCGCGTAGTTCGTCCGGGTCGAAGGTGAAGCGTCCCTCCACGGGGCGCATCGTCACCGCCACCAGCCGCGCCCCGGCCAGCGCGATCGAGGCGGCGTAGGAGTCGTAGTACGGCTCGAACGCGATCACCTCGTCGCCCGCCTCGCACAGCGCCAGCACGGAGGCCGCGATCGCCTCGGTGGCGCCCACCGTCACCAGGATCTCGCCGTCGGGCGCGTAGTCCAGGCCGTAGTGCGCGGCCCGGTGCTCGGCGACGGCCTGCCGCAGCTCCGGGACGCCGGGGCCGGGTGGGTACTGGTTCGCGCCGGACACGATGGCCTGCACCGCCCGGTCCAGCATCGCCGCGGGGCCGTCGGTGTCGGGAAACCCCTGGCCCAGGTTGATCGACCCGGTCTGTACGGCCAGCGCGCTCATTTCCGCGAAAATCGTCGTACCGAAAGCGCGCATCCGGGATACAAGTGGTTCCGTCACGGCCCCAGACTATTAGTCTCCTCCTGTGATCACTCGGCTCCTGCTGGCGCTCATCCTGTCCGTGCCGCCCGTCATGGACCCGGGCGGCGTCGAGAAGAGCGCGTGTCCCGTCGCCATGCCCGATCACACGACCTGCGGTTTCCTGGTCGTTCCCGAGCGCAGGGACACACCGGGCAAGACCATCAAGGTCGGCTACGCCGTGCACACCTCGACGGCCAAGGACCGCAAGCCCGACCCGGTCGTCTACATGAGCGGCGGCCCGGCCTCGGCGTCGATGCAGTTGACGGGGTTCTTGAGCCAGATGTTCCCCGACCGCGACGTGGTGACCGTGGAGCAGCGCGGCAGCAAGTACTCCCAGCCGACGCTGGGCTGCCCGGAGACGGCCGAGGCGATGCTGGACCGGCTGCGCCGGCCGTCGGCCGACGTCGGCGCCGCCGCGCTGACGTGCCGGGAGCGGCTCCGGCAGCAGGGCGTGGACCTGCGCGGCTACACCACCAAGGAGATCACCGCCGACGTCGTCCAGTTGCGTAAGACGCTCGGCTACCCCACCTGGAACCTGTTCGGGGTCAGCTACTCGACCCGGGTCATGATGGACGTGGCCGCCGCCGACCCGGCGGGCGTGCGATCGGTGGTGCTCGACTCGTACCTGCCGGAGAACGTCGGCTGGTACGACGACGCCGACCGCAACCTGACCGACACCGTGGCCAAGCTCGGCCTGCGCGCCCCGTTCGAGGCGATGGTGACCCGGCTGAACGCCCGCCCCGCCCGGGTGCCGACCACCGACCCGCTGCTCGGCACCGGATTCACCGCCCGGCTGACCGGCGACGACGTGGCGACGATCATGGCGGAGGCGCTGCACGAGGCCGACGTGATCGCCGTGGCGCCCGCGCTGATCGACGCGCTGGGCAAGGGCCACGACGAACTGCTGCGCCCGCTGGCCGACGCGGTGGGTGACGCGCTGGTCTCGCACGAGTTCGGGCTGTATCACGCGGTGCAGTGCCAGGACGAGGTCCCGTTCAACACCTTCACCACAAAATCCCGACTTTTCACCGTAAACAGTGACAAAGCGGTGTGTGATGCTTGGAAGCTTCCCAAGTCGGCGCCCGTCAACGCCACGACCAAGGCCCCGGTGCTCGTCGTGGGCGGCCAGTACGACCCCACGACCCCGACCAGGACCAGCGAGCCCGCCGCCAAAGCCCTCCCCAACGCCCGCTTCGTGGAGTTCGCCGGCACGGGACACGCGGTGTTCCTGGTCAACGGCTGCGCCCGCCGCCACATCCTCGCCTTCGTGGACACCCTGTCAGGTGGCGCGGCGACCCCGGCCGCCGCTCCGTGCTCACCCGGGCAGGCCGCCGTCTTCCCCCGGCTGGACCCAGGCGACGTGCGGGTGACCGGCGCCGCCTACCAGATCTCGCTGTCCCCCTGGCTGGCCGCGCCGCTCGCGCTGTTCGCGCTGGTGTCGCTGATCCAGTTCGTCACCGGCGCGCTGAAGGGCCGGGCGCTGGCCGCCTTCGCCGGGCTGGCCGGGACGGCGTTCACGGGGCTGACCGGCGCGGCGGTGTGGAGCCTGGTGAAGGAGAACGAGACCGCGCTGGCCGTCGGCCTGCCCGCGTCGGCCTGGCCGTACACCTGGGTGGCGGTGGGCTCGGCCGTGCTGACGCTCGGCGCGCTCGCCCGGCGGCCGGGCTGGCCACAGGCGGTGTCAGCAGTAACGGCGGCCGGATTCCTCGTATGGTGGTTCGCTTGGGTGCTGTGAGCCGTATCCGAGAGCTCGACGCGCTCCGCGGCTTCGCGGTGTGCGGCATCATGCTGGTCAACACCTGGCAGCACGCCGTGCACGACCCCAGGAACGGCATCGACTGGACCCTTGAGGCACTGTCCCAGAGCCGGTTCTACCCGATCTTCTCGCTGCTGTTCGGCATCAGCTTCGTCCTGGTGCTGGAGCGGGCCGGACGGTGGGTGCTGCTGAGCCGGCTGTTCTGGCTGCTCTGCTTCGGGCTGGTCCAGCACGTGTTCTACAGCGGCGAGGTGCTGACGGACTACGCGGTGTTCGGGGCGCTGGTGCTGCTGCCCGCCTCGTTCCTGGCCGGGGGGCCGCCCCTGCTGATTCTCGGAGCGGCCGCGGTCGTGTGGGCGGTGTGGGTCGGGGCGGGGCCGATTCTCATCCCGGCGCTGTTCCTGCTCGGCATGGCGCTGATGGAGTCGCGCCCGCCCGGTCGGCTGCTGCTGCCCGTCTTCGCGGTCAGCGCGCTGGCCTCCGCCCTGCTCACCGCCGCCTGGTTCGTCACCCGCGCCCCGGGCGCTCCCGGCAACTGGACCCTCTACAGCGTCGCCGCGCTCGCCGGAGCCACCGCCTACTCCACCGGTCTGCTGCTCGCGCTGCGGGCCCGGTGGGCGGCGCCGGTGTCGGCGGTGCTGGAGCCGCTCGGGCGGATGGCGCTGACCACCTATGTCTCCGGCACGCTGGTGATCGCCCTGACGAGCCACCTGCTCAAGACCGACCCGACTCGCCTCTCGGTGCTCGCGGTCACGACTGCGACGCTGGCCGTACAGATTCCGTTCAGCGTGTGGTGGCAGTCGAGATACAGGTACGGCCCGCTCGAGTGGATCTGGCGATGCCTGACCTGGTTTCGACGGGTGCCCAACCGGTTAGAGTCGGGCCGTGACCAGAATCGCCCTCTGCCAGATCCCGGTGTCTCCTGACCCGTCGGCCAACCTCAAGAGGGTCCGCGAAGCACTCGCCAGAGCGGACGGCGCCGAGCTGGCGATCTTCCCGGAAGCGACGCTGACCCGCTACGGCAGCCGCATCACCGAGCTGGCCGAGCCGCTCGACGGGCCGTTCGTCTCCGGCGTGGCCGAGGCGGCCCGCGAGCACGGCGTCGCGGTGATCGCCGGCGTGTTCGAACCGGGCCCGGACCGGGTGCACAACACCGCCGTGGCCATCGACGCGCAGGGCGCCATCCAGGCCGCGTACCGGAAGATCCACCTGTTCGACTCGTTCGGCGCGAAGGAGTCCGAGCTGGTCGCCCGCGGCGCCGAGCCGGTCGTGGTGGAGCTGGCGGGGCTCCGCGTCGGGCTGATCACTTGCTACGACGTCCGCTTCCCCGAGCTGGCCAGGGCCCTGGTCGACCAGGGCGCCGAGCTGTTCGCGGTCATCGCCGCGTGGGGGTCGGGCCCGCTCAAGGAGGACCACTGGATCACGCTGGTGCGGGCGCGGGCGCTGGAGAACACGATGTGGACCGCCGCCGTCGGGCAGGCGCCCAATCCGGCCGAGTCGAGTGACGGATTCGGGGTAGGCCGCAGCATGCTGGTCGATCCGCTCGGCGTGGTCCGCGCGGACCTGGGCACCGGCCCGGGCATCCAGGTCGTGGAGGTGGACCCCGAGGTGACCGCCTCGGCCAGGACCGCCCTGCCATGCCTGGAACATCGCGTACTAGGTGTCAAGCGATCGTAAAGTGGAACAGT
This sequence comes from Nonomuraea sp. NPDC049269, assembly GCF_043197155.1. NCBI lineage: Bacteria > Bacillati > Actinomycetota > Actinomycetes > Streptosporangiales > Streptosporangiaceae > Nonomuraea > Nonomuraea sp. NPDC049269. Next base: position 57,052 of record NZ_JBICSO010000004.1, read on the forward strand.
GAGCAGAACGCAGATGCAGAAGGTCGTCCCGCCGCGTCTGCTCGTGCCCTACCTTTCAGGTAAACGCACGGTCATCTCCGGCTACGTCTACCGGTTGCAGGACTGCGCCCGGCTGACGACTCCCAGGCAGCTCTACTACGGACTCGACCTTTCCTTCGAGGGATCGGAGCTGACGGCGGACGTGCCCGAGCTCTATGTCATGCGCTGGTACGCCCGCGACGCCGACACCTACGCCGTCCCGTACGGACCTCATATGGGCGGCGACTGGAGCGACGCGCCACCGTTCGCCGGAAACGGGTTCACCACCTCACGCGACCACGTGATCCCGCAGTTCCACACCACGCCGATCCCCATCCCCGCGGGCGCGGAGATCGTGCACATCACGCCCGAGCAGGAGCGCCCCTTCGCCGCCTACGACGGGCTCACCTGGCGGCCCGCCACATGAGCGACGACATCACCCCCGTGGCCTCCGGCTTCGTCGCCCGCTTCGCCGAGCGCACGCTGCCCGCCGCGCTCGGCCCCGACAGCGACCAGGTGGTGCTGTTCAGCGAGGAGGAGCTCGACGGGTTCGAGGCTGGCTCCGGCGGCTACTGGCGGCGCTCGGTCGACCGCTCCGAGCTCGAATGGCTGGTGCTGATCCGCACCGTGGGCGCGTTCGGCGGCGAGCCGTGCATCGTGCTCGACGAGGACGACGACGGCCTGCACATCGCCTACACCGGCCACAGCGGCATGAAGGCGGAGGCACTCGGCTACTGGATGGTCGACCACGGCGCCTACGAGGTCGTGGTGCCCCGCGAGGAGGTCTTCTCGATCCGCGTCGAACGGATTCCGGTCACCTAGTCAACCGACACCCGCCTTGGGTGTCTCTGTACTGTGATCGACTCCTCCACCATGGCGCAGCCGTCATTCGCCGAACTGTTCGCCGCCCACTACCAGCCGCTGGTACGGCTGGCGGGCCTGCTCGGCGCCGACGACCCGGAGGACATCGCCCAGGAGGCGTTCTCCCGGCTGCACGTCAGACGGCTGCGCGACGACGGGGCCGCGGTCGCGTACCTGCGCACGATCGTCTGCAACCTCACCCGCAACCGCCTGCGGCACCTCAGGCTGGTCCGGTTACGCCGCCCCGATCCTCCAGAGCCGCAACACAGCAGCGAGCACGCGGTGATCATCGCCGAGGAGCACCGCGAACTGCTGGCGGCGCTCGACCGCCTCCCGCGCAGGCAGCGCGAGGCCCTCGTCCTGCGCTACTGGCTCGACCTGTCCGAACGCGAGATCGCCGACGTCATGGGCGTCTCGGCCGGTTCGGTCAAGACCCACGCCAGCAGAGCCCTGGCCGCGCTGGGCAAGGCGCTGAAGGAGGAGGACCAGTGAGCGATCTGGAAGCACGGCTGCGCGCGGCCCTCGAAGCCCGCGCCCAGACCTTCCCGGCCAGTCCGAACGCCTGGCTCGACGTCCAGCGCCGCACTCCCCCGCCGGTGCCCCGCGGGCGGTGGCTGCTCGCCGCCCTGCCCATCGCCCTGCTCGCCGTCTTCGTCCCCTTCCTGCTCAACGGGGGCCTGGGCCGGAACAGCGCGAACGATCCCGACGGGGTCTACAAGCAGCTCATGGAGGGCAGGACGGCAGCCGGTGAGGAGGTAGTGGTGAACGACCCGGCACAGGGCAAGCCGCTGCGTCTGTGGTTCGCCCGGGACCGGGTCGGAGCCCCCCTGGTGTGCTACGTCGCCCAGCCCGTGGACGGCGATCCCTTCGGCTCGTGCCACGACCTGCGAGTAGCCGAGATCATGGAGCGCAGCGGCACGTACGAGGGCTCCACCCGGACCGACACCCCGTCCGCCTACGTGGACTACGGCGTGGCCCAGACCGACGTGACGAAGGTCACGGCCGTGCTGACGGACGGCAGGCGGGTGGAGGCGACCCTGCACCGGTCCGAGGGCGCCCCGATGGTCATCTGGACGCTGGCGCTGTCGGCCCAGGACCGGGTGTCCAAGGTGCAGTTCGCCGACGCCAAGGGCAGGCAGGGCTCGGACATGTCGCACACGTACCTCACTCACGAGAGCAGCAGGGGCACGCCGATCGGCCAGGCGATGCGGCTGCCCGGCGAGGTCACCATGCGCCCCTACGACTTCAAGGTCCTGGGCCGCAGGATCTTCTGGTTCCGCCAGGGCAAAGAGCTCGGCTGGATCAACCTGGACTCGAAGGACCCGACACCGGACCCCGTGCCGATGATCTGGTCCGAGGAGGGCCTGATCTACACCGTCACGAGCAGGGACACCGCCAAGATCGTGCTGACGACCGGCTCCGACGCGCCGATCACCTTGGTGGGCGTCCCGGATCCGTGGGACCTCGACCGCAACCTGTTCACCCTCGCGCACCTGGCGCCGCTCGACTGGTCCGCCGGCGGCCGGGTGGCGGGCTATGACGCCGCGGGCAAGCAGCTCTGGCGCAAGGACTACCCGCGTCGTACCGGGCAGCCGAAGTCGCGCTTCAAGCGGACCAGCGAGCCCATCACCATCCCCGGGACCGACGACTTCACCAACGGGCCGGTACAGCTCTTGTTCGGCACCTACACCTACAAGGGCCGGGAGAACGACCTGCAGCTGTGCGCCACCGGTGGCACCTACCCCGAGGGCGCCCCCCAGCTCAGTTGCTCCAGTGTGAAGTCCGAAGCCCGGTCCGGCTCGTTCTCCAGCAGCAAGGTGCAGACCTACCTGCCGCTGCCGGGCAGTGTCGTCGCCTTCGGCACGGCCCAGGACGACTGGCTGTCCGTCGACGCGGTGCTGGAGGACGGACGACGCCTCCCGGCCACCCTGATGCGCGGCAAGGACCTGCCCGCGCCCGTGTGGTGGGTCAAGTATCCGCGCGACGCCAAGATCGGCGCCTTCGCGTACAAGGTACGTGGCAAGCAAATCGAACAGCTCGATCGGCACCGCGAATGGTGCTGGAGCGACAACAAGCCCTTGGACGCCGGCCACGTCTTCGACGGCGGGCTCACCGCCAACCTGCACGACGGCGCGTGCATCAAGTGGTGGAAGAACGGCAAGGAACAGCCCAGCTCCTTCCAGCCCGCCCCAGGCGGGAAGCTGAGCGACCTGATCGCCGCCCCGGAGCTGCCACTGAAGTGGTCGGCCAACAAGGGGCAGTGGTACGGCTTCACCGTGCCCGGCACGGCCAAAGTCGACATCACGCTCAAGGAAGGCGGGCGCGCCACCGCGAACACGGTGCCCGACCCGTGGGGGCAGGGCGTGCTGCTGTTCGCCGGGCCGGCGCCCGAGGCGGCCATCAGGCAGGGGCTGTTCTGGCCGGGCGTGCGGTTCACCGGCTACGGCGCCGACGGCCGCGTGCTCTGGACGTACGAGCCGAAGGGGCTGGACTACTAAGCGCCCAAGCTACGGAAACGGGCCTGGCGGGCCGCACGACGGTCCGCCGGGCTCCGCGCCAGCAACCCGGCGATCTCGTACTCCAGCGCCCGCCCCACCCGCTCGCAGAACGCGCGCGGCTCGTACGCGGCGTCGGGCACCTCCGGGATCACCCGGTCGACGATCCCGTTACGCCGCAGGTCGGTCGCGCGCACCCCCTGCAACTGGGCGATCTCCGGCGCGAAGTCCACACTGCGATACAGGATCGCCGAGGCGCCCTCCGGCGGCAGCGGCGACAGCCACGCGTGCTGGGCGCACAGCACCCGGTCGGCCGGCAGCAGGGCGAGCGCCGCACCGCCCGCACCCTCGCCGAGCAGCAGGCACACCGTCGGCGCGTCGAGCATGACCAGGTCGGCCAGGCAGCGGGCGATCTCCGCGGCCAGCCCGCCCTCCTCGGCCGCCTTCGACAGCGCCGCGCCAGGCGTGTCGATCACGGTGACCAGCGGCAGCCCCAGCTCGGCGGCCAGCCGCATGCCACGCCTGGCCATCCGCAGCCCGCCGGGGCCGAGCGGCGAGCTGGGCCGCGCCCTGCGCCGGTCCTGGCCGAGCACGACGGCCGGCGCGCTGCCGAACCTCGCGAGCGCCAGCACCAGGCCCGGCTCGTTCTCGCCCGCGCCGTTGCCGGTGAGCGGGGTCACGTCCGTGGCGGCCAGCTTGAGCAGCGTGCGCGCGCCGGGACGGTCGTCGCGGCGCGAGCGGGTGATCGCCTCCCACGCCTCCACCGGCCGCAGATCCTCCTCAGGCGGCTCACCGGCGACCAGCCCGGTGCGCTCGGCGCACAGCACGTTCAACGCGCTGATCGCGATTCCCCGCGCGTCGCCGGCCGACACCACCGCGTCGACCAGGCCGTGCTCGTGCAGGTTCTCCGCCACCTGTACGCCTTCGGGGAACGGATAGCCGTGCAACGACTCGAACACCCGCGGCCCGATGAACCCGATCAGCGCCCCCGGCTCCGCGGCCGTGACATGCCCGAGCGACCCCCACGACGCGAACACCCCACCGGTCGTCGGATGCCGCAGATAGACCACGAACGGCAGGCCCGCCGCGCGATGCGCCTGCACCGCCGCGGTGATCTTCACCATCTGCACGAACGCGAGCGCGCCCTCCTGCATCCTGGTGCCGCCCGAGGCGGGCGCGGCCAGCAGCGGCAGCCGCTCACGGGTGGCCCGCTCGGCCGCGAGGACGACCCGCTCGGCCGCCGCCACCCCGATGGACCCGGCCATGAACGAGAACTCCGAGACCACGACGGCGACCCGGCGCCCGTCGAGGAGGCCCTCCCCGGTGATGATCGACTCGTCGTAGCCGGACTTGGCGCGGGCCGTGGCCAGCTCGTCGGCATAGGAAGAGCCCGGCGCCACCGGATCGGCGGGCGGCGCGTCCCACGACTTCCACGATCCCGCGTCGAGGACCGTTTCGATCAGCGTGCGCGCGTCCGGACGGCTCACCATGGCTCCCTACTATCCGGCGATGTTGCAATGTTGACGCACGAGAGTGCCCGCCGGTGCCACCTGATCCGCATCACCCCTCGCGCTCTTCGAGCCAGCCGAGCACGGCGTCGCCGTCCTGGCCGAGCGCGGGCGGCGCGGTGTGCACCACCTCGGGACCGTTCTCTGGGCCGTTCTCTGCTGGGCCGTCCTCGAAGCGCAGGGGCGGGCCCGGCAGTTCGATGCGGCCGAGTACGGGGTGGTCCACCTCGATCACCAGGCCCTGCGAGCGGGTCTGGTCCCAGGAGTAGACCTCGTCGATCGAACGGATCGCGCCCGCGGGCACTCCGGCCTCGCCCAGCCTTGCCAGCCAGTGGCCACGGTCGTGCGCGGCCAGAGCCTTCTCCATGTCGGCGATCAGCTCATCCCGGTGCGCAAATCTCTCCCTGTTTGTCGCATATTTAGCCATATTTGGATCTATGTCCAGTAGGGCCGCGACCTTCTTCCACTGACCGTCGTTGGCGGCGGCGATCTGCAGCATCCCGTCGGCGCAGTGGAAGGCCCCGTAGGGGGCGATCGAGGCGTGGTGGTTGCCGTTCGCGCCAGGCACCTGACCGCCCACGGTCCACGCGGTGCCATGGTAGGAGTGCACCCCAGTGACGGCGGCCAGCAGGGAGGTCCGCACCACCCGGCCCTTGCCGGTCCGCTCACGCTCGTAGAGCGCTCCGGCCACGCCGTACGCGCCGTGGATGCCCGCCAGCAGGTCGGCGATGGACGCGCCGACCCGGTACGGCTGGTCGGGCGAGGGGCCGGTCAGCGACATCAGACCGGCCTCGCCCTGGGCGATCTGGTCGTAGCCCGGCCGCCCGCCCTCGGGCCCGTCGTGGCCGAACCCGGTGATCGACAGGATGACCAGGCGGGGGTTGAGCTCGTGCAGCCGCTCGACGGAGAAGCCCAGGCGGTCGAGCACGCCGGTACGGAAGTTCTCGATGAGCACGTCGCTCTGCCGTACCAGCCGCTCGACCAGCCGCTTGCCCTCGGCGGACTTCAGGTCGATGGCGATGGACTGCTTGTTGCGGTTCGCCGCCAGAAAATACGTGGAAATGTCGTGATCCGGCCCGACAAAAGGCGGTCCCCAGCCCCGAGACTCGTCACCCCCGTCCGGATGCTCCACCTTGATCACCCGCGCGCCGAGGTCACCGAGCATCTGGGCGGCATGCGGACCCGCCAGGGCCCTGGACAGATCCAGCACCACAATGCCACCAAGGGGTCCGGACAAGGTCAGCCTCCAGAATCGCGTTCGTGGCGAAAGAGTATTCTTTCAGGCTTCGTGTTCTCCTCACCTACCCTGGGAGCCGTGAAATCGCCCGCCCGCCGCATCCAGGCACTCGATCCGTCGTGCGGGCCGGTCCGCCTGGTCGCCGTCGACGGGCCCGCCGGGTCCGGCAAGACGACGTTCGCGGGCGAGCTGGCGGCCGAACTCGGCTGCCAGGTGGTGCACAGCGACGATTTCCCCGTCCCGTGGGACGAGGGTCCCGGCGGCTGGTTCGACGCCCTCGACACGCAGGTGCTCCGCCCGCTCCAGCGCGGGCTCCCGGGCGCGTTCCGCCGGTATGACTGGGTACGCGGTGAATACACCGACCTGATCACCGTCCCTGCCGCGCCGGTCCTGATCATCGAAGGTGTGGGGACGGCCCGCAGGTCGGCGGCTCACCTGTTGGCGTTCACCATCTGGGTGGAGGCTCCCGAAGATGTGCGACTGCGGCGGGTCGTCGAGCGCGACGGTCCTGAGCTCGAACCCCGGTGGCGGGCCTGGTTCGCGACCGAGCAGGAATGGTTCGACGCCGACGACACGCGGGCGCGGGCGGATCTGGTCAACGTCAACTGTTGATCTCTGTTGCTTCGGGTCTCATCGGCGCTCGTGCGAACCCGGTCGCGGGCTACCACGCCACCGGGTTCGGCGGGCCGTCACGTGCGGGTCAGAGGCCGTCTCCCTGGTTGACGAGGCAGGTCGTAGGACCCCACGTGCTGCGGCAGCACCGAGTCCACACCGTGAGCGTGCACCTGCGGCGCGAGCGCAGCTCTGCCTGGGTGGACGGAGCGAGCCCGACCGGCGCCACGGAGCTGTTGCCGACGCCGCTCGGTTCTCACGTCGCCGCGGCTTCAGGATCGAGCCCGGGTCGCGTGACCGTCGCCTCATCCGGTTCGGCTTCGGGCGCCCGCAGCAAGAGGCCGGCCGCGAGCGTCACGACCGCGGTCCCCGCCATGTAGGCGGCGATGCCGATCCAGCCGCCGGACGCCTCCAGGATCGATGCGGCGATCGCGGGCGCGAAGGCGACGCCCCCGATCGTGCCCACGGTGAAGCCGATCGACATGCCGCTGAACCGCAGCGGAGTCGGGAAGACCTGGGAGAAGTACACGGGGAACACCGCGTAATTGGCCGAGTAGCCGAAGAACAGCAGGCCGAACCCGAGCAGCATCAGCCCGTACTGGCGGGTGCCCAGCAGCGCGAACCACACGAACGGCAGCACGATGAGAGAGGCCGCCCCGTACAGGAACAGCGGGCGGACGCCGATCCGGTCGCCGATCCTGCCGAACAGCGGCACGCAGACCAGGGCCACCACCCATGCGGGAAGCAGCACTCCGAGCGTCGCCCCCGTGCTCATCCCGAGCGCCGCCTTGCCGTAGGTGAGCGCGAAGACCGACGTCATCGAGGACACCACGCCCGCCGCGATCGTCCCCAAGGCCACCAGGACCACCCGGCCGCCGCAGCGGCGCAGCACGTCCACGATCGGCAGCTTGCGGACCGAGCCCTGGTCCTTGGCGGTGGCGAACTCCGGGCTTTCCCCCAGCGTCATCCGGATGACCAGGCCGACGATCACGAGCACGGAACTGAGCAGGAACGGAACCCGCCATCCCCAGGACATCAGCTGTGTCTCGGGCAACTGGCTCACCAGGAGGAAGACGCTGTTCGCCAGGATCATGCCCGCGGTCGTCCCCGTGTTGATGATGGACCCGAACAGGCCCCGCCTGTGCGGTTCGGCATGCTCGACGGTCATGAGAACGGCGCCGCTGTACTCGCCGCCGAGCGAGATGCCCTGAATGATGCGGAGAGCGACCAGCAGCACCGGTGCGGCGAGCCCGATCTGGGCGTAGGACGGCAGGAGGCCGATGGCCGTGGTCGCGGCGCCCATCAGCGTCAAGGTGATGACCAGGATCGTCTTGCGGCCCACGCGGTCGCCGAGGTGGCCGAAGATGAGCGCGCCGACCGGGCGCGCGACGAAGCCGACCCCGAAGCTGGACAGCGAGATCAACGTGCCGACCACGGGGTTCGTCGCGGGGAAGAAGATCTTCGCGAACAACACCGACGCCGCGAAGCCGTAGAGGGCGAAGTCGTAGTACTCGACGGTGGTGCCGATCCAGCTGGCGAGGACCGCCTTGGCCGGCTGGCGCCGCGGTGGAATGGGGGCTGACATGGGGCTGCCTCCGAGGTTCGGGCTGAAGTCGTTCGGCAGATACCGCACCTGCTCTGAGATTGCGACCAAGGGTGTGCAGCCTGGCCGATCGAATCAATCCGGCGGGTTCGGTCAGTGGACCGCCGCTCCTGGCCCTCGACACGTGGGTGATCCGCTCGCTCCAGCGCGGACTCCCGAGTTAATTCGCGCGGCGGCTCGCCTTTACAAAGTAGATTCATGCGGAAACATGGCCATTTCTCGGTACGCACGGTGAGCCGCCGAGCCGGGAATGCGTTGCGCGCCGCCATATTCTCGATCAGTGGACATGGATGGTGGAGCGTCCGGCGATTCGAGCCCGGAAAGGAAGCGCGGCCTCCCCGAAATCGACCCCACTCTTCGGGCCACCGCGGCGGCGTCTGCGGCCGGCGCACTCGCCATCTGGTGGCCCGCGTTCACGCTCGGCGCGTACGACGCCATCTTCTTCGACTCCGTGATGGGGATCTGGGCCGTGGCCGCGGCCATGCTGCTCTCGGGCCTGCTGCTGCGCAGCAGACGCGCCCTACCCTGGGCAGGCTGGGTCGCGCTGGCACTCCCCTCGACCTGGATCGTGGTGGCCGTCCTGGCGCCGAGAACGCACGGGTTCCGCTACCTCCACTATTTCGAGGTGGTGCTCACCCTGGCGGGCGCGCCGGCCCTGGCCTGGCTTCTGACGAGAATCCTGCTGCCCGAATACGCCGAACTCCCCGCACTGCACCGACTGCGGGCCATCGCCGTCATAATCGTCGTCGGACTCCTGGCCTTCCTGCTCGGCAAATTCAATTATCTGTTCCTCACCTGCGCTGATTTCGATATCAGCGGCAACAACACTCCGCCCGGTTGCGTGCAGGGCCCGCCCTTCCACCTCCTCTAGTTGCAAACCACGTCGCAGAGCATGCCGGCGAGCCTGAAGGCGTACGCGTGGCGTCAGGATCGCGTCCCACGCGACCTGGGCGGGCACGCACCGCTCCTACCAGCGGCTCAGGCACGTCGACAAGAGCGTGCGGTCGGTCGAGGACCTCGTGTCCGACATCGAGTCGCTCACCGCCCTGCACGAGTGGGCGTGCCCCGTGGACTGCGGCACCACCATGCTCGCCGGGATCCACTACAACCTGTTCTTGGGCAGCCTGTACGACCACGCCCCGCACGACCGGCGCGGCCTGCGCGACTACGCCCCGCTCCAGCGGACCGGGACGTTCCTGTGCACCGAGCTCGCCCACGGCAACAGCGCCGCCGAGCTGGAGACCACCGCCGTCTACGACCCGCTGGCCGAATGCTTCGACCTGCACACCCCCAACCCCGGCGCCCGGAAGTTCATGCCGAACACCAGCCCGATCGGCGGTCCGAAGACCGCGCTGGTCGCCGCCCGTCTGATCGTCGACGGTGCGGACGAGGGCGTGTTCCTCTTTCTCACTCCGCTGAGCGACGAAGCAGGACCGCTTCCCGGGGTGGAGATCCAGCGGCTGCCCGAAAGGATGGGCAGTCCGATCGACCACTGCCTGACGGGGTTCGACCACGTTCGGCTGCCCCTTCACGCTCTGCTGGAGTCAGACCACGGCCGGATCCTTCCGGACGGCTCCTTCGCCGGCGACGTCGAGCGCCGGCGAGGGTTCCTGTACTCGATCGGCCGCGTCACCGAAGGCAAGCTCTGCATGAGCGCGACCAGCCTGGGCGGCACCCGCGCCGCGCTCGCCATCGCCATCCGCTACGCGCACGTCAGGCACACCTCCGGGCTCACCCGGGGCGTGGGCGACAGCGTGCCCCTGTTCGCCTACCGCAGCCACCACGCCCGGCTGCTCGACGCGCTGGCCACCGTGTACGCCGCCACACTCCTGCACCGGACCGCGGTACGGCGATGGGCCGCTCATTCGGCGCATGACCGCGGCCAAGCGGAGAACCTGGTGGCGATCTCCAAGGGCTGGATCACCTGGCAGTGCAGGGACGTGCTCATCGAGTGCCGCGAGCGCTGCGGCGCCCAAGGGCTGTTCCTGGTCAACGGGCTGGCCGACTTCCTGACCGGCAGCGAGCTGCCCATCACCGCCGAAGGCGACAACCTGCCCATCTGGCTCAAAGCCGCGGGAAAGATGCTGCTGAGCGAGCCGCTGCCGCCGCCTCCGCCCGCGCCGGCCCCGCTCCTGACCAGCCCGCGCTTCCTGCGCCACCTGATGGTCTGCCTCGAACGCATCTGGGACCGGCGGGCCCGCGCCGCGTTGGCGCGATGCGCCGACCCCCACCCGCTGAGCCGCTGGAACGCCGCCACGAACCCCGCCCTGGAACTCGTCGCCGCCCATGCCCAGCGGCTGGCCGGAGATGCCCTGATCAACGCCGCCGACGACATCGTCTCGGACGCCGCGGGGCAGGACCTGCTCCGCCTCCTCCACCGGGTCTTCGCCGTGCGGCGGATCTCTCCGCACAGCGGAAGCCTGATGGCCGCGGGCCACCTGTCGGCCGAGCAGGTCGAACAGCTTCCCATCGTCCTCGACAAGGCCGTCGCGCAGCTCGCGCCGTACGCGCTGCTCCTCGTGGACGCCTTCGCCATCCCGGAGGAGATCCTTGATCGCTACCCGATCGCCAGATTTTCCGAAAAATCCACCCAGAGCGCTCCCGGAGCCCCGCTGACCGAACTAAGCGGACACGGATAACGGCCCCGGAAGACGATCCTGGAGGACAGCCGTGGAGGACGGGCCCGGAGGACGGGCCCGGAGGGCGCGCGCACGGCCCTGGATGACGGCGGAGATCACGCCTGGTCGCGCGGCGGCATGGCGGCCAGCACCTTGGCCAGGGCCTCGGCCAGGTGGACGGCGTTGCGGGGATCGTCCATGAGCATCGACTGCCGGACCCAGACCACCTCCTGAGCAGCCGCCTCGGCGGCCGGGCACTGCTCCACGCGGGCACCTTCCCGGGCGAGCGCCTCGAACGTCCCGAGCGGCGGATACCCGGCATCGAGCGGCACCCCCTCGGCGGCCATCGCGGCCAGCAGGAACTCCCGGTCCACCGGCACGTGGAGGCGGAGCATGAGCAGGTGACGGGAGTCACGAGTGGTACCCGGCGGTTGTGGCACCACACTCACGGGCAGCTCAGCGCCGTACGGCAGCCGCGCACCAGACGGGCCGCCACCGCCCGCCGACGCCACTCCCACCGGCTCACCACCGCGCGCTAGTCGCGACTCGGCGGTGAGTGCGTGTTCGGCGGCGGTGCAGAAGGACTCGCGGTGGTCGATCTCGGCGTCGAGGCGGTCGAGCCAGGGCAGGAGGAGGGCGGCCTGGATCTCGGTGAGCCGGAGGTTCCAGCCGATCGTGGGGTGGCCGTACCACTGGCCGCCGCGTTTGCGGCCGAGATTGCATACCGACCAGATCGCCTCGTACGTGGCCTCGTCGCGGCAGACGATCAGGCCGCCCTCGCCCGCCGTCATGGCCTTGCTCGCCTGGAAGCTGTACACCCCGGCGTCGCCCAAGCCGCCGACCGGGCGGCCCTTGTAGGTCGCGCCGTGGGCCTGGGCGGCGTCCTCGACCACGACCAGGCCGTGGCGGGCCGCCAGCGCGTTGAGCGGGTCCATGTCGGCAGGGCTGCCGGCCAGGTGGACGGGCATGATGGCGGCGGTTCTGCCGGTCAGCGCGGCTTCGACGGCCTCCGGGGACAGGTGCAGGTCCACCGGGTTCACGTCGGCTATCACGGGCGTGGCTCCGGTGAGGAGTACCGCCGTGGCCGAGGCGACGAACGTGTAGGCGGGCACGATCACCTCGTCGCCTCGCCCCACGCCCAGTCCGCGGAGCGCGGCGAACAGGCCCAGTGTCGCGTTCCCGACCGCCACGGCGTACGGCACGCCGGACCTGTGGGCGAACGCGGCGACCAGGTCCGTCACGGCGGAGCCACCCTGGGTGGCGCCCCACCGGCCACTCTCCAGGACCTCGGTGACGAGGGCGCGCTGGGCCGCGTCGAGCGGCGGCGGCCACGCGGGCCAGGGCGCCGAGCGGACCGGCGTACCACCGTGGAGGGCGAGTGTCACGGCAAGCATCCTTTTCGAGACGAGGTCGAGGCAGACAGGCGTCGGAAAAGCGGACTTCGGAGAAAGAGAGAGCAGTCACGGGGGCGGACGTCCGAGAAGGCGGTCAGGTGGGAAGGGTGAGGAGGCGGGCGAGGTTGGTGCCCTGGATGAGGGTGCGGTCGGGGGTGGTGAGTGGGGCGAGGGCGATGCGGCCGAGGCCCGTACGGAGGTCGAGGAAGCAGGCGTCCGAGCCGAACACCACCCGGTCCGCCCCGATCATGGCGGCGAGGCGGGCGATCCAGCGGCCGGTCATCTTGGAGCCGCAGGTTTCCAGGTAGACGTTCGGGTGGTCGGCGACAAGGCGGGCCGCGCGGGCGAAGCCGTACGGCCAGAGCCCGGTGTGTCCCATGAGCAGCGGCACCTCCGGACGCCGGGCGGCGACGGCGGCGAACTGGGCGGGGTCGCTCCACGGCGAGTCGGTCTGGCCGTGGGCGAGAACGGGCAGGCCGAGGTCCCACACCGGGTCGTAGAGCGGATCGTCCAGACGGCACTGGTGTACGTCGGGATGCAGCTTGACGCCCCAAACGCCGTCAGAGACCAGCGGTGTGCGGTGGTGCGGGTTGTAGACCTGCCAGACGCCGAACCGGCCGGGGAAGCGTTCGGCGATCTCGGTGGCCAGCCGGTTGCCGCGTTCGGCGTCCGGGCCGACGGCGAGCAGGTGGCTGATACCCATCGCCGTGACGCCGATCCGGTCCATCACGGCCACCAGCCCCTCCGCGGAAGGGTCGGGGATGAGGAAGTCGGGCCAGGAGCCTACGTGGCCGTGCGCGTCGAGGATCACAGGAGCCCGCTCAGGGAGCCGGCGGCGATCAGGTCGACGGCGGACGGCTCCAGGTCGAGGTGGTCGAGGAGGAAGCGGGGGCCGCAGTCGTCGGCGATCGGGGCGCCCGTGCCGAAGACGAGCCGGTCCGCCCCGAACCGGTGGGCGAGCCATTCGACGCCGCCCTGGGTGTTCACGGTGCCCATCTCCACCCAGACGTGGCGGGTCTCCGCCATCAGTTCGGCCACCGCGCGCAGGCGGCGGTAGCCGGGGTTGAGGAGGAGGACGCGCTGTTCGGGCAGCCGCGAGAACAGTGTGTGGAGCTGGGCGGTCGAGGTCTCCTCCAGGTCGATCGCCACGGGCAGCGCCAGGGCGGCCAGCCAGCGCAGGGCGATCGGGCCGGTGAGGTCGAAGCGGTGCCGTTCCGGGCAGAGCCTGATCATGCGGACGTTCCACTCCAGCACCTGGTGGAGGTCGGCGGGCGCGGACGCCCCCGGCACGCCGGGCACCACGACGGGCACCGGGATGAGCCGGGGGTCGTCCAGCCGGAGGAGGGCGTCGTTGCCCGCCTGCGCGTCCGAGTAGAGGCTGAGCGTGTGGGTCACGCAGGCCCGGTCGATGCCCAGCCGGTCCATCTCGGCCCGGGGGTCCGACGGCAGATCGTCGAACGGTACGGGGCCGATGAGCCGGTGGGCATCGATCACAGATTTCGGCACAGACCGAAATCTAGCCAGTGGCCGTCGGGGCGGTCAAGGGCGGGCAGGCGGGGTCCAGCCTGATCCTGGCCAGGTTCCTGCCCACCAGGGCCCAGGCCCGCCAGGTGCCGGGCTCGAAGTGGAGCTGGGGGTTGGTGTACCACTCGTCGCCCAGGCCGGTGGCCAGGAGCTTTTCCGTGGTGCCCAGTTCGTAGGCGTTGCCGCCGCCGAAGAAGGTGGAGACGAACACCTTGTTCCGATGGACGGTCAGCTCGCCGTAGCCGGAGAGCTTGCCCTGGCTGACCACCTTCTTGGTGGCCAGGTCCAGCGCGATCCAGGAGCCCGAGTCGCGCTTGTACACCCCGTACAGCAGGCCGTTGTGCACCTTGATGTCCTGGAACGTACGGAAATTGGGGACCGGATCGACCTGCCAGCGCACCTTGCGCGTCCGCAGGTCGAAGGCCGCCACCGAGGCGGAGGTCTTGACCGGCGGGGTGCCGCCGCCGCCCAGCACGTCGCCGCCCAGGTAGACGACGCCGAAGCCCAGTGAGAGGCTCATGAGGCTCTGGCCGGGGATGACGTCCACGTACACGTCCATCTTCCCGGTGTCCGGGTCGACCACGGACAGGGCGCCCGAGAGCTTCGCGCCGAGCGGGGCGCTGGCCACCAGGAGCTTGTCGGTCAGCGGGTCGTACTCGATGTCCCATGGCCGCTGCTGGTCGTGGCCCAGGTAGCCGAGTCCGCGGACCTGGTCGGTGCGGATGTCGATGGACAGGATCTGGCCGCTGGGGTACATGGCGGCGTAGATCTTGTTACCGCGCCGTACCAGGTCCTTGGGCTCGCCGGGCAGGCGGAACCTGCGCTTGGCACCCGTACGGAGGTCGCGGACCTCCATCGAGAAGTGACCACCGATGTAGAGGGCGCGGTTGGGCACGAGCAGCATGCTCTGCGGCCGTTCGGCACCGGCGGGCAGTCCGGCCTCGATCAGGTCCACGAACTCCGACTTGCCCGTACGCAGGTCGAGCCACCACATGCCGCCGCTGCCCGAGACGCCGAAGAGGGTGTTGTCATCGAGCAGTTGCAGCCGCCTGGTCTCGTCGCCGGGGGACGGCGGTTCGGCGATCTTGGTGAGCGTGGTGTCGCCGGGCCGGTAGCGGTAGACCGCGCCGTCCGGGCGGGTGGTGGTGTAGACGGTGCCGTCGGCGGCCACCGTGAGCATGTCGAGGCTGCCCTCCGCCAGGGTGGGCTGCTTGGCGTCGGCGCCGTCCTTGCGCACGTCGATGAGCGTGCCGCCGCTGGCCGCCAGCACGCGGTCGCCGTGTTCCGCGACGGCGCCGACTCCCGTGGGGCCGGTGGCGAGCCGCGTGACCGCGCCGGTCGCCCGGTCGATCGACACGAGCTGCGCCTTGTCGAGCAGGCCGGCGTAGACGTGCCCGGCGTCCGCGGCGACCGCCCTGACGTATCGCTCACCGGCTGCCAGCACGCCGAAGTCGCGGACCGCGCCGGTGCTGGGGACGTACTCCCAGACCTTGCCGTCCGGATAGGTCCCGGCGTAGAGGGTGCCGTCGGGCGCCGCGGTCAGGCTCCAGACGAAACCGCCGTTCTTCCCGAACGAGTGCAGCCGCTTCACCTCGCCCGTCGCCGGGTCGAAGCTGTAGAGGTCGGGCACCGGGTACGTACCGACATAGATCTTGCCGCCGGACACGGCGGTGGCCCAGCCGCCCTCGGCCTCGCCCGCGGCCGGTCCGTCAGGGAGCGTGACGCTCCTGACGACCTTGCGGGTGGCCAGGTCGATGTCGGCGAGTACGGGCGGTTTGGGGCCGCGTTCGACGACGTAGGCGTGTCCTTCGTGGACGACGGCGCCGACGATCGCGCCGGTGACCGATGCCGGTCCGAAGGTCTCCACCCCCGGGCTGTCACAATCGACGGCGACGGCGGCGGCAGCGGTGGGAGCCGTGAGCAGCGCGGGTAACAGGCCTGCCACGACGACCAGGAGGGAGCGGAGCATGTGGGCCTCGCGTTCGTTTCTGAGCAATTTTGGCCCTGACCGTAATCTTATGCGCGCTGTTCGTCAATGGCATGATTGCTCGCATGGCGATTAGGGACAAGGCCGGTATAGCGTTCGACGCCTGGGGGCTGATCGGTGGGCTGGAGGTGGCCCTCGACGTCGACGTGCTCGTGGGCGCCTACCCGGACCGCGACGGGCCGCCCGGGACTCCGGCTTCCGTACGGGCGATGCTGGCCGAGCACCGGATCCGGGCGGGCGTGGTGGCGAGCCTGCGCGCGGCGCTCTTCGACATGCGCTCGGGCAACGACGCGACTCTCGCCCTGACGGCGGCCGGCGAACAGGAGCCGGTGGGGTTCACGCCGGTCGGGGTGGTGGATCTGCGCGATCCCGTGGGAGCGGGCCGCGAGATGGACCGCCTGGCCGCGGCGGGGGTCCGGGCGATCCGGCTGTTCCCGGACGAGCAGGGGGTGGAGGCCGGTTTTCCGTCGGTCCGGCATGTCGCCCGGCGGGCGGCGCGGCTGGACCTGACGGTGCTGACCGGTGGTGACGTGCGCAGGTTCTGGCAGCCGTTCGCCGGGCTGGACCTCAGCGTGGTCTTCCTCGACACGCACTTCTACCACCTGGGCGACTTCCTGGTGGCCGCCGCCGACGAGCCCGGCTTCCACACCTCCACCCGCCTGCTCAACTCCCCCGACGCGCTGGAGACCGTCGCCGCGGAGCTCGGCGCCGAGCGACTCCTGTACGGCTCCCGGACCCCCCACTACGAACCCCTCGTCCCCCTGCTCAGGCTGGCGACCAGCGGCCTGAAGGCCGACGAGGTGGCCGCCGTGGCGGGCGGCAACGCCAGGAGGCTGCTCGGATGATCATCGATGTCCACGCCCACTGGGGGCCCTGGTTCTTCACCATGGACGTGGCCGGGGCGACCCTCGCCACCATGGACCGCTACGGCATCGACCGCGCCGTCGTGTCGTCCACAGAAGCCGTCATCTACGACGCCCCGGCGGGCAACCGCGCCCTGGCCGCGGCGCTGGGCGGACACGATGACGGCCTGGAGCGGCTGTTCGGCTACGTCACCGTCAACCCGCGCCGGCTGCGCGAGGCGGACCGTGACCTGCGCCGATACCTGCCGACCGGCCGGTTCGTCGGCGTCAAGATCCACACCGACTACACGGGCTCGCCCGCCACCTCGCCGCAACTGCGCGACGCCCTCGAACTGGTCGCCTCGGCGGGTTGCCCGGCGCTGGTCCACACCTGGGGCGCCTCGGTGCTCGATCTGGCCCAGGTCTGCCTCGACACGCCGGGGCTCAGGGTGATCGCCGGGCACATGGGCGCCGACGGGTTCAGGTACGCGATCGAGGCGGCCCGCGCCTGCGACCGCCTCTACCTGGAGCCCTGCTGGTCCCACGCCCCGGCGGGCCGCATCGCCGAGGTGGCGGCGAAGGTGGACGCGCGGCAACTGCTGTTCGGCACCGACGCGACGCTGATCGACCCGTCGTCGGCCTTCGGCGCGGTCGCCGCGGCGAACCTCACCGGCGAGACCGCCGAGCGGATCGCGTGGCGCAACGCGGCGGAGCTGTTCGGCCTGACGGCGACCCAGCCGCATTGACGACGATCTGGACATTACGGCCCGGTCCGTTATAGCGTGCGGCGAAACTTCACCAAGGGAGCCGCCATGATCCCCCGTCGTCGTTTCCTGCAAGCGGCCGCCACGACCGTCTCCCTGGCCGCCATACCGGTCCACGCCGCTGAAGCCCAGGCCCAAGCCGCGATGAGCGAGCCCGAGGGCACCGTCACCGGCCTCGGGCCCGCGAGCGTCGCCAGCCCGCTGGGCAACGGCGAGTTCGTGGGCGGGGTCCTGTACGTGGGCTCCCGCGGCCTGTCCCCCAACGTCGTGGGCGCCTACGACCTGGCCAAGGATGCGGTCACCACCCATTACGACATCCCGACCGGCGTGGGCATCTGGGCGATGTGCCGGGTGGGCACCGACGTCTACGTGGGCACGCACGCCCGTTCCGACCTCTACCGCATCGACACGGTCGCGGGCCAGGTGACGAAGGTCGCCGAGTACCCCGACCACTACATCTGGACCATGGCCTCCTCCCCCGACGGCAAGGTCTACATGGGCACGTCGGAGCCGGGCCGCGTCTGGGAGTACGACCCGGCGACGGGCACCAGCCGCGACCTGGGCCAGCCCGCCCCCGGCGAGGCGTACGTACGCAGCATCCAGGCCGACGACAAGTACGTCTACGCGGGCGTCGGCTCCCACGCCCACCTCATCGCGATCGACCGGGCGACCGGCGAGAAGCGGGAACTGCTCCCGGCCGCGCTGGCGGACCGCGACTGGGTGTCGAGCATGAACGTCTCAGACACGCACATCGCGGGCGGCATGAACTCCCTCGCCGAGCTGGTCGTCATCGACAAGACCAACAAGAACTACAAGGTCGTCAAGGCCACGGCCCCGGGCGAGAAGTACGTCGTCGCGGTGCTGATCCATGACGGCCACGTCTACTTCGCCGGCCGCCCCTCGGGCACCTTCTACCGCTACGAGCTGGCCACGGGCACGCTGGAAGTGCTGGGCGTGCCGTACTTCGAGGCGCTCACGCACCGGCTGCTGGCCCACGAGGGGCGCGTGTACGGCATCCAGGACAGCGCCGTCTTCGTGTACGACCCGGCGACGGGCACCCTCGACTACCTCAACCTGGTGCAGCGCGGGCTCAAGGCGGCGCCGGAGGAGCCGATGTCGGTCCACTCCGACGGCCGCCGCGTCTACGTGGGCGGCAAGGGCGGCGCCGACATCCACGACCTGGCCACGGGCAAGGTGAGCAGGCTCGGCATCTCGGGCGAGCCCAAGACGCTGCTGACCGTCGGTGGCACCACCTACCTCGGCGTCTACACCCAGGCCGCGCTCTACTCCTACCGGCCGGGCGACGCGGAGCCGAAGCTGCTCGCCCGCACGGGCAACGAGCAGGACCGCCCGCGCGACCTGGCCTACGACTCGCGGACGGGCCTGATCGTGATGCCCACGCAGCCGGAGCCCGGCCACATGAACGGCGCGCTGTCGCTCTACTCACCGCGCTCCGGCACGTACGAGACCTACCGGCCCGCCGTCGAGCGGCAGACCGTCTACTCCGTCACCGCCCGCCGGGGCACCGCCTACCTCGGCACCACCACCCAGGAGGGCCTCGGCCTGCCGCCCGTCACCACGAGCGCCAGGCTGGCCGCGTTCGACCTGGTCAAGCGGAAGCTGCTGTGGCAGGTCGAGCCGATCCCGGGCGCGCGGTACATCTCCTCCCTCGCGCTGGGCCCGATCACCCTGTACGGCATGGCGAGCACGGGGGACGTGTTCGAGTTCGACCTGATCCGCAGGAAGGTCACCAGGACGCTCAAGGTGGGCGCCAAGGGCGGCGAGCTGTTCGTCACCGGCCGCGTCGCCTACTGCACCGACGGCGACAAGGTGTACAAGCTGGACCTGGCCACGTTCACCGCCAAGACGATCGTCGAGGGCCTGGCGGGTCAGTGGTTCGGCGGCGAGCCGAAGCTGGCGCTGGACCCCTCGGGACGGGCCCTGTACGGCGTGCGCGGCCGCGACCTGGTCCGGATCGCCATCTCGGGCCACCGCTGAGCCATCAGATCCAGCCGCGCTCCCTGGCCGCCATCCCCGCCTGAAAGCGGGTGATGGCGTTCAGCTCCTGCATGAGGTCGTGGATGCGGCGTTGCACGGTGCGCAACCCGAGCCCGAGCGCCCGCGCGATGCCCTCGTCGGTCAGCCCGCCGGCCATCAGCGCCAGCAGGTCCCTGGCCAGATCGTCGGGCCCGTCGGCGGGCGGCCGGGGCGCCGTCCGTAACGGGAAGCCACGCCGCCACTCCCGCTCGAACAGCGCGATCAGCGCGTCCAGCAGCGCCGAGTGGTGCAGGATGAACGCCGCGTCGATCGAGTACGCCCCGCTGCGGATGGGGATCAGCGCGAGCTCGTCGTCGGCGATCCAGATCTTCACCGCCGCGTCCGCCACCACGCGGATTTTCTCGCCGCGCGCCGCCGCGGCCTGGATCAGCTCCAGCCGGCCCGGCATCGCCAGCGCCTCCAGGTCGTAGACGCTGCGGTAGTCGACCCCCGCCTGGAGCATCCGCAGCTCTCGCTCCGTATTGCCGGACAGGTCCGGCATGACATAGGGGGGCTTGTCGATGTTGCGGAACATGCTCTGCGCGCTCTCCTGGAGCGCGTACGCCCGGCTGATGATGTTGTCGGTGCCCATGACCACCTCCACCTGCTCGGCCGGGTGCGCGGCGTATCGCGAGGCGCGCTGGAACGACGTGGTGAGGTCGTGGATGGCCGTCCGCACCTGGTGCAGTTCCTCCTCCTGGCGGCTGAGCATCGGCCGGATGGCGATGTCCGGAGCGACCGCCACGTACCGGGCGCGGCGGCCCGGCAGCCGGCTGGCCAGCCCGCGCCTGGCGAATCCCGCGAGCATGCGCGCGGCCAGCGGCGTCGACACCCCGCAGTGCGTGGCCAGTTCGGCGGCCGACGACCTCGGGTTCTCGACGAGCATCGCGTACAGGCGGCTCTCGGCCGGTGACAGGCCGATCGCTTCGAGCATGGTGTCACCATCCTCCCGCCGGTGGCGGGATGCCGCCACCTGGCGGGTTTTGGCCCGTTCGGCGTACTTGTGCCCTGACTGATTCCCAGATTAGGTCAGCGAAGAAACGATCTCCATACACCTCTGGAGTGTGTTGTGCCCATTCTGCCCCTCCCCTCGCGCCGTGGACTCGGGGCCTTAGTCGGGCTGGCCCTGGCGGTGCCGCTGATCGCGGTGCCCGGACCGGCCACCGCCGCGGCGACCGCCACCACCGCCGCCGTCCCTGTGGCGGTCGGTACGGGCCCGGTCAAGGTCACCCTGATCACCGGCGACACCGTCACCTACTCCAAGGACGGCTCGGGCCGCGCTTCGGTGGTGGTCGACCCCGACGACGGCCGCGAGGCACGGACCTACCAGGCCGAGCAGGACGAGCACGGCTACTACGTGATCCCCGCCGACGCCGGGCCGTACGTGAGCAGCGGCCTGCTGGACAAGGAACTGTTCAACGTCGACTACCTGGCCGTCAACGGGTACGGCGACGCCAAGGCCGGCCGGCTCCCCCTCATCGTCCAGTACCAGCCGCAGGTGAAGTCCGGCGACGTCGCGGGCAAGGCCCGGTCGCTGAAGGGCGGCGCGGAGCCGCTGGTCCTGAAGAGCATCGACGGCGCCGCGCTGAAGGTCGACAAGAAGCAGGCCCGAGCCTTCTGGCAGTCCGTCACCGGGGAGACGACCCCGGAGGCCAAGGCGAAGGCGAGCCCCGCCCTCGAGAACGGCCTGCGCAAGGTGTGGCTCGACGGGAAGGTCAAGGCGCTCGACGACGTCAGCAACCCGCAGATCGGCGCGCCGAAGGCGTGGGCCGCCGGGTTCGACGGCACCGGCGCCACGGTCGGCATCATCGACACCGGCATCGACGACAAGCACCCCGACCTCCAGGGCAGGATCGCCGCGGCCCGCAGCTTCGTCCCGGCGGGCAGCCCCGGCGGTGGCGACCCGGCCAACGCCACCGACAAGTTCGGCCACGGCACCCACGTGGCGGGCATCATCGCGGGCAGCGGCGCCGCCTCCAGCGGCCGCTACAAGGGCGTCGCGCCCGGCGCCCGGCTGACCATCGCCAAGGCGCTGGACGACACCGGCAGCGGCAACAACTCCGAGATCATCGCGGCGATGGAGTGGCAGGCGGCCACCGAGCACGCCCGGGTGGTCAACATGAGCCTGGGCAGCAACGGCGCGACCGACGGCACCGACCCACTGAGCCAGGCGGCCAACGACCTGACCGCCGAGTACGGCACGCTGTTCGTGGTCGCGGCCGGCAACTCGGGCCCCGGCCGGTTCACCGTGGCCGCGCCCGGCGCGGCGACCTCGGCCCTCACGGTCGGGGCGGTCGACTCCGCCGACAAGATCGCGTCGTTCTCCAGCCGCGGCCCGCGCCTCAGCGACGACTTCGCGATCAAGCCGGAGATCACCGCGCCCGGCGTGAACATCGTCGCGGCCCGCGCGGCCGGGACCTCGCTCGGCGAGGGCAGCAGCGTCCCGGGCGGCGGCCCGATCGACGACAACTACACCGCGGCGTCCGGCACCTCGATGGCCACCCCGCACGTGGCCGCCGCGGCGGGCATCCTGGCCGCCCAGCACCCCGACTGGACGGCCGACCAGCTCAAGACCGCCCTGGTGGGCACCGCCCAGCCCCTCGGCGCCACCTCGCCGTACGACCAGGGCGCCGGGCGGCTGGACATCGGCCGGGCCGTCACCCAGCAGGTCTTCGACGACCTGTCGGTGGTCTCGGCCGGGTTCACCGACCCGTACACCGGCCAGACGCTCACCAAGAAGGTGACCTACCGCAACACCGGCAAGGACCCCGTCACGCTGGCCCTGTCGCTGGCGCTGACGCACGGCGACGCGCAGGCGCCCGCCGGGATGGCCTCGATCACGCCGTCGTCGCTGACCGTCCCCGCGGGCGGCACCGCCTCCGCGGACCTCACCATCGAGCCCACGCTCGGCGAGCCCGGATGGTACGAGGGCCGGCTGACGGCGACGGCCGGGACCGACCGGCTGACGGCGCCCATCGCCTTCCGCAAGCAGGCCCAGATGGACACGGTGCGCGTCAAGCTGGTCGGCAAGCCCGAGTGGGCGCTGCACCCCGGACCCCTGTCCGTGATCAGGGTCGGCGACACCGATCCGCTCCTCGCCGGCGAGCCGCTCACCGTGGTCACCGAGAACTGGCGGACCACCGACGTGCCCGGCACGGTGGAGACCGTGATCAAGCTCGCCCACGGCGGCGTCTACTCCACGAGCGCCGCGCCGTGGTGGTACACCATGCCGGCCCACCAGCTCCAGTACGGCCTGCTGATCGCCCCGGAGACCAAGCTCGACGGCGACACCACGATCACCCTGGACGCGACCAAGGCCGAGCAGCTCCAGATCAGCACGCCGCGCGAGTCGGAGCCGGTCTTCCTGAACACGATGAACGTACGGACGACCGCCTCGGGGCGGATGTACGCCGGCGCCTCGCTGCTGAGCTACGAGCCGGTCATCGCGGGCGGCTACTGGGTCACGCCCCTCAAGTCCAAGCCGTCCATAGGCACCTTCACGTTCCTGTTCGACGAGATCCGCCGGGCCCCGGAGGTCTCGCTGAGCGTGCCGGGCCTGCGGCTGCACCCGAGTTACATCAGTGAGCACGACGCCCTGGTGCCCAAGTTCGCCGCCGACCAGCGCCTGAGCCTGACCACCACCGGCGCGGACGTCCGCGGCAAACTGGTCTACCTCCCCGCCAGGAACTCGCTGCAGCTCCTCCTGGCCGACCTGGACCTGGCGATCAAGGGCGGCGCGGCGGGTGTGATCACCAGCGACCGCTTCGCCTGGATCCTCAGCGCCACCGCGTACACCGCCCAGAACAAGCTGCCCCTCCTGTGGATCGACAGCGCCGAGGCCGACACCCTGGGCAAGGCCATGGCCCGCAAGCCGTACCCGACCGGCAAGCTGACCGTCCAGCCGACCAGCCCGTTCGAGTACAAGCTGGCCTACTACCTGAAGGGGACCACCGCCGGCCGCCTGACCTTCGCCCCGAAGGCCCGCGAGCTGACCGAGATCGACACCACCTACCACGCCGAGTTCCCCATGCAGCAGGGGACGTGGGGGCCGTACCCGAACTTCAACGAGGTCGACCACACCTTCATCCCCGTCCAGCCGCTCAGCGTCCGCGGCTCGCACCTGTTCGGCGCGCCCCTGACCCGGACCGAGTACTACAACACGACCGGCAGCGAGGTGCTGTGGCAGCGCGACTACCAGTTCCGCGACCCCGCCACGGACACCACCCGGCTGGCCACGTCCGAGCGGGGGTTCACCCGCGCCACCCAGGAGCGGGAGAACTGGAACGAGGCTCTCCTGCCCACCCAGATCGCCAACGGGCCCGACCGGCCGGACTGGGCCGATCCGGGGGTCTTCTGCGACACCTGCCGCCAGGGCGACCGGATGCGGCTGCGCGCGCTCGCCCCGTTCGGTCTCGGCTACTACACGGACGCCTCCGACCCCAGCCACACCTACGTGGGCGCGCCCGGCGACGAGCAGACCCACCTGTTCAGCGGTGACACGGAGGTGCAGCCCCAGGTCGACGAGATCGGCGTGCCCTACTACAGCGTGCCCGCCGGGTCGGGCACGTACCGGCTGACCGACGTGTGGAAGGACGCCTTCCCCGGCAAGCACTCCGGCACCAGCGTCGAGTCCACCTGGACGTTCCGTTCGGCCCGGCCGGTGAAGAACAACGCGCCCTACACCTGCATCGACAGCGTGCTCTTCGATGACAAGCAGCCCTGCGGCAAGCTGCCGCTGATCCAGCTCCGGTACCAGCTCAACCTGCCGGGGAACGACACCGTGGCGGCGGGCCGCCTGTTCACCTTCACCGTCAAGGCGGAGGGCGCGTCCGCGCTGCGGATCTGGACCTCGGCCGACAAGGGCGCCCACTGGTCGCCGGCCACGGTCCTGCCGGGGCTGGGCGGCTCGTACAAGGTGCTCACGCTCAACCCCGCGGGCAGCATCACGATCAAGGCGGAGGCGAAGGACAAGGACGGCAACACCGTCTCGCAGACCGTCGCCGACGCCTACCTCGCGAAGTAACTAGCGGGCGGCGAAGCCGCCCGCGCTCACCACCGCGGCCCGTTCCCGCTCCGGCAGGGACGGGCCGTACGGGTCGTGGGCGTGGGACTCGGGGATCCGCCCCTCGGTCGCCGCGAGCCACAGCATCCGCTGCACGTAGCCCTCCATGGGCTCGGTGAACGTGGCCGTGGCCAGGCGGTCCAGGCGGCCCGACGCGGCGTCGAAGGCACGCAGGTCCGAACCCCGGTAGGCGTCCATGACCGCGGCCGTCACGCCCACCGACGCGGCCGCGAGGCCCACCAGGGCGGCCTCGGCACCCCACAGGAGCGACGGGCCGAACATGCGGTCCTCGCCGGTGATGGCCAGCCTGCCCTCCTGCCTGGCGAAGGCGATGGCCCGCTGGCAGCCCATGGCGTCGGACAGCAGCGCGGTCTTGAGCCCCGCCACGCCGGGGTGCCGGAGAAGATCCCGCATGGTGTCAGGCGGGCAGGGCCGGGTGTAGAGGTCGAAGGCGATCATGGGGAGCCGGGCCGCCCGCCAGATCGCGTCGTGCCCGCCCAGCCGGTCGCCCTCGGCGGGGAAGACCAGGACGCCGTGCGCGCCGAGGCTCGCGGCCACCCGCGCCTCCTCCGCGGCCTTGGCGAAAGGCCCAGCCGCGCCGGAGGGGTCAGGCGAGCCGCCGACGCCGACGAGGACCGGCACGCCCAGCGCGACCGCGCGCTCGATCACGCCGGCGCGTACGTCCGGCGCCAGGTACGGCCCCCGGCCGGTGTGGGCGAGCACCGCCAGCCCGTCGGCACCGTCCTCGACCAGCCCGGCGAAGTAGCGCGACACCACGCCGAGATCCACTTCGCCCGACTCGGTCATGGGGGTGGCCGCGGCGGCGAGCAGAGTGCCGCGAAGACGATCACGGAGGGCTTGTGCCGAAATATCCACCCGAGAGAGCTTATTTCAGCCCGGTCATCGCGATGCTGTTGACCAGGTACCGCTGCAACAGGAAGAAGACCAGCAGGCACGGCACCACGGAGACCGCCGCCGACGCCATCAGCACCGACAGCTGCAGCTCCTCGGTCCGCAGTGTGGTCAGACCGACGGTGAGCGTACGCGTGGCGTCGCTCTGCCCGACGACCAGCGGCCACAGGAAGTCGTTCCAGTGCCACAGGAACACGAACACGCCCAGCGTGGCCAGCACGGGCCGGGTCAGCGGCACCACGATCGTCCAGTAGACCCGCAGCTCGGAGGCGCCGTCCACCTTGGCCGCGTCGAACAGCTCGTCGGGCAGCCCCAGGATGAACTGCCGCATGAGGAACACGGCCTGCGAGTTGGCCAGCGTCGGCACGATCAGCCCCCAGAACGTGTCCACCCCGTCGAGGCTGTTGACCAGCACGAACGTCGGGATGAGCGTGGCCTGGAAGGGCACCATCATGGTCGCGAGGAAGGTCCAGAACATCGCCTGGCGGCCGGGGAAGCGCTTCTTGGCGAAGGCGTACCCGGCCATCGAGGCGGTGATGAGGATGATCACCACCGAGACCACCGCATATACCAGCGAGTTGACCGTCCACCCCACGAAGCCGGACGCCGACAGCACCCGCGTGATGTTGTCGAGTGTGAGCGAGTCCGGCCACCGCGCGGGCAGGGTCGGCTGGCCCGCGGGCGACAGCGCGACGACCAGCATGGCGGCGAACGGGCTGACGGTCAGCACCGACAGCACGGCGAGCAGCGCGATCAGCGGCCAGCGGCGCCGCGTGCGCGTCATGTGTTCCCCCGGTCCAGGAAGCGGCGCTGGATCAGCGACACGATGAGCACCAGGGCGAACAGGACCATCCCCCACGTGGCGGCGTAGCCGAAGTCGAAGGACCTGAAGCCGTGGTCGTAGATGCCGTAGATGAGCGTGTAGGTGGCCCTGGCGGGACCGCCGCCGGTCATCACGTAGACGGTGTCGAAGGTCTGGAACGCGCTGATCGTCTCGATCACCAGGACGAAGAAGATCGCGGGCTTCAGCAGCGGCAGCGTGATCCGGCGGAACCGCTGCCACGCCGACGCCCCGTCGACCCGGGCCGCCTCCAGATAGGAGCCCGGGATCGCCTTCAGCCCGGCCAGCAGGATCAGCATCGAGTAGCCGAAGCCCTTCCACGCCGACACCACGGCCAGGGCCGGCAGCACCAGCGACGACTGCTCCAGGAAGGCCACCGGGCCGAGGCCCGCCTTGCCCAGGATCCCGTTGATCAGCCCGTCGAACTCGTAGATCCACCGCCAGATGACACCCGCCAGCACGAAGCTGGTCACGTACGGCAGGAACAGCATGCCGCGGAACAGGCCGCGCAGGAACACGACCTGGTTCAGCAGCAACGCCGTGCCCAGCGAGACGAGCAGGGTGAGCGGCACGTAGACGGCCACGTACACGAGCGTCACGCGCAGGCTCGTCCAGAAGATCGCGTCGTCGAGCAGCCGGGCGTAGTTGTCGGCGCCGACGAAGTCCCACTCGCCGCCGATGTTCCAGTTGGTCAGGCTCATCCCCGCCGCCGCGAGGGAGGGGAAGATCCGGAAGATCAGGAAGAGCACCAGCACGGGCAGCACGAACAGCAGTCCCGTGACCGGATCACGCAGGCGATGGCGCATCCCCTATCCGCCGTTGCTCAGCAGCGCGTTGGCCTCCTTGGCCGCCGCGTCCAGCGCCGTCTTCGCGTCCTCCTTGCCGAGCAGGGCCGCCTGGATGTGCGGGGCGATGATGGCCATCACGGGGCGGGCCTTCGGGTGGGCGTCACCCGGGAAGGCGTACTGCAGAGACTTGGCGAACTCCGTGGCCGCGGCCGACTGTCCCGGCACGGTCACGCCGGTGCGGGCGGGGAAGAAGCCCGACTCCTTGGCCAGGTCGGCGGCCACCTCGGGCGAGGACAGGTAGGTGGCGAACTTCTTCGCGGCGTCCTTGTTCTCGGTGTGCTTGGCCAGCACCAGGGCGCCGGGGATGCCGAACGCGACCCGCTTGGTGCCCTCCAGCGGCAGGCCGATGCCGACGTTCTCGGCGCCGATCGCGGCGCCGAGCTGAGTGGCCTGCAGGGCGGTGGCCGCGTGGTACATCGCGCTCTTGCCGCTCGCCAGGGCGCCGCCCTCGATCTCGTTGCCCTTGCTGGCGGCGTCCGCGGGCAGGCCGCCGGCGGCCTTCAGGTCGAGCAGCAGTTGCAGACTGTCGACGCCTTCCTTGCCGTTGAAGGCCGCCTGCTTGCCGTCGGGGGTGAAGACCGTGCCGCCGTTGGCCCACAGGATGGGGTAGAAGCTCTGGTTGAGGCTGACCTCGGGCTTGCCGGGGTAGTCGAGGACGGCGACCTTCTTGGCGGCCAGCTTGGGCGCCGCCGCCTTGAGCTCGGCCAGCGTCTCCGGCACCTTGTCGACGCCCGCCTCGGCGAACAGCTTCTTGTTGTAGATGGGGGCGGTGATCGTCTGGTAGATCGGCACGCCGTACAGCTTGCCGTTCACGGTCAGCGCGGTGAGCGCGCTGGGCAGGTAGGACGCCTTGTCCTTGGCCACCACGTCGTCGACCGCCTCGATGGTGCCCTGCTGGGCGTACTGCGGGATCTGGTCGGGACCCAGGACGACCAGGTCGAAGCCCTTCTTCGAGACCAGGGCCGTGGTGACCTTCTCCTGACGGCCCTCCCACGGCTGCTGGTCGATCTTGATGTCGATCGTCGCGTTCTTGGCCTCGAAGTCCTTTTCGATCTTGCTCCAGAACGCCTGGCTCTTGGCCTGGTCCCCGATGACGGGGTACATCCAGAGAGTCACGGTGCTCTTGTCCGAGCCGCTGGATCCGCACCCTGCGGCGGCGAGGGCCAGGGCGGCCGTCAGGCCGAGTGCCGCGGTCTTCCTCATCGGCGGATTCCTTTCACGTAATACCGGTCCTGACCGAAACCTAATGACGGCGGGCCGGTGGGGTCAATGGCTGATGCCTGAACGTAACTACCGCCACACGGTTATCTCTTGGCGAAGCGGGTGATCTCGCGGGCGACGGCGTCGGCGTGCTCGGTCGTGTAGTTCTCGTTCCAATCGATGATCAGGAGCGTCTCGGCGACCAGGCGCTCGGCCTCCGGGCACGGGTTCGGGACGTAGCCGTCCAGCGGGTAGCGCGAGGTGCCGTAGATGGGCCGGCCCCACAAAGGGGCGCGGTTCAGCGGCTCCTCCAGGTAACCCGCCCGTGCGGGTATCCCGGCCGCGGCCAGGTGCGCGGCCAGCTCCCGGGCGTCGCCCGCCGGCCGCACGATGGGGAACAGCCACCAGGCGTGCCCCTCCGGCCGCGGCAGCCGTACTCCTGGCAGGTCCTGAAGGGCTTCGAGCAGCCGTACGGCCGTGCGGCGGCGGGCCGCGACCACGCCCGGCAGCTTGGCGAGCTGGGCCCGCGCGACGGCGGCCTGCAGCTCGGTCATGCGGTAGTTCAGGCCGAAACCGGCGTGCGACCGCCCGGCCGCCCGGTCCCAGCCCTTGTCGGCGAACAGCCGCATCCGACGCGCCAGTTCGTCGTCGTCGGTGAGCGTCAGGCCGCCGTCGCCGCAGGTGATGTGCTTCCACTGCTGGAGGCTGAGGGTGCCGACGTCGCCCACCGTGCCCGCGAGCCGACCGCCCGGCAGCTCGGTGAGCCACGCCTGGGCGCAGTCCTCGATCAGCGCGAGCCCGTGCTCGTCGGCCAGCGCCCGCAGCTCCGCCACCCGGGCCGGCGCGCCGAACAGGTGGACGGCCATGATCGCCCGGGTCCGCGGGCCGATCAGCTTCGCCACCGCGGCGGGGTCCAGATTGCCGTCCGAGGGGTCGACGTCCGCGAAGACAGGGACCGCGTTCTGCGCCAAGATGGGGGCCACGGTCCCGAAGTCCGTGATCGGCGTCGTGATGACCTCGTCTCCGGGGTCCGGCGCAGCCGCCACGACCGACAGATGGAGGGCCGCCGTGCCGGAACCGCAGGCGACGGCGTGGCGGACGCCGTACATTGCGGCGACCTCGCGTTCGAGCGCTCGCGTCTCGGTCCCCCAGACCGAGCTGAGCATGCCCGAGCGGATCACCCGCGTCGCGGCGGCCACCTCCTCGTCGCCGAGTGTGCGGCCCGCGGCCTCCGCCATGGACGGGAACTTCACAGGGGCTCCTCACAAGATATGATTGCGGTCTTGACCGAAATGAGCGAGAGGGAGGCGTGGGTGGGAATCGTCATCGGGGTCGTCGGCCCGCATGATCTGGTCGACGACGTCGCGGCCACGTGCGAGGAGCAGCCCGGCGTCAGCGCGCTGCGGCTCGACTACGACCACGAGTCGCAGGCACCCGAGATCGTCGAGGCGCACGCCGCCGCCGTGGAGGGGTGGCTGTTCACCGGCATCGTGCCGTACATGCTGTCGCGCGACGCCGAGACGCTGACCCGTCCCGCCGCGTTCGTCGACTACTCGGGCGCGACGCTGCTCAGCGCCCTGGTACGGCTGCAGCACGAGGGCCAGGACGTGACCAGGCTGTCGATCGACACGCTGCCCACCGCCGACGTGGTCGCCACGTTCGCCGAGGCCGGGCTGCCCGCCGACGCCCTGCGCACGCTCTCCTACCGGCCGGAGATGACCTCCAAGAAGGCGGTCGCCTTCCACCGGCGCGGCCCCGACCATCCCGTGATCACCTGCCTCAGCTCGGTGCACGAGGCACTGCGCGGCGAGATGCACGTGCTGCGCCTGGCGCCGTCCGTCCATTCGGTCCGGGTGGCGCTGCGCCAGCTGCTGCTGACCGCCGAGGGGCAGGCGCAGGAGGACGCGCAGATCGCGCTCGGGCTGATCGAGGTCGAGACCGAGGAGGGCCTGCTGCGCGAGGCCACCGCGCTGGGCGGCACGCTGGCCGCCTTCCGGGGCGGCATCCACCTCCTGGTCACCACCCGGGGCCCGCTGTACGACGCCACGGGCGGCTTCACCGGCCTGCCCATGCTGGGCCGCCTGGCGGCGCACAACCAGGCGGTACGCGTGGGTTTCGGGCTGGGCCGCAGCGCGGCGGAGGCGGAGAGCCTGGCCCGCCGGGCCCTGGCCCGCGCCCGGCGCATCGGCGACGTCGCGGCGGTCCTGTCCCTGCGCGCCGACACGGACATCGTCCTGGAATCCGTGGCCGGCGTCCCGGCGTCGGGACGGAACCTCTCGGTGATCGCCCGCCGTGTGGGCCTGTCGGTGGCGACGATCGAGCGCCTGCTGCAGGCGCGGGCGGCGGCGGGCGACGAGCCGCTCACCACCAGGGAGATCGCCGACCGCCTCGAGGTCCAGCAGCGCACGGCCCGGCGCATGCTGCACCGGCTGGAGCTGGCCGGGCTGGCCGAGCGCACGGGCAACCTCACCAGCGGCTCCAGCGGCCGCCCCCTGACCCTGTACCGCCTCACTCTCTGAGACGGCACACTCGGGGACGGCGGGCTCGCGGATCGCGGGCGCGTGAGCCGCGCGCTCGGGGACCGCATGCGTGGGGACGGCGGGCTCGGGGAACGCATGCGGCGGGAGGGCGCGGGCTCGCATGAGGTCAGGCCAGCCAGCGGGACAGGCCGTCGCTGACGAAGTCGTCGTCGCGCAGCCACGGGTAGGCGGCCCAGACCCGGTCGAGCTCCGCGAGCTGCCCCGGCGACAGTTCCTCCGCCGGGTCCAGGCACCAGCGGCCGGCCAGCAGCCCCTGGCGGCGCAGCACCTCGTGGATGCCGGGGATGCAGCCGTGGAAGCCGTTCGCCGAGTCGAAGATGGCGGCGTTGGCGTCGGTGAGGTGGCCGTCGAGGGTGAGCAGCCGCCGGACGGCCGCGTCGTCGCCCCCACGGGCCAGCTTGGCCTCCTCCAGCAGCTCGACCGCCCGCCGCACCCAGACCGCCCACTGACCGAGCAGCCCGCCGACGAACTCGATCTCGACCTCGCGCCCGTCCACGACGACCCGGTGCGTGGTGACGAGGTCGGCCAGGATGTGGTCGTCGTTGCCGGTGTACAGGGCGACCTCGGCCGCGCGTCCGGCCCGCACCACGCCGTGGAGCACGTCGAGCGTGCGGTAACGGTCGAAGGGGGCGACCTTGATGCCCACCACGGACTCGATCGACGCCAACCTTGTCCAGAAATTTCGGGATAAGGTGCGTCCGCCGACGGCGGGCTGCAGGTAGAAGCCGATCACCGGCAGCACCTCGCCCACCGCCCGCGCCCGCTCGATCAGCCCGTCCTCGTCCAGTTCACGGCACGGGCTCAGCAGCACCATGTGGTAGCCCAGCGACCTGGCCAGCTCGGCCTCCGCCACGGCCTGCCGCGTGGTCCCGGTCGCCCCGGCCACCAGGACGACCTCGCGCTCGTACTCGCCCGCCGTCCGCGCGGCCAGCTCCAGCACCGGCGGCAGCAGGTCGGTGCCGTGGATGGCGAACTGCGTGGTGTGCACGCCCACCGCCAGCCCGCCCGCGCCGGCCTCGACGTAGTAGCGGGTCAGCGCCCGCTGGCGGCGCTCGTCCAGCTTCCTGTCCTCGGTCAGCGCCAGCGGGTGGGCCGGAATCACCAGGCCGCGCCTGAACAGGTCGCGCACGGACATCTGCGCATCTGGAACCGTGCTGAGCACGTCGAATCCCCCTTGGGTCAATGAGCAGGGCGGGCGGTTAGAAACGGCCGTCACGGCGTTCGAACTTGGTGGGCTTGCCGAGCAGCGGGCCACCGTCCGCCACCCAGCGGGCCGTGTGCTCGATCAGCTCGGCGGGCGTGAGCTCCGGGTAGCCGAACAGGCGGTGGCACTTGCCGGCGTTCGACAGCAGCGCCGTGGGCGCCTCCTCCCCGGTGAACACCGGCTCCTTGCCCAGCGCCGCGCCGAGGTCCAGCGCCGCCTGCCGCACCGAGATCAGCTCGGGTCCCGTCACGTTGAGCACGTACGGCGGCGACTCGGCGAGCAGCAGCGAACGGAGCACCACCTCGTTGGCGTAGCCCTGCCACACCACGTTGACCTGTCCGGTGGACAGGTCGATCGGCTCCCCGGCCAGGATCTTCCCGGCCAGGTCGACGAGCACGCCGTAGCGGAGCTCGACGGCGTAGTTGAGCCGGATCAGCGACATGCGCGTGGCGTTCGCCTCCGCGAAGTGCGACAGCACCCGCTCCCTGCCGAGGCAGCTCATCGCGTAGTCACCGACGGGCCCGGTCGGCGAGTCCTCGATGCTGCCGCCACTGGTGACGGGGACGAGCGGATAGACGTTGCCGGTGGACAGGGCGGCGATCCTGGCGTCCCGGTACCTGTCCGCGACCCGGCCGGGCAGGTACGCGTTGGTGAACCAGGTGGCGTGCTCGCGGCCCTCGGTGCCGAACTTGGCGCCGACCAGGAACACCACGTTCGGCGCGTCGGGAAGCTCGCGCAGCGCTCCCTCGTCGGCCACGTCGGCGGCGACCACGGTGGCGCCGTCGTCCTGGAGCGCCCGGGCCAGCCCGGGTTCGGAGAACCGGGACACCGCGATGATCCGCCGGTCGCCGCGCGTGGCGTTGAGCGCCAGCCGGACCAGGCTCGGGCCGAGCTTGCCGCCCGCGCCGAGGATCAGGATGTCGCCGTCGAGCCTGCCCAGGTCTTCGACGAGGGCGTCGCCCGGCCGCGCCAGCCGCTCCTCGAGTTCCACTGTCGTCCGCACGCACTCTCCTCCGTTACGTATTTACGGTCCAGACCGTAACTGCGCCGGAGTTAGGCTGTCAATGGGCGCTCTCGCGCGCGGCGACCAGAACCTCCAGGATGGCCCGGGTCTCCGCCCACGGGACGGGGCTCGGCGCGCCCCCGATCATGGCCAGGAACGCCTCGATCGTCCCCTCGTAGCCGAGGCCCTGGACGTGGTCGTCGCCTCCCTCGATCACGATGGTGTCGCTGCCGCCGCGGCGGTGGACGGTGACGACATAGGACTCCGCGTCCGAGACGCCGAGGATCTCGACGGTGCCCGTGACGCCGTTGTCCCAGCGCAGGGCCATGACGCCGGTGTCCTCCGAGCGCAGTCCCGCGTAGTGCCTGGTGGCCGAGGCGGCGCCGGCCAGCCGTACGTCCGGGCCGAGCAGCGCGACCAGCAGCTCCACGCCGTGGATCCCCATGGTCACCAGCGTCCCGCCGCCCTCGCCGGGGGTATCCTGCCAGGCGTTGTAGCCGTTGGCCCAGAGGCCGACGTCATGCCGTACGGTGGCCCGGACCGCGAGCACGTCGGCGGGATCCACCCGCGTTCCGGCGAAGGCCGGAGCGAAGCGGAGCACCGAGCTGGACAGCACGCGGTCGTGGATCGGCAGCCGGTCCAGCTCGCGCAACTGGGCGCGGGTGGCGACGGCGGGCTTGTTCACGAAGCAGGCCGCGCCGGTGTCGAGCACGGCCGCCAGCGCCTCGGGCACCCGCGGGTTCGGCACGGTCAGCACCACGCCGTCGGGCTCGGCGGCCAGCAGCGCGGCCAGGCTCGGCAGCACCTTGGCGGCGGGGTGCTCCTCGGTGAAGCGCGTCAGCCGCTCCGGGTCCTCCTCCCACACCAGCAGGTCCGCGTGGCGGGCCAGGGTGTGGGCGTCGGTGAAGGGGTGGCTGGTGGCAAGACCGGCGAGGGCGACGCGCATGGCGTCCTCCATTTCTGGATAAATCCGTGACAACCCAGGAAATGGTGCCCATCATGGCAGCCTAGAGTTCGTCCACCTCCGCGTGGGAGCGGCCGCCCGACAGCTTCGCGTAGCCGGGGCCGCGGTCGAAGAAGCGGCCCGCCGGCGGGCGCAGATTGGCGCGGAGCTCGGCGGTGCCCTGCTCGTCGATGCGGTCGCCGTCCAGCACCACGCCGTAGTCGCCCAGGGCGCCCGCGATCGACACCTTGCCGTCGCGGACGTCCGCCGCCACCGCGCGCGGGTCCCGGTCGTACGGTGAGCCCCAGCCGCCGCCCCCGGTGGTGCGGATGCGGATGGTCTCGCCCGCCTGCACCTGGTGGTCGTCCACCAGGCCCTCCATCTCCTTGCCCGCGATCTCGACCCGGAACGGCCGCCCGGCCAGCCCGCCGTTGACGCCCCAGCACGACAGGATCGACCGGTCGGCGATCGACATGTACGAGGCGTCCCTGAGCATCCTGATGTGCTTGTCGTAGCCGAGCCCGCCCCTGAACATGCCCGGCCCGCCCGAGTCGCAGGCCAGCGCCAGCCGCTCGACCCGGAACGGCCAGCGCGCCTCGGCGAACTCGACGGGGATGTTGCGCGAGTCGGGCACCACGTGGATGGTGTCCTCGCCATCGGCGTACCAGCGCCCGCCGGAGCCGCCGCCGAGGACCTCCCTCATCAGGTACGGCAGGCCGTCGGCGTCGGCGCCGTGGACGCCGGTGTAGCGGATCGTCTCCTGGTCGGCCGGCATGCGGCCGCCGGTGGCCTTGGCCAGCACGCCCGCGAGCACGCCGAGCAGGCGCAGGATCACGAACGTCCGGGCGTTGGTGGGCGCGGGGAAGATCGGCGTGAGCAGCGTCCCCTTCTCCGGGAAGACCATCTCGATCAGGGGGACGACGCCCTCGTTGACATCCAGCTCGGCCATGCGTTCGGGGGTGTCGGCGAGGTTGCGCAGGATGGGGGCCAGCCACTTCTTCAGGAACACACCGTCGGCGTAGTCACCCGCGTGGTTGATCGGCCCCTTGGCCTGCGGTGACGTACCGGTGAAGTCGATCTTCAGCGGGGCGTCCGCCGCGTGGTCGACGGTGAGCGTGATCCGCTGGGCGTGCAGTCTCGGCTCATCCACGCCGTCGTGCTCGGCGTAGTCCTCCCAGGCGTAGGTGCCCTCGGGGATCTTGGCCAGCAGCTCGCGCCGGAACGTCTCCGTCGTCTTGCCGATGATCGCGTCGAAGCACTCCTCGACCTCGGCCTTGCCGTACCTGTCGAACAGCTCGCCCAGGCGGCGCGCCCCCATGAGGCAAGCCGAGCACTCGGCGTCCAGGTCGCCCGCCAGCGAGTCGGGCATGCGCGAGTTGCGGGTCATGATGCGCAGCGCGGCCTCGTTGGGCACGCCCGCGTCCCACAGCTTGATCGGCGGGACCATCAGCCCCTCCTCGAACACGCTGCGCGCGTGCGAGGGCATCGAGCCGGGCACCGAGCCGCCGATGTCGTCGTGGTGCCCGAACGCCTGCACGAAGGCCACCACCGAGCCCTCGTGGAAGACCGGGACGGTGACGCACAGGTCGGGCAGGTGGCCGATCCCGCCTTCGGACAGGTAGACGTCGTTGTGGAAGTAGACGTCGCCGGGCTTCATCGTGTCGATCGGGAAGTCGCGGACGATCGGCTGGACGAGCGCGCTGTAGGAGCGGCCGGTCAGCTTGCGCAGCCGGGCGTCGTGGATGCCCGCGCGGAAGTCGTGCGCGTCGCGGATCATCGGCGAGCGGGCGGTCCGCGCGATCGCGGTCTCGACCTCCTTCTCCACGGAGGCCAGGGTGCCCTCGACGATCTCGACGAGAACGGGGTCAGCCACGCCGCACCTCCACGTTGCCGTACTCGTCCACCTCGGCGGTGAAGCCGGGATGGATGGGGATCGTCGAGCCGTACTCCTCGATGACCGCCGGCCCCTCGACCACGGTCCCGGGGTCCAGGTCGGACCGCTGGTGGATCGGCGTGTCGGCGGCCGACTCGAAGTGCACGCTCCTGGTCCCCGCCGCTGGCCGCTCCTCGGTGCGCGGCGACCTCTGGCGGATCACCGGGCGAGTGATGGGGCCGATGCCGGAGACACGCAGGTTGACCCATTCGACGCCGTGCCGCTCGTCGTCGCGGTAGCCGTAGCCGTAGAGCTTCTCGTGCGCCGCGTGGAAGCGGTCCAGCACCTCCCGGCGCCACTCCTCGTCCACCTCGCCCGCCGGGGCGGCCACGCGCACCTCGTACGCCTGGCCGTAGTAACGCAGGTCGGCGCTGCGGGCGTAGACCGGGTCGTCGAAGCCCTCCCGGTCGAGCGCCTGCGCCGCCTCGCCCTCCAGCTCGCGGAAGATCTCCCCGGCCGTCTCCAGGGACAGGTCGCGGGTGACGTACGTACGGACGTAGTCGTTCTTGACGTCCACCGTGAGCAGGCCGAACGCCGACACGTTGCCGGGATCCGGCGGCACGATCACCGCGGGCAGGCCCAGGATGTCGATCAGCCGGCAGGCCAGCAGCGGCCCCGAGCCGCCGAACGTCACCAGCGGGAAGTCCCGCACGTCGAGCCCGCGCTTGACGGTGAGCTGGCGGATGGCGTTGCTCTGGTTGAACGCGCTGATCTCCAGGATGCCGGTCGCGGTCCGCTCGGCGCCGATCCCGAGCTTGTCGGCCAGCGCCTCGATGCCGGTGCGCGCGGCCGCCACGTCGAGCGGGATCTCGCCGCCGAGCAGGTGCGGCGGGATGCGGCCGAGGAAGACGTGCGCGTCGGTGACCGTCACCTCTGTGCCGCCCCGGCCGTAGCAGAGCGGCCCCGGATCGGCCCCGGCAGACTTGGGGCCGACCTTCAGCGTGCCCTCGGGCGAGATCCAGGCGATCGAGCCGCCGCCCGCGCCGACGGTGACGATGTCGATCATCGGGATCTTGCACGGGTAGCGGCCGATGGCTCCCTCGGTGGTGATGGACGGCTCGCCGTCGATCACCACCGAGACGTCGGTGGAGGTGCCGCCGCCGTCCAGGGTGATCACCGACGGGTGCCCCGCCGTGGACGCGATGAGCGCCGCGCCCAGCGCGCCGGCCGCGGGTCCCGACAGCACCGTGGTGATCGGCTGGTTGACGACCTCGCGGGCCGACAGCACCCCGCCGTTCGACTTCATCACCGAGAACGGCATGCCGAGCCGGGCCGACAGGTTGGCCAGGTAACGGCGCATCGTCGGCTTGACCGCCGCGTCCACGAGCGTGGTGACCGACCGCTCGTACTCGCGGTATTCGCGCAGCACGTCGCTCGACAGCGAGACGACCGCCTCGGGGTGCTCGCGGGCCAGCACGTCCCGCATGCGCCGTTCGTGGTCCGGATTGGCGTACGAGTGCAGGAAGCACACGCCGATCGCGGTCACGCCTTTGGCCTTGAACCAGCGCGCCACCTCGGCGGCCTGCTCCTCGGCGAACGGCCGCACCTCGGCGCCGGTGTGGTCGAGGCGCCCCCCGATGGTCTTGACCAGGTGGATCGGGACGATCCTCGGTGGTTTGACCCAGAAGTAGGAGTTGCCATAGCCGTCGGGCACGCTCTGCCGGGCGATCTCCAGGATGTACTCGAAACCCTCGGTCGTGATGAACCCCAGGTTCGCGATCCGGTCCTCTAGCAGTTGGTTGGTGGCCACGGTGGTGCC
The DNA here is from genome assembly GCF_043197155.1 of Nonomuraea sp. NPDC049269. NCBI lineage: Bacteria > Bacillati > Actinomycetota > Actinomycetes > Streptosporangiales > Streptosporangiaceae > Nonomuraea > Nonomuraea sp. NPDC049269. Next base: position 94,797 of record NZ_JBICSO010000004.1, read on the forward strand.
GTGCACGACGGAACTCGCGTCGAGCCGGCCCAGCTTCTCGATGCCCCTGACGAACCCGTCGGCCGGGTTCGCCGGGGTCGAGGGGGTCTTGGTCGTGACGATCTCACCGGTCTGGTCGTCCACCGCCACCACATCGGTGAAGGTGCCTCCGGTGTCGACTCCGATACGGACGCTACGCATGGCTCCTCAGCTTCGGCGCCGGCCGAGCACTTCATCGATGACACGGGGCGCGTTCTCAGTGCCAACATATGCCGCCAACCGCACTACCAACTCCTGTGACCTGGCCAGTTCGGCCTCAACCCTGGCCTTTCCCGACTGCCCGGCCTGCACGCCGAAGTAGGCGCCGATGATCGTGCCGACCACCCCGGCCACGCCCGCGAACAACGCCGCGAACTCCCTCGTGGCGAACACGGCGGCCCCGAAGGCCACCAGGATCGCGATGATCCCCGTCACGACGACGAGGAAGCCGTACCGCCACCTCGTGGCGTCGGCCTGCGCCGCCGTGAGGTCGTCGGTCGTCATCATCGCGTCGAGCGCGGGTGGTGGCTTCTCTGTGACCACGGATCCTCCTGATAACTCCAGGGGAGAAATGTCCCACGAGGTCATGGAACAAGCCAAGCCGCTAAGGTGGCCCCCTGTGACCGAATCGTTTGCCCTGTCCGCCGTCCCGTCCGGCGCTCGTGATGCCGTGCTGAAGTTCTACTTCGGTCCCATGGACTGCGGGAAGTCCACGCTCGCGCTCCAGATGAACTACAACCACGGCCGCCAGGGCAGGCGCGGGCTGGTCCTGACCAAGCACGACCGCTCGGGCGGACCCCAGGTCACCAGCAGGATAGGGCTCGGTCTGGACGCGATCGAGGTCGTGGACTCGCTCGATCTGGTGGCGCTGGTGACCGGGCGTGACCGGATCGACTACCTGATCTGCGACGAGGTCTGCTTCTACACCGTCGACCAGATCGAGCAACTCGCCGACCTGGTGGACGACCACGGCGTCGACGTCTACGCCTTCGGACTGGCCTCCGACTTCAGGTCGGTGATGTTCCCGGCGGCGCAGCGGCTGTTCGAGCTGGCGGACGAGGTGTGTCGGCTGCAGGTCGAGGTGCTGTGCTGGTGCGGGCGGCCCGGACTGCTCAACGGGCGGATCGTGGGCGGCCAGTTGGTCCGTACGGGCGAGCAGGTCGTGATCGGCGACACGGACGCCTCTCCAGTGCGCTACCAGGTGCTCTGCCGCCGCCATCACCGCTCTGGACTCCTGGGCGAGGGCACCATCTAGATCAGCCGGTCGAGCAGCTCTCTGAGGAGGGCCGCGTCGTCTGCCGGCAGCTTCGCCAGGAACGCCCGCTCCGCCTCCTCCACGGCCTGACCCCCGTCGCGCAGCGTGTCGCGGCCGCGCGTGGTCAGCTCGACCATGTTCTTGCGCCGGTCGTCCGGGTGCGGCCGGCGGCTGACCAGCTTCTTGCCTTCGAGCGCGTCGACCAGGGCGACCATCGTCGTCCGGTCGATCCGCAGCCGCCGCGCGGCCTCCTGCTGCGACAACGGGTCGGCCTCGTCGAGCACGTGGAGCACGGCGAGCTCACGGCCGTCGATCCCGTACGGCTCCAGGGCCGGGCCGGTGAGCTGGGTCAGGCGCAGGTTCGCGTGCTTCAGCAGGTATCCAAGGCGGCGTCTCGACACCTCCCGATTCTCGCACTAGCCTAATCATCAGCATTACTGACAATCAGTGGAGCTGATCCATGCTGAGTTTCGGAATGAAGACCGTCCCCGTCGGGGTCACCTATGACGCGCTGCTGCGGACCTGGCAGCAGGCCGACGCCGTACCGGCCATCGAGCACGCCTGGCTCTGGGACCACATGCTGCCGCTGTTCGGGCCGGTGGACGCGCCGATCCACGAGGGCTGGACAATGCTCGCCGCCCTGGCCGCGCGGACCTCACGGCTCCAGCTTGGGCTCATGGTGACGAGCAACCTCACCAGGCCGCCGGCCGTACTCGCCAAGATCGCGGCGACCGTGGACGCCATCGCGCCCGGCCGGCTGGTCCTCGGCCTCGGCGTCGGCGGCACCCACCAGCCGGGCGACACGCTGGTGCCCAGGGAGTACAACGCGTACGGCCTGCACATCGCCTCACCCGCCGAGGGCGTGGCCCGGCTGGCCGAGTCCTGCACGATCATCAAGCGGATGTGGACCGAGGACCGGTTCGACTTCTCCGGCCGCTACTACCAGTTGCGCGACGTGGTGTGCGCGCCGAAGCCCGCCGTGCCGCCACCGCTCCTGATCGGCGGGTGGGGCGACAGGACGCTCGGTGTGGTGGCCGAGCACGCCGATATCTGGAACGTGCCGGGGCCGCCGCACAACACGGTCGAGTTCATCAGGGAGCGGAACAAGGTGCTCGACGAGAAGTGCGCCGCCATCGGCCGCGATCCGGCGGAGATCACCCGTTCGACGCAGCTCGTCATCTCCGCCGACGACCCCGCCACCTCCCGGTCATTGATCGGCGAGCTGGCGGACACCGGTGTGACGCACTTCGTCCTCGGCGTCCGCCCACCCGGCCCCGCGAACGTGGCCGAGTGGCTGGCCGAGGAGATCATCGCTCAGACGGCGAAATAGGCCGAGGACGTCACCGCTGGGACGGCGCGGTTGCCCGGGAACATCACCGCTCAGACGGCGCAGTAACCGTCGTCGCAGCCGTCGGCCGGGTCCGCGAGGACGGTCACCGGCGTCTGGCCGGTGCGCGCCGCGACCTCGTCGAACGCGGCGTCGAACGTCTGCGTCGGCTGCGCCCCCGACACCGCGAACTGCCCCTCGAACAGGAACAGCGGCACACCCGTTATCCCCAGCGCCCGCGCCCGGTCAAGCTGCTCGCGCACCTCCTGGACGCCCTCACCCAGTGGGTAGTCCACGCCCACCTCGGCGGCCAGCTTCGTGAGCACGTCCTGGTCGCCGACGTTCAGCCCGTCGGTGAAGTGCGCGCGGAACAGCCGATCGACCGCCTCCTGGCCGCGCCCCTGCCGGGTGGCGAGCTCGACCAGCCGGTGCGCCTCGAACGTGTTCGCGCTGACGGCCTGCTCGAAGCGCACGTCCAGCCCCTCTTCGGCGGCCACGCCGGTGACGCGGGAGGTCATCTGCGCGACGTTCCCGCCGAACTTCCGCTCCAGGGCGGGGAGCAACGGCTCGCCTTCGGCGGGGGCGTCCGGGTTCAGCTGGAACGGGCGCATGGTGATGTCCACGATGCCGCCCTTGGCGCGGAACCGGTCGGCGGCCTGGGCGAAGCGGGCATGACCGATGTAGCACCAGGGGCAGACGATGTCCGAAAATATCTCGACTTTCACGCTCGATGACAACCTCCGGAACCCGGCCCCCATTCCACCGGCCGGGTACGCCCCATCAGGCCGGTGGCCCATGGTCACCAGGCCGGTGGCCCAGCGGCCGTTACCGACAGGCCGGTCACCCGTCGGCCGTTCCCTTACGGGCCGGTCACCCGGCGGCCAGTTCCTCCAGCCGATAGGGGAGGTAGGCCGAGTCGTCCACCAGAGCGGAGGCGCCACGCCACCAGCCGAACCACTCCCCGCTCCGCCACATCCAGTCGACCCTCTCAATGGCCGCCACCACGTCGCCGACCGTCTGCCACCGCTCGCCCAGCTGCTCGCGCGTGGCGCCGTGCCGTAGCGCCCAGGCACGCAGGATGCCGGCGGCGGCACTGGGGACCTCGCGGGCGTACGGATCGGGGTCCTCCCCCGGCAGCCGGTGCGGCCCGAGCCCGGCCGCCACTCCCCAGCTCCACTGCGCCTCGGCCGGACGCGAATAACGCAACGAGTGGAAGTCGAGGTTCGAGCCCAGGTCCTCGTCAGGCCGCCGGGTGACGACCGCGTCGAGCCGCCCGCCGGCATCGAAGTGCACGACGAGCCGCTGACCCGGCTTCGCCCCCTCGGGCAGCTCGAAACGGTCCTCGGCCTGCCACGAGTTCAGGTCGACCTGGGCGACGGGCTCGCCCCACAGCTGGTCGGCCGCGTCGTCGGAGATCCAGGCGGCGAGCATCTCCAGCGCGGTCAGATCGGTCCACGGCTCGATCGCGACAGCCGTACGGAGCACCTCGTCGGGTGCGGGCAACTTGCCGCCCCGGGGCCGCGTCCACCACTCGGCACCCAGCTCGCGGGCGCCGACCAGCAGCGCGGCGATGGCGGCCAGCTCGGCGGACCGCCTGGTGAGAGACGCGCCGAGCGCCAGACTCAGACAGCGTTCGGTCCGCTCGTCGCCCAGGGCGGGGCGCGCGTCGCCGATCAGCGCCTCGGCGGTCGGGCGCTCCTCTCCAAGTAGGTTGCGTATGACTCGCCGGGCCTCGGTTCGTGCGTCTTCAGCGTGTGCCTGCCGCATACAGCCACGCTACGCCTGGAGATCCTTTTCCGCGAGAGCTCATTCCCACCCTCATGAGCAGCCGGTTTGACGACCCGGCCCCCTTCAAGGCCTCAGCCCTCACCGGCGGCCAATCCGTCGGCACCGCCATCCCCGAGGCGATGCCGGACGTCCCTCAAGAAGATCCCGACATCCTTCGAGACGGAACCCGGTGGCAGGCGCAGCCGTCCTTTCCCGTATCGCCGTCTCGACGCGCCAGGATGGCGCTGGTCCGGTGGGGCGGCGGTCAGGGGCGCGCGCGGACGACGGCCCGTTCGACCGAGCAGCGGTCAGGGGCGTGGACGACGGCCTGTCCGGCCGAGCAGCCAGCCCACGGCGACGCCGGTCAGGGCGATGCCCGCCCCCATCCCGAACGACGCCAGCATCACCCACGGGCGTGTCTCCGTGTGGCTCCTGGGCGAGCGTTCGTAGACGGCGGATGGGCGTTCGTACACGGCAGGCGCCCGGCGCCCCTCCGCATCCGCGGCCTCACCAGCCGCACGCGCCACCGCGGCTCGGCGGGCGGCCAGCTCGTCCACCCCCACTCCTCCCTCGGCGACCGCTCCCTGCCCGGCTCCGGAACGCACCACCGCGCCCTGCCCGGCCCCACGGTCCGCCGCCGCTCGCGACCCGGCCTCTCCGGCCGCGGGTACGCCGCCGCGCACGGCGTACTCATCCTCCGGGGCACGCAGATGATCCTCGACGGCCGCGAAGAACTCCCCCGCCGTCCTCTTGGCCACCGAGCCGAGCATCCGCTGCCCCACCCCGCCGATCATGCCGCCGATGACCGCGTCGGCGTCGTAGTCGACCCGAGTCCCCTCGTCCACCTCGCTGAGCCGTACCAGAACGGTCGCCTCCACCGTCCCCGGAGCGCCCTGGCCGCGCGCCCGCAGCACGAAGCTCTCCGGCTCCGACGGTTCGGCCAGCGACACCTCGCCCTGGTAGACGCCCTTGATGGAGGCGACCCCCGCCGTCACCGTCATCCTGTACGTGTCCGGCCCCGTCTCCTCCAGGCGCTCACAGCCCGGGATGGTGCGTACCAGCACCGCCGGATCCTGGAGCGCGTCCCACACGCGATGCCTCTCGACGCCGATCATGGCGCTGCCTGCCACCTTCACATCGCCACTCTAGGGACGAAGGGACGTTCGCGATAAGGGCAACACTCGCCAGCCGGACGATCACTCCTTATCGGATGTGCCCGCCTTGCGATCATGGCTGGCAGGATGGGACCGATGTTGAAGGGTCGAGTCAGGGGACGAAACGTGTCGATCGTGGCCCATGTGGCCGATGTGCTGGGTGCCCGAGTGTCCCGAGTCGCCCGCGCATTCCCCGCAGTACGCGCGCAGGTCCCCGCAGTACGCGCGGCCGGTATGGCCCGAGCGGCCCTGGCCCGAGCGACCCTGACGCGAACGGCCCCGCCCCAAGCGGCCCTAACCCATGCGGCCCTGACGCGAGCGGCCCAAGCGGACGATTTGGCCCCCGTGGCCCGGCCGATCCGCGTGGCCGCCGTGGCGGCGGTCGCGGTCCTGCTGGCCGGCTGTGCGACCAGCGGCGGGTCAGGCGGTACGGCAGACGGCCCAGGAGGCGACACGACCGGCGCCACGCCAGGCAGCACGGCCACCAGCACTACCGCCCCCAGATCCGACGCGACCACGCAGCAACTCGACGGCCCGCCCGGCGCGGTGCCCAGGCGCGGCGAGGTACGCGAGCTCCCGGCCACCGGCCCCCTGCCCCAGGTGATCAGCTCCATCCCCACCACCCGCAAGGTCGTCTTCCTGACCATCGACGACGGCTGGGAACAGGACCCCGGCTTCGTCCAGCAGGTACGCGACCAGCGGATCCCGATCACCGCGTTCGCCATGCGGGACGCGGTGGAGGCCAAGGGCACGCCCGACCCCGCCGGCGGCCCCGGCCAGTTCGTAGGCGCCGGGAAATGGGGATATTTCCGCTCGTTACGTGACGCCCACGTACCCATCGAGAACCACACCCTCACCCACCCGAACCTCCGCCTCCTCGGCTACGACGCCCAGCGACGGGAGATCTGCGGCTCCTCCACCATCATCAGGAGAGAGCTGGGGGCCAGGCCGACGCTGTTCAGGCCGCCGTTCGGCAACTACAACACCGACACACTCAGAGCCGCCAAGAACTGCGGCCTGAAGACGGTCCTGCTCTGGACGGCCACCGTGCAGCCCGGCGGCAAGATCGCTTACCAGGTGCCGGACAAGAAGCTGCGCCCCGGCGACATCCTCTTGATCCACTTCCGCCCGAACCTGGCCAGGGACTTCCGCATCCTGGTCAACAAGATCAAGCGCCGCGGCTACGAACTGGGCAACCTCCAGGCGTACCTGGACGCCGCCACCAACCGCTGACACCGGCCGTCCCGACCTCAGCCCGAAAAGACCAGGACACCCCCTGGCCATTTCGCACGCCTGCCCACCACGCGGTGATCGAGCGCGTACGAAAGCTTATATTCGAAGGCAGCGCCTTAATCGAATACAGGTTCGCATAAAGGCTTCCCTGTGCACTCGCCAAAGTTTACGATCTTCCTGCTGCTCCACGTAGATGAGGTCGTCACAACGGCCCCACGACGGAACGGGGAAGATCGATATGAGACGCAAGCTGCTCGCGTCCGGCGTCGCCTTAGGCTTGCTGGGCGCCACCGCTCTGGCCACACCCGCCCATGCGGCGAACGTGGTGTCGGCCCCGCTGGCCTTCAGCGCGGCGGAAGCCCAGCAGGTCGCGGCGTTCTGGCTGGCCGACGGGGCCGCCAACCTCAAGGCCGCCACCCCCTTCGCCCCGCCGCACGAGGTCCGCGGGGAACGCACGTCCGGGGCCATCGTGCCGTCCACCCAGCCCGTCCAGTACAACCCCGTGGCTCCGCTGGCGGAGGGCGACCTGCCCCAGACCGCGGGCAAGGTGTTCTTCGTCGGCGGTGACGAGCAGCCACACTGGTGCTCGGGAGCCGCCGTGCACACGCAGTACCGCAACGTCGTCGCCACGGCCGCGCACTGTGTGTACGACACGGTGGGCGCGCCCGTCACGACCCACAACTGGGTCTTCATCCCCGGTTCCGCCGAAGGCGCGACCCCGTTCGGCCTCTACGTCGGCAAGCGGGCGTTCACCCACTACGACTTCACCCAGTACCAGGACCATGACCGCGACTTCGCCTTCGTCAACGTCTACAGCGGCGTCGTCCCGTCCGCCGACGGAACGCTGACCACCAACGGGAGGCTGGCGGACATCGTCGGCGGGCAGGGCCTGACCTTCAATCAGGAGATCAACGAGACGACGGCCCCCGCTGTGGACATCTTCGGCTTCCCCGCCGGCCCCCACCCCGACGGAACCCGGCCCTACACCGGCCAGAGCCTCGAACGGTCCACCGGCAGGACATCCGCGATGAGCCTGTCCAGTCCGCCCGCCGATCAACTGGTCGGCGTCGAGTCCCCGTTCACCGGCGACGGCTCGCTCGGCTCCGCCTGGCTGAAGGACTACAGCGACGAGCACGGCCTCGGCTACCTCAACGGCATCACGACCGGGGTCTCCGACACCGACGGCGACGGCCGCTACGACACGGGGGCCTCCCCGTACTTCGACACTGAACTGGCCATGATCTTCAAGGCCGCGGCCGCCTCCTGGACCGGCCGCATCACCTGAGCATCACGCCGATCCCCATGCGCCATCCCCCGCGCCTGCCAGAAGCGCCCCGCCCCGGGGAGACGCGGGCTCCGGCCCACCGCGCAGGAAGTACAGGCCGGCCATGATCCATCACGTTGCCCCGCGGCAAGCCGCGGCAACCGTGAGAAGCGCGGCAGCGACCGCGGCAAGCCGGACAAACGCCAGCTGACCGCGCCCCGACGAGGGAGGGTCAGCGGGCGTCTGCCGCGGCGACCATCGTCTCGATCTCTGCGGCCAGCAGCTGGCCGGCGTCCATGCCCATGCTGTCGAAGGCGCCGGAGATCTCGAGCGGCGTAACCGGCTGACACCCAGCACCGTGGACCAGGTCCACCCCAAGACGTACGCACGAATCAGCCCCTCGGCTGACGCGCCCGAACACCCCCGCACGCCATCGTGAGACCACCGATCCGCAGGCTTGTGACGAAGATCGCATAGCCCAGCTCTACAGCCTGTAGTACTACTGTAAGTAGACGCACTACAGCTTGTAGAGCAAAGCACCCGGTGGGGGGAAGATGGACGCGCTCGATCTCGCGCGGTGGCAGTTCGGGGTGACCACCGTTTACCACTTTCTGTTCGTGCCGTTGACGATCGGCCTGGGCATCTTCGTGGCCGGGCTGCAGACCGCCTGGCACCGGACGGGCAAGGAGCGCTACCTCCGGCTGACGAAGTTCTTCGGCAAGCTGTTCCTGATCAACTTCGCCATGGGTGTGGTCACCGGCATCGTGCAGGAGTTCCAGTTCGGCATGAACTGGAGCGAATACTCCACGTTCGTCGGCGACGTGTTCGGCGCGCCCCTGGCCATGGAGGCGCTGCTGGCGTTCTTCATGGAGTCCACGTTCCTGGGACTGTGGATCTTCGGCTGGGAACGGCTGCCGAAGAAGGTCCATCTGGCGTGCATCTGGGCCGCCGCCATCGGCTCCAACTTGTCGGCCTATTTCATCCTCGCGGCCAACGCCTGGATGAAGCACCCGGTCGGTTACGAGGTGGTCGGCGGCCGCGCCAGGATGACCGACCTGTGGGCCGTGCTCACCAACCCCACCGCGATCGCCCAGGTGCCGCACGTCATAGCCGCCGCCTTCATCGTGGCGGGCGGGTTCGTGCTGGCGGTGAGCGGCTACTGGCTGCTGAAGACGAAAGCACCCATGTGGCGCAGCGCCGCGCGGGCCGCGCTGGTCATGACCGCGCTGGCCGGGGCCGTCGTCGCGGGCACCGGCGACACCTCGGCCAGGCTGCTGTACGAGCAGCAGCCGATGAAGCTGGCCTCCGCCGAGGGCCTCGAACACGACACGGCCGGAGCCCCGTTCTCCATCGCCCCCGGCATCGAGATCCCCAACCTTCTCAGCCTCCTCGCCACCCACGACTTCACCGCCACGGTCCAGGGCACCGAGGACCTGCAGGCCAAGTTCGAGCGGCAGTTCGGCCCCGGCGACTACCGGCCCAACCAGACCGTCGTCTTCTGGTCGTTCCGGGTGATGATCGTCTTCGGCCTGACCACGGTGGCGCTGTCGGTGCTCGGCCTCTGGCTCACCCGCCGCAGACGCGACCTGCCCGATTGGCTGGCCCGGACCATGGTGCTGGCCCTGCCCCTGCCGTTCCTCGCGATGATCGCCGGCTGGCTGCTGAGCGAGATAGGCCGCCAGCCGTGGACGGTGGCGGGCGAACTGCTCACGGCCGCCAGCGTGTCGCCCGGCGTGAGCCTCGCCGAGGTGGCCACCTCACTGACGATCTTCACCCTCCTGTACGGCGGGCTCGCGGTGGCCGAAGCCGTACTCCTGACCAGGCACGTACGCAAGGGCCCCGAGCAGACGGAGCCCGTCCCCGCGACCGAGCGACTCCAGCCGTCGCTGATGTATTGAGGTGCAGACAGTGATCAATCTGTGGTTCGTCATCATCGCCTTCCTCTGGACCGGCTACTTCGTGCTCGAGGGCTTCGACTTCGGCGTGGGCCTGCTGGCACCGTTCGTGAGCAGGGGCCCCGAGCAGCACCGGCAGAGCCTGGAGACGATCGGCCCGGTCTGGGACGGCAACGAGGTGTGGCTGATCACCGCCGTGGGCGCCATGTTCGCGGCCTTCCCCGCCTGGTACGCCGGAATGTTCAGCGCCTTCTACCTGCCGGTGGTGCTGATCCTGGTCGGCCTGATCGTCCGCGGCGTCGGCCTGGAATGGCGCGGCAAGGTGACCAACCCGTTCTGGTGCGACCTGGGCATCGTGGCCGGCAGTGCCCTTCCGGCGTTCCTGTGGGGCGCGGTCTTCGCCGACCTGCTGTTCGACAGCGCGCTCGCCGCGCTCGTGGGCGGCCTCTTCACACTGGCCACGTGCGTCCTGCACGGCGCCGTCTTCCTGTCGCTCAAGACCGACGGCCCCGTACGCCGACGCGCCCGCGCGACCGCGCTGGCCGCGAGCGCCGTGGTCCTGCCGCTGGCCGTGGCGGCGCTGTCCGCCCTGGGCTCGATCCCCGCCCTGATCTCCATGGCGGCGCTGGCCGCCGCGGCGGCACTGACGTTCCGCCGCAGGGAGGGCTGGGCCTTCGCCGCCACCGCCGGCGCCATCGCCCTGGCCTCCGTGGCGCTCTTCGCCGAACTTCGGTGGGCTCCTCTACCCGGCCTCACCCTCACGGACGCGGCCTCGGGGCCGTACACCCTCACGATGCTGAGCTGGATCGGGCTGATCACGCTGCCGTTCGTGCTGGTGTACCAGGGGTGGACGTACTGGGTGTTCCGTAAGCGCGTGGTCCTGACGCACTGACAGGACTCACCCGCGGGTGATGTACAGGTGCATGTCGGTGTAGTCGAAGGTGATCGCGAAAGGCTTGAAGAACTCGTGGGTGAAGTTGGCGATCAGATCGAAGCCGAACTGCGCGGACTGACCTGGGCCGGGGAACCCGGGAAAGACCTGCTCGGCGGCATGGCCGCGCACCTCGCGCCCGACGGCCCCGCCCAGGCTGATGCGCTCGGCCGTGATCGGATAGAGCTTGGTTCCGGGCTGTGGGATGGGATGGTCGTAGTCCACCTTCATGCCCACCCGCTCGGCGATCTCCACCGTGGTGTCGAGGCCGACGCCGATGCCGCCGGTGTCGAGGGTGACCATCCGCGGCCCGTAGTCACCCAGACTGCCCAGCGTGCACGGGTAGTGGTCCCCGGCCAGCCACAGCGGGAGCCGGTCGGCGGCGCCCGCGCGCGGCGCGGCCTTGGCCTTGGGCCGCAGGATCAGGGCGCGGCCGGCGTAGTTCATCGTGGTCAGGAAGTGGTAGAAGATCGTCGTTCCGAACGCGCCCGCCGCCGGTGACCCGTCAGGCAGGGACGGCCGCTGCGCGTCGCTCCACTGCACCGGAAGGTTCCGGATCTCAATGTTGCCGATCTTGAACGAGTTCAGGACACCGAGCCAGATGGTGATCGGCTGATTGTTGGCGACGCCTCCCGAGTGGCTCGCCACCGCGCGCAGCCCCGCCGCTTCCGCCACCTCGCGCGACAGGTCGAGCGTCGCGTAGGTGTCGAGCCAGAACGTCCCGGGCCTCCCCCCGTTCAGGCTGGCTTCGACGGCAGGCACGGGATCCAGGGTGACGAAGGGCAGGTGCGCGCTCCGCGCCCCGTGAATCTGCCATGGTGAGCCGCTGATCTGGGAGTAGAGGTCGGCGTACGCCTTGTCACGAGGGCGGCCGGTCCCCTGGAGCAGCGGTATAGCAGGGGCGAGCTGATCTTGCCGGACGAAGCACTCGGCCAGCCGCTGCGCCGAGGCGACGTCGCCGGGCTGCAGGGCGACGGCCTTGGACAGGTGCTTCTCCGCCTCGCCGAAGCGGTTGGACAGCAGGGCGATGTATCCGGCCTGGGCGTAGGCGTGCGCGTTCCGCGGATCCTCGCGCAGGAGGCGCCGATAGCCGCGCTCGGCCGCGGCGAACCTGCCGTCCTTGAACAACTGGTCAGGATCGTCCGCGGCGGCGAACGCCGGGCTCGGGACGGAACCCAGCAGGGGAAGGCTCGCGGCCACGGCCAGGCCCCGCAGGAACGCGCGCCGGTCGGGGGCATCGAAATCGGCCGAAGGGGTCATATCAAGGTCCTCACGTCGTGCTCGAAAGTCGCACCGCCGCGGTAATCGCAGCGGTCGTGAGGCCACACAACCCGGAGGCACGTTTCCCCGGCGTTTCCATGCCGGTGCCTACCATCGGCGATCAGGCGTCCAACGGCAGCCCGGTCAGCGGAGCCCTTCAGGGGGCAGACCAAGCACGCCGGAAAGGGGCAGTGGCCAGACCTGCCCAGGGAGAGGAGCTGGTTCAGTGGATACGGCGTGGCGAGCCAAGATAGGGGGTGACCGCCGCGATGGCCTCGGCGCCGGGCTTGGCGTAGAGCGTGCCCGACGAGCCAGTGCCCCAGCGATGGGTCCGGCCGCATCGGACACCTCCAGCACGGACGCGATACGGCTGAAGGGCGCGCGGCCGTCCACGTGCAGGGCGTGGACGATGGCGCGATCGAGCTCGTCCATGGCCAGGGCAGCCACGGTGGTCAGGCCAGCGTGATGTGCTCGACGTGAGGGAAGGCGGGCCAGCCAGGCGAGCCGTCGTGGATGAAGGCCGTCCAGGCGTCCTGCACCTGCCTCACGAGCTGCTCAAGCTGCGCGGCTGCGGGGCTGCCAGGCCCGGTCGGACGGCATCCAGCACGCCGTTCCACCGCGTCGGCTGTGGCGCGGCGAACCGCCCGGCGCGGGCATAGGGGATGCCGAGGAAGACGGTGACCGCGCCGCCCGCGGGGACGCCGCGCAACGTCCCGGCGGGTGCGTGGATCAGGCCGGTCACCGGTCACACCTCCAGGAAGGCCAGCGCGGCGCCGCGGGCCTGGGCGGCCCCGACGAAGAACCCGCCGGGCATGTCCCCCGTGGTGAACCCGTTCCCCTCCACCAGGTCGCGGGCCGCCCGCACGTCCCGTACCGACACGGCTTGCCCGGCCATGTACGGCAATGCGGGCACCGGCTCGCCGGGCATCATCGCGCGGAAGGTGGACACCGCGACGACCTGCACCCGTCCCAGCGGCAGCGGCAGCACGTGCGCCGGCCCCTCGATCACCGGTTCGGTGTCCAGGATGAGGGCGTAGCGGGCGACGGTGGACTCCAAGTCGGCCTCGTCCACCACGAGCAGCACACTGTACAGGCCGGTGGCGCCGTTGGCGTGCTCCAGGTAGCGCGGCTGGTGGATCAGTTCGGGGGTCAGGTGGTACGCGGCGTGGATCAGGCCTTCGGGTGTGAGTGCGCGGTCGAGGTGGACCGCCTGAAAGCGGGCGCTCTCCATACCGTCAGGGGTGTCTACATCCCGCTGCAGCGGCAGCACGCCGGAGGAGGACAAGCCGGTCGCGCGCAGGCGCTTTTCGGCGGTTTCGATGTCGGTGCAGCCGAAGGAGTAGCCGTGCAGGCCCTCGTACTGGGCGATGAGCGGGCGGATGTTCCAGGGGTCGACCGAGCCGTCCCCGTACAGGCCGAGCAGTTCCAGGTAGGTGCGGCCGAACAGGGCGCATCTGTTTCCGGCACCCATCGGCCCGCGTTCGCCGCCGGGGCGGTCGGAGCCCATGTGCATGGACAGCGGGCTGAGCGTGAAGCCGAGCGCCTCGTAGGTCGCTGCGGTGGCGTCCATGTCGGTGGTGTAGAGGACGGAGTGGTCGATCCGGTCGATGTCACGAGTAATCACGGGTCACAGGCTGCCGCCCGGCGGCCGCCGGTTCTAGCCAACGGGGTGCGATCGACGTCTTTCGACATTCAAGGCCCCAAAGCGATGGAATCCCACGTGCTGGCGCCAACCTGCCGTTTCACGGGAGCAGCCTCGGGTTCAGCGACGTCGCTGCGGACGATCACCACTCCGGGTGAAGTCGGCCTCCTTCAGTCTCGTACTTGGTCTGCCCCCCTCAGAGGCGGCGCGCCTTGATGTCCAGTGACCCGACGAGCGGCGTAGCGGTGGCGGTCAGGCCGGCGAGCATCCGCAGGGCGGCTTCGGAGGGTGAGCCCGGTTCGGCGTTGAACACGGCCACGCGCTGCCCCTCGTCGTTCGGCAGGACCATGAACTCGGCCATGAGCGTCATGCCGCCCACCACCGGGTGGCAGTAGGTACGGGCTGCGGTGCCGCAGTCACCCACCCCGTGGGCGGCCCAGAGCTCCGCGAACTCGGGGCTGCCGAGGGTCAGCTCGCTGATGAGCCTGCTCAGCTCGGGGGCGCCGGGGTGGCGTCCGGCGATCAGCCGCAGGTCTTCGACAGTGGACCGGGCCTTACGGGTCCACTCTGGATAAAGCTCCCGCATGTGGGGGTCCAGGAACAGCATGCGGGCGATGTTGGGCCGCTCGGTGGCCCGGTTCGGCGCGGCCGCGTCAAGATGGCCGGCCAGCAGAGCGTGCGCCATCGGGTTCCACGCGAGGACGTCGAGGAAGCGCCCCATGATGAGAGCGGGCACGTCCCCGAACGACTCGATCATGAGTCGTACACCCGGCCGTACCTGCTCGGGCTTGGCGGCGACCCGGCGGCGGGTTGCCGAACGCTTCGGCCGGGCCAGTGAGTACAGGTGGGCGCGCTCGTCATCGTCCAGACGCAGAACGCGGGCGACGGCGTCGAGCACGGCATCCGAGGCATTGGGACTCTGCCCCTGTTCGAGCCGCGTGTAGTATCCGGCGCTCACCCCGGCGAGCTGAGCCAGCTCCTCGCGGCGCAACCCCGGCACCCGGCGCCGCCCCCCGTACGTGGGCAGCCCGGCATCCTCCGGCCGCAGCCGCGCCCGCCTCGATCGCAGAAACTCCCCCAACTCCGCCATACGTACCAGTGTCGCGGAGCCAAGACCGTCGAGCCTTCACCGGCCGATCGCCAACGCCTCGTACGTGACCTTTGTCGTAAATCTGGGAAAGCCAACCGAGAGGTGCCGCTGCCGCGGGAGGTGCACCTTGACCATCGAGATGATCACATCGGATGGGAGAAGGCTCGCAATCGAGGACAGGGGAAATCCGGAGGGCTGGCTACCTCGGCCATGAGCGCCCACCGGATGGCACCAGGTACGGGCCGCGGTGTGGGCGACCCCGAGTTCCGCGAGCCGAGCCTGCACCTGCCAGATGTAGTCACCGCAGGTGTACACCCGGCAGATGGCTGGGCCCGGCATGCCGACCTGTCGCAATCTGGTCCCTACCAGCCACCAGACGGAACGGACCTACGGTGAAGATTCTTGTGATCGGTGCGACGGGAACCATCGGCAGCGCGGTCGCCGATGCGTTGGCGGCGCGCCATGAGGTGCTGAGTGCGTCCCGCCGTGGCCCAGCGCGGGTGGACATGGCGGACGCCGCGTCGATCGACGCCCTGTTCGCGCAGGTCGGCGAGGTGGACGCGGTAGTGTGCTGCGCCGCGAGCGGCAGCCTCACCCCGCTGGACGCGCCGTCGGACCCGGACTTCTGGAACGGCCTCGACGGCAAACTCATCGGGCAGGTGAACCTGGTACGGCGAGCGCTCACCCACGTACGCGACGGCGGATCCGTGACGCTCACCAGCGGCCGGTTCGCCGAGCCCATCCCGGGGAGTTCGCTCGGCTATCTGGTCAACGCCGGCCTGGAGGCGTTCGTACACGCCGCGGCGACGGAGATGCCGCGGGGCGTCCGCCTGAACACCGTCAGCCCCGGCTGGGTCCGCGAAACCCTCCTGAGCCTCGGCATGGACCCGGCTCCCGGCACCCCGGTGACCGAGGTCGCCCGGGTCTACGTGGAGGCCGTGGAAGGCACCGCCCACGGCCGTACGCTCACGGTGGCCACGTCGTGAACCGCGCGACCGGGCGGGCCAGAGTACGACGTCGATCGCCTCGCGAACCCGCTACGCCCGGATCTCCGGCAAGGCACTCTCTCGGCTTCCACGCCGAGAGACCAGCACCGTTCCGATGGCGAAAGCGCTGAGCACGCAGCCGATCTGCACAAGGGCCAGGGACGCGGGTACGGAAGGCAGCCTCCCGAGATCACCCAGCGCCGCCGCGGGCAGGAACATCAGCAGTGCCACGCGCCGTCCCACCGCGAACCCCGCCGCGGATCCCGCGGCCGCCGCCATGATGATGAGCCAGGGCACAGGCTTCCAGAGCGCGATCTCATGATGGGTGGCGGCGTCGAGCAAGTGCCTGCCGACCTTGCTGGCCGCCAACCCGATCAGGCCGAGCGGCATCCAGAGCATGAGCGTACGCCGGGAGATGAGCGACATCCCGGTGGGAGCCTGACGGGTGAAGGCGGCGACGACCGCCACCACTTGCGCCAGGAGAGGCAGACCAACGCTCGGCAGTAACAGCCCGTCCAGTTCGCCGAAGGGCAGGGGGGAGCCTGACCCGTCCGACAGATACAGCAGGAAAGCGAGTGCGCCCAGCACGGCGATCCCCCGGTGACGGAACGCGACCGCGAGCACGGGCAGGGCGAAGACGATGATCGGTCGGGCCCAGTGCAGGAGCGACCACGGCTCTTGCATCCAGTAGTGAGGCAGGTCGGGGACGAGGACGAGGTTCTGCCCCAGCGACAGAACCTGGCGGGCCAGCGCGTCGGTCAGGACGAGAAGCGGCCACAGCGCCATGCCCACGGCCATGGCGTCCCGCCAGGCGGGCGCCGACACCGTACCGAAGGCTCGCCGGCAGTGCATGCGCATCGCGCCTGCCAGCAGATCGGCCATGTCAGCGATGCGCGGGCGGGTCTGACCGGGTCGTGATCCGGCCAGCAGTACGCCGATCATGTCTTCCTCGTGCCGGGCACGATGATCTTGGGGATACCAGGCCAGGATCCGCCGGTATCGAGCTTCGAGGGATCTCACGCCGTTCCTCCAAGGCCGGCGGCGCGCAGCCGCATGGGTTTCATTTGATCATTATATACCGATGATCTATCTATTAGCTGGGCGACATGCTCGCCGAAACGCCGGCCGCGACGAGACACCCGACCTCCCCCGTGCAGGGGACGAAACCATCGCGGTTCACGCCGGAGAGGGATCCTGCCCGGTCGACGGCTCCAGAAAGATCGACGGTGTCGAGATCGACCGGCTTTGGGGGTTCGGGTGCAGGTGGCACAGGATTCGGCGAGCTTTCCGGCTGTAGGCGCGCGATGGAGTGGGGTGCGCAGGCTCGCGGGCTATACCGCGGCGCTCGGGATGGCGCTCTATTCGGCCGTCAAGGTGGTCTGGGTCGTCGCGGCTTTACTGGGGCATGGTCCGGACGACTACAGCACCGGCGACTGGGTGGCGCTCAACGCCGTCACCGTGCTGATGGCGGTGACCGGGATCGGGTTGGGGCTGGCGCTGGCCCAGCCGTGGGGCCGTCGGCTGCCGGCCATCCCAGTGATCTTCGTTTCTTGGGTGGGTGCGGGGTTCCTGGTCCCGATGCTGCCCTATGTGGTGATCAGTAATGTTCTCGGCGCGCTCCGGATCGACCTGGGTGGTGGTGACGACTCAGCCTCGAGTCCGCGAGGAGAGGAGATCTTCATCACCATCGGCTTCGCCGCGATGGCCGTGGGGCTGGCCGTGGCCTTGCCGATCTACCTGAGAGAGCGATGGCCGCGTCCCTTTCTCGGCCGGGTCGGGGACGGTACCGCCCGCTCATCGAAGCCCGTCACGGCGGCGATGGCGGTGGCCGTCGGGCTGGGCCTGCTCTGGTCCTACTGGGCGCTGGGCGGGACGTTGGGCCTTGACCCGGCTCATCGCGATCACTGGGATCTCAACGGGCGGCTGCTGAACTCGAGTTCGGGACTGTGGGCCCTGCTCGGAGCCTGGAGCATCTGGACGGTCACGCGGCGCCGGCCTGTCCGGCTCCGACGGTGGATCCCCATGACGCTGGCCTTCGGGGCGTCAGGGTCGCTGTTCGCGTGGAGTTGCTGGAAGCTTCCCATGGCGATTCTGCGACCCGGAGGGTTCGTGACCGCGGAATACGTGATGGTCGCAATCATTGAGCACGCCTTGAGCATCGGTGTCGGCCTGACTCTCATGGCCGCCTTGCTGCAGGTCGCCCCGGGGACGGTGCCGCATGGGACACTCTCCCAACCGCCTGGCAAATGAGGGCGCTGTCGCGGGATCAGGAATTCGTGGGTGAATGGCGTTGTACAGGGCTGATGAGACTAGGGAGGGCCGGTGGTGCTGGCGCGGAGAACGACCCGGCCCGCGATCCGTTCGATCCGCCGCCGCCCCCGGCTCCCACCCCGTAAAGCAAGGGCCATCACCCGCTCCCCCATCTCCTCCAACGGCAGCGCCACCGTGGTCAGCGGCGGCGTCAGATCACGTACCACCGGAATGTCGTCGAACCCCGCCAGCGACACGTCATCCGGCACCCGCAGCCCCCGCTCCCGTAACGCCGCCAGCGCCCCTACCGCCATCACGTCGGTGGCGGCGAACAGGCACGTGGCATCAAGCCCCCGGTCCAAAAGGGCGGACGCCCCGGCGTAGCCGCCCTCGCGGCTGAACGGCCCCTCCACGACCTGGCCGGCCGACACCCCGGCCGCCGCCAGCGCGTCGCGGAA
The DNA here is from genome assembly GCF_043197155.1 of Nonomuraea sp. NPDC049269. NCBI lineage: Bacteria > Bacillati > Actinomycetota > Actinomycetes > Streptosporangiales > Streptosporangiaceae > Nonomuraea > Nonomuraea sp. NPDC049269. The sequence goes on from NZ_JBICSO010000004.1 coordinate 113,327, forward strand.
GCCGCCGACCCGGTCCACGACCGTGCTGAGGCCAGGCGGCCCGGACAGCACGGCGAAGCGCCGGTGGCCGAGCGCCAGCAGGGCCCTGGCCAGGGCGGCGGCGCCTTCGCGGTTCTCCGGCAGTACGGTGTCGACGCGCAGGCTGCGGTGCCGGCTGACCACCGCGACCCGGCCGCCGGCGTTCAGGTAGGGCCGCAGTTCGACGTCCATGGCCCGCTCCCACCGCCGGTCCTCGAAGCCGGAGCCGATCAGCAGGATCGCGCGGGCCCGCTGGGCGCGCAGCATCGAGACGTAGGCCACCTCGCGCGCGCTGTCGCGGAACGTGCTGGCCAGCATCACCAGCAGGTCGCGCTGGGCGGCGGCGCGCATGACGCCTCTGGCGATGCCGGAGAAGTAGGGGTCGCTGACGTCGTGGCAGATCACGCCGACGGTCTCGTTGGAGGCCCGGACGAGGGCCTGGGCGTGGGCATTGGGCGTGTACGCGAGCTCGGAGGCGGCGGCCTCGACCCGGTCGCGCAGGTCCTCGCGGACCTTGGCGGTGCCGTTGAGGACGCGTGAGGCGGTGGCGAGGGAGACTCCGGCGGCCGTCGCCACATCCCGCAGAGTGACGTGAACGCGATCGGCCACTCGCCCTCCTGTAACAGGAAGTTCACGACCTTGACCCCTCGACCGTACCGGGTTAGCGTACCGCAGGAAAGCGCTTTCAGATAGCGCTTTCTCGCATATGGCCTGATGGCACGCGGTGAAGGGAGACCTTCGATCGTGGTACAGACCGTTGATGGGATCATGCGGCGCGAGAGCCCGAGCTCGCGCGACCGCGTCGTGGAACTGGTGGACCGCTCCTGGCGGCCCCTCGCCCTGCTCGCCGCCTGCTATGCGATCTGGTGGGCGATCACCGAGTTCGAGATCGTGCCCCGATATCTCGTACCGTCGCCCGGGGTCACCCTCCAGGTGATGGCCGACAAGGCCGGCTACCTCGGTCACCACACACTGGTGACCGGCTATGAGACGGTGCTCGGCTTCGCGATCGCCGTCGTCGTCGGCATCGCCGCGGCCGTGCTGATGGTGGCCTCGGCCGAGGTCGAGAAGACCCTTTATCCGCTGCTGCTGTTCGCGCAGGTCGTCCCGAAGATCGCGATCGCCCCGCTGTTCGTGGTCTGGCTTGGGTTCGGGCTGACTCCGAGGATCGTGGTCGCCGTGCTGATCGCGTTCTTCCCCGTCGTCATCTCCATGGTCACCGGCCTGAAGTCGGTGGACCCGGAGATGCTCCAGCTGGCTTCGACCATGGGCGCGAGCCCGGCCAAGACCTTCGTCAAGATCAGGTTTCCCGCCTCCCTGCCGTTCCTGTTCTCCGGGTTGAAGGTCGCCGTGACGCTCGCGGTCACCGGGGCGGTCGTGGGCGAGTTCGTCGGCGGCAACGACGGGCTCGGCTCGGTCATCCTGCAGGCCAACGGCAACATCGACACGCCCATGCTGTTCGCGGGACTCCTTGTCATGTCATTCCTCGGCGTCGTGCTCTTCGTCGCCGTCGAGTTCGCCGAGCGGCTGCTGCTGCCCTGGCACGCCAGCCGCCGCGGTGACGCCGTAACCGTGACCTACTGAGGACGCCATGAAGACACGCACGCTGATCGCCGCCTTAGCCCCGGCCCTGCTCCTGTTCGCCACCGCGTGCGGCTCCGGCGGCGGCGAGAAGACCACCAGCTCGTCGGGCAAGCAGCTCGACAAGGCCACGCTCACGCTCAACTGGTATCCGTACGGCGAGCACGCCCCGTTCTACTACGGCAAGTCGAAGGGCATCTTCGAGAAGCACGGCATCGACCTGACGATCCAGGCCGGGCAGGGCTCCCAGAAGACCGTGCAGGCCACCGGCGCCGGCCAGACGGACTTCGGCTGGGCCGACACCCCCGCGCTGCTCGGCGGGGTGAGCCAGGGCGTGCCGGTGAAGAGCCTGGGCGTCTTCCTGCAGACGACCCCGGCCTCGGTGCAGTTCTTCCAGGAGAAGAACATCACCAAGCCGGCCGACCTGAAGGGCAAGACGATCGCCTCGACGGCCGGTGACGCGCTCACCAAGACGTTCCCGGTGTTCCTCAAGGCCAACGGGATGACCGACGCCGACGTCAAGCTGCAGAACACCGACCCGGCCGGCAAGATCGCGGCGGTCATGTCGGGGCAGACGGACGCGCTGCTCGGCTACGCCTCCGACCAGGGCCCGACCATGCAGAACAAGGCCGGCAAGCCGGTGGCGTACCTGCGCTTCTCCGAGTTCGGCCTGAACTACTACAGCAACGGCCTGCTCACCTCCGCCAGCTTCCTGCAGAGCAAGGCCGACCTGGCCAAGCGGATGGTCGCGGCCACCAGCGAGGCGTGGGCGGCGGCGGAGAAGGACCAGCAGGCCGCGGTGGACGCCATGAAGGGCGCCTCGGAGCAGCTGCCCCCGGCGCAGGTGCTGCTCGACCAGTTCAAGACCACGACCACGCTGCTGCACACGGACGCCACCCAGGGCCAGGCCCCGGGGGTCAACACCGAGGCCGACTGGCAGAAGACGATCGACACGTTCGCCAAGGCCGGCCTGGTCTCCAACCCGCAGGCGCCCAGCGCCTACTGGGACTCCAGCGTGGCGCCGAAGGGATGACCGTGACGCAACAGGCCCCCGCCGTCGAGATCGACACGGTGGCGGTGCGGTTCCGATCGAAGAAGCGCGACGTGCTCGCGCTGGAGAACGTGTCGATGGACGTCCGCCCCGGCGAGTTCGTGTCCATCGTGGGCCCGTCGGGGTGCGGCAAGTCCACGCTGCTCAAGCTGGTCTCCGGGCTGCTCAAGCCGTCGGCGGGCGCGGTGCGGCTGCTCGGCGGCACCGTCGGCGGCCCACGTCATGACGTCGGGTACGTCTTCCAGCGCGCCGCCCTGCTGGAGTGGCGTACGGCGCGCAAGAACATCCTGCTGCAGGCCGAGATGCGTGGCATGGCACAGAAGGAGGCCGCCGCCCGGGCGGACGAGCTGATCGCCATGACCGGGCTGACGGGCTTCGAGGACTCCTTGCCGCACGAGCTGTCCGGCGGGATGCAGCAGCGGGTGGCGCTCTGCCGCGCGCTGCTGCACCGGCCGCCGGTGCTGCTCATGGACGAGCCGTTCGGCGCGCTCGACGCGCTGACCAGGGAGCAGATGAACGTCGAGCTGCACCGCATCTGGCACGAGACCGAGACCACGGTCCTGCTGGTCACGCACTCCATCGCCGAGGCGGTCTACCTCGGCAACCGGGTGGTCGTCATGACGCCGCGGCCGGGCACGATCGCCGAGGTCATCGACGTGGCGCTGCCGCGGGTGCGTGACTACGCGGCGACCATGTCCCAGCCCGCGTTCGCCGCCGCGACCAGCCACATCCGCGACCTGCTGGGGGCCGCCGGCCACAGCGACTGACCGCCCCGGCCACTCGGATCCGCCCCTCCCCCACTGAGAGGATTCCGATGCCCACGTTCATCCGCCTATGCGCGCTCGGCCTGGTGCTGATCCTGGCCCAGTTCATCGCGCCCACCGCCCACGCGACCGCCGCGGATCAGCCGGCGACCGGCCAGGCCGCAGCCGCGGCCGAGTGCGGCAAGGGCCGTACGGTCGTCCGCAACACCAACGCCGGCGCCAACTGGGCGCCGGTGACCCCGGCGAAGTGGCAGTTCCCCGGCGACCAGGTGATCCTGGCCGAGGCGGGCGAGCAGCGTCCGGGCCCGCGCCGTCCCTTCGAGTACGCCGTGCTCCAGAAGGGCCCATCCTTCGGCTCGGTGCAGATCGACGCAGAAGTGCGCCTCGACACCCCGACCAGCGTCAGCAACCGCGACGTGATCATCGTGTTCGGCTACCGCTCGGACACGGAGTTCTATTACACCCACCTCTCCCAGGACAACACCATCTACCCGCACAACGGCATCTTCGTAGTGAACAACGCCGACCGGCTCCGCATCGACGACCAGTGGAACGGGCAGGTCGGCGCGCCTCCCGCGGTCACCGACGAGCAGTGGCACAAGGTCCGCGTCCGGTTCTGCACCGACACCGGCCGCATCTCGGTCTTCGTCGACGGCTCGGCCACGCCGCTGATGACGGCCACGGACCACACCTTCACCTCGGGCCGGGTCGGCTTCGGCTCGTTCGACAACATCGGCAGGGTGCGCGGCCTGACCGTCACGGGCACCCCCGCCTGCAAGACCGGCTGAACAACACTCCCAACAACCCTCAGGTGGTGGACAGGAATGCCGAAATACCTCCGGTACCTCCTTGCCGCGATGCTGGCGACCGCGTTATGGGCGTCACCGGCAGTCGCGCTGGACTCGACCCCGCTCGACGATCCCATCCCGGAGAATCCCACCGCGTCCGCTCTCACGCTGACGCTGACCGAGTACGCCGCTTTCCCCAAGACCGAGCCGGTCCCCACGCCCACCGACCAGCGGCTGATGCGCTGGGCCAGGATCAACAACATCGGCGAGATCCCCGACGGGTCGCACCGCCAGTTCGTCAACGACCTCAACGGCAAGCTGTACCTGCTGAAGAACGGCCAGCCGCAGGAGTACCTCGACGTCGGCGCCACGTTCGCGCCGGACTTCCTCTCCGGCCGCGGCCTGGGCTCCGGGTTCGGGTATGTCGCCTTCCACCCGGACTTCGCCCGTAACGGGAAGTTCTACACCGTACACACTGAATGGGGAGCGGCGCTCACCACCAAGACGCCGGACCTGACCCCCCAGCCCGACACCAAGTTCCACGGCGTGCTCACCGAGTGGACGGCCACGAACCCGAAGGCCGACACCTTCAGCGGCACCCGCAGAGAGGTGCTCAGGCTCGGCTTCAACGGCCAGGTCCACGGCATCCAGCAGATCGACTTCAACCCGTTCGCGCGGCGCAGGGACGCCGACTACGGCCAGCTCTACATCGCGGCCGGCGACGGCGGCCGGGGCGTGTCGAGCGACGACCCGCAGAACCTGGCCATCCCGCAGGGCAAGCTGCTGCGCATCGACCCGCTGGGCACGAACGCGGCCAATGGCAAGTACGGCATCCCGGCGAACAACCCGTTCGTCACCAAGGCGGGCGCGATCGGCGAGATCTACGCCTACGGCATGCGCGACCCGCACCGGTTCAGCTGGGACCCGCAGGGCAGCAGGCTGTTCCTCGGCCACATCGGCGAGCACGCCATAGAGGCGATCTACGAGGTCAAGGCCGGTAACAACCTGGGCTGGAGCGAGCGCGAGGGATCCTTCGTGTTCAACAAGGCCGACCGCTGCCACCTGTACACGCTGCCCGACAACGACGCGACGTTCGGCTACACCTACCCGGTCGCGGCCTACGACCACGACCCGCCGCCCGGGCACTCCTGCACGGCCGACAGCGGTCACGCGGTGGCCGGTGGATTCGTCTACCGCGGCTCGCGGCTGCCGCTGCTCTACGGCAAGTACCTGTTCGGCGACATCGTCGACGGCCGCGTCTTCTTCACCATCGCCGGTCAGATGAAGCAGGGCGCCCCGCGCGCCACGATCTACCAGCCCAAGCTGGTGAACGCGAGCGGCACCGCGGTCACCATGCGCGACCTGGCCGGGGACACCCGGGTGGACCTGCGCCTGAGCCGGGACGCCGCGGGCGAGCTCTACCTGCTGTCCAAGGCCAACGGCAAGATCTGGAAGGTCACCGGCGCCTGCATGACGGCGACGCCATGAGACACCGGTATCTGGCCCCCGTGGTGGCCCTCGTGCTGACGGCGACGCTCGCCACCCCGGCCGCCGCCCACGACCGGCCCGGCGTGCTGCCCACGCTGCGCCACAACCTCGTCGCCGCGTACGACTTCGACCACCCGGTCTCCGCGGACCCCGCGCGGGAGCGCGACCAGGGCAGGTCGGGGACGGACATCACGCTGATCAACGGCGGCGCAGCCATGCGCGTGGCCGACAACGCCCACCGGGGCAGCGGGCACGCCATCCAGCTCCAGCAGGTGAACCCTGCCACGATGGGCAACGACGACTGGAAGGCCGGGATCTACTCCGAGACCGGAGTGCCCACCCTGCACGCCTTCAACGCCGTCGAGGGCGCCACCGTCATGGGCTGGTTCAAGATGACCGGCCAGAACCCCAGCCCCAACTCCAACACCGAGGACCCGGCCGACCAGTTCGGAGCGATCGGGCTGGCCGGGGTGCTCAGCGGCAACTCCCAGGGCCACGACGTGCGGGCCCTGCTCGAGCTCATCACGGTGAACGGGGAGCTGCGCGTGGTCGCGCTGGGCAGGCGCGTCGACGGCGGCAGCTCCCAGACGTTCGCCGCGAGCGAGCCCTGGCAGAGCGTGCTCCCGCTGAACGAATGGGTCTTCCTCGCGGCCACGTTCGACTTCGACAACGCCACGATGAAGCTCTACAAGAACGGCCGGCCGCTCGACGGCTTCTACACCCTCACCGGCGACCCGTGGGCCGTGGAGGGCGCGCCCGAACCCGATCTGACCTCGGCCACCGACCCCCGAGGCATCAAGATCGGCGGAAGCTACCCGCAGAACACCAGAGAGAACAACCCGTGTAACTGCCGGATGGACGACCTGATGTTCCTCGACAGGGTCGCCGCGCCCATAGAGGTCTGGGCCCAGTACAAGCTGGCGACCCGAGGCTGAACGGCTGGGGCTGGGAGGACTCCCACCGCCTTCCCAGCCCTCCGTCAGCCGGTGGTGCCGCTAGTCTGCATCTGCTTGGTCCTGTGGTCCTTGAGATGGAGCTCACCGTGCAGCCGCTCCTTGATCAGATCGAGCACCTTGCGGCTGGACAGCACGGTCCACCGGTTGCCGACCAGGTGCGGGTTGTATTCGGGCGCGGTGTCCATCCAGGCGTCCTTGCCTTCCTGGGTGGCGAAGGTGTTCACGAAGAACTCGCCGTCCTGGGTCTTGCAGAAACCCGTACGAAGCTCCTTGGCGTTCACCTGGATCTTCGGCTTGCAGCCCACCTTCTCGGACAGTTGCTCGACGGTGTACACGTTGTTGTCGACCACCTTGGGCTTCTGCACGATGGCTTCGCCCCCAGCATTCGCGGCGCTCTCGCCCGCGCCTACTGAGCCGCTGGCGTTAGTACAGCCAGCGACGAGCCCGACCAGCAGCGCAGTAGCGGCCAGACGTGGAAATGTCGTCATGTGCCGAGATACGCAACCCTCATAGGGCCGGTTCACTTTCGCTTGAGATAAAACCGAGATTCACCGCAGGACGACGCAGCCGCGCTCGGCCAGGCGGCGCAGCGCGTCAGGCTCGCCGTCGAGCTTGTTCCAGCGCAGGTCGAGCTTCTCCAGTGCGGGCAGGTCGCCGAGGCTCTCGGGCAGCGTCCTGAGCCGGTTGTTGCGCAGGTCCAGGTGGGTGAGCCGGGCCAGCCCCGCGACCGCGCCGGGGAGCGAGCGCAACTGGTTGTTTCGCAGGTCGAGCACGCGCAGCTCGCCGAGCTCGCCGATCGAGGCGGGCAGCGCGGCCAGCCGGTTGCCCTGCAGGTGCAGCTCGCGCAGCCGGCCCAGCCCGCCGATGGAGCCGGGCAGCTCCGCCAGCCGGTTGTTGTAGAGCCGGAGCTCGACCAGCGACGCCATGCCGCCGAGCGCCTCGGGCAGGCCGGTCAGCAGGTTGTCGGTCACGTTGAGGTAGGCGAGCCGGTCGAGCCGGCCGATCGCGGCGGGCACCTCGGTGAACCGGTTGTCACTCAGGTAGAGGTAGTCGGTCAGGCCCAGGTCGCCGATCTCCGGCGGGATCGCGGTGAGCTGGTTGTGCCCGAGGTCGAGCATGCGCAGCCGGGTCAGGCCGCCGATCGCCGCAGGCACCTCGGTGAGCGCGTTCTCGGCCAGGTTGAGCGATTCGAGCCGGGTCAGCTTCCACAGCGCGTCGGGGACGCCGGTCAGCCGGTTGCCGCCCGCCGCCAGGTGCCGCAGCCCGGTGCTGAGCCGTTCCGGCAGCGTCTCGATGGCGTTGCCGTACAGGGAGAGTGTCTCCAGTGACGGCGGGCAGCCGGGGACCTCGGTCAGCCGGTTGCCGTCGAGGTGCAGCGCCCGCAGTCCGGTGAGTGCGGCCAGGCTCGGCAGTGAGCTCAGGCGGTTGCCGTCCAGCCGGAGTTCCGCCAGCGACGTCAGGCCGCCCAGCCACGCGGGGAGCTCGGCGAGCTCGTTCCAGGCCAGGTCGATCAGTCGCACCTCGCCGAGTTCGGCGGCCGAGCCGGGGAAGGTGGTCAGACCCGCGCCGGGTGCGCGCAGTTCGTCATGGATCGTCACGGCGCCGATCATCGCACGCGCCGCCGCCGGCCTGTCCGGCGAGGTTCCTGAGGTCGAACAGCTCGGACGGCGAGATCGGCATGCGGTCGATCTCGATGCCCTCCGCGTCCTCGATCGCCCCCGCGATCACCGCCGAGACCGGGATCACCCCGGCCTCCCCCGCTCCTTTGATGCCGAGCGGGTTGAGCGGCGACGGCGTCTCCAGGTGGGCGGTCTCGATGTGCGGGATCTCGGTGACGTACGGCATGAGGAAGTCCATGAACGAGGCGTTGAGCAGTTGCCCGTGCCCGTCGTACACCATCCGCTCGTACAGGGCGCCGCCGATGCCCTGGGCGACTCCCCCGTGGATCTGTCCCTCCACGATCATCGGGTTGATCAGCCGGCCGCAGTCGTGCACGACCGCGTAGCGCAGCACCTTGATCTCGGCGGTCAGCGGGTCGGTCTCGACGATGGCGGCGTGCATCCCGGCCGCGAACGTGGACCTGATCGGCGAGTAGTAGTCGCGCCCCTCCAGCCCCGGCTCGTCGCCCTCGGCCACCGGCGGCTTGTCGGGCGAGGAGTTGCCGGAGAACTGGGTCGCCTTGGCCGCCTCCTCGTCGAAGGCGTACCGCAGCGGGTTGGCCAGGACCGCCACCGTGGACAGCGGGATCGAGGCGGACGGGGCGCCCACCACGTGCACCAGGCCGTCGGCGATCTCCAGGTCGCCCGGGTCGGCCTCCAGCGCCTCGGCGGCGATGCGCAGCGCCTTCTCGCGCACCTTGCGGCAGGCCAGGGCGATGGCGTTGCCGCTCATCACCGCCGCGCGGGAGGCGAACGTGCCCACCGCGTACCCGAACCTGCGCGTGTCGCCCGTGACGACCGAGATCCGCTCGATGGGCACGCCCAGCTCGGTGGCGGCGATCTGGGCGAACACGGTCTCGTGGCCCTGCCCCTGCGAGGTGAGCCCGGTGGAGACGTGTACGCGGCCGTCTGAGGTGATCTGGACGTGGCCGCCCTCGTACGGGCCGACGCCGGTGCCCTCGACGTAGCAGCCGATGCCGATGCCCCGGTGCTCGGCGGGCTCGAAGTCGTCCCAGCCGATGAGCTCCTTGATCATGCGGAGCATCTCGGGATAGTCACCGCTGTCGTAGATCAGCGGGCGCCCGTCCTGGAAGATCATGCCCTGGTCGTAGGGGAACTCGTCGGGCCCGATGAAGTTCGCCGCGCGCACCTCGGTGCGGTCCTTGCCCAGGTAGCGGGCGATCTTGTCCATCGTCCGCTCCATGCAGAACACGGCCTGCGGCCGTCCCGCCCCCCGGTACGGGGTGACCTGCACGGTGTTGGTGTATACGGCGGAGAACTCGACCCGATAAGCACCGATCCGGTACGGCCCGAGCAACTGCGTCGAGGTGATGATCGGGACGATGATCCCGTACGGCGTGTAGGCGCCGTGATCGTGCAGGATCGTCACGTCCAGCCCGTTGACCACCCCGTCGTCGTCGAACCCGACCTTGACGTGCTGCACCTGGCCCCGCTCGTGCGCCGAGGAGATGAAGTGCTCGCGCCGGTCCTCGGTCCACTTGACCTCCTGGCCGAGGCGCATCGCCGCCCACGGCACCAGGATCTCCTCCGGCCACGGGTGCACGATCTTCACCCCGAACCCGCCGCCCACGTCGGGCGCGATCACCTCGACGTGCGGCAGGGGCAGGTCCAGGGCGGCGGCGACGGCCATGCGGACGCTGGTCGAGGTCTGGGTGCTGGTGTAGACACGCAGGTCGGAGCCGTCCCACCGGGCGTACACGCCGCGGCCCTCCAGCGGCATGCTCGCACTGCGCTCGATGTCGAGCCGGAAGGACAGCGTGTGCGGCGACGCCTCGATGGCCTCGCGGGCGCTCCGTCCCGTCCGGCTCGGTACCTCCTGCACCAGATGGGCGCCCACGTTGCCCGGTACGTCCTCGTGCACGAGCTGGGCGCCCTGAACCGCCTCCTCCAGCCCCACCACCGGCTTGAGCGGCTCGTAGTCGACCTCGATCAGCCCGCACGCGTCCTCGGCCAGGTAGCGGTCCCTCGCCACGACCATCACCACCGGCTCGCCCACGTGCCGGACGACGTCCCTGGCCAGCGGGTAGGCGGTGCGGCCGTGGGTGAGCGCGGGATGCGGGATCAGCAGGGGCAGGGGGCGGCCCACCCGCTCGGGCAGGTCCTCCCAGGTGTAGATCGCGACCAGGCCGTCGACGTCGAGCGCGGCGCTCACGTCGATGTCGCGGATGCGGGCGTGGGCGTGCGGCGACCGCACGAACGCCGCCTCCAGCGCGCCGGAGCCCAGGTCGTCGAGGTACCGGCCGCCGCCTGTGAGCAGCCTGGGGTCCTCCCGGCGCTGGACCGCCTCCCCGAACAGCCTGGTGGTCATCCCTAGGTCTCCTCGGCGATCAGCTCCGCCGCCCGGTGGACGGCCTTGACGATGTTCTGGTAGCCGGTGCAGCGGCACAGGTTGCCGGAGATGCCGTCGACCACCTCCTCGTCGGTGGGCGCCGGGTTGTCCCGCAGCAGCGCGGTCACCGTACAGAGGAAGCCCGGTGTGCAGAAGCCGCACTGCAGCCCGTGGCACTCCGCGAACGCCCGCTGCACCGCCGACATCCCGTCCGGTCCGGCCAGCCCCTCCACCGTGGTGATCGCCTGCCCGTCGACGGTCACCGCGAACGTCAGGCACGACCGCACCGGCTCGCCGTCCAGCAGCACGGTGCAGCACCCGCACACGCCGTGCTCGCAGCCCACGTGCGTGCCGGTCAGCCCGAGGTCGTGGCGCAGGCAGTCGGACAGCAGCCGCCGCCCGGGCACCCGCACCCGCCGCGCGGCGCCGTTCACCACCAGCGTGATCTCGCGCTCCAAACCGGCCTCCCTTTCACGTCCCTGCTGGATCGCTACCCCACGGTTCCGCCGCCTCACGGGCCGCGTCCTTCAGCGCCTGCTCGGCGAGGACGCCGACCAGGTGCAGGCGGTAGGCGGCGCTCGCGTGGATGTCGCCTTCCGGCTCGGTCTCTTCTCGTACGGCCTGCGCCACGGCCGCCCAGTCGACGGTCGAGGCGGGACGGCGCTCGCACAGCCCGCCCACGTCCACGACGACCGGCACCGGCCCGACGCTGACGCAGGCCACCCGGGCGGCGGCGATGCGCAGGTCGTCGTCCAGCGTGACCACCGCGCACACCCCGGCCAGGGCGTAGTCACCGTGCCTCCTGGCCACCTCGCGGAACGCCGTGCCGGACCTCGGCGGGGGTGACGGGAAATATGCGGACACAGCCAGCTCGCCCGGCTGGACGGCCGACTCCATCGGCCCGACGAAGAACTCGGCGGCGGCCACCTCGCGGCTACCCCCCAGCCGGGCCAGCCGCACGGTCCCGCCGAGCAGGGCCAGCACGGCGGGGAGCTCGGCGGCCGGGTCGGCGTGCACCAGGCTGCCCACCACCGTGCCCCGGTTGCGGATCACCGGGTGGGCGACCAGCCGGAGCGCCTGCCGCAGCAGCGGATGCCCGGCCTGCCGCTCCACCTGGGAGTGCCTGGCCAGCGCGCCCACGGTGACGCCTTCCGCGGACGGGTCGACGGTGGCCAGCGACTCGACGCGGTTGATGTCGACCAGGTGCTCGGGCGCCGCCAGCCGCATGTTGAGCATGGGGATCAGGCTCTGGCCGCCGGCGAGCACCTTGCCGTGCGGGCCCACCTCGGCGAGGACGTCGAGGGCCTCGCCGAGGTCGCGCGGCGCGTGGTGTTCGAACGGCGGCGGCTTCACCCGGCGTCGCTCCCGTGGGGGGCCGTTCCTTCGTCCGGGGCCCGCCCGCCGATGGCCCGCAGCAGGTGATAGCCGCCCACGACGACGATGGTGCCGAGCGCGATGCCCTCCAGCCGGAAGTCGCCGCTGATCAGTTGCTTCACCGGTCCGATCGCCAGGATGATGCCCGCGCCGATGGGGACCATGTTGACCGGGTCGGCGAAGTTCACCCGGTTCTCGATCCAGATCTTGGCGCCGAGAAGGCCGATCATGCCGTACAGGATGACGGTCACACCGCCCAGTACACCAGAGGGAGTGGCGGAGACCAGCGCGCCGAACTTCGGACTGAGCCCGAACAGGATGGCGATGAGGCCGGCGATGTAGTAGGCGGCGGTGGAGTAGACCTTGGTGGCGGCCATGACGCCGATGTTCTCGGCGTAGGTGGTGGTGGGCGAGCCGCCGACGGCGCTGGTCACCACGGTGGCGACGCCGTCGGCGGCGATGGCGCGGCCGACGTAAGGATCGACGTCGGTCCGCGTCATCTCTCCCACGGCCTTGACGTGACCGATGTTCTCCGCGATCAGCGCGATCACCGCGGGCAGCACGAGCAGCACGGCCGAGAACCTGAAGTCTGGCAGATGAAACGACGGCAGGCCCACCCAAGGCGCGTCAGCGAGCTTGGAGAAGTCGACGCGCAGGTGCGGGGCGATCTTGAGCGTGCCGTCGGTGTAGGCCGGGACCTGGCCGAAGAGCTGGTCGGCGACCCAGGACAGCGCGTACCCGACGATCAGGCCGATGAGAATGCCGATCCGCCCGATGAAACCCTTGAACGCCACCACGACCACGAACGTCACCAGCATCGTGATCAGCGCCATCCACTGGTCCTGCGGCCAGTAGACGTCCGCCACCACGTACGCCAGCCCGAACCCGATCAGCATGACCACCGCGCCCGTGACGACCGGCGGGAAGATCCGGTGGATGATCTCCACCCCGAGGAAGTGCACGGCCACCCCGGCCAGCGCGAGCACCAACCCGACGACCAGGATCGCGCCGGTCACGATGGCGTCCGCGCCCGCGGTGTCGCCGCCGAAGATCGCCCTGATGGCGAACACCCCGCCCACGAACGACGCGCTGGTGCCCAGGTAGCTGGGTATCCTGCCCTTCACGATCAGCAGGAACAGGATCGTGGCCACACCCGACATCATGATCGCGACATTGGGGTCCAGCCCCATCACCAGCGGGAACACGAACGTCGCGCCGAACATCGCGATCACGTGCTGCGCGCCGAACCCGATCATGCGCGGCCAGGTCAGCCGCTCGTCGGGCCGGACGATCTCACCGGGAGCCAGGTGCTTGCCGTCGCCGTGCTTGGTCCAACCGAAAACCATGTGAGCCCCTCTTCACCCGGGCCGCCGCTTCCAGTGCCGCCCCGCAGGCTCCTTCTGCATCCCGCCTGAGATTCGTGCTGCCGTTGCGGGCACATTAGGCCCGTGGGCGTGCTCGTACACGGGCATGATCTGCCAAATTCGCTTTCCTGACCAGAGGTGTGGTTGCGCACTACCTTCGGGGGGTTCGGTGAACGGTCAGTTCCAGTGCGGGGGGCGATGGTAGACGGCATCTCCAGGGCCGCTCACCACATCGGGGAACTGGGAGCGCCGCACGACGGCCGCTCCGATGGGAAACCACGCGTCGCTACACCTGCGCAGGCCGTCCGAGCTTTTGCCCGGTGGGAAGGCGGCGACGACCCGCGTCTTGGTTCCACGCAGCACGTCGATCTCGCGGATCTTTTCGACCGCCGCGCAGAGATCCGAATCGGCCGACACGAGCATGACGACATCGATCGCACTGAGTGCGACGTCAGCGACCATGGCGCTCGCGATGGCGGCGTCGGTCTTCTTCTCCTCGTAGGACCGCCAGGTGGCGCCGCACTTCCGGCATCTCCTCAGCTGCTCCTGAAACCTGCCGAGCACCACGTCGGCGCCGTGGGCTTTCAGCGCGGCCAGGTAGGCCCGTTGCCGCTCCACGGAAGTCGGGTCGCCGCGCACCAGCGTGGTGAAGTAGGTGACCAGTTCCAGCCGCTGCCCGGGCCTGAGCAGGTCCCGGGCCATCGCCGCCAGGTCGAGCCAGAGGTCACGCCGACCGCTGAGGCGCTTGAGACCGTCGTAGAGGTTGAAGCCGTCGACGTACACTCCGACGCGCGCTGTTTCGGTGTTTGACTTGTCACCCACGGCGACCTTCCCTAACATGGAGTCATGCAACGCCCGGGGCTACGTTCCCGGGCTCTACGGCCCCCGGCGACGGGGGCCGTTTCTTTTTCACTCTCATGTTCGAGGATAGTAAACAGCGAGTAATCTCGCGGTGACTTCCCGTGACTTCAGTGCACCTGGATCGAGAAGCCGTCCCCCGTGACCACCTGCCCCGCCCGGATCTTGCACGTCTTGCGGAGCTCCACCTCCCCGTCCACCGACACGAGCCCCTCGGCGATCAGGTGTTTGGCCATGCCGCCCGTCTCCGTGACCCCGCAGTACTTCAGCAGGTCACACAGCGGGATGTACTCGGAGCGCAGTTCGAAGTCCACGACCACTCAGCCTAGATGCCCCGCATGCGCAGCACGTGCAGGGCCAGGGTCAGGTTGAGGCGCAGGTGCGGGTCGTCGGTGAAGTTGCCGAGCAGGCGCTCCAGCTTGCCGATGCGGTAGCGCAGCGTGTTGTAGTGGAAGTGCAGCCGTCTGGCCGTCTCCGCCACGTTGAGGTTCGTCTCCAGGAGCACCTGCAGGGTGCGGCGCAGGTCGGAGTTCTCGGCGTCGTTGTCCAGGGCCAGCGGTCCCAGCGTCTCGCGGACGAACGCGTGCAGCTCCTCCGTGTCGTTCACCAGCGACAGCAGCCGATAGACGCCGAGCTGGTCGAAGTGGGCCACCGCGCCGGGGCCGTGGAGCTGGCGGCCGACGCGGGCCGCCTTCAGGGCCTGCGAGTACGCCTCGGGCAGCAGTTCGGCGCCGGGCGAGGGGCGGGAGGTGCCGGTCGAGAACGTGGCGGGCGGCACATCGGCGAACGCGGAGGCGGCGTCCTTGGCCACCCTGGCGGCGTCCACCGTGGCGTCCAGCACGGCCACCACCTCGTGCGAGAAACCCGCGACCGCGCCCTGGGGGTCGTGGCGGCGCATCGCCGCGACCCAGCACGCGACGAGGCGGTCCTGGGTGGCGCGCTCGTCGCCGTCCGGGTCGAGCTCGGCGACGAGCACGGTGACCGGCCGTTCCAGGTCCCAGCCGAACGCCCTGGCCCGTGCCGTGACGCGCTCGGCCGTGCCCGCCCGGCCGGTGAGGACGTCGCGCAGGAAGTCCGCCCGGTACTTGCTCTCGACGGCGTTGACCGCCTCCTGCCTGGTGACGACGAGCGCGGCCACGGTCGCGGCGCGCTCCAGGATGCCGACGTCGCTGTCACGGATCGTCCCGGCCGGGCTGTAGGCGACGATGCGGCCGTGGTGGTGCCCGCCCGCGACGACGGGCACGGAGGCGAACGCCCGCGTGCGGCCGGCCGTACCGGAGGCGGGCGTGCCTGAAGGGGTCCGGCCCGAGGTGGGGGCGGGGATGAGCGGCGGTCCCTCGTGCGCGATCGACTCCCACAGGAGGGTCACGTGGTCGGCCGGCCCGGCCGTGGCGAGCACCCGCCCGCCGCCGTCCACCGCCGCCACCGCGACGTCGAGCAGCGCGGCCACCTCGGCGGTCACCTCGTCGAGCCCGCCACCGGCCAGCACCACCTGTACCAGCGCCCGGTGCGCCTCTTCGGCGCGGGCCAGCACGGCGGCCTGCCGGTTGAGGATGTCGGTCAGGACCTGGTTCAGGATGTCGTCGAAGCCGACGTCGTTCGGCAGGATGATGAGCGGGAACCCGAGCCGGTCGGCCTGCTCGACCATCTCGTCGGGCAGTTTGTCCACGTACCTGCCGAGTTTGATGGCCAGCGCCGCCAGCTTGCGCTCGTCGAGGTCGGCCACCAGGCGGCCGAGCGACTGCGGGGTGTTGCGCAGCGGGTAGCCGGTGGTCAGCAGCAACTCGTGCGGCTTCACCCAGGCCAGGATGTCCGGCACCTCCATGACGTTGAGGCGCTGCACGATGCGGCCCAGCCCGCTCTCCCCCGCGATCAGGCGGGCGTCCGCGAGGGTCGATACGCCGAGCACCTCGCCCACGGACACACCGTGGGTGATCGTGCCCGTGCTGGCGAGTCGGACGGGGGGCTCCATGTGAAGATTGTGACCCCAGAAGCGGTCTGTCAGGAAGAGCCAACCTTCTCGCTGACTGTTGGCAAATTTATCCGTACGGAGGGTTGTCCGAGACGTTCTACGGTCAGGTCCAACGTCAGCAGGGAGGTTCGGTGACCGTCGGTACTCATGCGAGGCGCCCGCGTACCCATGTGACAGGGGCGGCCAGCGCGGCGGTACGCCCTGTGCTGGAGGCGCCGCGAAGCCCCGCCCGCGTGCTGGCCGTCTTCCCCGCCGGGGCGTACGTGGAGGTCAGGACTGATCTTGAGCCGTCCGTGATCGCCGTCATCACGGGCGCGGCGACCCGGCTGCCCAACTCCGTGCTGCTGGCCGCCGAGCTGCCGCACCTCACCGTGGGTGACGAGGCCGCCGTGGGCGACGGCTCCATCGAGCTGGGACGGCTGAGCCTGCGGGCGCGCCGCTGGTGGGATCCCGCGCCGCCGCTCGGTCAGGTCGATCCGGTACGGCTCAGACAGACCGCCCCTCACCTGGCCCCCGGCGAACCGGGACTGGCCGGCAACGCCGCCATCGAACTCCTGGCAACCAGCTGCGCGAGCGGCCGGTTGCTGGGCGCGGTGACGGCGGCCGAGCAGCTGGTCGGCCTCGGTCCGGGGCTGACGCCGAGCGGGGACGACGTGCTCGCCGGGCTGCTGGTCACGCTCAGGCACCTCGGCGCGGCGACCGGGTCGGACCGGGCGGTGTGGCTGGCGGACTGGCTGGCCGCGACCGTGACGTACGACGCCCGCGCCCGTACGACGCCGATCTCGGCGACGCTCCTGCACTGCGCGGCCAGAGGCGAGGCGAGCCCCGAGATGATCGCCGTGCTGCGCGGCCTCGCCGGGCGGCAGGAGCTCGAACCGGCGCGGCGGCGGCTGCGGGCGCTCGGCCACACCTCCGGATCCGACCTGCTCCAGGGCATCTCCATCGGCCTGAACGCCGTCCTTGCCATGACCGAAAGCCTGAGCGGGACCGGAACCCCGTCCGATGCCTTGAGCGTGCTCGGATGACCCGAGACGCGGTGCTCATCCGCAAGGGCGTCTACCACGACTCGGTCACCCTCATGCGGGTGAGCCGCTCACTGTCGGACCTGCCCGGCATGCAGGTGGCCATCGTCGCCATGGCCACGGAACTGAACCTCGGCCTGGCCCGCGACCTGGGCTTCGACCTGCCTCCCGCCGACCCGGGCGACCTGCTCGTCGCGCTGCGCGGCGACGGCGTGGAGGCCGCCGCCGGCGAGCTCGACCAGGCCCTGGCCCTGCTGTCCGCCTCCCGGACCCAGGCGGCCGACCAGCCCCCGCTCACCACTCGCTCGGCCGCCAGGACCCCGGCCGACCTGGTGCTGGTGTCGGTCCCCGGCGAGCACGCCTTCTGCGAGGCGCTCGACGCGGTCCACGCGGGCCTGCCCGTGATGATCTTCAGCGACGGCGTCCCGGTCGCCCAGGAGCGGCGGCTCAAGCTGCTGGCCGAGGAGCGGGACGTGCTGGTCATGGGCCCCGACTGCGGCACCGCCGTGATCGCCGGCGCCGGGCTGGGCTTCGCCAACGTGCTCAGGCCGGGCCCGGTCGGCGTCGTCGCGGCCTCCGGTACCGGCGCCCAGCAGGTGACGTCCCTGCTCGACCAGGCGGGGGCCGGGGTGAGCCACGTGCTCGGCGTGGGCGGCAGGGACCTGTCGGCCGAGGTGGGCGGCCTGTCGACGATGCGGGCGCTGCGCATGCTGGACGACGACCCGGCCACCGAGCTGATCGTGCTCGTCTCCAAGCCGCCCGACCCGGCGGTGGCGCGGGCCGTACAGGAGGTGGTGGAGACGCTGCGTACGCCGGTCGTCTCCGCGCTGCTCGGGGAGCGCGACCTGACGTCGGCGACAGAGGAGGCGCTGCGCGCCCTCGGCCGGCCGGTCCCCGCATGGGAGTCGTGGCCCGGCTGGTCGCCCACGTCGACGTACACGAAGCTCAAGGGCATCTACTCGGGCGGCACGCTCTGCGCCGAGGCGAGCCTGATCGCCGGGTCGGGCGAGTTCACCGACTACGGCGACGACGCCTACACCCGGGGACGCGCCCATCCGATGATCGACCCGACGCTGCGCCTGGAGGCCCTCGCCCAGGTGGAGCCGGGCGACGTGATCCTGATGGACGTCGTGCTCGGCCACGGCGCCGACCCCGACCCGGCGGCCTCGCTCGCCTCGGCCATCGCCCACGTCACCGCCCGCACCACCT
This sequence comes from Nonomuraea sp. NPDC049269, assembly GCF_043197155.1. Classification (NCBI taxonomy): domain Bacteria; kingdom Bacillati; phylum Actinomycetota; class Actinomycetes; order Streptosporangiales; family Streptosporangiaceae; genus Nonomuraea; species Nonomuraea sp. NPDC049269. The sequence goes on from NZ_JBICSO010000004.1 coordinate 131,780, forward strand.
ATCACGCCCCCAGCCACGCGAGCGGCCACGGGGCCGCCACCGTCGTCGTCGCGCTCATCGGCACCGAGGGCGATCCGCAGGGCCTGCACCGGCAGGCCGCCGCGTTCCGCGAGGCGGGCGCGACCGTCTTCACGTCCAACGCCCAAGCCGCCCGGCACGCCAGGAACCTCCTATGACCCTGCTCTCTGGCCCGCCCCACGTGATCACCGTCGGCGCCGGCCTCCTCCAGGAGTCGCTCGACGCGCAGGCCGTGCCCACGACCGCCGTCGCGTGGCGCCCGCCCCTGCCCGGCACCGCGGACGCGCTCGCCCGGGTGCTCGCCGACCCGCGCCTGCCCGCGGCCAACGAGCGCGCCGTCGGCCGCCTGACCTCGGCCCGTCCCCAGCTCGTCGGCGTACGGCGGGCCTCGGAGGTGCTCGGCCTGCCGGAGCTGATGTTCCTGCACGCGGGCCCGCCCATCGACTGGGAACGCGCGTCGGGCCCGATGCGCGGGGCGCTGATCGGCGCGATGCTGCTCGAGGAGTACGCCCGCGACGTGCCGTCGGCCGAGCAGTTGCTCGCCTCCGGGCAGGTGCGCCTGGAGCCCTGCCACCGGCACGCGACCGTCGGCCCGATGGCGGGCGTGGTGAGCCCGTCGATGTGGATGCTGGAGGTGCGCGACACCGAGCATGGCGGCACGGCGTACTGCTCGCTCAACGAGGGCCTGGGCAAGGTGCTGCGTTACGGCGCGTACGGGCCCGAGGTGCTCGACCGGCTGCACTGGATGGACCGGGTGCTCGGGCCTGTCCTTTCGGCGGCGATCGAGCTGAGCGGGCCCATCGACCTGCGCGCGCTGATCGCGCAGGCGCTGCAGATGGGCGACGAGCTGCACAACCGCAACCGCGCGGCCACCTCACTGCTTCTGCGCGAGCTGGCCCCGTGGGTGGTCGAGGCCGCGGCCGGCAGCGCCGCCGAGGTGCTGCGCTTCGTCAACGGCAACGACCACTTCTTCCTGAACGCCGCCATGGCCGCGGGCAAGGTGAGCACCGACGCGGCCAGAAACGTGCCGGGCTCCTCGATGGTCGTCGCCATGGCCCGCAACGGCACCGATTTCGGGGTGCAGGTCTCGGGGCTGGGCGATCAGTGGTTCACCGGTCCGGCGGGCGTACCGGACGGGCTCTACCTCGGCGCGTACGGCCCGGCGGACGCCAACCCGGACATCGGCGACTCAACGATCACCGAGACGTCCGGCCTGGGCGGGTTCGCGATGGCGGCGTCTCCGGCCATCGTCCGCTTCGTCGGCGGTGAGGTGGCGGACGCGGTGGCGGCGACCCGGTCCATGTACGAGATCACGCTGGCCGAGCATCCCGCCTATCAGATCCCGGGGCTCGGTTTCCGCGGCACGCCGGTCGGCATCGACCTCACGCTGGTGGCCAGGACCGGTGTCCTGCCCGTCGTCAACACGGGTATCGCGGGCCGCGTGGCGGGCACCGGTCAGGTAGGAGCGGGCCTGGTGAAACCGCCCGTAGAGGCATTCACCAGCGCATTGATAGCACTGGCCGACCGCTCTGACTGATCCATTTGATGGATGATATTTCCGCACGTCAAGGCATTTGTAAGAAGCGCGTTGGGTTCCTTTGGCGATGACCTGCCTATATCGTGGCCAACGCTCATAATCTGGAAGTATGGCGGCGCGACGCTTGTGACCGATGAGGCTGGAGATTGGGGCGGGAACATGGCAGCCGACCGCTTGCTCAGCGGCACCGGTGCGGAGGGAAACGCTTCACAGAGCCAGGGTCGTCTGATCGGCAGGCGTTACCGGTTGATGTCACCGGTCGGCCGAGGCGGCATGGGGATCGTGTGGCACGCGCATGACGTGCTTCTCGCCCGCGACGTGGCGGTCAAGGAGCTGATCCTCCCGTACGGACTGGACCAGACGGGCAGGCAAGTGGCCCACCGGCGCGTGCTGCGGGAGGCCAGGTCCGCCGCACGGCTGACCCACCCGGGCATCGTGACCGTGCACGACGTGGTCGAAGAGGACGGCCGGCCGTGGATCGTCATGGAACTGGTCCGGGCCTGGTCCCTCGAACAGGCGGTCCGGCAGAGCGGACCGCTCCCGGTGATCCAGGCGGCGGAGATCGGCATCCGGGTGCTCGACGCGGTCAGGCACGCGCACGCGGCCGGGATCCTGCACCGTGACATCAAGCCGGGCAACGTCCTGCTCACCGCGGACCGCGTGATCCTCACGGACTTCGGCATCGCCGCGATCGAGGGTGACGTCACGATCACCCAGACCGGACTGCTCATGGGCTCGCCCGCCTACATCCCGCCGGAACGGCTGTCCGGGCAGTCGATCACCCAGGCGGCCGACCTGTGGTCGTTCGGGGCGACGATGTACGCCGCGGTCGAGGGGCGCCCGCCGTACGAGGGGCCGGACCCGATCGCGGTGCTGGGCGCGGTCCTCACGCAGGAACCGGTCACGCCGCAGCGGGCGGGCGCGCTGGCACCGGTGATCGAGGGCCTGCTGCGCAAGGACCCGGCCGAACGCCTCACCGCCGAACAGGTCAGCGACATGCTGGAACGGGTCCTGCACGCGCACGGCTCGGTCCGCCCGCGCCCCGCCGAATCCGCGCGGTCCCTGCCGACGCGGACGGACTCGACGCCGGCCGAGTTGCTGCCGCCGCTGGACATGCCGTCCGGGCCGATGCCGTCGCGGATCGTGGAGACCCCCTCGGGGCCGGTACGGGTGCCGTACGACCCGCTGAACAGCCCGTCGGGCGGCTACTCCATGCCGTACGACGGGATGTCCACCCCGTCCGGCAGCCACCGCACGGACGCGCTGCCCCGGGCGGACGGGTTTGACGCGTTCACCAGCCCGTCGGGGTCGCACCGGGTACCGGGGACCGGCCCGCATCCGTCGCAGAGCGACCCGGCCGGCCCGTCGGTGGTACGCCCCTTCACCGGCGGCCAGACAGGACCGCTGGGCGGCCCCCCGTCACGGGACTTCCCGTCGCATGACTACGCCTCGCAGGGCTACCCGTCCCAGGGCTACCCGTCCCAGGATTACGCGTCCCAGGACTACGCGTCGCAGGACTACGGGTCGCAGGGCTTCCCACCGCCGGACTACCCGTCGGGCGGGCCACCGTCGTCGCCGGGCTTCCCGCCAGGAGGGCCGCCGTCGTCGCCGGGCTTCGCGTCCGGCGGGCCGCTCGGAGCGCCGCCTTCGTCGCCGTCCGGTGCGCCGCCTTCGTTCGGCGGCCCATCGGGATCGCATCGGGTGCCCGACCGCTCACCGTTCGGCGGCCCCTCGGGCCCGCGCCGCGGCTCGGCGGGCCCGGAATCGCGCGACGACGCCTTCGGCCCGTCGGGACCGCAGCCGATCCTGCCCCTGACCAGTGACAGCCGCGCCGCCCCCTGGCCCCTGGCCTCGTCCGACCACCTGCGCGACCAGGCCATCGACCTGTCGCGCGACCTGACCCACAACCGCCTGGCCAGCCTGCCCAGCGCCTCGCAACGCCTGACCAAGAGCAGGCGCAGGGTCGAGGACGACGACGGCGGCTGGCTCCGCGACGGCCGCCCCACCCCGCGCCTGATCGTCACCGCCATCGCGGCACTCGGCGCGATCGTGGCCGTCGTCCTGTACGTCCGCACGGATGGCACACCCGCTCCGGTGCCGAGCGCGGCGACCACCGTCGCGTCGCAGCCCGCCGCCGACGACCCCCTGACGGCGACCGTGCCCGACGGCTTCGGCGAGCAGACCCCACCCGGTTTCTCCGCCGCCGTGCCCAACGGCTGGAAGCTGACCGCGTCAGGCGGTGACGCCACGTTCACCGGCCCCAAGGACTCGGGCATGACGACCCGGGTCGAGCAGGCGACCCCGCAGCCGGACGGCGGCCTGGCGGAGCTGGCCCGCGAGGAGGCGGACGGCCGCGTCGACGGTTACATCCAGGTCCAGCTCCAGGCGACGCGGTATCGCGACTGGAAGGCGGCCGACTGGGAGTACACCTACACGCTGGCCAACGGCGTCCCCATGCACGCCCTGACCCGGTACGTCACGATGGACGACACCAACGCCTTCAAGATCATCTTTACCATGCCCGAGCTCAAGTGGGACGACCAGGCCGAAACCCGCAAGGTCTTCTTCGACACCTTCCGCCAGACGACCTGACCCCCCGCCCACCGCGCCATGAGCGCGGGTGGGCGGGTCACGCGGCCGGGATCTGAACGGTCACCGCGCGCCGAGGGCGCGGTCGAGGAAGTCGCGGACCGTCGTGGCCAGTTCGGCGCGGTGGTCGGACAGGGCGTGGTCGGTGGCCCATTCATGGTGTTCGAGCGCGGCCCCCGCGTACGCGGGCACCAGCGGCCGGTGGTGCACCTCGGCGGGCGTCACGGGGTCGAGTCCGGTCCCGATGAGCATCACCGGGCGTCCGGCGAACGCGGGTGCCAGCGAGGCCAGGCTCCACCGCTCCCCCGCGGCCTCCATCTCGGCCACCAGCGCCTCGCCGCTGGTGCCGGTGAGCGGGAGCAGTTCGTCGTCGAACGCCTCGACGTACGCCCGCCGCCCCTCGGCGTCGAGCCCGCGGGTGATCGTACCGAAGTCGAAGGCGGACACCGACACGGTGGCCGCGATGCCCGGATCGGCGGCGCCCGTCATCAGCGCCACGAACCCCCCGAAGCTATGTCCGACCACGGCGACCCGCTCCGGGTCGAGCCGGTGTTCTACCGCGAACGGCTTGTCCCGCACGGCCGCCACCACCCGCGCCGCGTCCGCCAGGCCGTTCGCCCACGACCAGTGCCCGCCGACTCCCCAGGAGCCCCGGTAGTGGAAGACCAGGCTGGCGTACCCGGCCCGGCGCAGCGCCTGGGCGAGATCGAAGTTGCGCTCGTTCCCGGGAAAACCGTGCAGCAGCACCACCACCGGATGCGGCCCCTCGCCCGCCGGCAGGTGCAGCACCCCCAGCAACGGCACCCCGTCGCTGTCGAACGTCACCCCAGGTGTGGCAGCCCTCATACACCTCTCCTCTCTCGGAACGATCAGTACGCTAACAGCCGCCCGACGACCCACCCCCAACGCCTCGGCCCTCGGCGAAGCGCCGGATGTCCCCGCAGGTGAGCGTCAGGTACCGTCGGCCGCATGAAGCTGGCGAGCATCCACTTTTATCCCGTCAAGTCGACGAGCGGACACGACGTGCGAGAGGCCGAGGTCCAGCCTTGGGGCCTGGCCGGTGACCGGCGCTACCTCGTCCTCGACGAGCACGGCGTGATACTGACCGCCCGCGAGTTCCCCCGGTTGCTGATGTGCCTGCCGGAGCTGGACGGCGAGACGCTCACGCTCACCGGCCCGCATGCCGCGCCGCTGCGGGTCACCCCCACCTCCACCCGTTCCGTGATCAACATGCGGAACACGCCGGTGGAGCTGACCGACTGCGGTGACGACGCCGCCGCGTGGCTGACCGCGCTGATCGACCGCCCCGCCCGGCTGGCCTGGCTGGACGACCCGACCCGCCGTCCCGTCGATCCCGAGTACGGCCGGCCGGACGACCGGGTCAGCCTGGCCGACGCGTACCCGCTGCTGCTCACGTCCACGGCCTCGCTGGCGCAGCTCAACGACTGGATCGCGGAGACGGCGGTCGAGCGCGGCGAGGAGTTGCCCGCGCCGCTACCCATGAGCAGGTTCCGGCCGAACGTGGTCGTGGACGGCGCGGAGACCGCCTTCGCCGAGGACGGATGGAAGCGGATCCGCATCGGCGACACGGAGTTCCGGGTGGTCAAGAGCTGCGACCGTTGCGTGCTGACCACCGTCGACACCCGCACCTACACCAAGGGCAAGGAGCCCATCCGCACCCTGGCCAAGCACCGCCGGTGGGACGGCAAGGTCTGGTTCGGCAGGAACCTCATCCCGGAGGCACCGGGCCGGATCACGCAGGGCGATCCGGTAGCGGTCCTTTGAGCGCGGCGGCGGGCGATCGAGCACCCGAAAGCATCCTGCATATGGCCGAATACCACCGCGTGGGGTGATTTGGGTCTTTAGGGGGATCTCGGGGGCTATGCGAGACTTCACACGTGACCAGCGCCCCTATTAAGCCCTATATTTCATCCCCTGACCGGATCCGGGTCGTCCAGCGGCGCACTCTCGCGATCCTGTCCGCCGCGCAAATAGTGGGTGGCGTAGGCGTCGCCGTCGGCTTGGCCCTGAGTTCGGTCGTCGTCGACGAGCTCTCCGGCTCCACCGTGATCAGCGGCTTCGCGGGCACCGCGACCGTCCTCGGCGCGGCCCTGCTGGCGCTGCCGACCGCCAAGGCGTCCGGCCGGGGCGGCCGGCGGGCGGGCCTGGCGCTGGCGTACGTCGCCGCGCTGGCGGGCTGCGTGGTGTCGGTCGGCGCCATCAGCCTCCGCAACTGGCCGCTGCTGCTGGCCGGGCTGGTCCTGGTGGGCGGCGGCAGCGCGGGCAACCTGGCGGCCCGCTACTCGGCGACCGACCTGTCACCGTCGGGGCACGCCGCCAGGCACCTGTCCCTGGTCGTCTGGGCGGCCACCATCGGCTCCGTCGCCGGCCCGAACCTGGCCAAGCCCGCCGACCAGATCGGCATGGCCGCCGGCCTGGTGGAGAAGGCCGGGCCGTTCGCGTTCGCGGCGCTGGCGTTCGCGCTGGCGATGCTCATCATCCTGGTGGGCCTGCGCCCGGACCCGCTCAAACTGGCCCGCGAGCTGAACGGCACGCAGCCCCCCGCCCCCGGCCGGAACCGGACGATCAGGAACGCCTGGACGACCCTGCGCACCACCCCCATGGCCCGCAAGGCCCTGGTCATGATCGCGATCAGCCACACGGCGATGGTGTCGGTCATGTCGATGACCCCGGTCAAACTCCACCACGACGGCGCGAACCTGGACGTCATCGGCCTGGTGATCAGCCTGCACATCGCCGGGATGTACGTCATGTCGCCGGTGGTGGGCTGGCTGGCCGACAAGGCGGGCAAGGTGCCGGTGCTGCTGCTCGGCATGGCGTTGCTGCTCAGCTCCGCCGTTCTGGCGGGTACGGCCGGGCACCGCGTCTGGCAGGTGAGCACCGCGCTGATCCTGCTCGGCCTGGGCTGGTCGTGCGGCCTGGTGGCCGGGTCGGCGCTGGTCTCGGAGTCAGTGCCGGTCGGGAGCCGTCCCGCCGTGCAGGGCCTGTCCGACCTGCTGATGAACGTGTGCGGCGCCACCGGCACGATCGTCGCGGGCGCGATCGTGGGCGGGCTGTCGTACGGGGTGCTCGGGCTGGTGGTGGGCGTGATGGTGACACTGGCCGGAGTCTGGCTGGCGATCACCTGGCACCGCGCGCCGGGAGAAGTCACCGCCTGACGTACGGAGAAACGCGTCACTTCGCGTCGGCGTAGCAGGAGACCGCGACCGCCTCCATCGGGAACCGCACCGGCGTCTGCCCGAACAGCAGCCGGCTGGCCTCGGCGGCCGACTCCGACACCGCGGCGATGATCTCTTCGGCCTGGCCGAGCGGGCAGTGCACCATGATCTCGTCGTGCTGGAAGAACACCAGCCGGGCCGGGCCGGACAACCGCCCGCGCAGCACCGCCATCAGCACCAGCGCCCACTCGGCGGCGGTGGCCTGCACGACGAAGTTGCGGGTGAACCGCCCCCGATCACGCAGCGCCCTGCTCCCCTCGGGCCCCGACACCAGGGACTTCCACCGGTCGGACGGCGGCGGACTGGTGCGGCCGAGCCAGGAACGCACCAGCCGCCCCTCCTCCCCCGCCTTGGCCGCGTCCTCGACGAACTGGTACGCCTTGGGGAAGCGCTGCCGCATGACCGCCAGCAGCTTGGGCGCGTCACCGCTGGTGCCCCCGTACATGGCGGACAGCATCGCGATCTTGGCGTGGTCGCGCTCGCCCCCGAACGACTTGGCCAGCGCCGAGTAGAGATCGATCTCCCCCGCCGCCCGCGCCAGCCCGTTGTCTCCGGCCATCGCGGCCAGCACCCGCGGCTCCAGCTGGGCGGCGTCGGCGACGATCAGGGTCCAGCCGTCGTCGGCGACCACCACGCGGCGCATCACCTTGGGGATCTGCAACGCGCCGCCACCGCTGGTGGCCCACCGCCCCGACACCACGCCGCCCACCACGTACTCGGCACGGAAGCGCCCGTCGCGCACCCATTGGTCGGCCCAGACCCACCCGTGGAAGCTGTGGAGCCGGGCCAGCTCCTTGTAGGCGAGCAGCGGCGCGACGGCCGGATGGTCGATCTGCTTGAGCTCCTCCGACCGGGTGGTCCTGAGCGCGACGCCCGCCGCCTTGAACGCCTTGACCAGTTGCTGCACCGAGTCGGGATTGACCGGATGCCCGAACGCCGCCGACACCTCGTCGGCCAGCGCCTGGAGCTTGGCCGGGCGCATGCCGTGCACCGGGCGCGGCCCGAGCAGGTCGGTGAGCAGGGCTTCGTGCACGTCGCGGCGCCACGGCATGCCGTCGTAACCCATCTCGGCGGCGATCAGCGCGCCCGCCGACTCGGCCGCCACCAGCAGCCGGAACCGCCCGGGGTCCGGCAGCGCCTCGATCCGGCGCAGTTGGTCGGCCAGCACCTCCGCCACCGCCTCCGCGCCGAGCGGCTCGGGCGCGAACAGGGTGTCGGGCATGTTGGGCTGCTCGTCGGGCACCGGCAGGCCGTGCAGCCTGGCGTGGGCGGCCTTGGCCGAGCGCGGCTGGCCGTAGCGTCCCTCATGAGCGAGCAGCAGGCCCTCGGTGAGGGCCAGATCGTGACAGCGTGACACCCGCACACCGCTGCGCAGCAGGGGCGGATAGGCCTCGCGCGCGTCCGCCCAGACCCAGCGCGGCCGCTCGGCTTCGAGCTCTCGTACGGCCCGCGCCAGGTCGTCGACCTGACGAGCCGGGCCGCCGACCGGGAGGATCGTCCGGTCTGTCACCACTACGTGCACGCCGTCCAGCCTGCCAGGTGACTACGACAAACTGATGTGCACCTCGTCCTCCATCGGCGGATCCACCTCCTGCGGCAGGCAGCCGGTGGCGGCGAAACAGCGCACCTTGAGCAGGTCGGGCGTGACCGAAAGGTGCAGGAACTGCTTGAAGAACGGTGGTGTGTCCCAGTCGGAGAGCTCGGAGAGGTACCGGTGGAAGACCGTCCCCACGGGCAGCCGGAACGGCATCGGCCAGGCCCCGAGCAGCCGGGCCGCCCACCTCATCCTGCGGGTGATCTTGATGGGCCCCGCGACGGGCCGGACCGGGGTGTTCTTGATCTGCTCCGCCATGATGCAGGCGGCCTCGGCCGGGGTGAGGTAGATCCACTTCATCCGGAGCCGCTTCGCGTACAGCTGGCTGTAGAAGGACAGCGAGTCTCCGCGCAGCGGATAGCACTTGAAGTCGTCCTCGTGCACGCCCGCCACGTCCACCCGGCGGGTGGTGTGGGTGGCGTGCATGAACGCGCCCCCGCCGCCGGAGACGATGTACTGGATCACCCGGTCGCCCACTCTGACGGGGTAGCGCTGGTAGTTGTGCACGTCGCCGCCGATGGCGGCCACGTAGCGGTGTTCGGGGGCGCGGATGATGTCGTCGATCGTGCCGCCGCCCTCCAGCGGGGACGGCTTGTAGTCGTTGCGCGTGTAGATCGGCTTGCCGGTGACGAGGATCTTCGGGCGCGGGTCCAGCGAGACGCGGCGCAGCCACTCGGTCTGCTGCGCGTCGATCCCCCCTTGGATGCCGGTGTCGACGCCCACGATGAGCAGGCTGGGGGTCTCGATCACCCAGTAGGGCCCCGGCTGCGCGGCCTGCTGCGACGGCCGCTCCCTGAACCTGCGCGCCTCGGCCAGGAGCCGCTCGTCGATCGTGTCCGACTTGCGCCAGAGCAGGCCGCGCAGCCCGGACTCCCGCTTGGGCTTGAGCGCCTGGGCGTCGCAGAACACGCGCATGAACCCGCCGAGCCCGTCGTACCAGTCGTGGTTGCCGGGGATCGCGTAGATCGGAGCGTCATAGTCCTTGTACGGCCGGAAGAACTTGTTCTCGTACTCGTTGCCGGACCCGGCCGGATACAGCACGTCGCTGGCGATGACGGCGAAGGAGGTGCCTTCGCCCACCTTGAGCAGGCCGGGCACGACCGCGTACTGGGAGGCGTCGCCCTCACCCGTGTCGCCGAGCAGCAGGAAGCTGAAGCTCTCCCCCACCTCGGGCCGGACGCGGAAGTCCGGGTCGGCGCCACGGGCCGCCTGCTCGGCCACCCACCTGCGGCGCACCTGCCCGGACGGGTCGCCTAAGAGCCCGGCGACGATCTGGTTGCGCGAGTGCCACAGCGTGCGCGGGCTGAACCAGGTGAACCCCTTCGTGTCCGGTCTCAGCCCGGTGAACGTGCCGATCCGCTGGCACGCCCACCCCGCGCCTTCCTCCGACACCCGGGAGGAGAGCTGCTTTCCACGCTCAGCCGCGACTTCCACCATGACCACATCTTTACCGCGATCTTCCCCAAGCCGCACCCTCTTCCCCAAGCACATCCGGAACGCAGCGTGCCGTGGGGAACACAATCGGTTCGTGATGGTGTAACCTCACGCCCCAAGCAAGCGGTTCGTCGCCGCCGAGGGGGGCTGCCATGGCCCGGAACGGTTCGGACGACGCCACCCGGAAAGGCACCATGGGGGTGGCCGCCGTCGAGGGACTGCTGGCGTACGCCGGCAGACGGTCACGCTGGGGCGGGGGCGCGCTCAGCAGAGTCCACGAGGCGATCGGGCTCAGCCGGGAGCTGGTCGCCGCGGACCCCGACGAGCACTCCGTGCTGCTCGCCCGCTGCCTGCGGGCCGCCGCCAAGCTGCTGCTGCGGCGCGGCCAGGCCCAGGAGGCGCTGCCACTCGCCCAGGAGGCCGTCGAACTCTGCCGCCCGTCGGGTGGCGCGCCGCTGATCGTCTCGCTGGCCTGCCTGTCGGACGTCTACGAGGCCCTCCAGCGGTACGGCGACGCGGCGGAGGCCATGACGGAGGCCACGGCGGTCGACCCACCCGACTGACCGCGGGGGCTCAGGGGATCAGGATGCCGGGGTTCAGGATGCCCGCGGGGTCGAGCCGGGATTTGACCGCCCGCAGGATGTCCACGCCCACCGGCCCCAGCTCCGCCGCGTACGCCTCGCGGTGGTCGCGGCCGACGCCGTGGTGGTGCGAGATCGTGCCGCCCGCCGCCACGATGGCCGCGCTGACCGCCTCCTTGGCCCGCTCCCACTGCTCCACCGGGTCCCCCTTCTGCGCGGTGACGACGGTGAAGTACAGCGAGGCCCCGGTCTCGTACACGTGCGAGACATGGCACATGACCAGCGGCGACTCCAGCGCCCCGAGCAGCGCCAGCCGCACCGCGTCGTACAGGCGCGGCAGCGCGGACCAGAACCCGGCCGTCTCCACGGTCTCCACCGTCGCGCCGACGGCCAGCAGCGAGTCGCGCAGGTACGGCGCCGCGAACCGGCCGTGCTCCCACGCCTGTCCGGGCTCGGTCCCGAGCGGCACCCCGCCCATCCGCGCCAGCACCGCCCCCGCCCCGGCCCGCCGCCCCTCGGCCGACGTCTCCGGTGGTCCGGCCGCCGGTCCCTCGTAGCCCGCGATCACCAGGCAGCCGGAGTCACCGCCCCCGATGGCGTCCGGCCGGGCGAGCCCGATCATGGTCTCCGTCTCGTCCGAGAGCCGCAGCACCGTCGGCAGCGGCCCTTCCTGCGCCAGGACCCGCAGCGCGGCCGCCCCCTCCTGGAACGACCCGAAGCGCCACCCTTCGTACACCCGCCGCTCGGGCACCCGCCGCACCCGCAGCCGCAGTGCCGTGATCACGCCGAACACCCCCTCCGACCCCAGCAGGAGCTGCCGCAGATCGGGCCCGGCCGCCGACTTCGGCGCGCGCCCCAGGGACAGGTCGCCGGAGGGCGTGGCGACGGTCAGTCCCACCACCATGTCGTCGAACCGCCCGTACCCCGCCGAAGCCTGCCCGCTGGACCGGGCCGCCGCGAACCCGCCCAGCGTGGCGTACTCGAACGACTGCGGGAAATGCCCCAGGGTCAGCCCGTGCCGTTCGAGCAGCCGCTCGGCCTCGGGCGCCCGGAGCCCCGGCTCGACGGTGACGACCATCGACTCGGCGTCGACCGAGACGAGCCGGTCGAGCCGGGCCAGGTCCAGCGCCACCACCCCGGCGAAGCCGGACCGGGCCGCCGCCAGGCCGCCGACCACGGACGTGCCGCCGCCGAAGGGCACCACCGCGATCCGCTCGGCGGCGCACAGTCGCAGCAGCGCGGCCACCTCGTCGTGCGACCCGGGCAGCACCACGGCGTCGGGCGCGTCCGAGCCGTCTCCCGCGCGCATCCGCAGCAGGTCGGGCGTGGACTTGCCGCGCGTGTGCCCGATCCTGGCCGCGCGCGAGGTCAGCACGTGCTCGTGGCCCACCACCTCGGCCAGCGCGGCCAGGCGCGCGGGCGGGAGTGCGACCGGGGCCAGCCGTACGGACTCGAAGGAGACGGCGGGCGCGGCCGGCTCGCGCACGCCCAGCAGGTCGTGGAGCAGCGCGCGGATCTGCTGGGGCAGCTCGCGGGCCTTGGCGGGGTCGCCCCAGCCCGACCAGAGCATGGGTTCGTTCAGCACGTCTACACTGTGACATATGACGTCGATTCGTCACAATGACGGCGTGCTGGACGCGGCCCGCGACTGTGTGCTCGCCTACGGGGTGCGGCGCACCACGCTCACCGACGTGGCGCGCCGGGCGGGGGTGTCCCGGATGACGCTCTATCGCCGCTGGCCCGACGTGCGGAGCCTGGTCGCCGACGTGATGACGCGGGAGTGGGTGCTGGCGGTCACGGATCTCGACATGTCGGATCCGGTCGCGGCGGTCGTCGAAGGGGTACGACGGCTGCGCGGGCATCCGCTCTGGCGCAAGATCGTGGAAGCGGATCCGGAGCTGCTCCTGCCGTACCTGCTGGATCGGCGCGGCGCCACCCACGAGGCGGTGCTGGCCGTGCTCGAAGACGTCGTCGGCGACCGCCGCAAGGCCAGGGCGGTGCTGCTCGTGGCGCAGTCGTTCCTGCTGTCGGCGCCCACCATGCTCGACCCCGTGACACTCGACGAACTCGACGCCGAACTCGCCACCCTGCTGGAGGCCTACCTTGGATAGCTCGCTGAACGCGCCGCGACGGGCCCGCGAGCTGGCCGTGGTCGCGGAGGAGACCGTCGATGTGCTGGTCGTGGGCCTGGGCGCGACGGGTGCGGGCGCGGCGCTCGACGCCGCTTCGCGTGGTCTCACCGTAGCGGCGATCGACGCGCACGACCTGGCTTTCGGCACATCGCGGTGGAGTTCCAAGCTCATTCACGGCGGGCTCCGCTACCTCGCCAGGGGCCAGGTGGGCGTCGCCCGCGAAAGCGCCGTCGAGCGCGGCATCCTGCTGCGGCGGACGGCTCCGCACCTGGTCAAGGCGCACCCGTACGTGCTGCCGCTGACGCCGGAGGTCTCCAGGCCCCAGGCGAAGCTGCTGATGACCGGCTACCGGCTCGGCGACGCCCTGCGCGCCACCGCCCTCACGCCGCGCCGCCTGCTGCCCGGCCCGTCCCGGCTGACGGCCGCCCGGGCGCACACGCTGGCGCCCATGCTGAGCGAGCACGGCCTGCGGGGCGGGCTGCTGTCCTGGGACGGCCGCGTGCTCGACGACGCCCGGCTGGTCGTCGCCATTGCCCGGACGGCGGCGGCGCACGGGGCGCGGATCCTGACCCGTTGCCGCGCCCTGGAACTGACCGGCGAGGGCGCCAAGGTCCGCGACGAGCTGACCGGCGCGGAGTTCGGCATCCGGGCCAGGACGGTGATCAACGCGGCGGGCGTGTGGGCGGGCCTGCTGGATCCCCAGGTGGAGCTGCGCCCGTCACGTGGCACACACCTCGTGCTCCGCCCCGGGACCCTGCCCGGCCTCCTGTCCGGGTTGCACATCCCGATACCCGGAGAGAGCAACCGATTCGCGCTCGTACTCCCCCAAGCCGACGGCCGCGTGTACGTGGGCCTGACCGACGAACCTCTCGACGGCCCCGTCCCCGACGTGCCCGAGGCGCCCGAGGAGGACATCAGGGCGCTCCTGAGCGTGCTCAACACGGTTCTGGCGGCACCGGTGGCCCGCGAGGCCGTCGCGGGCGCCTACGCGGGGCTCAGGCCGCTCCTGGCGGCGGACGGGCGGACGGCCGACGTCTCCCGCAAGCACGCCGTGTTCGCGGATGGAGGCCTCATCACGGTCGTGGGCGGCAAGCTCACGACATACCGGCGGATGGCGGAGGACGCGGTGGATCGAGCGGTCTCGGCGCGGAACCTCCGGGCGGGCCCGAGCCGCACCACCTCGCTCCCGCTCGTCGGAGCCGTCCAGAATCATGGCGCCCCGCCCCCGGCCGGCGGGCCGGACCGCACGCCCGAGCGGCTGGTCGCCCGCTACGGCTTCGAGGCGGCGGCCGTGCACGAGCTCGTCAAGGCGCATCCCGAAGAGGTCTGTCTCGGCATCACCCTGGGCGAGCTGCGGTGGTCCGTCGCCCACGAGGGCGCGCTCGACGCGGACGACCTGCTCGACCGCAGGACCAGGATCGGGCTCGTCCCCGAGGACAGGGCGGCGGCGCTGCCCGCCGCGCGGGCGGCGTTTGCCGGATAACACCTTTACCCCCTCGCCGTTAGGTTAGTCTTACCTAATTCGCAAGTGAGGGAGGAAGGCGTTGACCAGGGCCTGCGAGCATCCGGACGGCTCCCACACCGGCGCTGTGCCGAATCTGGCCAGCGCCACCGTGGGAGCCCGGCTGTGGCTACTCGTCGAGTACGACGGGCCGTGGCCGTCGCATCTGGAAAGCTTCGAGCTTCCTGAGAGAATCTCGAAACTCGTGCAGCGCGCCCTCGAACGTGGCATCCGGCCCCAGCTCATCCGCCGCCCCGGCCGGCGAGCCCGCCCGCAGGAGCAGGACCTGCGTGTGCTAGTGGGCTACGCCATAGGCCCCAACCCCTGGCTGGCCAGCGGAGTCATCGCAGGTCCCGAAGATCTTGACCTCGACGCGCTGGTGGCCGGAGTGGTCCCGGAGTCCTGCATACTTGAAGACGAGCCGGTATTTCTGGTCTGCACGCACGCCAAGCGCAATGCGTGTTGCGCCCGCATTGGACTACCCCTCGCTCGGACACTGGCCGAAAACTGGCCGGACAGAGTGTGGGAAACGTCACACGTTGGCGGCGATCGTTACGCCGCCAACCTCGTGTGCTTGCCACACGGAATTTTCTACGGCAGCATGTCTCAGGCTGCTGCGATCGCAGCGGCTAACGCGTACCGGTCGGGCGAGATCATTCTCGACCGTTACCGGGGACGCGCAGGCATCCCTGAGCCATTGCAAGCCGTCGAGCACTTCGCCCGAACCCATACGGGAGAGCGTTCTGTCGGCGCAGTGGCCGTGGAATCCTCCAGGTCGGACGGCGACGTCACCGAAGCCATCGTGCGCTGCGGCGACGTCCGGTTCCAGGTTGTGGTTGAGCCATCGGTGCTCCAAGCGCCGTGTGGTACGGCTTGCGCCGAGAAGATCACCACCTACCGGCTGGTTTCGCTGGACAGGCTCAGGCCTGTGCGGTACGCCACGCCCGCGCTTACCTGATCACGGGAACATCACGGCCTACCTTTGCGTTGGAACAGTGACGCCGAAAGCGTCCAATGCGGCTCAATTACTGAAATACCTCTCACGAAGGTGGTTTTCTCATGTCTCAGGTACGTCGGCAGCTCGCCCGCCCGCGCCCCAGCTGGGGTTGGCAGGATGATGCCGCGTGCCGGGGTGAGGACCTCGTGCTCTTCTTCGGCCCCGATGGGGAGCGGCAGCCCGAGCGTGACGTGCGCGAGCGGAAGGCCAAGGCGATCTGCGCCCAGTGCCCTGTCCGCAACGAGTGCCTGGACTACGCGCTGTCCCGTCCGGAGAAGTACGGCACGTGGGGTGGCCTGAACGAGGACGAGCGCGCTTCCGAGCGTCGCCGTCGCATGCGCCGCGCGGCCAGCGCCGGCATCTCCGCCGCCTGACTCCACCCGGCAGCGTCCGTGATCACCGCATGATCACGCAGTTGTCCCGATGAGCCGAAGCCTGGCCCGCCACGTCCAGGCTCCGGTGAACCCGGTCGGGACAACTGCTTGATCAAGCACCAGCTCTACCCCGAGCACGCGCTTCAGCCCGGCGTCATCCGTGACGCCGGGCTGAAGTGGTTTCCGGATCTGAATCCCCAGGTTCAGCACCTTCCGGGGACAGGTGCCGCTGGATCGTTACGGCTCGGTGCTGCCGGCTCAGACGATCAGGTCGTCGAACTCGCCGTCCTTGGCGCCCAGCACGAACGCGGTGATCTCAGCCCGCGTGTACACCAAGGCGGGCCCCTCGGGGAAGCGCGAGTTGCGCATCGCCACCTCCCCCGTGGGCAGATCGGCCACCTCGACGCAGTTGCCGTTCGGGTTGCTCCGCCTGCTCTTGCGCCAGACGGCGGAAAGGCGACCGGCGGGCGTTCCGTTCCGGAACTCATGCATGGGGAAGCTCCCTCGCGCGCTTACGGATGCACGTGCAGCCGTGGTTGCGAGATCACGATACGGTAGCGACAAGATCGCCATATAGGTGATGACCAAAATCCTCTTATGGTGTGGATCACACCGACAAAAGCCGCTCCAGGAAGCGTTTGGTCTGCTCAGGGGAGTCGGCCTGGACGCTCAATCGGTCCATGACCTGCATGTAGTGCTCGGACTCCGCCGGCTTGTCGAGGTAGAGGGCGCTGGTGAGCTGCTCCAGGTAGACGACGTCGGGCAGGTCACGCTCGGGGAAGCGCAGGATGCTGAACGGCCCGCCGGCGGCCGCGTGCCCGCCGCGTTCGAACGGGACGACCTGGACGGTGACGTTGGGCCGTGCCGTCATCTCCAGCAGGTGCTCGATCTGCCCGCGCATCACCTCGCGGCCGCCCAGCGCGCGCCGCACCACGGCCTCGTCGATGACCGCCCACAGCTTGAGCGCCCGGTCGCCGGTCAGGCGGTCCTGGCGCCTGATGCGCAGCGCGACGCGCCGGTCGAGCTCCGCGGCGGGAGTCGTCTCGTGCGCCAGCTTGATCACCGCTCTGGCGTACGCGGGCGTCTGGAGCAGGCCGGGCACGAACTGGTTCTCGTAGGTCCGGATGACCGAGGCCGCGCCCTCCAGCCCGATGTACACCTCGAACCAGCCGGGCAGCAGGTCACCGTACTTGTGCCACCAGCCGGGGGCGTTGGCCTGCCGGGCCAGTTCCAGCAGCGGCGCCCGCTCGGCGGGGTCGGTGACGCCGTAGAGCGTGAGCAGGTCGGCCACGTCGCGCTCCTTGAAGCTGACCTGACCGAGCTCCAGCCGGCTGATCTTCGCGTGAGAAGCGCGAATCGCGTACCCCGCGTCCTCCCGCGAGATACGCTGCTCCGTACGGAGCCTGCGCAGCTGCGTACCCAGCAGAATCCGCAGCACCGTCGGGCTTCCCGGCGAGTGGCCGATGACGTTCCCTTCCGCACTCAGTGCGCTCACACTACCGCTCCCAGATCATCTGCACGTGCAGATGCGATTTGCATCTGTAAAACACGAAAAGTCTTGCATCGGTAAGCACACGCCGTAAAGATGGGCATTGGATCACCTAGACCGCGCTTCGGGGGCCAGAATGACGACTTTCGACGCTCGGCCGCAAGCCGCCGCCGGTGCTGAGGCACCGGATTGGCTGCTGCCCATTCTGCTCGAAGGGCGACGCGGACCGTGTGACGCGGCCTTCCCCTTTCACGAACTCAGTACATTCGAGCCCGAGTGCGTGGCCTCTGCCAGGCGGTTCGTCGACCGGACGCTGACCTCGTGGGGCTCCGACGGCATCGTCTTCGATGCCCAGCTCGTGGTCTCCGAGCTCGTCACCAACGCGATGCGGCACGGCGGCGGCGCCATCCAGCTCCGGCTGCTGAGCCGGCTGCGCGAGGTGGCGTGCGTGGTGAGCGACTACAGCCGGCACGCGCCGGCCACCGCCCCCGCCACCGACATCTTCGCCGAATACGGTCGCGGTCTGCGGCTGGTCGAGGCGCTCACCACGGGCTGGGGCTGGCTCACCCCCGGCGGCCAGGGCAAGCTCGTCTGGGCCGTCCTGTCCGCCTGACTCTGGTCTGAGCGCCTCAAACCTCTGCCAGCAGTTCGAGCACGTCGGCGTCGCTGAGCTGGTCGAAGTGCTCGTACCACTGCCCGACCGCCCGGAAATCCGCCGGAACCCGCAGCACCACCACCTCATCGGCCTCCGCGCGCATGGCCTCGACGGTGTCGCGGGCGCCCACCGGGACGGCCAGCGTCACCCGGCCCGGCTTGGCCGCCCGGACCGCCCGGAGCGCGGCCCGCGCGGTCGCGCCGGTGGCCAGGCCGTCGTCGACCACGATCACCTCGCGACCGGCGAGGTCGGGCAACGGGCGGTCACCCCGGTAGACCTTGACCCGGCGGGCCAGCTCGCGCCGCTCCTCCGCGACCACCTCCGCCACCGACGCGGGCGTCATCCCGAGCCGGCGCAGCAGGACCAGGTCGAACACCGGCTCGCCGCCCTCGGCTATCGCGCCGACGCCCAGTTCGGGCGTCGGCGGATAGCCGATCTTGCGGGTGACGAGCACGTCGAGCCGGCCGCCGATGCCGCGGACGATGGGCACGGCCACCGCCACGCCGCCGCGCGGGAGCGCCAGCACCAGGGGGTCCCGCGCGCCGCGCAGGCGGTCCGCGAGCATCGTCCCCGCTTGCGCACGGTCCGCGAACAGCAGGTCCATGCAGGGGTATTACCCGATCAGGGCCGGTTTCTGCCCGTCCGGCGCATCTCCTTGTGAATGATCTTCCACTTGTCCCGCTGCTCCTTGCGGAGCCGCGCGTCGGTGCGCGAGGCCATCCAGGTGGCCTCGCGCTGGAGCTTGCGCCAGCTCAGCAGCCGCCGCTCGGGCAGCTCGCCGTTCTCCATCGCGGCGAGCACCGCGCAGCCGGGCTCGCTCTCGTGACCGCAGTCGTCGAACCGGCAGCCGGCCGCCAGCTCCTCGATGTCGGAGAAGACGAGTTCGACGCCCTCGCTCATCTCGTAGAGGCCGACCCGGCGGATGCCCGGCGTGTCGATGACGAGCCCGCCGCCAGGCAGCGGGATGAGCTCCCTGTGCACGGTGGTGTGGCGGCCCCGCCCGTCGGCCGCGCGGACCTGCTGGGTGTCCATCACCGCGCCCTCCGCCATGGCGTTGACGAGCGTGGACTTGCCCGCGCCCGACGGGCCGAGCACGACGGCCGTGCGCGAGCCCTCGAGGTAGCCGCGGGCGAGCTCGACGCCGTCGCCGAGCACCGAGGAGACGGCGTGCACGTCGACGCCCGGCGCCGCGGTGCGCACGTCGGTGAGCAGCTCGTCCAGGCCCTGTTCGAACAGGTCGGACTTGGTGACGAGCACGACCGGCGTGCCGCCGGACTCCCAGGCCAGGGCGACGAGCCGCTCGATGCGGCCCAGGTCGGCGAAGTCCGTGGCGTGCATGGACGGCTCGGCGACGAAGACGATGTCGACGTTGGCCGCGAGCACCTGGCCCTGGCCGTCGCCCGACAGCCCGCCGCGCGAGTCGCGGCTGACGCCGCCCCTGACGAAGGCGCTGGTTCGCGGCAGGACCGCGTCGAGCTCGTACCGGCCTTCTGGGAGCTCTTTGATCGCGACCCAGTCTCCGACACAGGGCAGCGCCACGGGGTCGTCAGCGGACGCCCTGCGGACGCGGGCGCCGTATTTGACGTGATGCTGCCCGTCGGCGGCGATCACCTCGGCCGCGCCGCGATCGACCCGGGACACCCGGGCCGGGACGGTCAGCGGTGGCAGCTCGGCGGCGCGGGATTCGGTCCAGCCGAGCAGGAACAGATCGGAAAACAACGGAGTGACACCTTTGTGGTCGAGAAGGACCCGGGTCTCTACGCGTGACTACGCGGGCACCCGGAGGTTGACAGACGACAAGCGGAACAGAACAACCCGCATGGTCTTCACCTCCTCGCTCCTGTTGGGGACAGACTCTACGCATCTCCCCTGGGGATTCGCAACGAGTTTCTTCCCGATCTATTGAACCTGGGGCCACATTCTGTCCGTACTTCCTGCCGACTGCACTTTGAAAGGGGAATGATGCGAGTCAGCACGTGTCCCCCGCCCTCGGCCGAGGGAGCCGCCCCCATGGGCAAGCCACGCTCACGCCACCGGATGAGGCGAGTACGTCCGGATGACGAGGTGGTCGTCTCCACGCTCTACCGGGAGTACCACCGGCCGCTGCTGGCATTCGTGATCCGGCTGACGGCGGGCGATCGGCAATGGGCCGAGGACGTCGTGCAGGAGACCATGATCCGCGCCTGGCGAAGTTCCGAGCAGCTCGATCCGAACTCAGCTTCCCTTATGCCCTGGCTAGCGACGGTCGCGCGCCGTATCGTGATCGATGACCGGCGGCGCAAGGAAGCCCGCCCGCCGGAATCAGGCGACGGCCCGCTGGAGAGCATGCCCGTGCCGGACGAGATGGAGGGACTGCTGCACCAGGTGGTCGTATCCGAGGCGCTGATGGCGTTATCACCGGCCCACCGCGAGATCCTCAACGAGACGATCTTGCGAGACCGGTCGGTCAACGACGCCGCGCTGGCGCTCGGCATACCCGTTGGCACAGTGAAGTCCCGGGTTTATTACGCGGTCCGCGCGTTGCGCGTCGCACTGCAGGAGAGAGGGGTGACGGCGTGAACAGAGTCGAGCATACGGACGTAGGCGCCTACGCCCTCGGCCTGCTGGACGACGACGACAGGCTGGCCTTCGAAGCGCACCTCGCCTTCTGTCCGTCGTGTACGGCGGAGCTGTCCGAGCTGGCCGGGGTGGCCAGCGTGCTGACAGGGATCGGGCCGGTGCGAGAAGATCCCCCTCCTGATTACGGGCAGGCCGATGTCGTCGACCTGCTCCGGCGTAAGAAGGCGGAGGACCGGCGGTCCAGGAGGGGCACGTTCGTGATCGGGCTGGCTGCCTCGGTCACGCTGGTGGCCGGCGGACTCGCGGTCGGCACGCAGCTCGGGGGCAATGACGCGGCGCCGGTCGTGGCGTCGGACCAGCACGCCCAGCATCTGGGTCCCGCGGAGCAGTTCTACGCCGACGGCACGCCGATCCCGGGCGTCGGCGCGGACGGCGTGACCGGTGGGCTGGTGCTGGAGTCCAAGGGCTGGGGCACGCATGCCGCGCTCAAGCTCTCGGGGGTGAAGGGCCCGCTCGAATGTGAGCTGATCTCGGTGTCCAAGTCGGGCCAGAAGCGGATCATGACGGGCTGGTCGGTGCCGCCCGCCGGATATGGCGTGCCCGGTTCGCCCGATCCTCTCTACATGCACGGCGGCAGTCCGTGGAAGATTCAGGAAATCGATCATTTCGAAGTGGTCACCACCACAGGTAAGACTTTACTTACCGTCAGAGCCTGAACCAGCTCTTCAGAAGCCCTTCCGCCGCAGGTGGGAGGGCTTTTTTGTATCCCTCTCCCTATGTGTACTTTTACCGATAACTCGATTGAACCTCTTCGAGGCCGGGTCGCGTACTGCTTGCCGTACCAACCCGAATGACAATCCTTTAAGAGGTTTCATCATGTCGATTCGCACGCTCGCCCTGTCCGGGGCACTGCTCGCCACCGGCCTGCTCGCTCCCGTCACCGCAGCTCAGGCGACTGCCAAGGCCTCCGGTGACGACGTGTACCTCGCCGCCGGACTGCGCGGCGCCAACGAGGTGGGCGTCAAGGGTGACGCCGATGGCCGTTCGACCGTGGTCATCAAGATCAGTGGCAACGAGGTCACGTTCGCGGCTCGCTGGAACAAGATCGACTCCCCTACCGCCGGGCACATCCACCAGGCCGCCAAGGGCGCCAACGGCGACGTCAAGCTCGAGTTCTTCACCAAGCCGCTGCCCAAGTCCGCGCTCGGCGTGACCGGCACGGTCACGGCCGACCCGGCGCTGGTCAAGGCGCTGATCGACGACCCGGCCGGCTTCTACGCCAACCTGCACGACGCCGCCCACCCCAAGGGCGCGGTCCGCGGCCAGTTCCACCGGCTGAACAAGCCGATCGACCTCAACGGCGTCCTTCAGGGCAGTAACCAGGCCACGCTCTCCTCGCGCGCCGACGGCACCAAGGAAGTGCCGGCCGACGACGGCAAGAAGCGCGGTGACCAGGACGGTCAGGCCACCTGGTGGCTGCGCCCGAACGGCTCGGCCATCGGCTACACGGCCTTCTGGACCGGGCTCGCCCCGGTGACCAACGGCCACATCCACAAGGGCGTGAACGGCAAGAACGGCGACGTGGTCGCCGACCTGTTCGCCGACGCCGCGGGCCTGCCGTCGAACCTGACCGGCATCGCGGGCGAGACCAAGGTCGCCGCGCCGATCGTCAAGCGCATCGCCGCCAACCCCGGCCGCTACTACACGAACCTGCACACCACGGAGTTCAACGGCGGCGCGGTGCGCGGCCAGCTCTCCGGCGACCCGTTCGCCCACCCCCGCGCGGTCACCGCCGAGGTCCTGAAGGGCGCCCAGATCTACGCCTGCACCCAGCAGCCCGGCGCGGCCCCCGCCTTCACCCAGTTCGGCGTGTCCGCCAAGCTGCGGCGCGGCATCGACCACTCCTTCGTGACCCCCGCCGCGGGACCACCGCAGTGGATCGCTCCAGACGGTAGCGCAGTGCGCGGAACGCTCGTCACCAAGACCCCGAACGGCGACGGCAACATCCCCGAGCTGGTCCTGGACGCCACCCAGTCCGGCAAGAACACCGGACTGCTGGCCCACGCCACCACGATCCTGCGCCTCAACACCGAGGGCGGCGTCGCCCCCACGGGCACCTGCACCGTGGGCGCCAAGACCCAGGTCGACTACCAGGCCGACTATCTCTTCCTGGGCTGATTGTTCCTGAGCCGGCCGACCAACTGAAGACCAGGTCCGCGCGGGCAATCCGGTCCCGCCCGACCACCCACTCCTGAACTGACCGACCAACTGAAGACCAGGTCCGCGCGGGCGATTCGGTCCCGCCCGCAAGGACCGCCCCCGGCTGATGGCGGCGACTTTCCCCCGCCCGCCACCGGCCACCGCCTTCGGGGGTACACCGGCCCATCCCCGAAGGCACCCGACGCCCCGCCGTAACCCTCCGTACGGCGGGGCGTCCGTGTGCCTCCTCGCTTCTTACGGCCTCTCTCGTTACGGGCCGCCGCGCCCGCCCCGCCCGCCGACCAGGGCTTTTTACATCTTTACGACCAGCCGCCCCCCACACCGACCAGCGCTCTCAAAGGCCGATCTGATACGGCCGGCCACCCCCACCCCACCCACCGACCGGGGCTGAGGACTGTCCAGGGGCACGCTCCTCCGGTTTACGGGGTCGGGCGCCGTTACGTGCGCATTGTTGACCATGGGAGCGGTCCATGGTTCGCGTCAGTGCTCAGCCGGTTCGGGTCGCCGGACAGCGCGGCACCCGACAGCTCCCCGCAGTCGGCGGACGACAGCACGGCACGCCAACAGCTCCCCGCAGCTGACAGACGACAACACAGCGCGCCCACGACTCCCCGCGAGCTGGCAGACGATGGCACGGCACGCCCCCGGGGCCCGGCTGTGGGGCGAGGCGCCGAACCGCGCATGTGTGCGCACCCGCAGAACCCGCCGCCCGCCCACCCGCCGCGTCCTCCCGGTGATCACCACCCGGGAGGGGCGCCTCCAGCCCGCCGAACCACGCCACCGGCCAACTGAACGCACGTAACGGCGCCTGCCCCTGTGCGGGTTCAGCGGGCGTTTTCCTGGAGGCCCCCAGCCACGTGCGGTGGGTGGCGGTGAGTGCGGCTTGCCGTAACGGATGAAAGCGGTTCACGCGAAAGGCAAGCCGGGTTCAGCGGGCGTCTTCCTGGAGGCCCCCAGCCACGTGCGGCAAGCGGTGGACCGAAATCAGGCCAGGCCGGGGGCCGGGAACTGGGCGGTGAGCTCGCTGACCTCGTGGTGGACGCGGCTGATGACGTGCTCGGCGTCACCCTTGGCCAGGGCGGTGACGACCTCGTCCATCCACGCGCCGATCTGCCGCATCTCGGCCGGCCCCATGCCCCGCGACGTGACAGACGGGGTGCCGATGCGGATGCCGCTCGGGTCGAAGGGCTTGCGGGTGTCGAAGGGGACCGTGTTGTAGTTGGTCTCCAGGCCCGCGCGGTCGAGCGCCTGGGCGGCCGGCTTGCCGCCGATGCCCTTGGGCGTGAGGTCGAGCAGGATGAGGTGGTTGTCGGTGCCGCCGGAGACCAGGTCGAAGCCGCGGCTCGACAGCTCTTCGGCCAGCGCCTTCGCGTTGGTCACCACCTGGTGCG
Source organism: Nonomuraea sp. NPDC049269 (assembly GCF_043197155.1). Classification (NCBI taxonomy): domain Bacteria; kingdom Bacillati; phylum Actinomycetota; class Actinomycetes; order Streptosporangiales; family Streptosporangiaceae; genus Nonomuraea; species Nonomuraea sp. NPDC049269. The sequence continues at coordinate 156,090 of NZ_JBICSO010000004.1, forward strand.
CGTAGGCCTTGAAGTCGTCGGTGGACGCCTCGTGCAGGGCCACGGCGATGGCGGCGGTGGTGTGGTTGTGCGGGCCGCCCTGCAGGCCGGGGAAGACGGCCTTGTTGAGCGCGGTCGCGTGCTCGTCGGTGGTGGCCATGAGCATGGCGCCGCGCGGGCCGCGCAGCGTCTTGTGCGTGGTCGTGGAGATCACGTCGGCGTGGCCCACCGGCGACGGGTGCGCGCCGCCCGCGACGAGGCCGGCGATGTGCGCGATGTCGGCGGCGAGTACGGCGCCCACCTCGCGGGCGATCGACGCGAAGCCCTCGAAGTCGATCGTGCGCGGGATCGCGGTGCCGCCGCAGAAGATCAGCTTCGGCCGGTGCTCCAGCGCCAGCGCCCTGACCTCGTCGAGGTCGATGCGGCCGGTGTCCTGACGCACGCCGTAGCGGACCGGGTTGAACCACTTGCCGGTGGCCGAGACCGACCAGCCGTGCGTGAGGTGGCCGCCGAACGGCAGGCCCATGCCCATCACGGTGTCGCCCGGCTGCAGGAAGGCCATGTAGATGGCCAGGTTGGCGGGCGAGCCCGAGTAGGGCTGGACGTTGGCGTGGTTGACGCCGAACAGTGCCTTGGCCCGCTCGTTGGCCAGGGTCTCGACCTGGTCGATGACCTGCTGGCCCTCGTAGTAGCGCTTACCGGGGTAGCCCTCGGAGTATTTGTTGGTCAGGACGGTGCCCGTGGCCTCAAGGACGGCCTTGGAGACGTAGTTCTCCGACGCGATGAGCTTGACGGTGTCGGCCTGACGACGCTCTTCCGCCTTGATGAGCTCGGCGATCTGCGGGTCTACGGTAGCGAGAGAACTCATGACTCTCCTGTCATCGTTGACAATGCGCGAAGACCCAGGCGCACGGCCTTCGCCCCTCCGCTCCCCGGTGGTTCGCCCCACCTAACGCGCCAGTCGCTACGTTCTAGACGATAGCGGATCCCATGGGGGCGGCCGGGCACGCATCAGGTGATCAGGCGGATGAGAGGGCCACGTTCTTGATCATGCCGAGCGGTCCCAGGTTGACGTCCACGTGCTCCGCGTCCTCGGGCAGGCCTTCGAAGACGGCCCATAACTGAAGCTGCATGCCGCCCTCGAACGCGGCCTTGGGGACGTCGGCGCACTGACAGGCGTTGTCTTTTCTGGCCGGGTAGATCGGCTTGCCCACACCGGGAGGGACGATGCTCACCTTCGACACGGTGTTGTCGAAGGTGTCCCCGCCGAACCTGTCGTAAAGGGGCGCGTTCTGCTTGCCGACGTTCTTGACCGTCCACTGCAGGCGGGCCGTGCCGCCCTGCCGTACGAGCGAGTCGATCCGTACCTGGAAGGTGGTGCTCAGGGCGTCGACCGTGCGGGTGACGGCGGGGGTGTTCGGCTCGGCGCTCCGCTCCTGCCACGGACGCAGGACGGCGAGCGTGGCGGCCACGCCCAGGACGGCCGCGAGGACGGCGCCGGCGAGCGGGCCCTTCCAGCCGCGCCGCACCGCCCGCGTCCCGCCAGCTGGGCCAGACGAGCCGGATAAACCAGGCGAGCCAGACGACCCCGGCAGGTCAGGCGTGGCAGCGGGCGCTGGGGCTGGCGTGGCAGCGGGCGTGACAGCAGCAGGCGTGACAGCGGGCGTGGGGGACGCCGGTGGGGTCGGCACGATCGGCGTCCAGTTGTCCGTGACCAGCCGGGTGGCGGCGTCCACCGGCACCTCGGCGCGGCCGAGCAGCCGGTCCAGGAGCTGCTGAGCACTGGGCCGCCGCTCAGGGTCCTTGTCCAGGGCCCGCTCGACCAGCGGCCTGATCCGCTCGTCCAGTCCGGTGAGCACCGGCGCGTGGTTGATGACCCGGTAGACGACCTCGGCCACCCCTCCGGTGCCGAACGGCGGGCTGCCGATGCCCGCGTACGTCACCAGGGCGGCCCAGGAGAAGATGTCGCTCGCCGAGGTCACCTGCTCGCCCTTGGCCTGCTCGGGCGACATGTACGCGGGCGTGCCCATGTGCTGGGCGATGGTGACGGGCGCGCCCCCGGTGTCGGCGAGCTGGGCGATGCCGAAATCGATGACGCGCGGCCCGACCGAGCTGAGCAGCACGTTCGACGGCTTCAGGTCGCGGTGCACGACCCCGGCCTGGTGGATCGCGGCCAGCGCGGTGGCCACGCCGACGGCCAGCGCCTCGAGGTTCGAGCCGGTCAGCGGCCCCTGCCGGGCGACCACGCCGGACAGGTCGGGGCCCTCGACGTATTCGGTGGCCAGGTAGACGAACCCCATCCCGCCTTCGCCCAGCTTGCGGACGAGGGTGTACGGCCCGACCCGCTGCTGTCCGTCCATCGGGGGGATTATTTCCTATTTGGTACGGCCAGCGCCCGGCCAGAGCCGATCGATCTCGGCGTTCAGAATGGCCCCGATCAACACGGCGAGCGCGGTGATGTAGAGCCAGAGCAGCAGCGCGATGGGCGCGGCCAGGGAGCCGTAGACGGACACGGGCGAGAACCACGCGGCGAGCACGGCCCGCAGCACGGCGGCGCACACGATCCACAGGAACAGCGCCAGGATCGCCCCCGGCAGTTCCCGGTACCACTTCGTGCGAATCGGCACGCTCACGTGGTAGAGCACGGTCAGGAAGAGCACCGAGCCGATGACCACCACCGGCCAGTACAGCAGGTCGACGAGGACGCCGTACTCCCCCGGCAGCGCGTCCTTGAGCAGCGTCGGCCCGATGACCAGCACCGGCATCACGATGATGCCGATGACCAGCCCGATCACGTACAGGCCGAACGACATCAGCCTGGTCCTGATGATGCCGCGCGCCTCGCCGAGCCCGTAGGAGACGGAGATGAGGTCGACATACACGTACAGTGCCCGCGAGCCCGACCAGAGCGACAGCAGGAAGCCCACCGAGATGATCGACACCTTGCTCGCGTCGTCGCTGAGGACGTCGGTGATGAGCGGGTTGACCACCTTGTGCACGGCGTCGTCGGTGAACAGCAGCCCGGCCTGCTCGATGACCCAGGCCTTGACCTGCCCGATTACCTGAGGCCCCAGCCAGCTTCCGAGCTTGGCCAGGACGCCGATGAGACCCAGCACGAACGGCGGCAGGGACAGCAGCGCGAAGAAGGCCGCCTCGCCCGCCAGACCCGTCACGCGGTAGGTGACGCCCGCGTTCGTGGTCGCGCGGACGGTCGCCCACGACTTCGTGTCGCGCACCCAGCTCAGCCTGGCCCGGGCGTTGGAGGCGAGCCGCCTCCGCTTCGACCGGCTAGGCGCATCGGTGGACGTCATGGCACCCAACGGTTGTGTGGCAGTGACTCTTCGGGACAGCTTACGTCCCCGGAGTACTGCCCTAGTCGACGTCGACGATGCGTGCGCCCAGCGGTAGGAGCGAGACGGGGATGAGCTTCAGATTGGCCACGCCCAGCGGGATGCCGATGACCGACAGGAACAGCGGGATCGAGGTGACCACATGCCCGACCGCCAGCCAGAAGCCGGCGAAGATGAGCCAGATGACGTTGCCGATGGTGGACAGCGCCCCCGCGTCCGGGTCGCGGACGACGGTCCTGCCGAACGGCCACAGCGCGTAGGCCGCGATCCGGAACGAGGCGATGCCGAAGGGGATCGTGACGATCAGGATGCAGCAGATGATCCCGGCGATCGTGTAGCCGATGGCCAGCCAGACCCCCGCGAAAATCAGCCAGATGATGTTCAGGATTGTCCGCATAACCCCAGCATGACACCGCGAACGCTCCTCAGATCATCGGGTATGCCCCTGGCCTTTCCCTGATCGACCCTTACCCGGCGGTCCGGCGAACGCCTGCGCTGTCTCCATCCAGGCACGGGCCGTCTCGCCGGTGATCTCCAGGGTGGTGTCGTCCCGGTGGACGCGCTGGGTGACGAGCAGGCAGAAGTCCAGCATCGGCCCGCTCACCGCGTCGGCGGCGTCCTCGGGCCCCGCCGTCCACGGCGTCCCGTCGGGCATCGTCAGCTCCACGCGGACCGGCCGCTCCGGGAGGGGCAGATTCCGGACGGCGAAACCGTAGGGCATCGCCCTGACCCCGATCATCGCCACGTGCCGCAGCCGGCGGGTGGGCTCTCGGGTGACGCCGAGCGCGTCGGCCACGTCCTGGCCGTGCGCCCAGGTCTCCATCAGCCGGGCGGTCACGAAGGACGCGGCCGACATATCGGGCCCGTACCACGGCAGCCGGTCGCGGGCGGAGAGCCGCGCGAACACCGCGATGCTGCGGGCGCGGGCCGTACGGAACCAGTGGAGCAGTTCGTCAGGGGCCAGCCCGCGGAACTCCGCGGCGAGGTCGTCGGTGGAGGTGAAGTGCGCCGCCGCCGTGCGGAACACGTCGGGATCGGTCGCGGCGGTGCGCGCGGCCTCGTCGAACCAGGCCAGATGGCTCACCTGGTCGCGCACGGCCCACCCCTCGGCGGGCGTGGCGAGCTCCCAGTCTCCGGGTTCGAGGGTCAGTAACAGATCGTCGAGTGACGCGGTCTCCGCGCGCAGGTCGGCCAGCAACTCGCCCATCAGGTCCACGCGGGCCAGCCTAACCGAACAACGTTCTACGAGGAATAATGCAAGGGTGATCTGCGAGAACTGCAAGGACAAGCGCCACGAGGAGTGTCGCGGCGGATCCTGGTGCGATTGCCAGCACCAGCAGGCGGAGGAGCCGGCCGAGTCGGACCTGGACTGGCCTCGTCAGGGGTAGTGAGGCGTCCACAGTCTGGACCCTGTCTTGGACATAACGGATACCTAGCGTATCTTCGAGATATGCCAGCGGACCCCATGCTTGTCGGTCGACGACACGTCGATCTTCAGCGTGTCCGCAGTGCCATCTGTTGCGACGCCCGCTAACCCACCCGTTTTCTCCGTTGCGCGCGTCGCAAAATCTCCTCCTTCACCCCTGCACTCAATGATGAGGCGGGAGGAAGCCTGCGCGCGCCCACCAACCGAAGGACGCGCAATGAGCACCCCTGCCACCAGCCGGCATCACAAACGCCCGCGCGGCGAAGGCCAGTGGGCTCTCGGTTACCGGGAGCCGCTGAACAAGAATGAAGAGAACAAGAAGAACGACGACGGCCTGAACGTCCGCCAGCGGATCATCGACATCTATTCCAAGCGTGGTTTCGACTCGATCGACCCGGCCGACCTGCGCGGCCGGATGCGCTGGTACGGCCTCTACACCCAGCGCAAGCCCGGGATCGACGGCGGCAAGACCGCGATCCTGGAGCCCGAGGAGCTCGATGACCGCTACTTCATGCTCCGGGTGCGGATCGACGGCGGTCAGCTCAGCATCCCGCAGCTGCGGGTCATCGCCGACATCTCCAACGACTACGGCCGGGGCACCGCGGACCTGACGGACCGGCAGAACGTCCAGCTGCACTGGATCGAGATCGAGTCGGTCCCCGACATCTGGGAGCGGCTCGAGGCGGTCGGCCTGTCGACCACCGAGGCGTGTGGCGACACCCCGCGCGTCATCCTGGGCTGCCCGCTGGCCGGGATCGACACCGACGAGGTGCTGGACGCCAGCGAGGAGATCCGCCTGCTGAACGAGCGGTTCATCGGCGACCCGGCCTTCTCGAACCTGCCGCGCAAGTTCAAGTCGGCGCTGAGCGGGTGCCCGTCGCACTGCACGGTGCACGAGATCAACGACGTGGCGTTCGTGGGCGTCGAGCTGCCCAGCGGGGAGAAGGGCTACGACCTGTGGGTCGGCGGCGGGCTGTCCACCAACCCGATGTTCGGCAAGCGGCTCGGGGTGTTCGTACGACCTGACCAGGTGGGCGACGTCTACGGCGGCGTGATCGGGATATTTCGTGATTACGGGTATCGGCGGCTGCGGCACCGGGCGCGGATCAAGTTCCTGGTCAACGACTGGGGCGTGGAGAAGTTCCGGGAAGTCCTCGAGACCGAATACCTCAAGGAGGCGCTGCCCGACGGGCCCGCGCCCGAGGTGCCCCGAGGCTCGCGCCGCGACCACGTCGGGGTCTACCCGCAGAAGGACGGCAACTTCTACGTGGGCTTCGCGCCCAAGGTCGGCCGGCTCGACGGCGACAAGCTGCACGTGATCGCCGACATCGCCGAGCGGCACGGCTCCGGCCGCGTCCGCACGACGGTCGAGCAGAAGATGGTCGTCCTCGACGTCGCGCCCGACCAGGTCGACTCCCTGGTCGCCGAGCTGGAGGCGAACGACCTCCAGGTCAACCCGTCGACGTTCCGCCGCCAGACGATGGCCTGCACCGGCATCGAGTTCTGCAAGCTGGCCATCGTCGAGACCAAGGCCACCGCCGCCAACCTGATCGACGAGCTGGAGCGGCGCCTGCCCGACTTCGCCGAGCCGCTCACCATCAACGTCAACGGCTGCCCCAACTCCTGCGCCCGCATCCAGGTCGCCGACATCGGCCTCAAGGGCCAGCTCGTCGTCGACGAGAACGGCGAGCAGGTCGAGGGCTACCAGATCCACCTGGGCGGCTCGCTCGGCGTCAACCCCGGCTTCGGCAGGAAGGTACGCGGGCTCAAGACCACCGCCGAGGCGCTGCCCGACTACGTGGAGCGGGTCGTGACGCACTACGACGCCCAGAAGAAGGACGGCGAGTCGTTCGCCGACTGGGTGCAGCGAGCGGACGAGGCGGACCTGAGATGACCACGCGTGCCGTTCCCTTCCACTGCCCTTACTGCGGCGACGAGGACCTCGAGCCCTACGAAGGCGATCCCGACGCCCCCGACTCCGCGGCGCACGGCGGCTGGTACTGCCGGTCCTGCGCCCGCGCCTTCAAGCTTAAATTTCTCGGAATCGGAGTGAAGATATGACGCTCGTCGACATCGAGGTCGGTCTAAGAGATCAACGCGGCACGCTCGACCTGCAGGACATCGTCGAGTCCGCCGCGGTCTTCCTGGAGGACGCGTCCGCCCGCGAGATCATCCGGTGGGCGGCGGCGACGTTCGGCGACCGGTTGTGCCTGACCTCCTCGATGAGCGACGCCCTGCTCATCGATCTGGTCAGCCGGGTCAAGCCCGGGGTTGACGTGCTGTTCATCGACACCGGGTTCCATTTCGCCGAGACGATCGGCACGCGTGACGCGGTTCAGCAGGTCTATGACGTCAATGTGATCAATGTGCGGGGGCCGCGCACGGTGGAGGAGCAGGAACGCGAGCTCGGGCCGCGCCTGTTCGGCCGCAATCCGGACCTGTGCTGCTATCTGCGCAAGGTGGAGCCGCTCAACCGGGCGCTCGAACCGTACCTGGCGTGGATCTCGGGCATCCGCCGCGACGAGGCGGCCACCCGCGCCGACACCAAGGTCGTGGAGTGGGACGCCAAGCGGCAGATGGTCAAGGTCAACCCGATCGCCAAGTGGACCCAGGACGACGTCGACAACTACATGGCCGACAACGGGGTGCTGATCAACCCGTTGCACTATGACAACTACCCCTCGATCGGCTGCGCTCCCTGCACCCGGCAGGTCGCGGAGGGCGAGGACCCGCGCAGCGGCCGCTGGGCGGGGCTGGGGAAGGTCGAATGCGGCATTCACCTGTAAACCCCAGCATGTGGCCCGTCTCGTTGGCAGACGGGACGGGCCAGGACGTCCCACTGGTCGCGGTGGCGCACGGGTCCCGTGATCCGCGCGCCGCCGCGACCGTGGAAGCCCTGCTCGACGAGGTACGGCGGGCCCGGCCCGGGCTGCCGGTGCGTACGGCGTACCTCGACCACGCGACCCCGTCCCTGGCGCAGGCGCTGCGCGGGCTGGACGAGGCCGTGGTGCTGCCGCTGCTGCTCACCGAGGCGTACCACAGCCGGGTGGACCTGCCGGCGGCGCTCAACGAGGCCAGGGCGCGCGACCCGCTGCTGCGCGTGCGCTACGGCGCGACGCTGGGACCGCACCCGCTGCTGCTGACGACGCTGGAACGGCGGCTGGCTGAGGCGGGAGTGGTGGTCGGAGATCCGGATACGGCGGTCGTGCTGGTGTCGGCCGGGTCCAGCGATCCGCGTGCCAACGGCGTGGTCGCGCGGATGGCCCGCGACTGGGGGCGTCCTTCGCTCTCCCGGACAGGCTCGGGCTTCAGCGGTGGCTCGGGTGTGGTGGGGCGAGGGTGGTGGGCGGTTACCGCGGCGTACGCGTCGGCGGCCGAGCCGACGCCCGCGCAGGCGGTGGCGCTCCTCCGCGAGGCGGGCGCGCCGCGGGTGGCCGTCGCGCCGTACCTGCTGGCGCCCGGTTATTTCGCCGACAAGGTGCGGCGGACCACCCTCGAAGCAGGCGCCGACGTGGTCGCCGACGTGCTCGGCCCGGCTCCCGAACTGGCCGAGGTCCTCCTGGAGCGCTACACCACCGCCGCCCGCGCGCCCGCCGGCGCGGCGGCCTCGTAACGGCGGCCCATGGCCCAGGACGTCAGCCCGACTCTCCCGCCAGGCTCTCGAAGCACGGACGCAGCAGGGCGAGGATGTCGTCGGCGGGAGCGTCCGCCAGCGAACTCAGCTTGAGCAGGTAGCGATCGAGCACCACTCCGTTGATGATCGCGCTGATCAGCCCGGCCCGCAGCTCGGCGTCGGCGGCCGGGATCGCCGCCCCCACCCGGTCGAGCCAGGCCGACGCCGCCACCCGGAACTCCCCCGACGCCTCCGCGTGCGTGAGCATCGAACGCAGCACGACGAGCGACGCGACCGGTTCGTCGTCGAGTCGCCGGCGCAGCGAGGTGAGCAGGGCCTCCGCCGGATGCCCCACCGGCAGCTCCTCCTCCGGCAGCATGGCCGCGCGCGAGAACAGCTCCTCCTTGCTGCCGAAGTAGTGCATCACCAGCCCCGCGTTGACCCCCGCGGCGGACGCCACCCCCCGGATCGTCGTGCGCTCGTAGCCGAGCTCGGCGAAGGTGGCGCGAGCGGCGGCGAGGATCCGGGCCTCGGTCTCACGGCGCTGTTCGGCGCGGGTACGGCGCGGCTTCTCGTCGGACACCGATTCATTGTACGGGCGTTGACTGAACCACGATCTTCATTATACGGTCGTTCAATGAACACGTGTTCAACGAAAGAGGTGTGACCGTGAACGCACGTGAGGTGGCCGAGCGGGTGCTGGAGACGAGCCTGTCGGCGGATGTGGAGCGGTTCGTGGAGTTGATGGCTCCCGACGGGGTCATCGAGTGGCCGTACCGTCCCGAGGGCGTCCCGGAGACCCTCAACGGGCGGGACGAGATCCGCGCCTTCATGGCGACGGGTGGGCGGCTGATCGAGTTCGAGAAGCACGTCGATGTGGTGATCCATGAGACGGCCGATCCCGAGGTGGTCATCGTCGAGTACACCGTCCATGGTCACGTCGCCGCCACCGGGGCGCCGTTCACCCAGCGGGTCATCGCCGTGATCCGGGTGCGTGACGGACATATTGTGCACTATCGCGACTACATCAACCCGCTCCCGCTGATGGCGGTGCTGGGCTCATGAGCCGGGCCGGCAGTCCTCGATCGCACCTGTAGTGGGGTTGACCATGGCGTGCTGCGGCATCCGGCCGCCGTCCTGCGGTATCTGGCACGTCGCCAGCGAATCCACCGCACCCTTCAGGACGACGGCCGTCCACCGCGCCGGGTATGGCCGGGCGAAGGCCAGGGCCTCGTCGGCCCACTGGGCGGCCGTCCGGTCGGCACCGGCAGCCGACGCGACGGGGATGAGGGCCGCGACGACCTTGTTCTCGCCCCGGAGAGCGGCCAGCGAGCCGGCGACAACCGCGTGCACCCGATCGCAGCGTCCGTGCGCCACGAGCTTGCCGTTGAGCCAGGCCAGCGCGTACGAGCCCACGGGGCAACTGACCGCGACCGAGACCTCCTTCGCCCCGGTCGAGAACGTCAACGTCTTCGGCTTGCCCCCCTCCCGGTAGCTTTCCAGGAACACGAACCTGTTGTTCAAGTCCTCGGTCCAGGTCGGCGAGGGCACGGCCAGAGTGCCGCGCCAGGTCTCCTCGGGGGTTTCAGCCGGTGTGCCGGTCAGGAACGTGACGGCCAGCGCGACGGCGGCGATCGAGCCCGCCACCTGGCCGCGCCTGCGGCGGATGGCACCCGCCCTGCGGTCGACGTCGGCGACGGTCACGCCCCCGTGGGGACCGTCGTGGCTGTCGTGGTCCAGCAACTCGCGCAGGTCCTGTTCGGTGATGGTCATGGTCAGCTCCCCGTCTGGATCGCGGCCCTGGCCGCGGGGTCGAGCCGCAGCTTGGCCAGCGCACGGCTCGCCTGACTGCGGACGGTCGGCACCGAGCAGCCGAGTATCCCGGCGATCACCGTGTCGGGCAGGTCCTCGAAATACCGCAGCACGATCACGGCCCGCTGCCTGGCGGGCAGCGCGGCCAGGGCCGCCCTGAGTGCCTCGCGGGTGCCGAGATCGGCGTTCGGGTCCTGCCCGGCCAGGTCGGGGACGTCCTCCGTGGGCGTCTCACCGTGCCAGCGCCGCCGCCACCAGGAGGCGTGCGTGTTGGCCAGGATGCGGTAGACGTACGGGTCGGGGTTGCCGCCGACCCGCCGCCAGGCCAGCCACGCCTTGGCCAGGGCCGTCTGCACCAGGTCCTCGGCTGTGGGCCAGTCGCGGCAGAGCAGGTACGCCGTCCTCAGGAGGCGGGCCGAGCGTTGCTCGACGTAGCGCTCGAAATCGGCTCGATCCCGCATCGGAGTCCTTACTCATCGGTGATGTCCACCGGGACGCCGCTCGGTGGAGGTCACCGATCTCTACGCGCCAGAACCCACGAAACGTTGCATCAAAGGCCGCGGCCTGGTCGCCGCCCCCGCGGACGACGTGCCGCCGCCCAGCACCTGACGCGTCAGTAGCCGCGGTGGTCGTCGCGGAGCTGCCTGCGCATGCCGCGCCAGTCGTCGCCGTGCAGCTTGCGCCACTGCTCGCGCCAAGCCGCCAGGCCGCGCTGCAGCGGCTGGGCGCGGGAGTCGCCGATCACCTTCACGTCGCCCATGACCGCGTACGCGTGCACCCGGATGACCGGCGCGTTGGTGCCCGGCGCCGCCTCCAAGACGTCGACCCGCTTGTCGCCCATGATGGCCATGCCGTCGAGATCCACGTTCACGCCGTCGGGGACGATGATCTTCACGTCGCCCATCACCGAGACGGCCATGATGTCGACCATGTTCGTGCGGACCTCGGCCTCGCGCAGGTCGAGCAGCACGTCGCCCATCACGGCGACCGCGCCCAACTCCTGGTCGATCCGCCAGCTACCGCGCCGCTTGGAGTCGCCCATGATGCCGACGAACCAGCGCCGCTTGCGCACGGGCTGTTGCTGGTGGACCGGCGGCATGGGCGCGGCGCCGGAGGCGGGCAGGTCCTGGGTGAGCATGGCCAGCTCGGCGTGGGTGGAGGCGGTGTAGGCGGCCTCTGTGCGGTCGGTCAGCTCGACGAGCGTCAGCCGCCCGTCGACCGAGGCGACCCGGAGCTGCTCCACGACTGCTTCACGTTCGGCGTCCGAGGCCCTAACCTCGCCAGGGTCAGTCATACTCGCAACATATCGCGTTTCCGAATGATCTGGCTCCTCCCGTGGGAGGAACAGTGATACCTCCGACAGCTGATCCGGAGCACCACCCCGCGCCGGCAACCGGCGGGCGGGGGGCGGCGAGCCTCGCGGGGGCCGGACCCGGGAGTGCCCCGATCCAAGCTAGGGTCCAGTTATGCATGAGGAACAGCTCTACCGGGCCGCGTTGAACGGCGAGTCGGAGAAGGTGAGCGAGCTGCTCGCCGGTGGCACCGACCCCAACCAGGCCAGTGCGGGCGAGGAAGGCGGGTTGCCGCTCTGCGCGGCCGCCGCCTGGGACCGGGCCGAGGTCGCGAGCATGCTGCTGGCCGCCGGCGCCGAGGTGAACGGGCGGGAGAACGGCGGCTGGACCGCGCTGCTCTGGGCCGCGGCCAAGGGGCACGCCGAGACGGCCGAGGCGCTCATCGAGGCCGGGGCCGAGGTCGACGCCGCCAACGACGACGGCGACACCCCGCTCTCGCTGGCGGCCAGGCGCGGCGCTCTGGGCGTGGTGCGGCTGCTGCTGGACAGCGGGGCCGACGCCGGCAAGTACGACGGAGACGGCGACAGCCCGCTCGACATCGCGATCGACTGGGTGGGCGTGCACCTGGAGACCGCGCTGGTCGACCAGATCGGCCAGGACGACTGGGAGTACGTCGTTGCGCGCCAGTTCGCCAAGGACGGCACCGAGCTCGTCACCGTGGCCGGGCGCTCCCCCGACGGCGAGCAGACCGAGCAGGTGCAGGCACAGCGCGGGCACGCCGCCATCGCGACGCTGCTGGAGGACGCCACGAGCGTCTACACGGCGGCCGACCAGCTCGTGGCGCGGGCCCTGGCGCACCGCGACACCGACGAGGACGCCGAGACGTGGTGGATCGTCGCCGACTCGCTGGGCAAGCGGGCCGATGACGAGACCTACGAGGTGCTGGCCGGGCTCTGCGTGAGCGAGGACGCCAGAGAGCGGGAGTTCGGGGTCGACGCGATCGCCCAGTTCGGGTTCGCCGACGACGCCAAACCATACCTGGAGCAGACGCTGCCGCTGCTGCAGAAGATGGCCACCACCGAGGGCAACCCGCAGGTGCTCCGTTCGGTGCTGGCGGCGCTCGGCCATCAGGGCGACCCCCGGGGGCTGCCGCAGGTGCTCGACATCATCGGCCGTCCGGACCACCGGCGCACCATGACCGACGCGATCGCGCTGGCCGACGTGCTGCCGCCGGACCACGAGGAGGGGCTGGAGCTGCTGATCGGCATGACGCGGGACGACGAGGCGGAGGTCCGCGACTGGGCCACGGCCGGGCTGGCCTCGCTCAAGGCCGACACGCCGCGGATCCGCGAGGCACTCGCCGACCGGCTCGACGACACCGACTTCCGTACGGTGGCGGAGGCCACGCGGGGGCTCGCCGACCGGGGCGACGCGCGGGCCGAACAGGGCGCCAAGCGGGTGCTGGCGGAGAGCGACGACGAGTACGCCAGGGATCTGGTGACCCAGGCTCAGTCCTGACCGCCCGCTCTGCGGGAGACACAGGCGCCTCGACTCCGGCGAGGACGCCGGCCCCGCGTCAGGGGCCTGAGAGGGCCGGGGCGGTGTCGAGGACGTCGTGGGCCAGGGCGAGGTCGCCTTCGAGGTCGGCGGGGAACGATCGCGGGTCGCCCCGCCCGCCCAGCAGGAAGCAGAACCCCACCACGTCCGCCGTGATGTGCGCGTCCGGGGCGTCGCCACCGGCGGCGTCCGCGGCGTCCCCCACGCCCAGCGGCACGTGCCACTCGCCGCCCCCTGGCCCGGTCAGCGTGAGCAGGAGCGTGCGCCCGCTGCCGTCCAGGCCGGACAGGAGCATCGTCCACGGCAGCAGCCGCGCGCACAGGTCGGCCGTGGGGTGGATGTGCTCGGGGATCGGGTGCGGCAGCCGGAGGCTCGCGGTTCGGGCGGCGTCGTCGGCGTGTACCCACGTCTCCAGGCATCTGGCCAGCACGTGGTCGGACACCGGCGCGTCCAGGCCGTCGAGGCTCGCGACGGTGCCGGGTGCGAGGTCGGTCAGGTGGCGGCAGAGGGCGTCGGCCTGGGCGCGCCAGTCGCGCCTGGTCTGTTCCGGGCTGCGGGCCCGTTCGTAGTTCTGGACGTCGGCGGTACGGCCCAGCGCGTCGTTCGCGCCGATGGCCGGGCCCAGTACGGGGGCGCCGACCGAGGCCGCCAGCAGGCCGTCCTTGGCGGCGAGGTGGGCGACGAGCTCCTGAAGCGTCCAGCCCTCGACGATGACCCGTGACCAGTCGTCCTCACCGGCGGAGGCGAGCAGCGCGTCCATGGCGGCGACCCGCCCCGCGTACGGCTCCGCCCAGGGCGCGGTGGGAGCGGCGGGCCTTCGGCGGGCCCTGGCCCCGGCGAGGAGCTGGGGTCGCAGAGAGCGTTCCGGTACGGCCGGGTCCTCCATCAGCGCGTCCAGATAGAGACGCTCGACGGGCTCCATCACACCTCTTCCTCTGCCAGCGCGTCGGCCAGGCGGCGCAACGCCAGCCGGATCCGCGACTTGACCGTGCCCTCGGGCACGCCCAGTTCCTCGCCCACCTGGCGGTATGTCCTACCACCGTAGTAGGCCAGTTCGACCGCTTCCCGCAGGCCCTCGGGCAGCGCCGTCACCGCCTGCCGTACCCGTTCGGCCTCGTCGGCCGCGAGCACGTTGTCCTCCAGCCTGGCGGGCTCCGGCTCGTAGAGCCTGGGACCCAGCGTGGAGACCCGCCTGCGCTCCTCGGCCCGTACGTGGTCGACCGCGCGGCGGTGCGCGATCGTGGCCAGCCACGCGCGCAGCGTGCCACGGTCCGGGTCGTAGGCCAGCGGCCGTTCCCAGAAGACCAGGAACACCTCCTGCGTGATGTCCTCGGCGATCACACGGTCCCTGGTGACCCGCAGGGCGAGACCGAAGATCAGCGAGGAGAGCCGATCGTAGACCTCCCCGAGCGCGGCCTCGTCGCCGCCGACCACCCGCTGATGCAGCAGGCGGTCGTCGTACGGTGCCTCCACTGGCACCACACTCCCGTGATCCGGACCAAGGCGGCGGGTGCGCCGCGACCCGAGCATGTCATTATTCGCCGGAAAAGTGCACACGGATGACCGAGCCGCAGAACTTTGTCGAGCTCGCGATAGGGTCGGAATCCCACGACCAGAGGGAGCAACCGATATGGCCACCACTCGCACCGCCACCACTCAGTGGAAGGGCGCGCTGCTCGACGGGTCGGGCACGGTGTCGCTCGACACCTCGGGTGTCGGCACGTTCGAGGTCTCCTGGGCCTCCAGGGCCGAGGCGGCGAACGGCAAGACCTCGCCCGAGGAGCTCATCGCGGCCGCCCACTCCTCCTGCTTCTCGATGGCGCTCTCGCACGGCCTGGCCGGCGCCGGCACGCCGCCGGAGTCGCTGCAGACCAGCGCGGACGTGACGTTCCAGCCGGGTGAGGGCATCACCGGAATCGTCCTCAGCGTGAAGGGACACGTGCCCGGGATCACGGCCGAGCAATTCCAGGAGGCGGCGGAAACCGCGAAGGCCAATTGCCCGGTGAGTAAGGCGTTGACGGGCACGACGATCACCCTCAACGCCGAACTCCTCTAGCGGGACCGCGATCGCGTGCGACAATTGGGTCACATGCGCGAAGTCTGGCCGGGAGAGCCCTATCCACTTGGCGGCACCTGGGACGGCGTGGGCACCAGTTTTGCGGTGTTCTCCGAGGTGGCCGAGCGAGTTGAGCTATGCCTTTTTCACGATGACGGCTCCGAAGAACGCGTGGGTCTGCCGGAAGTCGATGGATTCGTCTGGCATGGCTACCTGCCGGGCATCGCGCCAGGACAACGTTATGGATATCGGGTGCACGGCCCGTACGAGCCGTCGCAGGGGCACCGGTGCAATCCGGCGAAACTGCTCCTCGATCCCTATGCCAAGGCGATCGACGGTGATCTGACGTGGAATGAGGCATTGTTCCCGTATCACTTCACCGACCCGACGCGGCTGAACACGGCCGACAGCGCCCCCTTTATGCCGAAAAATGTGGTCGTCAACCCGTTCTTCGAGTGGGGGAACGACCGGCCGCCGCACGTCCCGTACCACGAGACCGTGATCTACGAGGCGCACGTGCGGGGGCTCACCATGCGCCACCCGGCGGTGCCCGAGGACCAGCGCGGCACGTACGCGGGCGTGGGACACCCGGCGATCATCGACCACCTGCTCTCGCTCGGCGTGACGGCGGTCGAGCTGATGCCGGTGCACCACTACATGCCCGAGCACTTCCTGGTGGCGCGGGGGCTGACCAACTACTGGGGCTACAACACGATGGCCTACCTGGCCCCCCACGGCCGCTACAGCAGCTCGGGCACGCGGGGCGAGCAGGTGCTGGAGTTCAAGGCCATGGTGCGGGCGCTGCACGAGGCGGGCATCGAGGTCATCCTCGACGTGGTCTACAACCACACGGCCGAGGGCGACCACATGGGGCCCACGCTGGGGTTCAGGGGGATCGACAACGCGGCCTACTACCGGCTGCACGACGGTGACCGGCGCTACTACCTCGACTACACGGGCTGCGGCAACTCACTGAACGTCCGGTCGCCGCACGCGCTCCAGCTCATCATGGACTCGCTGCGTTACTGGGTGCTGGAGATGCACGTCGACGGGTTCCGGTTCGACCTGGCGGCGGCGCTGGCGCGGGAACTGCACGACGTCGACCGGCTGAGCGCCTTCTTCGACCTGATCCAGCAGGATCCGGTGATCTCGCAGGTCAAACTGATCGCGGAGCCGTGGGATGTCGGCCCCGGCGGCTACCAAGTCGGAAATTTCCCGCCATTGTGGACGGAGTGGAACGGGAAATACCGCGACATAGTGCGAGATTTCTGGCGGGGCACCCACTCGGCGCTGCCCGAATTCGCCTCCCGCCTGACCGGCTCCGCCGACCTCTACGCCTCCTCCGGCCGCCGGCCCGTCGCCTCCATCAACTTCGTGACCTGCCACGACGGCTTCACCCTCACGGACCTGGTGTCGTACGACCGCAAGCACAACGAGGCCAACAGCGAGAACAACCGCGACGGCACCGACGACAACCGCTCCTGGAACTGCGGCGCCGAGGGGCCCGTCGAGGACCCCGAGATCGTCCGGCTCCGCCTCCGCCAGCGCCGCAACTTCCTGACGACGCTGTTCCTGTCGCAGGGCGTGCCGATGCTCTCCCACGGAGACGAGCTCGGCCGCACGCAGCGGGGCAACAACAACGGCTACTGCCAGGACAACGAGCTCGCCTGGATCGACTGGTCGCAGCTCCACACCGAGTCGGAGATGCTGGACTTCGTCCGCGAGCTGTCGCGGCTGCGGCGCGAGCACCCGGTCTTCCAGCGCCGCCGCTTCTTCCACGGGCGCCACCCGGAGGACGGCAAGCGCGACCTGGTGTGGCTCACGCCCGGCGGCACGGAGATGACGGCCGGCGACTGGCACATCGGCTACGCCAAGTCGCTGATGGTCTACCTCAACGGCGAGGCGATCACCGAACCGGGGACGCGCGGCGAGCGGATCGTGGACGACTCCTTCCTGTTGCTGATCAACGCCCACCATGAGGACATGACGTTCACCTTGCCGGGCGCGGAGTTCGGCGACCACTGGCTGCCGATCCTCAACACCGACGACAAGGGCGTCTCCGACGGAGATTATGAGTGCGCTGCTCAAGTGGTGGTGACCTCCCGCAGCATGCAGGTGCTTCATCGGCCGCGCTGATTACCACCATTTTGTTTTACGGCAGGCACGGTGAGCCCCACCCGCCATACGTGGTCGGCGTCTGTCCAGGGGAACGCTCCTGCGGTTCACGCGGCTGGGCGCCGTGACGAGACGGTGAGACCGGGGCCTTCCCGGTCCGCCTGCCTCACGGGCCGGTAGACGTTCAGGGGTGGCGGGCCATTCCGGTCCGCCTCTCTCCCCCGCCGGTAGACGTTCAGGGTGGGCGAGCTTTTCTGGACTGTCTGCTCGCCGACCGGTCGTTCAGAGGTGGCCGGTCAGGCTTGCGGTGAGGAGGACCAGGACGAATGTCGCCACGCCAGCCAGGCCGTGCAGAAGCACTGCCAGGAGTGGGAAGCGGCGTTCCGCGCCTCGGGCGTGGCGGCCTGTGCCCAGCCAGCGGGTGAACATCGTGAAGCCCAGCAGGGCCGCCGCCGCCAGCACCCCGAACGCGGTCCAGGCCAGCAGGCGGTTGCCCGTGATCAGGAAGGCCATCCAGCAGGTCAGCGCCGACAGCGCCAGCACCGGGTGGGAGAAGATCAGCGTCACCGGAAAGCGCGTGACCTTCGTCGCCTGTTGCCGCAGCCCGCCGCCCGACAGCCAGAGGTAGAGCAGGTAGATCCCCACGAGCGCGGTGAACAGCCATGTCACGGCAGTGATCAGCCCCATTGGGCCTCCCTCGCGTGCCCGATCCCCAAGTGCCCCGATCCCCATGTGCCTGCCGCCACGGTATGCGCATCACGCTGCGTGTGTCCCTCGATACACAAAAGTGCTATCCCTCCCGCCAAAGGCCCCTACATCGGCTCGTTGTCGGAGGCGTGTGCCAAGGTGGAGGAGTGCGTCGCATCCATCCCGACATCCAAGACGAACCAGACATCGAGCAGGCTTATGCCTACCCGGAGGGGCGGCCATGGCTGCGCCTCAACATGGTCGCCAGCGCCGACGGGGCCGCCTGGCTGAAGGGGCTGTCGGGCGGGCTGTCCAGTGAGGGCGACCGGCGGATCTTCCGGGTCCTGCGCGGGTTGTCCGACGTGGTCATGGCGGGCGCCGCGACCGTACGCACCGAGGGGTACGGAGCGGTCAAGCCGCGCGAATCCTGGCGGACGCTGCGGGAGGGCAGGCCGCCGGCCCCGCCGCTCGCGGTGGTCACCCGCCGGCTCGACCTCGATCTGGGCAGCCCGCTGTTCACCGAGGCCGTCAGCCGGACGATCGTCATCACCTGCGAGGCCGCGCCCGCCGAGCGCCGCGCCGACGCTTCCCGGGTGGCCGACGTCGTGGTGGCGGGCGGCGACGCGGTCGACATGTCGGTGGCCGTGCGCGAGCTGCACGAGCGCGGTCTGACGCGGATCCTGTGCGAGGGCGGCCCCCGGCTCAACGGACAGCTCGCGGCGGCCGACCTGATCGACGAGCTCTGCCTGTCGATCAGCCCGCTGCTGGTCGGGGGCGGGGCCGCGCGGATTCTGAACGGCGAGGCATCGCAGGTCGAGCTACGGCTCAGCCAGGTGCTGGAGGAGGAGGGGGTCCTCTTCTGCAAGTACACGAGGGAGTCAACGACATGACCGAGCCCACCCAGCCGCCCGCCGAGATCGAGGCCGAGATCGAGGCCAAGGTCGCGGTCGCCGAAGAGCCGGAGCCGGTGCCCAATCTGCCGGTCCGGCCGCCCGTGGCGCCGATGCTGGCCAAGCCGGTCAAGAAGATGCCCGAGCAGGACGGCACGCTGTTCTACGAGCCGAAGTGGGACGGGTTCCGGTGCATCGTGTTCCGCGACGGTGACGAGGTCTATCTGGGCAGCCGCAACGAGCGCCCGTTCACCCGCTACTTCCCCGAGCTGGTCGAGGCGGTCAGGGCGGAGTTGCCGGACAGGTGCGTGGTCGACGGCGAGATCGTGCTGCCGCAGGGCTCGCAACTCGACTTCGACGCGCTGCAGCAGCGCATCCATCCGGCGGCGTCGCGGGTCACCATGCTGTCCGAGCGGACTCCCGCGTCGTTCGTGGCGTTCGACCTGCTGGCGCTGGGCGACGAGTCGCTGATGGAGACGCCGTTCAGCGAGCGGCGGGCCCGGCTGGAGCAGATCTTCCCGGAGAAGGGCAGGTCCATCCGGCTGACCCCGGTCACGACCAACACCGAGCAGGCGTCCGAATGGTTTGAGATGTTCGAGGGCGCGGGGCTCGACGGCATCATCGTCAAGCCCGGCGACCAGCCATACCTCCCCGACAAGCGCACGATGTTCAAGGTCAAGCATGAGCGCACCGCCGACGTGGTGGTGGCCGGTTACCGCGAGCACAAGACGGGGCCGATCGTGGGCTCGATCCTGCTCGGCCTCTATGGTGATGACGGCCGGCTGCATCATGTGGGCGTGGCGGCGTCGTTCCCGATGGCGCGCCGGGCCGAGCTGGTCGAGGAGCTCAAGCCGTACATCGCCGAGCTGGGCGAGCATCCGTGGGGCCACTGGGCCGAGCAGGCGGCGGCCACCGTCGGGCAGCCGGCGGCCGGGCCCGCGACGGGCGGGCAGCGGGTGCCGGGCGCGGTGTCACGCTGGAACGCCAAGAAGGACCTGTCGTTCATCCCGCTCCGGCCGGAGTTGGTGATCGAGGTGGCCTATGACCAGATGGAGGGCGATCGGTTCCGGCATACCGCGCAATGGCGGCGGTGGCGGCCGGACCGCACGCCGGAATCGTGCACGTACGAGCAGTTGGAGAGACCGGTCTCGTACAACCTCGACGACATCCTTGCTCGATAGCCCCTCAACCCGTTATATCTCGACATATGAGTACCGGTGATGAGTTACGGGCGGCGGTGGGCGCCCGTCGCGACCTTGGGCCCGATTTCGAGGACGCGATAGTCGAATCCTTCCTCGAGAAGATGGGGCAGGAGGTCGACCGGCGAGTCGACGAACGGCTCGCCACCTTGGGGCCGAAGGGCAAGGGCAAAGGCAAAGACGTCGCCAGGCAGGGGCCGAGCGAGGGTCAGCGGCTGGCGCTGGCGATCGTGTCGCTCGCCCTGGGCACCGTCGTGACCCTGGCCGTGATCTTCGGCGGCAAGGAGATGTGGATGATCGCGCCGATCTGGATCGGCGTCGTCATGCTCAACGGAATCTTCGGTAGCCGTAACTGACCTCGACGCCCACCGCCGAGGCGGGCACGCCAGATCAGCCGGGGGCCCAGCCGAGCCAGATCCGCTGGGTCAGACGCAATCGGGGTCAGGTGAGCCAGATCAGGCCGGCGAAGCGGCCGCCCGGCTGTTCGCGGCGGTGGGAGTAGAGCTCCTGCGACTCGATCGTGCACCGGGTGTCGTGCCGTACGTCTGCGACGCCCGCTGTGCGCAACTGGGCCTCGATGCCTGCCCGGAGGTCCAGTGCGGGCGTGTCCCACGAGGTGGTGGACCAGGTCGCCGGCACCCGGGACGCGACCCGCTCGCGCAGCTCGGCGGGCACCTCATAGCAGCGGCCACACGCGCCGGGCCCGATCAGCGCCACCATCCGCCCGGGGGCCGCGCCCTTGGCCGCCATCGCCTCGACCAGGGCGGTGGCGATGCCCGCCTCGGTGCCTGGTCGTCCGGAGTGGGCGGCGGCGACCATGCCCGCGACCGGGTCGGCGACGAGCACGGCCGGGCAGTCGGCGCCGAGTGAGGCGAGCGCCAGCCGGGGCTCGGTGGTGAAGACGCCGTCGAACGGCGGCGCGTCGTCGCCGAACGGCTCGCTGACGTACGCGACGTCGGCGCTGTGAACCTGCCGCATGAACACGATGGCCCGCACGCCCAGCTCGGCCGCGACACCCGCCCGGTTGGCGCGCACCGCGTCGGGGTCGTCGCCGACGAGGCCGCCGAGATTGCGCGACGAGTACGGCGGAGCGCTCACTCCCCCGTGACGATCGGTGATGGCGACGTGCACTCCGGGGGCGAGCTCCATGCCTCCGATCTTAGGGCCGCCCCGCCCTCCCGCCGACGATGGCCTTGCCTCACGTGGCCTTGCCCTCGACGGTGCGGCCCGGCGCGGTGCCGTGCGGCGGGGTGCGGGGCGGCGGGGTGCGGCGCGACCCAGTGCGGCGCGACCCAGTGCGGCCCTGCCCGGTTGCTCAGTGCCTGCCTGCGGCGCTGGGCTGTCTGCGTGTCGGCCGCGGCCGTACCCCCGTGCCCCTGGCCTGTCTTTCGGGGCTCAGGGGCACGGGGGCGTCGGGGTGGCTGCGTTATGGGTCGGGGTTAGCTGGAGTGGGCCGGTTCCTTGGGGGTTTCGGCCAGGGGTGGGGTGTCGGGGCGGCCGGCGCGGCGGGTGCGGATTTTCTCCTTGCGGCTTTCGACCATGGTGTAGAGGGTCGGGACCAGGACGAGGGTGAGCAGTGTGGAGCTGATCAGGCCGCCGATGACGACGATGGCGAGGGGTTTGGAGATGAATCCGCCGCCACCGGTGATGCCCAGGGCCATCGGCAGCAGGGCGAAGATCGTGGCCAGTGCGGTCATCAGGATGGGGCGCAGCCGGTTGCGGCCGCCTTCGACGACCGCCTCGTACAGCGGCATGCCCTGGCGGCGGTACTGGTTGATCAGGTCGAGGAGCACGATGGCGTTGGTGACGACGATGCCGACGAGCATCAGCAGGCCGATCATGGCGGCCAGGCCGAGGGACGTGTCGGTGATGAGCAGCAGGCCGATCGCGCCGGTGGCGGCGAACGGGATCGATACCAGGAGCAGCAGCGGCTGGATGAGGCTGCGGAAGGTGGCGACCATGACGAAGAACACCAGCGCGATGGCCGCCACCAGGGCCAGGGCGAGGCTGCCGAAGGCTTCGTCCTGGTCGGCGCTGGCGCCGCCGATGGAGTAGGTGGCGCCGGCGGGCAGGGTCAGCTTGGCGAGCCGGGTCTCCAGATCCGCGCTGATGGCGCCGAGGTTGGCGCCGGTGCTCTTGCCGGAGACGGTGACGGTGCGATCCCCGTCGATGCGGGTGACCGATACGGGGCCGTTGACCTGCTTGACCTCGGCGACGTCGGAGAGTTCCACCTTTCCGGGCAGATCAAGTTTGCGCAGCTCGGCGAGGGAGACAGGGGCGTCGCCGGTGTGTACGACGACGTCGGCGGTGGTGCCGTCGAAGGTGAGCTGGGTCACGGTGCTGTCGCGGAACGCCTGGGACACCGCCTGGCCGATGACGGCCTCGGACAGGTCGTGCTTGGCGGCCTTCTTGCGATCGACGGTGACGTCGACGCGGGGCGCGGTGTCGGCCAGGGTGCTGGTCGTCTCGGTGACGCCGGGCATCGCCGCCATGGTCTGCTGGACGACTCGCGCCGCGTCGTCCAACGTGTCCTGCTCACTGGCGTGGACCAGGACCTCGAGCTTGTCGCCGCCGAAGCCGCCGCTCTCGCCGATGCTGATCTGGCCCGCGTCGGTCAGCTTGCTCAGCCGATCGCGCAGGGTGTTCTCCACGGCCGCGGTGTCGCTGCCCTCGTGCAGGGTGAGCGAGTAGCTGGCGCGGGCCGTACCTCCGCCGCCACCGCCGCCGGGACGCCCGCCGCCGAAGCCGACGCCGCTCGCGCCCCCTACGGTGACCTGGTACGACTGGATGTCATCGAGGCCGGTCAGGATCTTCTCGACCTCTTTGGCCTTCGCGTCGGCCGAGGCCAGGGACGTGCCGGCGGGCAGGTTCTGGGTGACGCTGACCGTGTTCTGGCCCGCGTTGTCGATGAAGCTGGTCTGCAGGCTGGGGACCAGGGCGAGGGTGCCGATGAGGATCGCCAGGGCGCCGGCGACCGTGGTGAGCCGGTGCCGGGTGGCGAAGCGGATCACCGGGACGTAGGCGCGCTGGAGCAGGCTGCGGCGTTCCTTCTCCTCGGCCTTGTCGCGGTCGCCGTTCTTGGGCGGCTTGAGGAACCAGTAGCTCAGCACCGGTACGACGGTCAGCGACACCAGCAGGGAGGCGATCAGGGCCACGGTGACGGTGATGGAGAACGGG
This sequence comes from Nonomuraea sp. NPDC049269, assembly GCF_043197155.1. Lineage (NCBI taxonomy): Bacteria > Bacillati > Actinomycetota > Actinomycetes > Streptosporangiales > Streptosporangiaceae > Nonomuraea > Nonomuraea sp. NPDC049269. The sequence continues at coordinate 179,243 of NZ_JBICSO010000004.1, forward strand.
CCGAACAACTCGCCGACGAAACCGCCGACGAAGGCGATCGGCAGGAACACCGCGACGGTGGTGAGGGTGGAGGCGGTCACGGCGCCCGCGACCTCACGCACGCCGTTCTCGATCGCCTGGCGTTTGCGCTCGCCGTAGGACAGGTGGCGTTTGATGTTCTCCAGGACCACGATCGAGTCGTCGACGACGCGGCCGATGGCGATGGTGAGGGCGCCTAGGGTGAGCATGTTCAGGGAGTAGTCCTTGACCCACAGCCCGATCAACGCGATCAGCACCGACAGTGGGATGGAGACCACGGTCACCAGCGTGGAGCGTAGCGAGACCAGGAAGACCAGGATGACCAGCACGGCCATGGCCAGGCCCAGCAGGCCCTCGGTGGTCAGGCTCTCGATCGACTTCTCCACCTGCGGCGCCTGGTCGAAGACGATGGTGAGCGCGGCGTCCGTGCCGAGCGCGGTGGCCAGGGCGGGCAGTTTGGCGCGTACGTCCTCCGAGATCGACACCGCGTTGCCGTCGGGCTTCATGGTGATCGAGACGCCCAGGCTGGGCTTGCCGTCGGTGCGGGTGAGCGTGGCCGCCTCGGCCAGCCCGAGCTTCACGGTGGCCACGTCGCCCAGTCGTACCGGCTTCGGCTTCGCGGGGGTCTTCTTGGGCTGCGGCGCGCCCGGACGCTGACCCTGAGCCGTGGGCTGGGCCGGGGACGCCTGGGCGGTGGACGCCTGGGCGGCGGGGGTCAGGTAGAGGTCCTTGAGGTCCTCGATCGAGGCGTACCGGGCACCGACCTGGACGCTCAGGGTGGTGTCCGACTTGGTGAGGGTGCCGGCCGGAATCGGCTGGCCCGCGTTCTGGATGGCGGTGGAGATCGCGGCGGTGTCCAGCCCGTGTTCCTTCAGCTCATCGGCGTCGGGGGTGATGGTGATGACCTGATCCCGGGTACCGGTGACCGAGGCCTCCTTCACCCCCTCGATGCCGGTGAGCGCCGGCACCACCTGGGTGTCCAGGCGCTCGGCGAGCCGCTGCTGGGAGCCGTCGGAGGCGGCGGCGAGCTGGATGACCGGCAGGTCGTCGGTGCTGCCCACGACCACCTGCGGATCCACCCCGTCGGGCAGCCGGCTGGACAACCCGCCGACCACCTGCTGGATCTTGCTCTGCGCGTCGTCGATGTCGGTGCCGAAGTCGAAGGCCACCTGGATCGTCGCGCTGGCCTCCCGCGAGGTCGAGGTCACGCCGGTGACGCCGGCCACCCCGCGTACCCCCTCTTCCAGCGGTACCGTGACCCGGTCCTCGACGATCTGCGGCGCGGCACCGGCGTACGTCGCCACGACCGACACTTGCGGAAACGACAGTGAGGGCAAGAGCTGCTGCTGCAACGCCGGGGTGATGTAGGCGCCGAACGCGACCACCACGATCGTGATGAGCGCGATGAGCCCTCGATTCGCGAGGCTCAATCTAGCCAGAAACGACATCTTTCCACTTCTCTTCAGCTGGGTGTCAGACCGCACATCGCGCAGGAACGGGAGAGCCGGAGGCGGCGCCTCACCACGGGCGAGCAGCACGGCATCGTCGTGGTCCCTACTCAAGACTCGTGGCCTCGTCCCGGGAGAACGTCCCCCTGGAGGAGGGTCTTGATCTGCGGCGATCGCGGTAGACGCGGGGGCGGGCTACCGCGCCCGCGGTTCCCGGCCGGTCAGCGGGCCTGGGGGCGGATCAGCGGGCCTGGGGGCGGATCAGACCGGTCTCGTAGGCGATGATCACCAGTTGGGCGCGGTCGTGCGCCTTCAGCTTGATCATCGCCCGGTTGACGTGCGTCTTGGCGGTCATCCGGCTGATTCCCAGCAGGTCGGCGATCTCATCGTTGGTACGCCCGCAGGCCACCAGGATCATCACCTCCCTTTCGCGCTCGGTCAGCACGGCCAGGTCGTCCGGCACGTGCTCGGCCGAGGCGCCGGGGCTGGCCAGGAACCGGGTGATCAGTCCTCTGGTCGCCGACGGCGACAGCAGCGCCTCGCCCCTGGCCACCACCCGGATGGCCTCCTGCAACTCGCCGGCCTCCACACTCTTGCCGAGGAACCCGCTGGCGCCCGCCCGCAGCGCGGCGAAGACGTACTCGTCGATCTCGAACGTGGTCAGGACCAGCACCCGGACCCCGGCCATGGCCTTGTCGGAGGTGATCTCACTCGTCGCGGCGAGACCGTCCATTCCGGGCATGCGGACGTCCATCAGCACCACGTCGGCCATGGTCTCCCGCGCCAGCCGTACGGCGTCATGACCGTTGGCGGCCTCGCCGACCACCTCCAGGTCGGGCGCCGAGTCGACCAGCACCCGGAAACCGGCGCGGACCAGCGCCTGGTCGTCGGCCAGTACCACTTTGATCGTCATGGGCTGTTCTTCCTGGAGGTGGGGAGCACGGCGCGTACCCGGAACCCACCGTCTTCCACGGGTCCGGCGACGAACGTCCCGCCGACCGACCGGGCCCGCTCCCGCATGCCGATCAGCCCGTGACCGGTCCCGGAGGAGATTCCACCCGGATCGCTCTCACCGTCGTCGGCCACGTCGACGACCACCGCGTCGGAGGTGTAGTCGATCCGCACGGTCGCGGTCGCCCGTGGCGCGTGCTTGCTCACGTTCGTCAGCGCCTCCTGGACGATCCGGAACGCGGCGAGGCCCACGGGAGCGGGCAGCGGCCTCGGTTCGCCGTAGATCAGCCAGCCCAGCTTCAGCCCGGCGCCGGTGAACGAGTCGACCAGGTCGGGCAGCCGATCCAGCCCGGGGGCGGGTTCGGTCAGCAGTTCGTCGCGGCTGCCCGGACGGCGCAGCAGCCCCACGGTGGTCCGCAGCTCGTCCAGCGCCTCCTTGCCCGCGTGCCGGACATGGCCCAGCGCCGTACGGGCCTGCTCGGGTTCGGTCGCCAGCAGGTGCGCGGCGACCTGCGCCTGCACGTTGATCAGCGCGATGTGGTGGGCGAGGACGTCGTGCAGCTCGCGGGCGATGTGCAGGCGTTCCTCCATCACCCGGCGTTCGGCCTCCTCCTCGCGCGTCTCCTCGGCCCTGCGCGCCCGCTCCTCGATGGCGGCCACATAGGCCCGGCGGCTGCGCAGCGCGTCCCCGATGGCGGTGGCCATGCCGATGGGGGCGACCTGTGCCAGCACCTCGGGCGCCAGCCACGTGTCACCGTTGAACACGACCTTGGCCACGGTGACCACCAACGCGACGAGCCCGCCGTAAATCCACGCGTCCCGGCGCGGGTGGCGCGCGGCCACGGTGTACACCGCGATCCCCAGCCCCAGGTCCAAGGGGCTGCGCCCGCCGCCGACCATGAGTTGGGCCACGAACCCGGCGACCGTGACCGCGAGAACGGCGCGCGGCCACCGCCGCCGGAAGGCCAGCGCCCCGCAGACGACCGCCGCCAGCGCGATGCTGTACGTGGTGAGGGGCTGCACCTGGCCGCGCCACATCGCCCCCGGCGGTTGGGGCGCGACCGGCGTCAGCAGCATGGCCGCGTACAGGAACACGGCCAGGATCGTGTCCGCCACGTAGGGTCGGGAACGGAGTTCCTGTCTCAGCCAGGTCAGCGGACGCACCCCTACACGTTAGGTGTGAGCTGGGCGCATTCCCTCATCCGGTGGTACCGGCCCGCGCTACTGCGACCGCGGTACGCGGGCCGGGGTCTCAGCTGGGGTCAGAAGTCGGCTATGTCGCCTCCCAGAGATACCCAGTCGGGTTTCCAGGTGCCGTCTACCTGCCACTTGTGCCACACAGCGGAGTCGTAGCCGAGGTAGAAGGCCTCCAGACGGCCGTCGGCGTTGCGGGCCAGAACCGGATCGCCGGCCGCCTCGCCGCCGAGGGAGCTCCACGGGCCCCAGCCGTCCTCGGTCTGGGCGATCGCGTAGATCGCGGAGTCCTCGGATCCTCGGGCGAGGACGACGAGGTGGTCGTCACGGTCCCGGAAGATCGCCGGAACGCCGTAGACCTTCCCGCCAAGGCTCTCCCATTCGCCCCAGGGGCCGTTGGCGCTGGTCTGCCTGATGTGCCACAGGGTGTTGTCGGAGCGGTGCGTGAACACCTCCAGGCAATCTTCGGCGTCCCGGAACACCGCCGGATCGGTGTCCACGCTGCCGCCGAGGCTCTCCCATTCGCCCCAGCCGTTGTTGACGCTGCTCTGCCCGATGTGCCATACGGCGTTGCCGTCCCACCGCACGAACACCTCCAGCCGTCCGTCGGCGTTCTGGAACACCGCCGGGTTGCTGCGTAGTTTGCCGCCGAGATCCTTCCACCCGGTCCATTCGCCGCCGGGGGTGGTCTGCCAGGCGCATTGAAGGGTGTTGTTGATCTCGCGCATGAAGGCGACCAGCCCTCCGCCGGCGTCCTGGAACATCGCGACTTCGCCGCCGAAGGACTCGCCACCGAGGTCGTTCCACTCGCCCCATACGCCAGGGGCCGTCTGCTGGATGTGGTGGATGCGGTTGTCGATGCCTGGGGCGAGCACCTCCAGGCAGTCTTCGGCGTCGCGGAAGACGGTCGGGGCGGCGATGACCACACCGCCGAGGCTGTCCCAATCGCTCCAGTTGCCGTTGGGGGTGGTCTGCCAGACGTGCTGCAAGGTGCTGTCGATGCCTCGGGCGACCGCCTCCAGGCGCCCATCGGCGTTGAGCGCGACGTGGATGCCGGCGAGTTTGGGATCCAGAAGCATGGCCTCTCCTCACAATGTGGAGTTGATTGATGACAGAGAGTCAATCACAGCGTTTGGAGGGCGCGACGGGCGGGCCTCGGCGACAGGCCTGAGGACAGAAGGCGCCTGCCGGACTTCCGGCCGCCTCGCCTCGGCCATCAACCCTTGCCTGGCGGGACATTCATGAATGGGATGAACGCCGGCAAGCCTCGCCATCGGTCAAAACATCGCCATGGCGACCGTCGATCAGCGAAAGGAAGATCTTGCTGATTTGTGCAGAATGAAGCCCACGCGATTTCCAGGCAATCTGGACGGCGCTGATACTTTCAGCGCATGGACTGGCCGAACCCTGCCCGGTGCGGTCGGAAAAATCACACAAAAGGAGTCCATAATGGGCTGGCTGGATGCTGCTCTCTCCGTGGGGACGACCATCGGCAAGATCGCGGGAGCTCTTCAGGGAAGCACGGGGACGCTGACTCATATCGGTCCGACAGGCAGCGGCATCAACCCGAAGATAGGTCAGGTGATTTTCTGGCTGGATGAATTCAACCATATCTGGGCGGTAAATCAATCGGACGATGAGGTGGGGATCTACTTCCCGGCCGCCAAGAGCGGCGAACCTGAGGGAGAGAATTATACGATCACCGGGAATAATAGGTTCCCCATTTCAGGCGCGTTCAATGCGTACTCGCTGGCGGACGTGGACGAGTTCGTCGTCACCCCACGTACGGGTAACAACTCGGCGGGGATCGGCAATGGCGAGAAAAACAACACGATCCAAGCGTCGGCTTCGAACCAGCCCGCGAACGCGGAATTCAAGATCGGCCCCTTCATCCGCATGAGGGTGAGCGGGTCGGAGCGGTTGGCCATGGTCAGCGTCGTCGGCGGTCTGGTCCTGACGGGCATCTACCTGTTCACCATCAGGGGAGCGGGTCGCACCGAAGGCCGGTTGTCCAACATCGAGCCGCCACCGTCGGCGAACGGCGGAGTGACGAGCATGACGGTTCCACTTCCGGCCGGTGTCGACGTGAGCGCGGGTGTGTCGTTCGTCGACATCACCGTGTCCGTCCAGAACATGCAGCCGCTTCTGGCGAGCATGGCACGCGAGCACGCGGATCTGATGGTGCCGCTCACCCAGGAGGATCGCGAGAGGATCGCCGCCTACGCGGGACCGTGACCGCTCCTGCCGTACCGACCACCCGGCCCTTCGTTCGCCGGGTGGGACCGCCGGAAGTCTCGGAGCTGCGGGCCCTGCCGCAGCTCCGGCCGGCCCCTGATGATCATGGGAGATCTAGCCCGTACGAGGCAAGCAAGCATATGCTTGGCCCCGTGGCTGACTATCGCAATCTCATCGGCGGCAAGCTCGTCCCGGCCGCCGACGGTAAGACCATGAACTCCGTCAATCCGGCCACCGGCGAGGTATGGACCACCATCCCGGCCAGCGGCCCCAAGGACGCCGAGGCGGCCGTGGCGGCGGCTCAGGAGGCGTTCCCCCGCTGGTCGGCCATGCCGGCGCTGGGCAGGGCGCACTTCCTGCGCAAGGTGTCCGAGCTGTTCGCCCAGCATGCCGAGGAGCTGGCCCGGCTGGAGACGCGCGACAACGGCAGGATCCTTCGCGACACCCTGAAGAAGGACCTTCCGGGCATGACCTACCTGTGGCAGCTCGCCGCGGGCCAGTGCCTCGACGCGGTCAAGGGGGACACCGTCATCCTGGGGCCCGACGCCCTGGGCATGACGCGTCGCGAGCCGTACGGCGTGGCCGTGTGCATCATCCCCTGGAACTCCCCCATCTCGACCTTCTCCGCGAAGGCGGCATTCGCCCTCGCGGCCGGCAACACGGTCATCGTCAAGCCCGCCGAGCAGGCGAGCGTGTCGGTGTTGCGGCTGGGCGAACTGCTCGCGGAGGTGTTCCCGCCCGGGGTGCTGAACATCGTCAGCGGCATGGGTGAGGACGTGGGTGACGCTCTGGTACGGCATCGGGGCGTCGGCAAGATCAGCCTCACCGGTTCGACGGCCACCGGTCAGGCCATCACCCGCGCCTCTGCCGACTCGCTCAAGCCGATGACCTTCGAGCTGGGCGGCAAATCGCCAAATATCGTCTTTCCTGATGCTGATCTGGAGGCGGCGGCCCAGGGCATCACCGTGAACTCCATTTTCACCGGCAACGCCGGACAGGTCTGCGTGGCCGGTTCGCGGATCCTGATCCATCGGTCCATCTGGGATGAGGTGCTGGGCCGTACCCAGCAGATCGCGGAGAGCCTCGTCCTGGACGAACCGCTCGACCTGGCGACCACTATGGGGCCGATCGTGTCGGCCGGTCAGTACGAACGCGTCGTGTCGTACCTGGAGGTGGCCGAGAAGGAGGGCGCCGAGCTGGTGTTCGGCGGCCGGGCGGGCGCCGAGGTGGTGCCGCATCTGCCCGGCGGCTACTGGGTCGCGCCCACCCTCTACACGACCGGCGACAACGCCTTGCGCATCTGCCAGGAGGAGATCTTCGGGCCCGTGGCGGTGGCGATCCCGTTCGACACGGACGAGGAGGCGCTGACGATCGCCAACGACTCACCGTACGGGCTGGCGGCCGGTCTGTGGACGCGTGACCTGGGCCGCGCCCACAGGTTCATCCGCGATCTGCGGAGCGGGACGGTGTGGGTGAACACCTTCCGGCAGATGCCGCCGGGGCTGCCTTTCGGCGGCGTGAAGGACAGCGGGTACGGGCACGACTCGGTCCTCGCGTACACCCGGGAAAAGGCGGCCATCATCCAGATTTAGTTGGATAGATTCCCCTCATGAGCGAGGGGATCAACGAAAAGCCGGAGCTTTCCGAGGCTGCCGCACAGTCTCGCGCCTCGGTGCTGCGCAGCCGGGCCGAGTCGTACATCGCGCTGTCAAGACACGACGCCGCCATCGCCGATCTTACGGAGTCGATCGCGCTCGTACCGGACAATGCCCGAGCCTGGCGGCTGCGGGGTGAGAGCCATCGCATCATCGAACGCTACGAGGCCGCGCTGTCCGACTTCGACGAGGCACTGAAGCTGGAGCCGGACAGCGGGTACGCCCTGGGCTCGCGCGGCCAGACGTACGCCGCGCTCGGCCGTCTGGAGGAGGCCATGGACGACTTCGAGCACGCGCTGACCCTCTCGCCCGAGTCGCTGTGGATCCTGGAGGCCAAGGCGGACGCTCTTGCCGATCTCGACCGCCTGGACGAGGCGCTGGAGGAGCACGCGAAGATCATCGCCCTGAACGAGCAGCTCGCGTACTCGTGGCTGGCCAGAGGCGACCTCTACCAGCGCATGCACCTGTACTCCGAGGCCATCGACGACTACACCCGGGCGCTGGAGGTGGAGCCCGAGTACGTACGGGCGTTCAGCAGGCGCGGCGAGGCGCTACGCATGATCGACCGCTACGACGAAGCCCTGTCCGACCTGAACCGGGCCATCGAGCTCGACCCGGACAACGACCGCGCGCTGGGCAGCCGTGGCGCGGTCCTCAGCGAGATGGGCGACAACGAGGCGGCGGTGCGGGACCTGGACCGGGCGATCGAGCTGGACGAGGACTACACCTGGGCGTACCGGGTGCGCGGGGAGGTCCTGCAGGAGATGGAGCGGCACGAGGAGGCGGTGGCCGACTTCACCCGGGCGCTGGAGCTGGAGTTCGGCGACTCCTGAGTCAGCCGTTCACGAGCCGGACAGGTGCAGGGCGAGTTGGGTGCGGTCGCGCAGGCCGAGTTTGCGCAGCATGCTCGACACGTGGTTCTTCACCGTGCCCTCGGTGATGAACAGCCGGGCGGCTATCTCCCGGTTCGTCGCACCCACCGCGATCATCCTGGCCACCTCCAGTTCCCGGCCCGACAGCAGTTCCTGACCACGAACCGGGCTCACCGGGCCGCGCGGCCACCCGCGCAGCTCGGCCACGAGCCGGGCGGCCACCGGCCCGTCGAGCACGGTCTCGCCCTCGTACGCCTTGCGGATCCCGGCGATCAGCTCCTCGGGAGTGCAATCCTTCAGCAGGTAGCCACGGGCTCCGGCGCGCAGCGCGCCGAAGATGTACGCGTCCTCCTCGAAGGTGCTGAGCACCAGCGCGGCGATGCGCGGGTGCTCGGCGGCGAGCCGGGCGGTCAGCTCGACCCCGTCCATCCGCGGCATCCTGGCGTCGACGAGCACCACGTCGGGCGTGCTGCGCGGCACGGCGGCCAGCGCCTCCCAGCCGTCGGCGGCCTCGCCCACCACCTCGATCCCGTCCTCGATCTCCAGCAGCTTGCGCAGTCCGCGGCGCATGAGTTCCTGGTCGTCCACGAGCAGCACGCGGATCATGGCCGGGCCACCGGCACCTCGGCCCGCAGCTCGAACCCGCCGTCCCGCGCGTTGGCCGCCCGGAAGCTGCCGCCGATGGCCCGCACCCGCTCGGCCAGCGAGGACAGGCCGAACCCGGCCGTGTCCACCGCGCCCTTGCCGTCATCACCGATCACCAGCACCACCCGATCCTCGCCGAAATCCAGGCGGGCGCGCACCTGGCGAGCCTCGGCGTGCCGCAGCGCGTTGGTGAACCCCTCCTGGAGCACACGGTAGAGGACCAGCTCGGAGTCGGGGTCGATGCGGCGTTCGATCCCGTCGACGGTGAAGCTGACCTCGACCCCGGCGCCCTCGAAGGAGCGGGCCAGCCGGCCGAGCGCGGTGCTGCCGAGCTGGCCGTCCAGCGCAAGGGGACGCAGCGCGCGCACCCACCGCCGCGCCTCGGCCAGTGCCCGGACGGTCATCTCCTTGGCCTGGCGCACTTCCTCCCAGATCAGCTCGGGATGCCGTTCGCGGTAGCGCTCGGCGTTCTCCAGGTTCACCTTGATCACGGTGAGCTGGTGCCCGATCGAGTCGTGCATGTCCCTGGCCATCCGGGCGCGTTCTTCGGCCACCGCCAGCTCCCTGATCCGCTCGATCAGGCGCTGCGCCGCCGCGCGCTGCCTCCTCGCCTCCAGCAGGGCGGACGTCATGACCAGGGAGAAGACGGCGAGCAGCGTCATCGGTACGAACTCGTCGAGCGCTTGGCGCCAGCTCCCGTCCGACAACAGCAGGATGAACGCGCCCACGGAGAGCAAGTAGATCGCCGTGATCACGATCGCGGTGCGCATGCCGTACACGAAGGCGAGGTTCACGATCGCGACGAACACCAGCGCGATGTGCCATCCGCTCAGCACCTGGCCGATGAGCAGGACCGTCACCATCAGCACCGGGGCGGCCAGCTTACGCACCGAGCCGGCTGCCGGGCTCCACGGCATGATCAGCCAGAGCGCCGCCACCAGCGCCATCACACCGGCGAAGAGCCCGAAACGCGGCCAGGAACCGGCGGCGCCGGCGCCACCGGCCAGGACCGTCGCGAATACCACCCAGAACACCACAGAGAGCAGCACAGGCCGGTCCGGGTCGCGAAACATCACAGCTGCGGACCCTACGCGGCTGCCGGCCTTCGGGGCATCCCCCCAGCGACACGGTACTTCGGTCATGTCCGGATCTATCCTGCGCTCGATGTGCGCTCCAACGGGTGGGCCCTAGCGTGCCGTCATGCGAATCCTTGGTGCTGTCCTGGTCACGATCGCGATGCTGTTCGCGGCCACGTTCGGAGTCATGGCGATCGGCAACGTCCTGCCCGGCGGCTCCCAGGCGGTGGCGCCGTTGATCACGGTGCTGGTGCTCCTGCTCGTCTACGCCTACCGGCGCTTCGTGAGCCACCGCCCTTGGTCCGGCCTCCGGATCAGCTTGACCTGGTGGGCCCTGCCCCAGGCGGTGCTCGGCATGCTGGTGGGCCTGGCCGCCCTGCTCGGGGCCAACGCCGTCTCCGTCTGGGTGGGCGCGGCGACGTGGCTGCCGCCCGCGGACTTCCCACCCCTGATGATCCCGCTCGTCGTCATCGTGATCGCGCTGAAAGCCTCGTTCCCGGAGGAGCTGCTGTTCCGCGGCCATCTGTACGACACGCTGTCCGACCGGCTCAGCCCACGCGCCGTCCTGGCGGTCACCACACTGTCCTTCGGCTCGATCCACATCCTGTCGCAGAGCCCCGCCTCTGGGATCACGGAGAAGCTGCTCTATGTCGTGATGGCCATCGCGCTCGGGCTGCTGTGCGGGGCGGCTCGGGAGCGGACGGGGGCGTTGTGGATGTCGGTGGGGGTGCACAACGCGGTCTACCTGAGCCAGTTGTTCCCCACGCGGGACATCGACTACGGGGTGCAGCTCACCCTTCAGGCCGCCGCTCTCGCCCTGTCGGCCGTCCTGGTGCTCGCGTTCCCGGCGGTCCGCAGCAGGGTGTCCGGCGCCGAACCTCCGGTCCCGGACGCCCTGTCCTAGCCTCCATCAGGCCGCCGCGCACGTGAGCAGGCCGGAGCGACGGATGGTCAGCCGAGTTCGGTGAGCGCGCCGTGCAGCCGGTCCAAACTCGTTCGGGCTAGTTCGCCCAGCTCCTGCTGGTTGTCCGTCGTGACCCATGTGGCGAATGCCTCTTTGAAGGCGAGCATGCCCAGCTCGGCCGCCAGGGTGGCCGCCGGGTCCGGCAGGCCGCGGGCGCGCAACGCATCCGCCATGGCCGCGGCCATGCCGACCTGCTTGAGCTGATCACGCTCCTGGAGCTCGGCGCTGGTCGCGATGATGGCACGGACTCGGGGCGCGAGCTCGCGGTTGAACGGCGTCATCGCCCCGGCCGCCCGCTCGAGCCCGGCGGCAACCGCGGTCAGGGGGGTGGCGCCCTCGGGTGCCGCGGCGATGCCTTCGGTCAGGAGCCGCGACAGCGTCTCCTGACCGGCGGCGAGCACTTCCCTCTTGTCCGGGAAGTGGCGGAAGAAGGTGCTCTTGGTGAGCCCGGCGCGCTCGGCGATCTCGGTGACGGTCGTCTCGTCGTATCCCCGTTCGGAGAAGAGGTGCAGCGCGGCGGCGACAAGCCGCTCGCGGGCGTCGGGTTCCCATCGGGGCATTGCGCCATCATATCAATGAGACCTTTGTCCCATCACTCTGCTACGGTGATGGGACAAAGGTCTCATCACTTTGGGGAGTCTCCCATGCGTGTCTTCATCACCGGTGCCAGCGGCGGGATCGGCTCCGCGGTCGTCCCCGAGCTCATCGGCGCCGGCCACGAGGTTCTCGCCCTGGCCCGCTCCGACGCCTCAGCGCGGGCCGTCACCGCCGCGGGGGCCACTGCCCTCCGGGGCGACCTCAACGATCCCGACAGCCTGCGCGCCGGCGCCACCGAGGCTGACGGGGTGATCCACCTCGCCTTCGGCAACGACTTCACCGACTTCGGGAGGTGCGTCGCCGAGGAGTCCCTCGCGGTCGAGACCTTCGGCGCCGCACTCAAGGGGACCGGCAAGCCGCTCGTCATCGCGTCCGGCACCCCCGCCGTCCCCGGCCGCCCCTCGACCGAGGAAGACCCGGCGCCGACCGAGGGACCCGTGGGCGGTCGCGGACGCAACGCCCAGGCGGTCCTCGATCTGGCCGCCGAAGACGTGCGCTCCGTGGTCGTCCGTCTGCCGCGATCGGTACACGCCCGGGGCGGGCCTTACGGGTTCGCTTCGATACTCATCGAGGCCGCCCGGCGCACCGGGGTCTCCGGCTATGTCGGTGACGGCACCCAGCGCTGGCCGGCGGTGCACCGCCTGGACACCGCCCGGCTCATCCGCCTGCTCCTGGAAGAGGCCGCTCCCGGCACGGTGGCGCACGCGGTCGGCAGCGAAGGCGACAGCATGCGCGCCATCGCCGAGGTCATCGGCCGCCGGCTCGGCCTGCCCACTGAGGCCGTGCCGAGGGAGAACTTCGGCTTCCTCGGCAACGTCTTCGCCGCCGACCAACCGGCCGCCAGCGCGATCACCCGCGAGAAGTTCACCTGGCGGCCCACCCACCCGAGCCTGCTCGAAGACCTCGAAGCCGGAAACTACCCGGTCTGAGATCAGCGACGTTCCCGCTGATCTCTGGAGATCTACCGAATAGGGTTCTAGATTCGGTCGCATGGGGATCGGGCTGACCGAGGAGCACCGGGCGCTGGCCGCCTCCGTACGCGGGCAGGCCGGGCGGGACATGAGCCATCGCGCGCTGGCCGAGCAGGGCGTGCTCGGGCTGCACCTGCCCGAGGAGTACGGCGGGCAGGGCTACGGGCTGCTGGAGCTGGCCGTGGCGCTGGAGGTGCTCGGCGAGCGGCGGGTGTCCGGCGCCTACCTGCCGACCGTGCTCGCCTCCGCGGTGCTCGCGCGGTCCTCGGGGTTGACGGACCTGCTCACCGCTCTCGCCGACGGGTCGCTCACCGCGGCGGTCGCTCTGCACGGTACGGCCGGCGACTCGCTGCTCGCGCTGGGGTCCGCCGAGGCCGAGGTCTTCCTGCTGCCCGTCGGGGACGGGGAGTGGTCGTTGTTCGAGCGGGCGGACGTCACCGCCGAGCCGTTCGAGGGCGTGGATCTCGACCGGGCCGGGTGCTCGATCGTGGGGTTCGCCGAGACGCGGGGGCGGCCGCTCGGTGCCGTACCGGTACGTGAGGTGGCGGCCGTGCTGCTGGGCGCGGACTCGTGCGGGGTGGGGGCGTGGGCCGTGGCGACGGCCGCCGAGTACGCCAAGGTGCGGGAGCAGTTCGGGCGGCCGATCGGGCAGTTCCAGGGGGTCAAGCATCGGGTGGCGGCGGCGCTGGTGGCGCTGGAGCAGGCACGCGCGGCCGTATGGGACGCGGCCAGGGCCCTGGACGAGACGATCCCCTCCTCAGGTGCCGGCAATCGCACCGGCGTCAGGAACCCGCCGGCCGCAGACCTTACGGGATCGCGGATGGTCGACGATGAGGCGCGGTTGGCGGTCGGGGTGGCGGCGGTGCTGGGGCCCGACGCGGCCGTACGGTGCGCGGCCGACGCGATCCAGGTTCTCGGCGGCATCGGCTACACCTACGAGCACGACGCCCATCGCTACTACCGCAGGGCCCTGTCCGACAGGATGCTGGCCGACGATCCGGGCATGTGGGCGGAGAAGGTCGCCGGGCTGGCCGTGGCGGGGGTGCGGCGGCGCCTGGAACCCGATCTGCCGGAGGAGGCGGCGAACGTACGGGACATGATCCGGGCCGAGGCGGCGTCCCTGCGGGCGATGGAGCGGGGAGCCCGACTGGGGAGGTTCGCCCGGGAGGGGTGGATCATGCCCTTCCTCCCGAAGCCGTGGGGACGGGCGGCATCACCGCTGGAGCAGGTGATCATCCATCAGGAGTTCCGCGACCTCAACCGCCCGAACCTCGGCATCGCGGCGTGGGCCGTGCCGTCCATCATCAAGTACGGCACCCCCGAGCAGGCGGAACGCTTCCTGCCCAGAACGTTCGCCGGCGAGATCGTGTGGTGCCAGCTCTTCAGCGAGCCGGGCGCGGGCTCCGACCTGGCGGGCCTCTCGACGAAGGCGACGCGGGTGGAGGGCGGCTGGTCCCTGACCGGCCAGAAAATCTGGACCTCCCTCGCCCAGTACGCACATTTCGGGATATGTCTGGCGCGGACATCTCCCGAAAAATCCAAGCATGAGGGCATCACTTACTTCCTGGTGGACATGTCGACACCGGGGATCACCGTCAGGCCGCTCAAGGAGATCAACGGTGAGGAGGTCTTCAACGAGGTGTTCCTGGATGACGTCTTCGTACCCGATGACCTGGTGGTCGGCGAGGTCGACGGCGGCTGGCGGGTGGCCCGCGACACGCTGTCGCACGAACGGGTCGCGCTCGGCGACTCCTGGGGCCCCGGCTCCCAGCACACCGACATGATCGAACTCGTCGGCGAGCTGCCCGGCCTCCGGCAGTCCCAGCGCGAACAGGCGGGCCGCCTCTGGGCGGAGGGCCAGGCCATCTCGGCGCTCGGCCTGCGCGTGACGCTCTCCCAGCTCTCGGGCGCCGACCCGGGAACGGCTCCCAGCGTGCGCAAACTCCTCGTCATGCGCCACGCGCAGGCCATCTCCGAGTTCTGCTGGTCGCTCGACCCGTCGAACGCCCGCTGGTCACGGACGATCCTGACCACCAGGGCGTTCACCATCGGCGGCGGCACCGCCGAGGTCCAGCTGAACATCATCGCCGAACGCGCCCTCGGCCTCCCCCGCGATCCCTAGCTTTTCGGATAGCCCCTAGCTTTTCGGATAGTACGGCGCCGCCAGGTGGGCGAACACGATGGTGTTGTCGCGATAGCTGTGCGCCTGCCGGTCAAAGGTCCCCCCGCAGGTCACCAGCCGCAGCCCCGGGTAGTTGATCTTCCCGTACACCTTCTTGGCGGGGAAGCCCTTCTTCGGCGTGTGCTCGACCCGGTCCACCACGAACACGGCCACGGACCGGTCGGCTCGCAGCACCTGCACCTGTTCGCCGCGTTTGACGTTCTTGAGGCTCGCGAACACGGCCGGGCCGTTCTTCGTGTCGAGGTGACCGGTGATCACGGCGGCGCCGCGCCCGCCGGGGACGGCGCCGTAGCGGTACCAGCCGGCGAGGTTCGGCGGGTCGAAGGGCGGGTTCTGGATCGCCCCGGCGGCGTCGAGCCCGAGCTCCATCAGCGGCGCCGACACGCCGATCGAGGGGATGTAGACGGCCGTGGGCCGCGCGGCCTTCATCGGCTTGGCGACCTTGTCGAGCGGCACGTCCAGCGACGGCAGGCTGGTGGCCTTGAGCGCCTGGGGCCCGGCGGCCGCCACGGGCGCGGACTCGGGCTCGCCGTCGCCGAGCATGCCGTTGATCCCGAACCCGATCAGCAGCACCCCGGCCAGCGATACCACGCCCGCCCCGGCCCAGATCAGCTTCGCCCCGGCCGCCCGGCTCACCGGACCGTCACCCACGCCATCGCCCACACCGCCTGCCCCGCCCGCCCCGCGCCCGTGTCACCGCCGGTGGCCTGTGCCCGTGTCATCGCAGGCCCGCCTGCGCCATCCTCTCCGCGTCCTCCTCGCCCTTGCCCCGCCGTACGGCGAACCCGGTCAGCACGGCCCCGGCGAGCAGCGCGACGCCGCCTGCGGCGAACGGCCACACCGGCGGCTCGGGGACCAGTCCACCCGCGCCCGTCTCGGGATGGCCCTGCGGCATCCGGTGCTCGTCCTCGTCAACCGGCTTCCACGGCCGGTCGGGCTCCTTGGAGGGCTCCGGCTCGTCCGGCGGCGGCGACCACGAGTCGTCCGGCTCGGGCGCACTCGACCTGCTGTCGAGCAGGTTGGGGATGGGCAGGTCAGGCACCGCGAGCGACGGCTGGACCTCACACGGCAGGATGGGCAGCAGACAGGTGGCCGGCTCGTCCCGTGTGGCGGCTGAAGCGGTTCCGATGCCCGCCACCATGCTCACGCCACCGGCCACGAAGGCCGCCAAGGCTCCGGCGGCTGCGAGACGTCGCGCTCTTGTCATAACAAGGCTCCCGAATCGGTTGTCACGCCCCGAGATAGAAAGAGAGCCTCGCGAATTATTAGACCAAGAGTCAAGTAATGAGACCGAAGTGAAATCAGTCACTTACTCAGCGTTTCCTCCAGGCTGAAAACCACGGAAGTGACTGACAGGCAGTTACCGCGAGTGGGCGGCCTTGGCCATCCGCCGCTGCCGATACAGCAGGGACCAGCCGATCAGAAGCGCGAACGTGGCCAGTTGCAGCACCGTGGACAGGCCGGTCATCACGTCGAGCGGCAGGCGATAGATGAGCGGGATCCGGATGATCGCCTCGGCGAGCAGTCCGACGCCCCAAACGAGGGTCAGCGTGCGGAACAGCCGCCGAAACTCGGGTGCGGAATGCCAGAGCCGTTCCCATTCGGCCAGCTTCTGCGGGTTGTCGGCGGTCAAGCGGCGCATGAGGGCGTACATGAGCGGGCGGCCCACCAGGCAGGAGCCGAGCAGCAGGAGTCCGAGCGAGCCCGACAGGATCGACTCCTTGGCCAGGACGAATCGCGGGTCGCCGGTGAGGAACGCCAGCAGCAGCCCGATCGCGAAACCGCCGCAGACCAGGGCGGCCAGGCCGTTGAACCGGCGCCTTACGGCCGCCACGAGCAGAACCCGGACGAGGGCGGCGGCCGCCCCCAGCAGGAGGGCGACCTGCTCGTCCACGCCGAACCTGCGGCAGGCGTAGTACACCGCGATGGGCAGCGCCACATCCGGGAGAAGGGTCTTGAGCAGGGTGGATTTGTTCATCGATGGCTCCCCGAGATGATGAAGGCCCCTTGCATGCAACTTAAGTACCCTATTAAGGGACGGAAAGGACCTTACAGCTGGGGGCCCTAGAATGCAATAAGGGACCAACCGGACCGTAACCAGAAGGAGTAGCCGTGACGGTGCCATCAGTCAGGGAGGCCGCAGGCGACAAGCGCTCCCGGCGTCGAGGAGCCGAGCTGGAGCGGGCGCTGCTGCAGGCGACCCTCGACGAGCTGGCCGACGGCGGCTACACCCGATTGACCATCGACCGGGTGGCGCAGCGCGCCGGCACCAACAAGACCGCGATCTACCGCCGCTGGCCCAACCGTGCCGCGCTGGCGCTCGCCGCGTACCACGAGTTCGTACGACGACCGGCGGCCCTGCCGGACACGGGCGAGCTGCGATCCGACGTCCTGCTGCTACTGCGCGGAGCGGTGGCCCGCATGGGATCGTCGGCCGGCGGCGAGATCCTGCGCGGCGTGATGTCCGAGATCCATGCCCACCCTGAGCTCAGACGCCACCTGCACGAGGAGTTCGCCCAGGAGCCGAACCTCATGATGACCATCCTGGGCCGGGCGGTCGCGCGCGGCGAGGCCCGCCCCGAGGCGCTGAGGCCGCGCGTCGCGTCCGTGCCCGTTGTCATGCTGCGCCAGGAGTACCTGCTCGGCCAGGCCGCGGAGATCACGGACGAGACCCTCATCGAGATCGTCGACCAGGTGTTCCTGCCGATGGTGCGGCTCTGAGATCGCCGTCGGCTCAGTCTTGGTCGCTGTCCCTGGCCTTGCTGGGCTGCACGCGCTTGGGCTCGCCGGGCATCTTCGGGTAGTTGGGGGGATAGGGCATGTCGCCGCGTTCGTCGCCGTCGAACCATTCGAGCAGGGTGTCGAGCGAGTACGCCTGGTCGTCGATGGCGGCGTGGACGTCACCCAGCTTGGCGAAGCGGGCCGGGACGGTGCGGATGTCGAAGTCACGCGGGTCGGCGTCCGCCAGCTCGTCCCAGGTGAGCGGGGTGGAGACGGTGGCGTCCGGCCTGGCCCTGACGGAGTAGGCACTGGCTATGGTGCGGTCGCGGGCGTTCTGGTTGAAGTCGATGAAGACCCGTTCGCCGCGTTCCTCCTTCCACCAGGCGGTCGTGACCAGGCCGGGGTCCCGCGCCTCGACGGCTCTGGCCAGGGCGATGCCCGCGTACCGTACCTGGACGAAGTCCCAGCGCGGCTCGATCCGCACGGCGATGTGCACGCCGCGGTTGCCCGAGGTCTTCACGAACCCGGTCATCCCCAGCTCGTCCAGCACCTCGCGAGTCAGGAACGCGGCCTTGCGCGCGGCGTCGAACTCCAGGCCGGGCTGCGGGTCGAGGTCGATGCGCAGCTCGTCGGGGTGTTCGGTGTCGGCGGCGCGCACCTGCCAGGGGTGGAAGTCGATGGTGCCGAGGTTCGCGCAGTAGGCGATGGCGGCCACCTCGGTGACGCGCAGCGAGTCGGCCTTGCGCCCGCTGGGGAACGTGACGGTCACGGTCTGGAGCCAGTCGGGATGCTTGGGCGGCATCCGCTTCTGGTAGATCGCCGGACTGTGCACCCCGTCGGGGTGGCGTTTCAGGTTGGTCGGCCGGTCCCTCAGCGCGCGCAGGGCGCCGTCACCGACGCTCACGTAGTACTCGACGAGCTCGCGCTTGGTGGCCCCGATCTCCGGGAAGTACACCTTGTCGGGATTTGTGACCTTAACGGTCCGCTCCCCCACCTCAATCTCAACAAACGGCGACGCCATGCGCCCAACTTACCGCTTTTGTTTTTTCGATCTTGTACGGCAGGCCGGGTGAGCCCCACTCGCCGCACAGGGCCCGGCTCTGTCCAGGGAAACGCTCCTCCGGTGGAGATGGCCGGGCGCCGTGACGTGACGGCACAACCATCCGCGTGGAATGGCTGAGACGAGCGACCACACACCGCACTCCCACCTCGGCGATCACCCTCGCCAAGCAACCCGCGTTGACTAACTTCAAATTAGTCAACTACAGTTGCTTGCATGCCCGCGGCTGAGACCCCCGTCTCCCAAGAGCCCGGCCCATCGGCTTCACATGCTTCGCCGGGTCCAGCCGCGCGCCCTTAACCACCACGACCACACGAGAGGCGAGACGATGGCGACGAGCGAAGTCGTGCTCGATGTCGGCGGCCTGCGTATGCGCTACGGCACCACCAACGTCCTGCACGACGTGAACTTCCGAGCGCATCACGGCGAAGTGCTGTGCCTGCTCGGGCCGAACGGCGCGGGAAAGACCACCTCGATCGAGATCATGGAGGGTTTCCGGATGCGGTCGGCAGGCCGGGTCGAGGTGCTCGGCACCGATCCGGCACACGCCGACGAGCTTTGGCGGGCACGGGTGGGGATCGTCCTGCAGTCCTGGCGCGACCACGGCAAATGGCGGGTCCGCGAGCTGCTGGAGCATCTCGGCCTGTACTACACCGTCTACTCCACCAAGTCGATCAGACGGCCGTGGAAGGCGGATCAGCTCGTCGCGGCGGTCGGCCTGACCGAGCAGGCGGACAAGAGGGTCAGGATGCTCTCCGGCGGCCAGCGGCGCCGGCTGGATGTGGCGATCGGCCTCGTGGGCCGCCCTGAGCTGGTGTTCCTGGACGAGCCCACCGCCGGGCTCGACCCGGTGGCCCGGCGCGGTTTCCACGAACTCATCGAAGGCCTCTCCGACGCGGGAGAGACCACGATCCTGCTCACCACCCACGATCTCGCCGAAGCCGAGAAGCTCGCCGACCGCATCCTGATCCTCGACGGAGGCCGGATCATCGCCGACGGCACGGCGGCGGAGCTCGCCCGGCAGATCGCCGGTCAGGACGAGGTGCGCTGGACTCGTGACGGGCAGAGCTTCCGGCAGTCGACCACCGAGTCGACCCGGCTGGTGTTCGACCTGTTCAAGCAGTACGGCGAATCGATCGAGAACCTCGAGGTCACCCGGGCCTCGCTGGAGGACACCTACCTCTCCCTGGTGCGCCAGGCGGAATCCACCCCGAATGAGACTGTGCCCACGGAAGAGGTGGCCTGATGAGTCCGACCGCGATGGCATGGCGTGCGGGCTGGTCCCGGGGCCTGATCGAGCTGCGGCAGTCGCTCACCAACGCCGGAGATCTGGTCAACCACTTCTTCTGGCCCACGTTGATGCTGATCACCACGTTCTTCCTGCGGGACGTGTCCTTCGGGCAGAGCGGGTTCTCCCTCGGCACCCTGGCACTGCCGAGCATCCTCGGCATGAACGCCGCGATGTCCATGATGAGCATGAGCCAGCAGCTCACCGCCGACCGCGAGGACGGGACCCTGCTGCGCGCGAAGGCGACGCCGAACGGAATGGTGGGCTACCTGCTCGGCAAGATCGTCTCGGTGTCCGGCGGCCTGCTCGTCGACCTTGCGATCTTTCTGATTCCCGGCATGTTCCTCGTCTCCGGTCTCGCGATCAGCGACCCGGGCTCCTGGCTGACCCTGAGCTGGGTGCTGGCACTGGGGCTGGTGGCGACCCTGCCGATCGGCGCGGTGCTGGGATCGGTGTTCGTCAGCGTGCGCGGCCAGGGACTGCTCACGCTCCCGATTTTGGGCATGATCGCGATCTCCGGAATCTTCTACCCGCTCACGGTGCTGCCGGAGTGGGTGCAGTGGATCGCCCAGGCCTTCCCGATCTACTGGCTCGGTCTCGGCATGCGCTCGGCCCTGCTGCCCGGCAGCGCGGCCGCCGTCGAGATCGGCGAATCCTGGCGACACCTGGAGACCATCGGGGTGCTCGGCGCCTGGGCCGTACTCGGCCTGCTACTCGCGCCGATCGTCCTGCGCCGGATGGCCCGCCGGGAGTCAGGTTCCAGCGTGGCCGAACGCCGCGAGAAGGCCCTGCAGCGGATCGGGTAAGGCCGAACGCCTGCCCACGCATCGACCACGGAACTCGGCCCATCATGCGCGCGTCACGGCGCCCAGCCCCCTCCACCGGAGGAGCGTGCCCCTGGACAGACCCCAGCCTCGTAAGGCGGGTGGGGCTCACCGTGCCTGCCGTAAAGAAGAACAAAGATTGTGAATGTGAGATGGGTGAGGCGGCCCGGCCCGGAGCCGCCGCGGTGGCGGGACCGGGGGCTCGACGGGACGGACCTAAAGATCACTCAGCACCGTTCCGGGCGCTGGCGCGCCACCCGGCCGGTTGTCGGATCGTCGGCGGCGCCAGCACGGGCGTGGGCTGTGCCGCCCAGACGTTCCGGCGAGTGATCTCACCTCTGGGCAGGAGGTGACGACACCCCCTTGTCGTCAAAGACGCGAATTAGTCCCAGAAGGGATGCTTCACCCGACGGAGATCTCTTTTTGCCGTATCTCGTACGCTGGAAGCATGGAAAAGGTGGTCAAGAGCGATGCCGAGTGGCGCATCCAGCTCTCTCCCGATGAGTTCCACGTGCTCAGGGAGGCGGGCACAGAGCGCCCGTTCACCGGCGAGTACGTCGACACGAAGACCGAGGGCGTCTACTCCTGCCGGGCATGCGGGGCTGAGCTGTTCAGGTCGGACACGAAGTTCGAGTCGCACTGCGGGTGGCCGAGCTTCTTCCAGCCGTCGGATTCGGCGGCGGTCCGGCTGATCGAGGACTCCAGCCACGGCATGGTGCGGACCGAGGTGCGGTGCGCGCGCTGCGACTCCCACCTGGGCCACGTCTTCCACGGCGAGGGGTACGCCACACCGACGGACGACCGTTACTGCATCAACTCCGTGTCCCTGCGACTCGAACCCAGTGCGTGAACAACCGGCGACACCGCGTATCGACCGTGCGGGGCGGGTAAGAACACGGCCGTGAACCTTGTTCATCTTCGCCACCGCTGGTTCACGATCGAGGCCATCGGCCGCATCGTCACCCAGCGGTGCGAAGTGTGCTTCAAGACCCGCACCCGAGTGCGCTGACCGGGCGCTCCCGACGAGCGCCCGGTCGAGGCTGCCTGCCTGAAGAGAGCCGTTCTCGCTCAGGAGAACGTCTTGGTCACGTCCACAGCGCGGCGACGCGGTCGACGAGCGCGGCGCCCTGGGCGTATCCCGCCTCGGCGCTGACGCCGCGCACCCCAGGGTCGAGCGGGTCGGCGCCGGCCGCCGCCACTGACGCCTCGTCGGGCTCGATCACCTCGATCTGTCCGCCCACCGCCTCGAAGCCGGGAAGAAGTTCGGGCATCGGCGCGAGGATGAGGATCCGGTCGTAGCCGGAGGCGAGGTCGGCGTTGATCGTTGAGCGGATACCGCCGTCGACATAGCGCACGCCGTCGATCGTCACCGGTGGCCAGACGCCCGGGACCGCGCAACTCGCCGCGACCGCGTCGACCAGCGCCACGCCCGAGCCGGGCCTGAACAGGGCGGGCTCGCCCGTGACCGCCTCCACGGCCACGATGACGAGGTCGCGGTCGGGCCAGCTGTGCGCGGGCAGGCGCGCCTCGATCACCTTGCGGCGTTCGGCTTCGCTGACGGTGTCCGTGGCCAGAGCCATCGCACCGATCCTGCGCCGCTGCTCGGCCGGGTCCTCTGTGCTCTCGTAAATCTGCTGGAAGGTCGCCCACAACTGGTCCATGGGCACGCCGCTCTGGAGCTCGGGGGCCCGGAGGGCGGGGTTGGTCTGGCGTTCGAGGAGGTCGGGGAGCGACAGGCCGCTGGTGATCTGCGCGGCGACGGTGGATCCCGCCGAGGTGCCGATGATCTTGTCGGCGGAGCCGGCCACGTCCACTCCGCCGGCGGCCAGGGCGGCCAGCACGCCGGTGGTCCACGCGATCCCGACGACCCCGCCGCCGCCCATCACCAGTGCTCGCTTGATCTCGCTCACGAAAGGCCCCCTCGCCCGCTGTCAGAAATGTCGATCACACAGATCCAACCAGCCGGGAGCCGGTCGTCTTCCCTGGTGCGGGCGGGCGGCTGGTCCCGTATTTCGCATGTCATCACGACTGGCCCACGTTTCCGCACTCCCCGCCGTACTTCGGCTGAGGTCCTTCTGGGGAGCGGGAGCGCTGGGGTCTTTCTGGGGAGCTGGAACGGCGACCGCTCGGGACCTTCCGGAGAGCTGGAACGGCGACCGCTCGGGACCGCCTGGGGAGCGGGAACAGCGATCGGTCGCGGTGCCGGGGATGAAGCGGTACGTGCGGAGGGCGCGGTTAGTCGGGTTCGGGGTGGGTGACGCGGCAGCTCTTGTCGGCGGGGCCGAGGATGTTGGCCAGGACCGGGTTGCCGTTCTCACCGAACTTGGCCTGGACGAAGACGATCGGGTTCGGCTCACCGATCTCCCTCAGGTACTGCAGGCCGCGTTCGCACAGGGTGATGGCCTGGCTGGAGTTGCCGGCCGACTCCGGGAGGTCGGTATAAATGCGGAGATATCCGCCCACGCTGCGGATGTCCTTGAGGCGTTTGGCCGCCTTGTCGTCCGGGGGCCAGTGCGTACGGAAGTACTCGGCCGCTTCCTGGTCGGTGTGCGTCGAGGGCCCGTCGGCCTTGTAGTCGGACGGGTCGTCTCCCGTCGACGGGTCGACGGCCCCGGCGTCCAGGGGCGCTTCAGCCTGGGGTTCGCCTCCTGTGACCGACCCCGGCGTGGCGCCGGCCGGGGTGCCGTTCTTCGAGCCGCCCGAGGGTAGAGCGCCTCCGGAGCGAGGGGTGCTCGCCGGGGTCGGGACGACGCTCATCGGGATGCGGGTCGTGCCGCCCCGAGCGAGGTCCGGCTCTCCCGAACCGCCGTCCCCGGCCGAACCGCTGTCGGTGCCGGAATTCGTACCTCCGGACGGGCGCACGTCTTCCAAGACGCTCCGGCTCGCCTCCGATCGGGGCGCCGGCGTGCCGTCCGTGCCGAGCAGCCACAGGGCCGTGCCCGCCAGCACCACCGCCCCCGCGAACAGCCCCACGGCCCATGGACGCCGGGCCTGGGGACGGCGCCGCCGCCCAGCCCGCCGAGACCTCGGCGACGGCTCGTACGCGGAGACCGCCGCACGCCGCTCGGGGGGTTCGAAGAGCGTGCGACGACCCGCCGCACTCCGCCCGGGAGGTTCGAAGAGCGTGCGACGGCCCGGCGGAGGCGTGCTGGATCGTTCCGCCGCGTGTCGCCCAGAGCCGTGCCCTTCCGACCGCCGCACTCCGCCCGCCCCCTTGGAACGTGACACCCTCGCTCAGCACCGCACAGGCAAGGGAAGTCCCATGATTGTGACAAGAGGCGGTAGATCAATTCAGTTGGATCCCCAACTTGGGGCGCCAGTGACGAGAGTGGCTACGGCAGCGCCGCGACGAGCTCCTGGACGGGCTTGCGCACACCCGTGTAGAAGGGCACCTCGATGCGCGTGTGCTCGCGCGCCTTGGCCCCCCGCAGATGACGCATCAGGTCGACGATCCGGTGCAGCTCGTCGGCCTCGAACGCCAGCATCCACTCGTAGTCGTTCAGCGCGAAGCACGACACCGTGTTGGCCCGTACGTCCGGATAGTCACGCGCCATGTGACCATGCTCGGCCAGCATCGCCCGCCGCTCGGTGTCGTCGAGCAGGTACCACTCCAGCGAACGGACGAACGGGTAGACGCTCACATAGGCCCGCGGCTCCTCCTCGGCCAGGAAGGCCGGGATGTGCGACTTGTTGAACTCGGCCGGCCGGTGCAGCGCCATCGCCGACCAGACCGGCGCGCTGTGGCGGCCGAGCGCGGTGCGGCGGAAGCGGGAGTAAACGTCCTGCAGGTCCTCGGCCGTCGGCGCGTGCCACCAGAACATGTAGTCGGCGTCGGCCCGGAACCCCGCCACGTCGTAGAGACCGCGGGTGACGACGTCCTTCAGCGCCGCCTCCTCCAGCAGGTCGACCACCTCGCCGGTCATGCTCTCGCGGTTGTCGGGACACGCGTCGGTCGCCTTGAAGACGGACCACATCGTGTAACGGATCACCTGGTTCAGATCGCGGGCCTTCGGCCGCGGTGCGCCTTCAGTCATGAGTTCATTGTCCTTCCGGCGAGAGGTGGTCCAGAATCCGGGCCGCGGCCGTACGCGCGGTGGAGACGCACGCGGGGATGCCGAGCCCGTCGTAGGCCGCCCCGCACACCGCCAGCCCGGGTTGCATGGCGACCGCCGCGCGGATGCGGGCCACCCGGTCGAGGTGGCCGACGTTGTACTGCGGCAGCGCCCCGCCCCAGCGCGACACCCGGGTGTCGACCGGCAGCCCGCGTACGCCCATCACGCCGCCCATCTCGGCCGTGGCCAGCGAGACGAGTTCGGGGTCGTCGCGCTGGAGCACCTGTTCCTCGCCGATCCGGCCGATGGAGCAGCGCACCAGCACCAGGTCGCCCGCCAGGTGCGGCCACTTGACCGAGCTGAACGTGACCGCCTTGACCGGCCGCCCCTCGACCGGCGGGACGAGGTAGCCGCTGCCCGTCGGCGGTGAGGGGAAGGCGTCGACGGGATAGGCCAGGGTGACGATGGCCATGCTGGCGTAGTCGATCCGGTCCAGCTCGCTCGCCGCCTTGGGCACCTCGGCCCGCAGCAGCCTGGCGGCGGGGGCGCCCGGCGTGGCGACGATCACCGCGTCCGCGTCGATGATCTCGGGCCTCGGAACGGGCCCGGTCACGAGCTGCCAGCCGTGTTCGGTGCGGTGCAGTTCGCGTACGGTGACGCCGGTCCTGACGTCGGCGCCCGACGCCTTGGCGACCGCTTCCGGCAGGCTGCCGAGCCCGGTTCTGAGCGAGGTGAAGACGGGACCCGCGTCCCGGGGCGTCTCCTCCACGATCTGCCTGGTCACCGTGAGCAGCGAACGCTCGGCGCGCGCGGCGGCGGCGATCCCCGGCATCGTGGCCTCCAGCGACAGCCGGTCGGCCCGGCCCGCGTAGACACCGCCGAGCAGCGGCTCGACCAGCCGGTCGAGCACCTCGCCGCCCATCCTGGCCCGGATGTAGGAGGCCACGGAGACGTCGGTGCGTACCAGGGTGGGAGGCAGGATCTGGTCGAGCGGCACGCGCGCCAGCCCGCCGGGCGACACGATGCCGGACTTCGCCAGCTCCATGAGGTCGGCGGGCACTCCCATGACCTGCCCCTTGGGCATCGGCCGCAGCGCGCCCCGGGTGTAGATGGCGGCGCGGGTGACGCCGGGGTCCACCAGGTCGTCGCCGAGCCCGACGGCCTTGGCCAGCTCCTTGCCCTCGGGCCGCCTGGCCAGCATGGCCTCCGCGCCGGCGTCGACGTCGACGCCCGCGACCTCGGAGACGAGCAGCTTGCCGCCGATGCGCGGGCTGCCTTCCAGCACGGTCACCTTCACGCGCTCGCCCGCGCCCTGCTTGAGGTACCACGCGGCGGCCAGCCCGGAGATCCCGCCCCCGATGACGACCACGTGCGCCTGTTTCCCTGCCACGATTCCAGACGCTACCTGCTTATGGCCTCACTCCGTGAAGCGGGCTCGACCTGGCTTTCGGGGGCGAGCACGCGTGTGACCGGACCGTGACGCCCGCCGTCAAACCCGCCCGAGCCGCCGCCCGTCTTATGTACATGGAGAGATTCCGGTACGGCGTAGCGTTATCGGCCGCCTGCGCGGTCCTGGTCCTGTCCGGCTGCGGTGGTGGCGAGGCGTCCCTCCAATCCGGCGAGGCCATCGCCCCGGCGTCGGCACCCGACGCGGCGTCCGGCCAGAGCAGGGACTCGACGGCCGCCCAGGACAGCGCGTCCACCCCGCAAAAGCAGCCGGCCGCCAAATCCGCCGAGAACATCGCCTCGAACGTCAAAGTCACCCAGCAGGACCGCCAGGTCATCTACACCGCGAGCATGACCGTACGGGCCAAGGAGGTCACGGGGGCGGCGCTCCAGGCCAAGCAGATCGTCACCGCGGCCGGCGGCTACCTGTCGAAGGAGGAGTCGAACTCCGCCGAGGGCAGCGAGGCCAGCGCCATGCTGGAGTTCAAGATCCCGCCCGCCCGCTACGGCGAGGTGCTCACCACGCTCGGCAAGAACCTCGGCAAGCAGTTGTCGGTCCAGCAGGGCACCCAGGACGTCACGCTGCAGGTGGCCGACGTCAACAGCCGGTTGAAGTCAGCGCAGCAGGCCCTCGAATCGCTGCGCACGCTGCTGAAGAAGGCCGACACGATCGGCCAGGTCCTACAGGTCGAGCGGGAGATCTCCGACCGCGAGGCCGACCTGGAGTCACTGCAGTCCCAGCAGAAGGAGCTCGCCACCCAGGTCGGCATGGCCACGCTCACGCTCCGCCTGGTCGGCCCCGTCGCGGTCGTGGAGGAGCCGTCGGAGGAGCCGGCCGGCTTCCTCGGCGGCCTGAAGTCGGGCTGGGCGGCGCTGGTGGGGTTCGTGAAGGTAGCGCTGACGGTCGTCGGCGTGCTGCTGCCGTGGCTGATCGTGGTCCTACCCCTGACCGCCCTGGCGGTCTTCCTCGTACGGCGCCGCCGCCCGGCTCGCCCGGCACCGACCCCGGCGGAGACTCAGGCCTCGTGAACCAGGTCGGTCAGCCGCTTGAGCTGGTCGGGGTCGGTCGAGGGCAGCACGCCGTGACCGAGGTTGAAGACGTGGCCCTCGGCCGCCTCGCCACGGCGCAGCACCTCGCGGGCCTTGCGCTCGACGACCTCCCACGGGGCCAGGAGGAGGGCGGGGTCGAGGTTGCCCTGCAGCGCCTTGCCCGGCCCCACCCGGCGGGCGGCCTCGTCGAGCGGCACCCGCCAGTCGACCCCCACCACGTCGGCCCCGGCCTCGCCGAACAGGCTCAGCAGCTCGCCGGTGCCCACGCCGAAGTGGATGCGCGGCACGTCGAGGTCGGCCAGCCCGTCGAAGATCCGGCGCGTGTGGGGCAGCACGAACTCGCGGTAGTCGTCGGGGGCCACCGCGCCCACCCAAGAGTCGAACAGCTGGACGGCCGACGCCCCGGCCCGGATCTGGATGCGCAGGTGCTCCAGGACGATGTCGCTGAGCCGGTCCATCAGCGCGTGCCACAGCTTCGGGTCGCCGTACATCATGGCCTTGGTGCGGTCATGGTTCTTGGATGGGCCGCCCTCGATGAGGTACGCGCCGAGCGTGAACGGCGCGCCCGCGAAGCCGATCAGCGGAGTGGCGCCCAGCTCGCCGGTCAGCGCCTTGATCGCCTCGCTCACGTAGGGCACGTCGCCGGGCTCCAGCGGGCGCAGTGCCTCGATCCCGGCGGCGTCGCGGATCGGGTCGGCCACGACCGGGCCGACTCCCGGCTTGAGGTCGAGGTCGACGCCGATGGCCTTGAGCGGCACGACGATGTCGCTGAAGAAGATGGCCGCGTCGACGCCGTAGCGGCGGACGGGTTGCAGGGTGATCTCGACGATCATGTCGGGCGTCGCGCACGCGGTGAGCATCGGCACGCCCTCGCGGACCTTCAGGTATTCGGGTAGCGAGCGCCCTGCCATCCGCATGTACCAGACCGGGGTGTGCGGAGTGGGCTGGCGGCGGCAGGCGCGCAGGAACGCTGAGTCGGCGAGATTCACCCTCCAAGGGTGCCATGACCTCGCGCTGGTCCGGCAACCGGTGCGAGGTGTCGGAAAAGTATGCATTGATTGGTCCAAATCATGATCAGATAGCCAGATGGATGTTTACCGGTCGGCTCGGCATCGGCGGCGCACACGGGTCGTCGGCACCCCATGGGCGACCAGAAAGCCGGTCTCGTCTGGACCAAAAGTTGGCCAAGCCACCGCGCGGCATCGATTCAGCATCCACTTTCGGGACACGCCGAGCGCGTTGCGGCGAATTGTCAGCGTGCCGTGCCAACGTCGGAGCGACGACCCGAAGAAAGGCTCCGGTGCGATGACCGCGTTGTGGGGTTCCCCAGGACACCGCAGTGAGCACTGCGCTCTCTGCGCCGGCGAGCGGCTGTTCGAGCAGCCTCCGTGTCTCGACGGGCACGAGCCGGGCGACTGTCCGGAGTGGGCCTGCCTCGACTGCGGTCACGCGATCATCCTCGGCGGGATCACTCTGCCGGTCCGTCAGCTAGCTATGGCATCGGTTTGATCGCGAACTATGAGCACCCCCGTGGTCCCCTTCCGCCCGTCTTCGACCTACGCTTCGGCTATGACCCTCGGTGAGCAGCCACCGGCCCCCGCCTCCTTCAGGCGCGCGGTCGAAAGCCTGCGTCAGGCCGAGGTCCGGCCGGAGATCGAGCTCGAAGACCTGCCCGCGCCCCAGCGGCTGGCCCCCTTCGCGGCCGCGATCGGCGCCTCGGTCTACCGCGAGGACGACGAGCTCGCGGTAGGCAGGCTGATCCTGCTCTTCGACCCCGACGGCCAGCGCGGCTGGGAGGGCCCGTTCCGGCTGGTCGCCTACGTCAGGGCCGACATGGAGCCGGAGATCACCTCCGACCCCCTGCTCGGCCCCGTCGCGTGGAGCTGGCTCACCGAGGCGCTCGAAGCCCATCAGGCCGACTACTCCGCCGCTGGCGGTACCGTGACTAGAGCCGTGTCCGAGGGGTTCGGCAACAAGGCCGAAGATCCGGTCACCACCGAGCTAGAGCTGAGGGCGTCCTGGTCGCCCGCGCATGAGGATCTCTCCGGCCATGTGGCCGCCTGGTGCGATCTCATGTGCCTGGCGGCCGGGATCCCGCCGCTCCCTCCCGACGTGGCCGCCATGCCACGCCGACGTGAAGATCCGGAGAGTGACCGTACGAAGTGAGGGCACCAGTCAATACCGCACAAGGGTCATGAGGTCGGTGAACTCATGACAGAAGAACGAACCGTCGTCCCGCTGCTGGAGCCGCGTGAAGGCATCCCGCCGGTCGTCGAGGATGCCGCGTCTTTGGCGCGCGTCGTCGAGGCCTTCGGGGCCGGCACCGGTCCCGTGGCGGTCGACGCCGAGCGGGCCTCCGGCTACCGCTACGGCAACCGCGCTTACCTGGTGCAGCTGCGCCGGGCGGGCGCGGGCAGCGCGCTTATCGACCCGATCGCCTGCCCCGACCTGTCGGAGCTGGACGAGGCCGTGTCGGGCGCGGAGATCGTGCTGCACGCCGCCTCGCAGGATCTGGCGTGCCTGCTGGAGGTCGGGTTCAGGCCGCGTGACATGTTCGACACCGAGCTGGCGGGCCGGTTGCTCGGCTACGAGCGGGTGGGGCTCGGCACGATGGTCGAGACCGTGCTGGGGCTGCGGCTGGAGAAGGGCCACTCGGCGGCCGACTGGTCGACCAGGCCACTGCCGGAAGACTGGCTGCGCTACGCCGCGCTCGACGTCGAGGTGCTGGTCGAGCTCCGCGACGTGCTCCACGGCGAACTGGTGGAGAGCGGCAAGCTCGAGTGGGCGCGCGAGGAGTTCGCCGCCGTGCTCAACACCCCGCCGCCGGTCCCCCGCTCCGATCCGTGGCGGCGTACGTCGGGCATCCACAAGGTACGCAACATGCGGGCGCTGGCGATCGTGCGTGAGCTGTGGACCATGCGCGACCGCATCGCCCGCGAGAGCGACCTGGCGCCCGGCCGGGTGCTGCCCGACTCGGCGATCGTCACGGCCGCGCTGGAGGTGCCGCGCACCAAGAAGGCGCTCACCGAGATCTCGGCGTTCACCGGACGCAGCGCGCGCAGGCACATGACCGACTGGCTGGCCGCGGTGAGCAGGGCGCGCGGGCTGCCCGAATCCCAGCTGCCACAGCCGAGCACGCCCGGCGACGGGCCGCCCCCGGCCAACCGCTGGGCCGACCGCGATCCGGCGGCGGCCAAACGACTCGCCGCCGCCCGCGCCGTCGTGGCCGCGCTCGCCGACGAGCATCGCATGCCCACGGAGAACCTGCTGCAGCCCGACGCGGTGCGCAGGCTCACCTGGGAGCCGCCGGAAGAGATCACCGACGACGCCGTGACCACCCGGCTGCGCGGGCTCGGCGCCCGCGAATGGCAGCTCTCCCTCACCGCCCATCCGCTCGCCAAGGCCCTGGCCCGCCTGGAGACCAAGGGCGAGCTCTAGGTACGGCCCCCTTGACGCCCCCACGGGGGCGGCCTTACCGTTCGGGAAAGCGCTTTCCGTGAAAGGATCCTCATGAGCGTGCGCACCATCGGCGTCGTGATGAACGGCGTCACCGGCCGGATGGGCTACCGCCAGCACCTGGTCCGTTCGGTTCTGGCCATCAACGAGCAGGGCGGGGTAGTCCTCTCCGACGGCAGCCGGGTCAAGCTCAGGCCGGTCCTGGTGGGCAGGAGCGCGGACAAGCTTTCCAAGATCGCTGCCGATCACCACATTTCCCGCTACACCACTGACCTCGACTCGGCCCTGGCCGACGACGACAATCTCATCTACTTCGACGCCCAGGTCACGGGCGCCAGGGTGAAGGCGGTGCTCAAGGCCATCGAGGCCGGCAAGCACATCTACGCCGAGAAGCCCACGGCCGAGTCCGTCCAGGAGGCGGTCGCGCTGGCGGAGGCGGCCGAGGCCAAGGGTGTCAAGAACGGCGTGGTGCAGGACAAGCTGTTCCTGCCGGGCATGCTCAAGCTGAAGCGGCTCATCGACGGCGGCTTCTTCGGCCAGATCCTCTCGGTGCGGGGTGAGTTCGGCTACTGGGTGTTCGAGGGCGACTGGCAGGAGGCCCAGCGGCCGTCGTGGAACTACCGCGCCGAGGACGGTGGCGGCATCGTGCTCGACATGTTCCCGCACTGGCACTACGTGATGGAGAACCTGTTCGGCCGTGTCGAGTCCGTCTACGCCAAGGCCGTGACGCACGTTCCCCAGCGGGTCGACGAGCAGGGCAGGGCCTACGCGGCCACCGCCGACGACGCCGCGTACGGCATCTTCGAGCTGGCGGGCGGCGTGATCGCCCAGATCAACTCCTCCTGGACCGTCCGCGTCAACCGCGACGAGCTGGTGGAGTTCCAGGTGGACGGCACGCACGGCAGCGCGGTCGCGGGCCTGCGCAACTGCCGCTTCCAGCACCGCGCCGCCACCCCCAAGCCGGTCTGGAACCCCGACCTGCCCGCCACGGCCCGCTTCCGCGAGGGCTGGCAGGAAGTGCCGGACAACGCCGACTTCGACAACGGCTTCAAGATCCAGTGGGAGCAGTTCATCCGCCACGTGCTCGAGGACGCGCCGTTCCCGAACGACTTCGCCTCGGGCGCGCGCGGCGTGCAGCTCGCCGAGCTGGGCCTGCGCTCGTCCGCCGAGGGCCGCCGGATCGAGGTGCCCCACCTGTGAACATCAACCTGCCCGGCGGCGCCTACACCCTGCGTGAGCCCGTGACCTGGCCCGTCGTCGAGCAGCAGGCGACCGGCCGGGTCGTGTACGCGGCCGCGCACGTGGTGGCCGACCCGCTCGGCGACAACACGCCCGGCTCCCCCGCCGCGGTCGACTGGGACGCCACGCTCCGGTTCCGCAGGCACCTCTGGTCGCACGGCCTGCGCGTGGCCGACGCCATGGACACCGCCCAGCGCAACATGGGCCTGGACTGGGCCGCCACGAAGGAGCTCATCCGGCGCAGCGCCGCCGAGGCCCGCTCGTTCGGCGACCCCGCCGCGCTGGTGGCCTGCGGCGCGGGCACCGACCACGCCCCCGGCGCGGCCGACCTGCGCGCGATCACCGCCGCGTACGCGGAGCAGCTGGAGACCGTGCAGGCGGCGGGCGCCGGAGTGATCATCATGGCCTCGCGGCAGCTCGCGCGGGTGGCGAGCGGGCCCAAGGACTACCACCAGGTGTACGGGGAGCTGCTCGGGCAGGCCGACCGGCCGGTGATCCTGCACTGGCTGGGCGAGATGTTCGATCCGCAGCTGGCCGGTTACTGGGGCTCGCCGGATGTGGGCGCGGCCACGGAGTCGTTCCTGGAGCTGATCCACGCCCACGCCTCGATGGTGGACGGGGTGAAGGTGTCGCTGCTCGACGAGGAGCACGAGGTGGGGCTGCGGGCCGCGTTGCCCACGGGGGTCAGGCTCTATACCGGGGACGACTTCAACTACCCGTCGTTGATCAAGTCGGGCTCGCACGCGTTGCTGGGCATCTTCGACGCCATCGCTCCGGCGGCGGCCGCGGCGTTGCGGGCACTGGACGCGGCCGAGCGGGGCACCGGCGCGGAGGCCGCCCGAAATTTCGCACTCTACGATGAAATCTTGGCCCCGACCGTGCCGCTGTCCCGGAAGATCTTCGAGTCGCCGACGTACAACTACAAGACCGGCATCGTCTTCCTGGCCTGGCTGAACGGCCACCAGGACGCGTTCGCCATGGTGAACGGCGCCCAGTCGGCCCGCTCGCTGGTCCACCTGTCGGAGGTGTTCCGGCTCGCCGACCAGGCCGGGCTGCTGGCCGACCAGGAGCTGGCCGTACGGAGGATGAAGGCGTTGCTGGAGGTGAACGGGCTGTGAGCCTCTCCCTGAACCAGCGGACGACCAAGCGGTGGTCGGTGGCGGAGGCCGTCGAGGGCTGCGTACGGCATGGCCTGGAGGCGGTGGGGCTGTGGCGCGAGGAGGTGGCCGAGCAGGGCCTGGCCGAGAGCGTCAAGCTGGTTCGCGAGGCCGGGCTGCGCGTGTCGTCGCTGTGCCGTGGCGGCTTCCTCACGGCCCCGGGTGACGGCGCGGGCCGCGCGCTGGACGACAACCGGCGGGCCATCGATGAGGCCGCGGAGCTGGGGGCGGCCTGCCTGGTCATGGTCGTCGGCGGCCTCCCGGGCGTGAAGCCGGGCGAACCGCTGCCGGACGCCGGGGTCTCGCGGGATCTGGCCGGGGCCCGCGGGCAGGTGGCCGAGGCGCTGGAGGTGCTGGCCCCGTACGCCGGTGAGCGGGGCGTCAAGCTGGCGCTGGAGCCGCTGCATCCGATGTACTGCGCCGACAGGGCCGTCCTGTCGACGCTGGCGCAGGCGGTCGACCTGTGCCTGCCCTACCCGGAGGAGCAGGTGGGGGTGGTGGTCGACACCTTCCACGTGTGGTGGGACCCTCGGGTGTTCGAGGAGATCGCCAGGGCCGGCCGGCGGATCGCGTCGTACCAGGTGTGCGACTTCCTGCAGCCCCTTCCGGCGGACGTGCTGCTGGGGCGGGGGATGATGGGCGACGGGGTGATCGACTTCCCGCCGATCACCCGTGCCGTGGCCGAGGCCGGCTACACGGGGGACGTCGAGGTGGAGATCTTCAACGCCGACGTCTGGGCCGCCGACCCGGACGAGGTGGTGGCCACCATGAAGCGCCGCTACGCCCAGGTGGTGACCGCCACCCCGTAACGCCCCGAGTGTGGCCGGCCTGGCCGCTGGGGGTCAGGCCGGGCTGGTGGCCGGTGCGTTCTCCGCCGCGTCCTCGTTCTCGACGCCCGGCTCGGGCTCGGTGATCGTCACCGTGCCCGCGGCTCCGTTCACCGTGATCTCCTGGCCGGTGACGATGCGGTGGGTGGCGTCCGGGACGCCGACCACCGCCGGGATGCCGTACTCGCGGGCCACCACCGCGCCGTGCGACATGGCGCCGCCCATCTCCATCACCAGCCCACCCGCGGTGAGGAACAGCGGCGTCCAGCCGGGGTCGGTCGACGGGCAGACCAGGATCTCGCCCGGCTCCAGGTGCGCACCGATCGGGTCGAGCACCACCCTGGCGCGGCCGGTGACCGTGCCCGCGGAGGCGGCGCTGCCGATCAGCGCGCCCTCCGCGGCGACGGTCGACAACGCCTCGGGCTCGGTGCCGTCCGACAGCACGATCCTCGGTACGTGCCTGCGGCGCGACTCCTGCTCGTAGGCCGCCCGCCGCTCGATCACCAGCTCCCGCAGATCGCCTCCGCCCAGCGCCGACCGCGCCTCCTCGATCCGCAGGAAGAACACGTCGTCCGCCGTCTCCAGCACGCCGGTGGTCACCAGGTGCTCGCCGACGACGAGCAGGCTCCGCCGTACCGCGGCCAGGGTCTTGACCAGGTAGAACTTCGGCATCTCGCGCACCCCCGCGAACAACCTGGTGCGCCGCAGCCCGAACCCGGCGACGGCGCCCCGGAACGCGCCCTTGCCGCGGGCCGTCGCCACGATCCGCGCGACGGCCGCCTCGGCCTCGGCCGCTCCCCTCGCGAACAGCTTGTCGGGCGCGAGGTCGCCGCCGTCCTCCATGCGCAGGTAGTTGGCCAGGACGCCGAGGATGTGCGCCGGCTCCTCGGACCAGCGCGGAACGCCCAGATCGATCTCGGCGACACCGCGATGCCCGTACTTATCCAGAAAAGCGGTGATTCCCTGCTGGGCCTTCGGGGGCAGTTCGCCGGCCCGGAAGCGGCGTACGAGCTCGCTCACCGTTTCGTTCCTGAACGGTTCCGGCTCGATCCGCGTCGCCAGCGCCCAGAGTTCGAGGTCCATCTCGGTGGTCGGGTTGTTGGGGACGCTGCGGAGCACGTCCTGCATGTCGCTCATGGACCGGCCGGAGAGCTTCGAGGCCAGCCCGAACAGGCCGTAGCCGGTGATCGCGATCGGCATGAGCGAGACGATCACCGGGAACGTGCCGCTGAGCATCCGCTCCGCGTGGTCGAGGCGCTGGACGGGCGTGGCGGAGCCGGGCACGCGCAGCCGCCGGTCCAGGTCCTCGCCGAGTCGCCTGGTGTAGGCGAGCGCCCGATCGGGCCTGATCAACGCCTGTAGGACGCGCGTCGGGGCGTGCACGCGGCGGGCGAAGTGCGCCACCGCGCGGAAGAACGGGCGGCGGGAGGTGTGGATCACCGAGAACCGTGGTTCCTCGAACAGGTCCGTCAGCACCGCCGCGGCCCTGGCCTCGCCCATCGTCAGCGCGCGCGGCAGGATCGCCCGCCCCATACGGCTGCGCAGGGCCGTGGTCAGGTCCAGCCAGGTGCGCTGACCCGCCTCGAACATGAACGCGGCCCCATCGCGCGCCTCGGCCGGACCGTAGCCGAACACCCCGGCGGCACCCGCGCTGATCAACCGGAACGCGGACAGGCCCATCGGGGTGAGCGGGCCCATGACGCCCTGGGCGACATTGATGGAGAAGTACGCCCGCAGGCCCTCCCTGGTGGTCTCGGGCAGCGGGTAGAGCGTGGTGATCGGCCTCGCCTGCGTGAGCCAGAGCGTGCCGTCGGCGTCGATGGCCCACTCGGTGTCCTGCGGCGCGCCGTAGTGGTCCTCGACGCGCGCGCCGAGCGCGGCCAGATCGCGTACTTGATCATCCGTCAGGCAGAGGCCGTCGTGGGCGGACTCGACGCGTTCCGTGCCGCCGCCGGGCAGGGCTCGGATCGCCAGCCGCTTGTCGCCCGCGTGCCGGTCGAGGATCTCGCCGCTCGCCGCGTCGACCACGAACCGGTCGGGGTTGACGGCGCCGGACACCACGGCCTCGCCCAGGCCGGGGTTCGCGTCGATGACGGCCTCGTGCCTGCGTCCGGTGAGCGGGTTCGCGGTGAACATCACGCCCGCCGTACGCGAGTCGACCATGACCTGGACGACCACCGCCAGCCGTACGGAGGCGTGGTCGATGCCGTTGGAGTCGCGGTAGGCGACCGCGCGGTCGGTCCAGAGCGAGGCCCAGCAGCGACGTACGGCGTCGAGCACGGCGTCGGCGCCGACGACGTTGAGGTAGGTGTCCTGCTGCCCGGCGAAGCTGGCGAACGGCAGATCCTCCGCCGTGGCCGACGACCGCACCGCGACCGGCACCGCCTTTGGTGTTTGTACGGCCTTGCCCAGCGTGGTGTAGGCCTCGCGGATCGACTCCGCGATGGCCTCGGGGATCGGGGCCTCCAGCAGCCGGGTCCTGGCGGCCTCCGCGAGACCCGGGCCGCCGGTCGCGATGACGTCGTCCAGGCCCGCCGCCTGTGCCACCTCGTGGTAGGCCTCCGTGGTGAGCACCCAGCCGGGCGGGACCGGGAGCCCGGCCCGGGTCAGCTCACCGAGGTTGGCCGCCTTGCCACCGACTTCGGCCAGCATGCCGCCGTCGATCTCGGAAAAGTCCAGTGCCGTCTTCATTGGGTGTACCCCCACCGTTCAGCGTCTGGTTACGAGTCTCACGCTTCGCGGCAAAGAATTCAACACTTGGTGAACAGTGGCGTCGCTCACACTTCCAGGGGCGCGCCGTCGAGGCCCCAGGCGGGGTCGGGCTCGATGCCGAGCCGGGCGAGCGCGGTCGGGCCGACGTCCACCAGCCTCGGGCCGCCGAGGTCGGCGCCGCCCAGGTCCTCGCCGAGAGTGGCGGTGATGACGAAGACCGTGCGCTCCTCGACGGAGGTGCCGCCGTGGCCGCCGTCGTCGATGTGACCGTGGTCGGTGGTGACCAGCACGGTCCAGCGCTCGTCGGAGAACGTCCACCTCCCCCGGATCGCGTCGAGGAGGCGGCCCAGGTAGGAGTCCTGGGTATGTAGCGCCTTGGTGTATTCGGGGCAGTGCGGGCCGAGGTCGTGGGCCACCTCGTCGGTCTCGCCCAGGTACACGAACGTGAGGTCGGCGCCCGCGCTCGCCAGGTGCCGCTCGGCGGCCTCGGCGACCTGCTTGTCGGCGATCGGCCAGTCGATCGTGTAGCCGTCGAGGACGAAGCGGGTGTCGATGGCCGGGCCGAACGCGCTGTGCTCCGCCAGCGACGCCCAGGAGAAGAACGCCGCGGTGTCCAGGTCGGGGCGGGCCGTCTTGGCGCGAGTCAAGAAGTCCGGATATTTCGCGAACTGCTGGCGGGTGAACGCGTTGTCGACGACGCCGTGTTTGTCGGGCCACACCCCCGTCGCGATCGACGACCACCCGGGCCCGGAGTCGGTCCGAGACCTGATGACACGGACGGCACTCCGCTGGTCGGGCTCGGCGGGCTCGCTGGTGGTCTCGGGGACGATCTCGCCGGGGGATTCGGTGCGCGGGGCGGTGGCCTCGCCGTACGGGAGGAGGCTCGTTCCGTACGCGCCTCTGGACATCAGTCCGGTCAACTCCGGTGGCCCCACCGCGAGCAGGCGGTCGAAGCGGAGACCGTCCATGCCGACGACCAGCACCTTGTCCTTCAATGGCTACTCCCTTCGGAAACGCCGCACCCATTCGGCGGCCCCAGGCAGTATCTCCTCCACCGGGGCGACCTGGGGATACCAGGTGCGCTCCCACTCGAGCGACACCCAGCCGGAGTAGCCCCACGCGCGCAGCAGTTCGCCGGACTCGTCCAGCGGTACCGTGCCGGTCCACATCGGCACCGGTGTGGTGTCCTGGGCGGAGACCGCGTCCTTGACCTGGACGTAGGCGAGGTACGGGCCGAGCAGGGCCAGGGTGTCGGCCGGGGACTCGCCGTGACGCCAAGGGTGGAGCAGGTCCCAGAGTGCTCCGGTCGTCTCGGGGCAGGCCGCTTCGCCGAGCAGCCGGGCGACGGCCGCGCCGGTGGCCATGCGGTCGTGGGTTTCGACGAGGACCCGCAGGCCGAGTTCGGCGGCCGTACCGGAGACGGCTTTGAGCCTGCGCGCGCCGATCGTGGGGTCGTCGCCGCGCGGGAACACCCGGACGCCCGGGGCGCCGAGGTCGGCGGCGAGCGTCAGGTCCGCGATGAGCGCCTCGACGAGCGGCTCGTCGGGACCTGGTTCGCATACGCCGACATATCCGGCGAGCGCGGATATTTCCAGACCGGCTGCCTCGACCCGTTCCCGCACCGACGACCGCTCGGCCGCCGACAGGCCCCGGTGTACGCCGGTGTCGGGGTGCAACCGAAGCTCCAGGCCCTGGCAACCCTGCCCGGTCGCCACCTCGATCGCCCTGTCGAGCCCGTCTCCCGGCATCCCGAGCGTGCTGACCGCCAGTTTCATCGCGCCCTCCCGAGCGACCGTACCGCCTGTGCGGCACCTCCCCTTCGGAAGCGCCCCTTGCCCCGCGCTCACCCCAACGCCCGTACGCTCTCCCGCAACACCACCTCGCCCGCCACCTGCTCCACCGTCGGCTCCTCCCCCGACGCCAGCGCCAGCTCAAGGGCGCGGGCGCCCATGTCCTGCAGCGGCAGCCGTACCGTGGTCAGCGCGGGCACCTGGTCCCGCAGCGTCGCGATGTCGTCGAAGCCGGCCACCGACACGTCGTCCGGCACCCGGACCCCCCGCTCCCGGTACGCGGCGAGCGCCCCCACGGCCATCACGTCGTTGACGGCGAACACGCAGGTCGCGTCACCTGTCTCCTGAGCCGCCCGGTAGCCGCCGTCGCGGTCGAAGGGGCCCTGGATGACGCGCGGCTCCGGCAGGCCGAGTTCGGCCAGTGCCGAGGCGAATCCGGCGCACCGGTCGCGGGCGGTCATCAGGTGCGGCGGCCCGGCCAGGATGGCGAAGCGGGTGTGGCCGAGTTCGGCCAGCGAACGGGCCAGCGCGGCGGCGCCCTCGTAGTTGGCGGGCGCGACCGTGTCGACGCCGAGCAGGTCCTGGCCCACGCAGGCGACCCGGCCGCCGCTGGTCCGGTAGCGGTCCAGCTCGCCGCGGAGCCGTTCGGTCACGCCGGGATCGGCGACCCGGGAGCCGACCAGCAGCACGGCGCGCACGCGCTGGGCGTTCAGCGTCGCGACGTAGGCGATCTCCTGGTCGGGGTCGCGGTGCGTGGTGCCCACCATGACCAGCAGGTTCTCGCCGGCCGCGGCCCGCATCGCGCCGTCGGCCAGCGCGGCGAAGTAGGGGTCGGTCAGGTCGTGCACCACGATGCCGATGACGTTGCTCGCCCCGCGGGCCAACGTCTGCGCCGCGATGTTGGCGCGGTAGCCGAGCTCGTACGCGGCCCGCTCGACTCGGGCTCGCAGGTCGGCGCCCACCTGGCGGGTGCTGCCGTTGAGCACCCGCGAGGCGGTCGCGAGCGAGACGCCCGCCTGCTTGGCGACGTCTTCCAGCGTGACCACGAGACCTCCAGGAAAGCGGTTTCCAGTGTGCCAGATCGACACCTGGGTCCGCATCCTTACACGCCTCGGGCCCAGCGCGACAGGAAGCCGCCGCCGAAAAGCATCAGGACCAGGGGAAGAGGATGTCGAACAGGCCCTTGCTGGTCTGCGTCGGGGCCGGCACCGGGGCCTGCGTCTGAACCGCCTGCGTCGGCTGACTGGTCGGCTGCTTGGCCGTCGGCTGCTCGGTCTCGGTCGCGGTGTCGGCGTCCGTGTCCTTGATGGTCTCCTGCGGCGCCCTGGTGGCCCGGCTGCTCGGCTTGGCGGTCGGCTGGCCGATGCGCGTGCGGGTGGCCCGGGGCGTGGGGGTACGGGTGGCGCGTACCTTGGCGGCGGTCGGCGACGGGGCGGCGGTCCGCGACGTGGTCGGCTCCGCCGTGTCGGTGTCCGTGGGATCGGCGACCGGCTCCTCGGTGTCCTCGATCTCCGCGGGAGAGGTGGCGGGCTTCTTCACCTGCTCGGCGCTGGCGCACTTCGCGCCCGCGCACGGGTCGTCGGACGACGTGCCGGTCAGCATCCAGCCGGCCCCCGCGCCGAGCACGACGACCGCGACGGCCGCCATGAGCAGCACCTTGGTACGGCGGCGCACCTCCTTGTCGCCCTCGGCCTGGTGGCCGCCACCGCCCTGGGAGCTGTCGGTCCAGCCGGAGCCGAGGAAGCCACGCTTGGGCGCCTCGGGCTCGTCATCGTCGTACGGGGACTCGTAGCTCTTGTCGAGCGGAAGGTAGGCGTCGCTCGGCTGGTCGCCGGTGTAGAGCGGGGCGCCTTCCCTGTCGTCGCCGGTGTAAAGCGGACCACTGGGCGCGTCGCCGCCGTAAAGGGGACCGCTGGGCGCGTCACCGGAATAGAGCGGCCCACTGGCGGCGTCACCGGTGTAAAGCGAGCCACTGGGCGCGTCGCCCGTGTAGAGCTGGTCACCGCCCGAGTAGAGCGAATCCCCATAGAGGGCGCCACTGGGCGAGTCGCCGGTGTAAAGCGGGCCGTCACCCTCGACGCTCTCAACGCGGTGCTGTCCCTCGGCCTGCGGGGTGTACAGCTCGGGCGCGCCCCTGTCCGGCGGGAGGATGTAGGTCTCGTTGCCCGAGACCACAATGGCCGGCTGCTCGTCGGTGTCATCCGTGCTCCACCGCGGGGACAGAACGTCGCCGGTCAAATCCGGGTTCAGCGACCTTCCCTGCCCATCCTCATATGGCCTGTCGTTCTCGTCGCGCGCCACGATGGAACCTCTCTAATACGAATCTGGACCGCGACCTTTCCTAACAGACTCCACCACCACTTGTCCGGAAATTTCACAAGATGCTCACAAATAACCTGGTGTCACAACTGTTTCAGAAACCCCCCTCAGGGTATGTCCAATGGTTGCCTGCACCTGGCCACGCACCTGGTCCATCCCCATACGCACCGTAACGACACACGGCCGACCCAAAGCCAACAAATGCCGCATATGACGGCGCTGATCTCGGTCAGGACGGGAATTACGGTCTCATCTAGGGCTCCAGCCAAAAGACCGGAATCCGGGGCGCCGTTACGCGGCGTGACGACATCATGACCAGTATGACCGAGGTTCCACCCCCTCCCGGCGCCCTGGCGATGACCGGATTACGCGCTCGGGCCCGCGCCGCGCGCCGGACCGCGATCGTCACGCTCTCGTGCTCGCTCGCGCTGATCGCCTTCTCCCAATCGCTCGCCGAACGGGCCCCGGCGGGCGAGGAGACCCTGCCGCTGGCCGTACTGGCGCTCACGCTCTTTCTCCTCGCGCTGCCCGCGCTGGCGGTCACCCAGGCCGTCTGGGGCGCGCGGACGCGGGCCGTGCGCAGACGCGAGCACGAGCTGTACGCGAGCCCGCCCGGCACGCCGCTACGGGCGCTCAGCAGGCTCGGCGTCGGCTGCGGATGGGCGGTGACGCTGCTGCTCGGCTGTACGGCGCCGCGCCCGTTCCGCGAGTCGGGCCTGTACGACCTCGCCCACGCCTTGGGCCAGGCCACCGAGGCGCTGGCGCTGGCGGGTTCGGCGGCGGGCGTGTGCTTCGTCGCCTGGTGGGCACGTGAGGCATGGGGGCAGCCGACGCGTGCCAACCGGCCGGGTGGATCACCTGACGATCCGTGGGACCCCGACCGGCTCACGCGTCGGCGAAAAGGCCGGACGCTTCGCACAGGCACGACCCTCGATGCGAGCGCGGCGCTCCGTGTGGGGGCTGGGCTCCAGGTGGGGGCGGTTATGGCTCTGGTCGGGGCGCGGGCTCATCTGTGGGAGCCGGCGACCGTGACGCTGTACGTGCTGCTGGCGGCCGTCCTCGTCTGCGGCGTGGTTACTGGCGAGTAGCATAGGCGCGGTAACTGCCGAGCAACGAGGAGCGAATCCGTGCCTTCCTCTCGTGACGTCGTGTTCGTCGACGGCGTACGCACACCTTTCGGCCGGTCCGGGCCCAAGGGCATGTACGCGGAGACCCGCGCAGACGACCTGGTCGTGCGTGTCATCCGCGAGCTGATCCGGCGCAACCCGGGACTGCCACCGGAGCGCGTGGACGAGGTCGCGATCGCCGCGACCACCCAGATCGGCGACCAGGGCCTGACCATCGGCCGCTCGGCGGCGGTGCTGGCCGGGCTGCCCAAGACCGTGCCGGGCTACGCGATCGACCGCATGTGCGCGGGCGCGATGACCGCGGTGACCACGGTCGCGGGCGGCATCGCGTTCGGCGCGTACGACGTGGCGATCGCGGGCGGCGTCGAGCACATGGGCCGCCACCCGATGGGCGAGGGCGTCGACCCCAACCCGAGGTTCCTGTCGGAGCGGCTGGTCGACCCGAGCGCTCTGGTCATGGGAATGACGGCCGAGAACCTGCACGACCGCTTCCCGGCGATCACCAAGGACCGCGCCGACGCCTACGCGGTGCTGTCGCAGGAGAAGGTGGCCAAGGCGTACGCCGACGGCAGGATCCAGCCGGATCTGGTGCCCACGGCGATCAGGACGGCCGAGAAGGGCTGGGGGCTGGCGGTCGAGGACGAGGCGCCGCGCCCCGGCACCACGCTGGACGGGCTGAGCGCGCTCAAGACGCCGTTCCGCTCCCACGGCAACGTCACGGCGGGCAACTCCTCGGGCATCAACGACGGCGCCACCGGCTGCGTCGTGGCCGCCGCCGAGACGGCCGCCGAGCTCGGCCTGGCGCCGAAGATGCGGCTGGTCTCCTATGCCTTCGCCGGGGTGGACCCCGAGGTGATGGGCGTGGGCCCGATCCCGTCCACTGAGCGGGCGCTCCGCCTGGCAAATCTTGATATTTCCGATATCGGGCTGTTTGAGATCAACGAGGCGTTCGCCGTCCAGGTGCTGGCCTTCCTGGAGCACTTCGGCATCACCGACGACGACCCCCGGGTGAACCCCTACGGCGGGGCGATCGCCTTCGGCCACCCGCTGGCCTCCTCGGGCGTGCGGCTGATGACGCAGCTCGCGCGGCAGTTCGGCGAGCGTCCCGACGTGCGCTACGGCATCACCACCATGTGCGTCGGCATGGGCATGGGCGGCACCGTGATCTGGGAGAACCTGGCATGAGCAACCTCGACACCTGGCGCTCGCTGCTGACCGAGCGCGACACCGGCGAAGTCGTCACCAAGGCCCTGGTCCGCGACGTCGAGCTGCCCGGCGGGGCCGGCACGATGGCACTCATCACGCTCGACAACGGCTTCGACCACACCAAGCCCAGCACGTTCGGCCCGCACGGGCTGTTCGCGCTGAACGGCGCGCTGTCCGAGATCGCCGCCCGCACCGACCTGGCCGCCGTGGGCGTGACCGGCAAGCCGTTCGTCTTCGCGGTGGGCGCCGACCTCAAGGGCGCGGCGAGCATGGCCGCGCGCGAGGAGGCGCAGGCCATCGGCGCGCTGGGGCATCACGTGTTCCGCCGCCTGGGCGAACTGCCGATCCCGTCGTTCGCTTTCGTCAACGGGGCGGCGATGGGCGGCGGGCTGGAGGTGGCCCTCCACTGCACCTACCGGACGATCTCCTCGGGCGTTCCGGCGATCGCGCTGCCCGAGTGCTTCCTCGGGCTGGTGCCGGGCTGGGGCGGCACCCAGTTGCTGCCGCGCCTGATCGGGCCGGCCCGCGCGATCAAGCTGATCGTCGAGAACCCGCTGTCGCAGAACCGCATGCTGAAGGGGGCCCAGGCGTTCGAGCTGGGCGTCGCCGACGCGATGTTCGAGCCGGCCGACTTCCTGGAGGAGTCGCTGCGCTGGGCCGCCCGGGTGCTCACCGGCGACACCGTCGTGGAGCGCGCCTCGCATGAGGCCGACGACTGGGACAAGGCGGTCACCGACGCGCGGTTCCTGGTCGACATGAAGCTGCGCGGCGCCTCCCCCGCGCCCTACCGGGCGCTCGACCTGATCTCCCTGGCCCGTACGGCCTCGCGCGACGAGGGCTTCGCCGCCGAGGATGAGGCGCTGGCCGACCTGCTGATGGGCGACGAGCTGCGGGCCGGGCTCTACTCCTTCGATCTGGTGCAGCGGCGGGCCAAGCGCCCGGCGGGCGCCCCCGACGCCGCGCTGGCCCGCAAGGTGACCAAGGTCGGCGTGGTGGGCGCGGGGCTGATGGCCTCGCAGATGGCGCTGCTGTTCGCCCGCCGCCTGGAGGTGCCGGTCGTGCTGACCGACCTCGACGAGGCCCGGCTCGCCAAGGGCGTGGGCCACGTGCACGCGGAGGTCGACAAGCTGCTCGCCAAGGGCCGCGTCTCGGCCGACCAGGCCAACCGGCTCAAGGGGCTGGTGACCGGCTCGCTGACCAAGGACGCGTTCGCCGACGCCGACTT
Source organism: Nonomuraea sp. NPDC049269 (assembly GCF_043197155.1). Lineage (NCBI taxonomy): Bacteria > Bacillati > Actinomycetota > Actinomycetes > Streptosporangiales > Streptosporangiaceae > Nonomuraea > Nonomuraea sp. NPDC049269. Next base: position 223,550 of record NZ_JBICSO010000004.1, read on the forward strand.
CGTCATCGAGGCGGTCTTCGAGGAGCTGTCGGTCAAGCGGCAGGTGTTCGCGGAGGTGGAGGCGGTGGTCTCGCCCGGCTGCGTGCTCGCGACCAACACCTCTTCGCTCTCGCTGGCCGAGATGGGCGCCGGGCTGGAGCGTCCGGAGCGGCTGGTCGGGTTCCACTTCTTCAACCCGGTCGCGGTGATGCCGCTGCTGGAGATCGTCAAGGCGCCGTCGACCGACGACGCGACGCTGGCCACCGCCTTCGCCGTGGGCCGGTCGCTGAAGAAGTCGTCGGTGCTGGTGAAGGACGCTCCGGCGTTCGTGGTGAACCGGCTGCTCACCCGCTTCATGGGCGAGGTGATCGCCGCGGTCGACGAGGGCACGCCGCTGGAGACGGCCGAGCACTCGCTCGACGACCTCGGGCTGCCGATGACGCCGTTCGCGCTGCTGCAGCTCGTGGGCCCGGCCGTCGGACTGCACGTGGCCGAGACCCTGCACGCGGCCTTCCCCGAGCGCTTCGGCGTCTCGGCGAACATGGCCAAGCTGGTCGCCTCCGGCAAGCCGGGCGTGTACCTGCCCGACTTCTCGCTCGACCCGGAGGCGGTGGCGCTGTTCGCGGGTGGCGCCACGCCGTCCACCGCCGCCGAGGTACGGCTGCGCGTGCTGCGGGCGCTGGCCGAGGAGATCCAGATCATGCTGGACGAGGGCGTGGTCGCGGCGGCGCAGGACATCGACCTGTGCATGATCCTCGGTGCCGGCTGGCCGTTCCACCTGGGCGGGATCACCCCGTACCTGGACAGGTCGGGTCTGGCCCGGCCGCGCTTCCTCGCGCCCGGCGTGGCCTCCGTACCCGCTTGACCCAAGCTTGGGGAGGCCCGCACGGCGGGCCTCCCCGGGCATGGCACTCCGTCACATAGCGTGTTCGCCGCGCTACGAACGGAGAAGATCGAATGATGAGAGCAGCCGGCACGATCGCGTTGTGCGGCGCCGTCCTCGCGACGGCGTCCCCCGCACTCGCCGAACCCGGCCCCCAGGCGACACTGAGGATCGTCGTCATGGTGAAGGACCGGCCGCTGAAGGGGGTCGTCCTCACCTGCGACCCCGACGGCGGCGGGCACCCCACCCCGGCCGCGGCCTGCGAGCTGCTGCGGAAGGTCGACGGCGACCCGGCCAAGCTGAACGTGGTGCCCAACCCCGTGTGCACCGACGAGTACGAGCGCCACACCGTCATGGTGCGGGGCAGGTGGCACGACCGGACGGTCAAGTGGGCCCACGCCTACTCCAACTCCTGCCGGATGAAGGCAGCGGGCGGAGCGGTCTTCACCTTCTGATGGCCCGCCGAGGGGGTGGGGGCTTCCGGGCGTCTACCCCTTCGGGCTGGGCGCCTCGACCCGGCTGTGGCGGTAGCCGTACACGAAGTAGAGCACCGCACCGATGATCATCCAGATCACGAACCGTAGCCACGTCTCGACCGGCAGGTTGAGCATGAGGTAGACGCAGGCCAGCACCGACAGGATCGGCAGCACCGGCACGAACGGCGTACGGAAGGCCCGGTGCAGGTCGGGCCGCGTGCGGCGCAGGATGATCACACCGGCCGAGACCACGACGAACGCGAAGAGCGTGCCGATGTTCACCAGTTCGGCCAGCGCCCCGAGCGAGATGAACCCGGACAGCGCCGCGGACACCAGCCCGATGATGATCGTCAGCCGGGCCGGCGTGCCGAACCTGGGGTGGACCTTCGCCAGCCCGCGCGGCAGCAGCCCGTCGCGGCACATGGCGAACAGCACCCGGCTCTGCCCCAGCATGAGGATCATCACCACGGTGGTCAGGCCGGCGATCGCGCCGATGCTGATCAGCGCGGCCGCCCATGACTGCCCGACCGCGGTGAAGGCGTCGGCGAGCGGCGCCTTCTCGCTGAGCTGGTCGTAGCGCTGCATGCCGACCACGACCACCGACACCGCGACGTACAGCACGGTGCAGATGACCAGGGAGCCGATGATGCCGCGCGGCAGGTCGCGCTGCGGGTCGATGGTCTCCTCCGCGGCGGTGGCGACGACGTCGAAGCCGATGAAGGCGAAGAACACGATCGCGGCGGCCGAGAAGATGCCGATCACGCCGAAGGCGACGGGCGTGATGCCGAACAGCACCTGGATCAGCGGCGCCTTCAGCCCCTCGACCCCGGGCGTGGACACCGGCGGGGGGATGAACGGCGAGTAGTTGGCCACCTTGACGAAGAACAGCCCGGCCACGATGACCAGCAGGATCACCGCCACCTTGATGGTCACGATCACCAGGTTGACGCGCGCTGACAGCTTGATCCCGGCGGCCAGGACGCCGGTGAGGATCAGCACGACGATCATCGCCGGCAGGTTGACCACCGGTTCGTCCCCGGCCATCCACGCGGGCAGCTCAAGGCCGATGGAGGACATCAGCGACGCGAAGTAGCCCGACCAGCCGACCGCCACCACGGCCGCCGCGAGCGCCATCTCCAGCATCAGGTCCCAGCCGATGACCCAGGCCGGGAACTCCCCCAGCGTGGCCAGCGAGAAGGTGTAGGCGGACCCGGCCACGGGGATCGACGAGGCGAACTCCGCGTAGCACAGCGCGGCCAGGCCGCAGACGATGCCCGCCGCGATGAAGGAGAACGCCACGGCGGGCCCGGCCGTCTCTTTGGCCACGCGTCCGGTCAGCACGAAGATACCGGTGCCGACGATGACGCCGATGCCGAAGACCGTGAGGTCGATGGCGGTCAGTCGCTTTCGCAGCCGGTGCTCGGGGGCTTCGGTGTCGCGGACCGACTGCTCGACGCTCTTGGTGCGAAAGATGTCCACATCCAGCGTCTTCCCCCACCCTCGGTGATCATTCCTGTCCCGAGGGTGAGGAGGGCGCTCAGCGCGGCGCGGACTGGCTCTCGACCTGGCTGCTCCGCTTGGCGATCGCCTCGGTGATCTCACGGGCCAGATCCTGGGCGGTCAGCCCGATCTGGCCGAGGATCGCGGCCCGCTTGGCATGGTCGAGGAAGCGCTGCGGGATGCCGTAGCCGCGTACGGGCACGTCCACGTCGGCGTCACGCAGCAGGCGGGACACCGCGTCGCCGACGCCGCCCACGCGGCCGTTGTCCTCGACGACCGCGACCAGCTTGTGGGCGCTCGCGGCGAGCACGAGTGCCTCGTCGAGCGGCTTGACCCAGCGCGGGTCGACCACGGTGGCCGAGATGCCCTGCGCGTCGAGCAGGACGGCGGCGTCCATGCAGACCCGCGCCATCGGGCCGACGCCCACCAGCAGCACGTCGGGGTCGCCCGCGCGCAGCACGTCCATCTCGCCCAGCTTGCCGACGGCCTCGATCGGCTCGGCGACCGGGCCCTTGGGGAAGCGCAGCACGGTCGGCCCGTCGGAGATCTTCACGGCCTCGCCGAGCAGCTCGGTCAGCCGCTCGCCGTCGCGCGGCACGGCGATCTTCAGGCCGGGTACGACCTGCAGGATCGACAGGTCCCACATGCCGTTGTGGCTGGCGCCGTCGTCGCCCGTGACGCCCGCCCGGTCGAGCACCACGGTGACGGGCAGCCGGTGCAGCGCCACGTCCATGAGCAGCTGGTCGAAGGCCCGGTTGAGGAAGGTCGCGTAGACGGCCACGACCGGGTGCATGCCGCCGAGCGCCAGCCCGGCCGCGCTGGTCAGGGCGTGCTGCTCGGCGATGCCGACGTCGTAGATGCGGTCGGGGTAGGCCTCGGCGAAGGCGGCCAGACCGGTCGGGTGGAGCATCGCGGCGGTGATGGCGACCAGGTCCTCGCGGTCCTTGCCGAGCCTGACCAGCTCCTCGCTGAACACGTTGGTCCAGATGCGCCCCTTGGGCTTCTCGGCGCCGGTGGCCCGGTCGAAGGCGCCGGGCGAGTGGAACTGGTCCTCGTCGTGGTTCTCGGCCGGTGAGTAGCCGCGGCCCTTCTGGGTGAGCGCGTGCACGATGACCGGGCCGCGGAAGTCGCGGGCCTTGCGCAGCGCCGCCTCCATGGCCTGCTCGTCGTGGCCGTCGATCGGGCCGACGTATTTCAGGCCGAGGTCCTCGAACATGACCTGCGGGGCCAAGACGTCCTTGACGCCCTTCTTGATGCCGTGCAGCGCGTCGTAGAGCACCGGAACGTTCCCGAGCTTCTCCTTGACGAACTCGAGCATGTCCTCATAGCGGCGGTTGACCCGCAGCGACGACAGGTGGGAGGCCAGGCCGCCGATCGTCGGCGAGTAGGAGCGGCCGTTGTCGTTGACCACGATGACGAGCCGCAGGTCCTTGCCCGCCGCGATGTTGTTGAGCGCCTCCCAGGCCATGCCGCCGGTCAGCGCGCCGTCGCCGATCACCGCGATGGCCGTGCGGTCGTGCTCGCCGCGCAGCTTGAACGCCTTGGCCAGGCCGTCGGCGTAGGACAGCGCGGTGGAGGCGTGGGAGTTCTCGACGAAATCGTGCTCGGACTCGGCCTGGCTCGGGTAGCCGGACAGGCCGCCCTCCTGCTTCAGCGCGCCGAAGCCGGCGACTCTTCCGGTGAGCAGTTTATGAACGTACGACTGATGGCCCGTGTCCCAGACGATCGGGTCGCGCGGCGAGTCGAAGACGCGGTGCAGCGCGATGGTGAGCTCCACCACACCTAGGTTGGGGCCGAGATGGCCGCCGAACCGGGCGCACGAGTCGACGAGCAGGTCTCGGATCTCCCCCGCCAGCAGCGGCAATTCCTCCGCATCCAGGCGTTTGACGTCGTGAGGTCCCTTTACCGAGCCCAGCAACCCGCTCACGGATGCGATCCCCTCTGCTCCTGTGCGCTAACGGGACCGAGTCTAGTTCGTGCGCGCCTCACTGACTCCATCGAGTCAAATCCACCCACATTTGTCCGATCTTGACCTAGTCTTTCCTTCACTATGAACACTCTCCCCATGAAGAAACTGTCGTCCCTCGTGGTCGCCGGCGCGGTCATCGCGCTGGCCGGCGCGGGTACGGCGACAGCCGCCACAACGCCCGTCAGCGCGGGTCAGCAGGTCGTCAAGCAGGCCGCCCAGCAGGCGGCACCGCCCCGTGGCAAGGCCGCCGCGACGGCGAACCCGCTGTACAAGACGGGAAGGCTCGCCAGCTCCAACTGTTCGCCCGGCTCCCTGCCCAAGGGCAGCACGACGGCCTACAAGCGCTTCCTCACCACCGTGACGAACTGCCTCAACCGCTCCTGGGCCTCCCAGTTCCGTAAGGCCGGGCTCTCGTTCAGCAAGCCGCGGCTGCGCATCATCACCAGGAAGGTCCGCACACCTTGCGGCCCGTGGAGCACCGGCGCCGACGGCGTCTACTGCTCGACCGACCGCACGATGTACATGTTGATCACCAAGACCCAGCTGCGCCAGCCGTTCGCGCTCGGCATCACCCGGCTGATGGCGCACGAGTACGGCCACCACGTCCAGAGCGTGTCGGGCATCTGGAACTACTACTGGGCCGCCAGGAACGCCAGTGGCAAGTCCGGCCAGCTCGCGCTGTCGCGCCGCTCGGAGCTGCAGGCCGAGTGCTTCTCCTCGGTCTTCATGCGCACGGTCACGAACACGCTGCCCGTCGACTCGCGCGAGTGGGACTACACCGTCGACTGGTTCCGCAAGAACGGCGCCAAGGGCTGGCCGCAGAACGACCACGGCCGGGGCCCGACGCAGGCGTACTGGATGAACCGCGGCTATGGCTCGGCCTCGCCCGGCTCCTGCAACACCTGGGCCGCGCCGACGCGCACCGTCACGTAATTTCACGCCCTGATGCGGCCGTGCCTTACTGGCGCGGCCGCATTGCGCTTTCCGGACAAAGCACAAGACTCACGAACGTAGCCCCATCTAGTGGTCTAGTATCCGCGATCGTGCGTATACCCCTTATCGCCGCATCTGTCGGCATGGTCGTGGGTTTGGCCCTCTCCGGGACGGCCAACGCAGAGACCAAGGCTCCGCAGGCCGCGCCGCCCGCCGTACTGGCCAAGAACAAGATCTACGGGTCTGGCACCCCGTCGGCGCAGTCGTGCGCGATCCCCGGGATCCGCCAGGGCAGCGCCGCCTCGCTCAAGACCTTCCACCTGGCCATGGCCAGGTGCGCCAACACCTTCTGGGCCACCAGGTTCAAGGCCGCCGGACTGCGTTACCGCCCGCCGAAGATCGCCATCACGACCGGCAGCCAGTCGGTCTGCGGCAAGATCACCAGCAACGGCGCCCAGTACTGCCCCGCGCAGCGCACGATCGCCATCCGGATCATGAAGCGGGACCTGCGGGACCCGTTCCGGATGAACCTCGCGCACTCCATCGCCCACGAGATCGGCCACCACGTCCAGCAGCTCACCGGCATGCTGGACGAGCAGAACAGGCTCTACTGGCGTGCCGGAGGGAGCGCGCGCACGATACTCAGCCATCGCCTGGAGATGCAGGCCGAGTGCTTCGCCGGCGTCTTCTACAGCGCCACGCTCGACTCCATCGACCCGGGCATCACCTGGGACCAGTGGACCGACGCCGTGAGCAGGGCCGGGGAGAGCAAGGTCCACGGCAAGCCGCGTAACCTCGCCTACTGGCAGGAGCGCGGCTACAGCGGTGCGTCGGCCCGTTCCTGCAACACCTGGACCGCGCCGAAGAGCCGGGTCTCCTAACCGGTCGCCCTGGCCAGCACTTCCAGAGGGTCCGCGAGCACGTGGGCGAAGGCCAGTTCGGCCGCGCCCACGAGCGTCGCGTCATCGGCCAATGACGACGTGCGCAGCCGCAGCTTCTCGCGCTGCGGCGCCATGGCGTGCAGCGTCAACCTGGAACGCACCTGAGCGGCCGATCCGAGATAGATCTCCCGCAGCATCCCGCCGAAGATGACCATCTCCGGGTTGAAGATGTTGACCAGGTTGGCGACGCCCAGACCGAGCCAGTCGCCGACCCTCTTGAGCGCCTCCTGCGCCACGATGTCGCCCCGGTCGGCGGCGTCGACCACCGCACGCACCGCGTCCCTGCCGTGCTGCTCACCGGTCAGCCGGCCCGCGGTCTCGAGCAGGGCCCGCTCCCCCACCTCGGCCTCCAGGCAGCCGTGCGAGCCGCAGCCGCAGGCCCGCCCGCCGGGGTTGACGACCATGTGGCCGACCTCGCCGCCGTAGCCGTCATGGCCGCCCAGCAGGTGGCCGCCCGCGATGATGCCGCCGCCGATGCCGACGTCTCCGTGCAGGTAGATCAGGTCTCTGACGGCGGCTCCGACGCCGCGGCTGTGCTCGGCCAGCGCGGCCAGGTTGGCGTCGTTGCCCACGCTGACGGGCAGGCCCAGGCCCAGCCTGCGGCCCAGCTCCTCGCCGAACGGCACGTCCTGGGTGCCGAGGTTCGGGCCGAATCTGATCACGCCGTCGCCCTTGCGCACCCCGCCGGAGACCGCCGCCGCCGCGCCCACGCAGACCGTGTCGTCCCTGGTCTTGCGCCGCATCTGCCGGGCGAAGCCGGCCAGGATCCCGGTCAGCTCGTCCAGCTCGAACGGGCCGCGCAGCCGTACGGCCTCCCTGCGGTCGAGGATCACCCCGCCCAGCCCGACGCGCGCGACGGCCAGCCGGTCGGGGCCGACGTCGAAGGCGAACACGTAGACCCGCGCCGACTCCGGGCGCACCACGAGCGAGGGACGGCCGGCGCGGCCCGTCTCTCGCGGCAGCTCCTCGCGGACCAGCCCGGCGGCGGTGAGGTCGGAGGTGAGCGCCATGATCGTGCTGCGGTTGAGACCCATCTTCGACGTCAGCTCGGCGCGGGAGATCGGCCCGCCCAGATGAACGTGGCGCAGGAGGGCACCCAGGTTGTGACGCCTGATGTCCTCCTGCGAAGGGCCGGCACGCATCGTCTGAGCTTCCTTAAAGGGGTGGGAGTCGCTGATCACCTTAGACCAGCGGCAGCCGCCCGCTTGCGCGCCAGCGCGTCGACACCCGCGGCCAGGAGCAGGACGAACCCGGTGACCAGGTATTTCACGCTCGCACCGTACCCCATCAGCCCCATGCCGTTCTCGATGACCGCGACCACGGCACCGCCGAGTATCGCGTCGAGCACCCGCCCCTTCCCGCCGAACAGGCTGGTGCCGCCGATGACGGCGGCTCCGACCGCGTACAGCAGCACCGAACTGCCGCCGGTGTTCGGGTCGACCGAGCTGGCCCGGGAGGCGGCGATGATGCCACCGACGGCGGCCATCGAGGAGCAGATCACGAACGCGCTGATCCTGATCCGGTCGACGCCGATACCGGCGCGGCGCGACGCCTCCGCGTTCCCGCCGACCGCGTAGATGTGCCTGCCGAACGCGGTACGGCGGAGCACGAACGTCCACACGACCAGCAGCGCGAGGATCACGGGCACCACGATCGGCACGCCCATGAGGGAGCTGATGGCCGGGTTGCGGGACCGCTCCAGGTTGAGCACGTAGACGACGACGCCGCCGATGACCGTCAGCGCGCCCACGCGGGCGGCGATCAGCGAGAGCGGGTCGGCCACCAGCCCGCGCTTCGCCCGCCTCCTGGCCCTGATGAGCTGGACGGCGGCGTAGCTCGCCACGCAGGCGGCGAAGAGCGCCCAGCCGAGCCAGACCGGCAGGTTCTTGTTGGCGATGGCGACGATGACGGAATCCCGGATCGAGATGTTCGTACCCTCGCTGACCAGCACCAGGACCAGACCCTGGAAGGCGAGGAAGGCCGCCAGCGTCACCACGAACGACGGTATGCCCACCTTGGCCACCAGCGTGCCGAGCACGGTGCCGATGACCACGCCGGTGAGGATCGCGGCCACCACGCAGACGTACCAGGGCAGGCCCATGTTGGTGAGCGTCACCGCGAGCACCGCCGCGCACACGCCGCTGGCGAACCCGGCCGACAGGTCGATCTCGCCGAGCAGCAGCACGAAGACCAGGCCCATCGCGATCACCGTGACGGCGGCGCCCTGGGTGAACAGGTTCGCGATGTTGATCGCCGTCATGAAGGCGGGACGTGCGATGGCGAAGACGGTGCAGAGCACGAGCAGTCCGAGCACGGCCGGGAGCGCGCCCATGTCGCCGCCGCGTACCCGCTCGATGTAGGCGTAGACGCTGTGCCCGATCGACGGCGACTGCGTCGCGGTGACGATCGCCTCGCCGGGGAGTTCCTTGACCTTGTTCATTGCGCGATCCCCAGGTCTCCGCTGCGGCCGGATGTGATCAGTTCGACGACCTGCGCGTGCGTCACGTCGGCGGTCCTGACCTGTGCGGCCATCCTGCCGAGGTAGAGCGCCGCGATCTGGTCGGAGACGGCGAAGACGTCGTTCAGGTTGTGCGAGATGAGCACGACCGCCAGGCCGGTGTCGGCGAGCCGGCGCACCAGCTCCAGCACCTGCGCGGTCTGGGCGACGCCCAGGGCGGCCGTCGGCTCGTCGAGGATGACGACCTTGCTGTTCCACAGGACGGCCTTGGCGATCGCCACCGTCTGGCGCTGGCCGCCCGACAGGCTGGACACCTGCTGCCTGATGGACTTCACCGTACGCACGGACAGGCCGTCGAGGGTCTGCGCGGCCAGTTCCTCCATCGACGCCTCGTCGAGGACGAGGCCGCTGCGGCGTTCCCTGCCGAGGAACATGTTCTGGACGATGTCGAGGTTGTCGCAGAGCGCGAGGTCCTGGTAGACGATCTCGATGCCGAGCTCGCCGGCGTCACGCGGGCCGTGCACCTGGACGGGGCGGCCGTCGAAGACGATGTCGCCTTCGTCGATCGGGTAGATGCCGCCGATGCACTTGACCAGCGTCGACTTGCCCGCGCCGTTGTCGCCGACCAGGGCCGTGACCTCGCCGGCGTGAGCGGCGAACGTGACGTCGTGCAGGACCTGTACCGGGCCGAAGCTCTTGTCGATCCCGCGCACTTCGAGCAGGGGGGTCATGAGGCTCCCTTGGGGAGGGGTACGGCCGCCTTTCGCGGCGGCCGGACCCGATTCCGCTTTCTTACTGAATTCCAGCTTCGGTGCACTTGGCGGTGAAGTCGCCGGTGCACAGCTCCGCCTTGGTCACGTACCCGTCCGCCACGACGTCCTTGACGTTGTCGAGGTAGATCGCCTGCGGGTCCATCAGCTCGGACGGTACGTCCTGGCCGCTCTGCGGGTCCTTGACGCTGCCGCTCGCCGTGGGCTTCTCACCCTTGGCCAGCGCGACCGCGAGCTTGGCCGCCGCGTCGGCCTCCTTCTTGACGGCCTTGTAGACGGTCATGCACTGGTCGCCGACCAGGATGTTCTGCAGGCCCTGGACGGTGGCGTCCTGGCCGGTCACCGGGACCTTGCCGTTGAGGTTGTTCTTCTTCAGGACCGTGATGGCGGCGTTGCCGAGGCCGTCGTTGGCGGCCAGCACACCGGCGATCTTCGGCGCGCTGGTCAGCATCTGCTCGAAGATGGTGCCGGCCTGGGTGTTGTCCCAGTCGGGCACGGACTGGTCAGGGCCCTTGACGAAGTCGCCCGAGTCGTACTTGGGCTTGAGCACACCGTCGTACCCGGCCTTGAACAGGGTGGCGTTGTTGTCGGTCGGCGAGCCGTTGAGCTCGGCGATGATCGGCTTGCTGGCCTTCTTGTCGGTCAGGCACTTGACCAAGCCCTCGCCCTGCAGGGTGCCGACCTTGGTGTTGTCGAAGCTCACGTAGTAGGCGGCGCCGCCGCCCAGCGTCAGCCGGTCGTAGTCGATGGTGGCCACGCCCTGGGACTTGGCCTTGTCGATGACGGTCTTGCCGGTGCCGCTGTCCAGGTTGACGATCATCAGTACGGTGGCGCCGTTGGTGATCATCTGGTCGGCGATGGTCTGGAAGGCCGTCTTGTCGTTCTGGGCGTTCTGGATGTCGTAGGCCACACCGGCGGCCTTGAACGCCTCTTCCAGGTACTTGCGGTCCGCCGTCTCCCAGCGGGCCGAGGATTTGCTGTCGGGCAGGATGACGCCGATCTTGCCGGCCTTCTGCGAGCTCGACGCGGAAGACGTGGACGAGGTCGGACCGCTGTTGCCCCCGCAGGCGGTGAGACCGAGGGCTAGAACGGCGGCCGCGGCGGTCAGGCTGAGGATCCCCTTGCGCATAGTGCAGGGTCCTTTCTTCCGGAGGGCCCGGATGAATGTTGTTTGCGGCAACGTATTCCGGGACGGCCTGCTTTGGAAGACCTTCCAAGGGGGGAGTTTGTTGTTCCGGATAACAATCCAGAAACGCGTCCGACACCGTAGGTTCACCTACCGTGTGCGGCTGAGGGGGTCGTTGACGAACGTGTCTCCGGCCCGCACCAGCAGAGCTACCCTGATCAGGGCACCGGCAACATGCCATCGCCATCTTGGGGCTATTGGCGCATTCTCGCAGGTCAGAGCTTTAGTGAAGGCCAAGGCGCGGGTTCCAGCGCCTGACTCAGGCCGGCCCGATTGCTGACGCCGAGCTTGCGGTAGACGCTGGTCAGGTGCACCTCCACGGTCTTGGGGGTGACGAAGAGGCGCTGGGCGATGTCGCGGTTGGAGAGGCCCGTCGCGGCGAGGGCGGCGACCCGTTGCTCGGCGTTCGTCAGTGCCTGCGGCCCCGACAGCAGGCGGCCGCGCCGGGGTCGTGCTCCCGCTGCCAGCAGCTCGTTCCTGGCCCTCTGGGCGAGTCCGGGCGCGCCGCAGGCCACGGCCAGGTCGAGCGCCTCGGTCAGGTGCACGCGGGCGGCGGTGAGCGTGCCCGCTCGGCGGAGTGCCGCGCCGAGGTGGTGCAGACTGTGGGCGTACTCCAGCCTGGCGGGTGATCCGCGCAGGACCTCTACCGACTCCCGCAGCAGTTCGTGGCCCCGCTCACCGCCGGTCAGCAGGCTCAGCACCCGTAGTGCGCGGCCGAGCGCGCGGGGCGCGCCCCATCGGCGCGCCAGTTCGAGCTCTTCCGAGGCGAGCGCCCGCGCCTGCTCGGCACGGCCCCGGGCGTGCGGGCTCTGGGCGTGCAGGCTCTGGGCGTGCAGGCTCTGGGCGTGCAGGCTCTCGGCGGCCCGGGTGCGCCACGGCACGCACGCGGGGTTGCCGAACCCGTGTACGGCCAGGTTGTCGCCGGCCGCGGTGGCCAGCACGGCGGACTCCTCGTACCGGTGCTGAGCCTGTCGCACGGCGGCCAGGGCGTCGAGGTAGAAGTACCACGGACCGACCGGCGGCACGGGATCGGGCGCGCCCACCCACTCCAGCGCCGTCGCCGCCTGGTCGGGCAGCTGCCGCTCCAGCAGGGTGAGAGCCAGGAACGCGCCGGCGAAGGGCCGCCCGGAGTCGATCCCGGCGAGGTCGATCACTCGTACGGCCTCTCGCAGGTCGGTCTCGGCGCCGGGCAGCTGTCCGCGCCATAACCTGCCCAGGCCGCGATAGGTGAGCACGGCGGCCAGCGCGAACGTCGATCCGTTCGCGTGCCCGTGCTCCAGCGCACGATCGAGGCTGGCCATGGGATCGTCCAGGTCGGCGCCCAGCAGCACGCCCCACGCGCCGTTGAGCGCCGGCCAGCCGACGGCCTGATGGATCAGCACATCGTCGGCCAGGCCGCGCAGCCCTCGCTGGATGGCGGCCGGATCGCCGGCCATGCCGTCGCGCGTGGCGATCACGCAGTCGAGCATGCGTCCGCCCGCGCTGTCGTGCGGCGTCAGGGCCCGGATCTCCTGGAACTCGCGGTCGGCGGCATCGCGGTCTCCTCCGGTGAAGATGCTCTTGATGAGCGTCGAACTGGCCAGCAGCCTGCGGCGCAGCTCTTCGTCCTCGGCGGGCACCCATTCCCTGGCCCGCTCCAGCACGTTGAGTGCCTCGTCGATCCGGCCCAGCAGCGAGGAGGCGAGGGACAGGGCGTAGGCCACCTCGGCCCGATCATGGGGATCGGTGGTCAGTTCCAGCGCGTCGGCCAAGTGGGTGACCGCTGCGCTCTGGTCGACATGGGCGGCCACCATGCCCGCGGTCGTCAGCACCTCCACCCGCCTGACATCGTGCGCGTCCAGAGCGGCCAGACAGCGCTGGAGGTAGTTCAGTGCGGCCTGCGGCGCCCCCCGGGCCTGGGCGTCGTCGGCGGCGCGGCGCAGCGTGGCGATCGCGGTACGGTCGCCACCGGGCGGAATCCTGAGCAGGTGGACCGCGGCCTGCTCGGCCGGGGCGCCCGCGGTGGCCAGCAGCCCGGCGGCGCACCGGTGCCGATCGGCGCGTTCTGTCACGCTCAGCCGGTCGTAGACGGCCGCCTGCACCAGGGGATGGACGAACTCCACCCGGACGCCGTCCACACGAAGGATGTCGGCCGTGACCAGGTCCGCGATGGCGTCCGCGGCCTCCGCCTCCGGCAGCCGGGCCAGCCTGGACACCATGCCGATCGGCGCGCCGCCCAGTGTCGCGACCGCCCCCGCGACCGCCGCGTCGGCCTTGGGCAGCCGGTCGAGCCAGAGCGCGATCCGGCGGCCGACCGCGTCCGCGCCCAGGCCCGCCACGCGCGGGGCGTTGGCGTTCGTCGGCGCGAGGTCGCCGGTCCGCACGGTGCACGCCAGCTCGCGCAGCAGCAGCGGGTTGCCGGCCGCGGCCGTCTGACAGGCCGCGACGAAGTCGTCCTCGCAGCCGTCCGGCAGCAGCTCGTGCAGCAGCTCGGCGCTGGCGGTCCCGGTCAGCGGCGCGAGCCTGCGCACCTGGCAACCGTCATCGGCGGTGATCAGGTCCAGCAGCCTGGTCGCGGCGCCCGCCTCGCCGGGCCGCATCGCCGCCACGACCATCAGCCCCAGCCCGTCCAGGCGCGGCAGCAGGTAGGCCAGGAACCGCAGTGACGACTCATCCGCCCAATGCAGGTCATCGCAGAGCAGCGCCAGTGAGCCGCCCCTGGCCGCGAGCCCGTACAGGCCGTGCAGCACCGCGAAGTCACCCACCGCGCCCTGCCCGAGCCTGGCCGGGCCGAAGACGGCCTCGGCCGCCGGGCCCGCGTCCGACAGCAACGCGGCCCGCTCACCCGCCGGCATGCCCGCCAGCCACGGCTCGAACAACTGCCGCGCCACCCCGAACCCGAAATCGCGTTCCAGCTCCGTGCCGCGCGCCGTCAGGACCCGTAATCCCGCCGAAGCGGCGATCTGCCGTGCCTGCGCCAGCACGCTGGTCTTGCCCAGACCGGCCGACCCGCTGATCAGCACGAGCCGGCCCTGCCCGGCTCGGGCCGACCTCGCGGCGTCAGCGAGGGACGCGAGGTGATCCTCGCGCTCCCACAGCCGCACCTGACCCACCATCGCTCTCACCGCCCGCGTCACCATCGCACGGCGACGGCCCCAATGTCTGCGCAATAAAACGCCCCCAGCGCAGGGGGCGGGTTCGCCAAATCTTGGGGTCGCGGTTGGAGCTCCGCCCTGAAGCCCTCGGCACCAGGCGCGGGCCAGCCTGATCTGGACGCCTGGTCCGGACCGTTGGCTCAGGCGGCGGAATTCATCTCATAAAGCCGTACGGCAGCTACAGGCTCTGACGGTTGGCCGATCAGGGCCTGACGTCGGCTGATCAGGGGCGGATGACATGGAGGCGCGGACAGGGCGGGCGGCTCAGGCGGCCAGGCTCTGGCCGATGAGGGCGACGGCCGAGACCGCCGCCACCACCAGGACCGCCACCCGCACCTTGCCGCCGTCGAGATAACGCCGCAGCGGCCCCGACACCAGGAACCCGAGCACCATCGGCACGATCAGCGCCGCCCCCGTGGCCGCCGCACGCCCGGAGAACTCCCCCACCAAAGCCAGGAGAGCGATCGACTGGGCGGCGCTGAGGAAGAAGAACATCGCCAGCGTCGCCCTGATCTGCGGCCCCTTGGCGTTCTGGTAGACCAGCGCGATCGGCGGGCCGCCGACGCCGGTCGCGGTACCGGTGATGCCGGAGACGAACCCGGCCGCCGCGATCGTCACGGCGTTGCGCGGCACACTGACCGCCCACGCCGTGAGCGCCACCGCCAGGAGCACCATGACGCCCACGAAGACACCTCGTGTGTAGACAGATATGTAGACCACGATGACCGCACCCACGAGTCCGCCGGGCACCCGCCCCAGCACTCCGAAAGCCACCCCGCGCCAGTCCACCTTCCGCCACTCCACGGCCAGCGTGAACAGCGGCAACGTCATGTTGACCACCTGGATGGCGGCGGGCATGAGGGAGTGGTCGAGCATGGTGAGCACGGGCGCGGCCACCAGCCCCAGGCCGAACCCCACGCTGCCCTGAACGATCGCCCCAACGAAGACCGCCAAACCGCCAACAATCAGGACTAATGCCATCTGGGTCATGGAGGAGAGTCAATCATCATTACTCTCTGTTTCCATTCGGGCGATATGAGTGACGGCGAGGGTGTAGGTTTCTTCCCGACGCAGACGTAGCCTCCGGAGTATGAACGTGAAACAAAAAGCCACGACGATACGCGTCAGCGTCAAGACCCGAGACAGGATCGCCGCGCTAGCACGAAAGGCAGGTGAACCCATGACCGCGATCATCGAACAGGCCATTCGGGAGTTGGAGAAGAAACACCGCTGGCAACATGTCGCGGAGCAGATGGAGCGCACAAGGAAGGAGGACCCACGAGCCTGGGCCGACTATCTCGCGGAGTCCGAGCTGGTCCAGGGCCCACCGTCACGCCACCCCCGCATCGCACCCGAGTGGGAGGGGCTCATCACGTTTCCCGAGGAGAGAGATGAGGGTGATCCAAGGCGAGATCTGGCTCGCTGATCTCGGCGAGCCGGCCGGCCGCGAGCAGGGCTACCGTCGACCCGTGCTCGTGGTCAGCAACGACGGCTTCAACGCCGCGACCGCAGTCAAGATTATCGTCCCCCTGACCACAACCGAACGCGGATGGGACAACCACGTCCCCATCGGCCAAGAGGGCACGGGGCTCGACAAACCCAGCTGGGCCATGGTGGAGCACATGCGGAGCGTGTCTCCCCAGCGGTTCTCCAAGCGAGTCGGGATCGCCCCCGACGAGGTCGTCCGCGAAGTGACCGACTGGATCGCGGACATCCTTTAAGAAGTAGCGCCATCCGGCGAAGCGCAAGTTCGCCGGGTGGCACCCTCATCGTGCCAGACCCGCGGATCGACAGTCCGCCAACCCGCGCAATCGATCTTGCGATCACCAGCCCGCCCTTAATTGGCGGCGTGCCCGCTCGACAGTCTCGCCCGCATGCCGTCCAGGATGAGTGCCAGCCCCGCCTCGAACGACTGCTCGCCCTGCGGGTCGCCGGCCTCCGTCAGGGCCGCCATCAGCCGCGGATACCGTGCCTGAAAGTCCGCCATGTCGGGCATCGACTCGTCCACGCCCCTCCGCGTCCGGTCGGCCTGCTCTTCCAGGACGAAGCCGGCCACGTACCCGCTCACCGTGATCAGCCCCCGCGCCGCGTCCACCGCCGTGAACCCCGCCCGCTCCAGCGCCTCCACCGCCCGCTCCACCAGGGCGAACATCTCAGGCGACGGGCGTGTGCCGGCCGCCAGTCTGGCCCCGTCGCGGCGGGAGTTGAGCATCGCGCGGTCTCTGCGCGCGTTGTCGGCCACCCACTCCCGCCACAACGCCGGGTCCGTCAGCACGGGCCGCGCCTCGTGTTCCGCCGCCATGGCCGCCGCCATCGCGTCGAGCAACTGCTGCTTGTTCTTGAAGTGCCAGTACAGCGCCGGGGCCTGTACGCCGAGTTCGGTCGCAAGCCGCCGCAGCGTGAGGCCGTCGAGCCCCACCTCGTCGAGCAGCCGCAGTGCCGTCGCGACGATCGTGCCTTTTTCGAGTGCCACGGTTGACAGCTTAACAACGTTCAATGCATCCTTAACGCTGTTAGATTTAACGCTGTTAAGGAGGCTCATCGTGATCCACGCGGAAGGACTGCGGAAGCGGTACGGGGCCAAGGACGCGCTCGCGGGCATCGACTTATCCGTCCCGGCGGGCACGGTCTGCGGGCTGCTCGGGCCCAACGGGGCCGGCAAGACCACCGCCGTACGCATCCTCACCACCCTCCTCCGCCCCGACGCCGGCCATGCCGAGGTGGCCGGGCTGGACGTGGTACGGGACGCGGACCGGCTGCGCTTCATGGTCGGGCTCGCCGGGCAGCACGCGGCGGTCGACGAGCTGCTCACCGGCCGGCGCAACCTGGAGATGTTCGGCCGCCTGTACCACCTGCCCAAGGCGACGGCCCGGCGCAGAGCCGGCGAGCTGCTGGAGCGGTTCGACCTGGCCGACGCCGCGAACCGGCGGGTCAAGACATACTCGGGCGGCATGCGGCGGCGTCTCGACGTGGCCGCCAGCCTGATCGTCTCGCCGCCCGTCCTGTTCATGGACGAGCCCACGACCGGTCTCGACCCGCGCAGCCGCCTCGGGCTGTGGGAGCTGCTGCGCGAGCTGGTCGGCGAAGGGACCACACTGCTGCTCACCACCCAGTACCTGGACGAGGCCGACCGGCTCGCCGATCAGATCGTGGTGCTCGACCAGGGGCGGGTCGCCGCCGCCGGCTCACCCGCCGAGCTGAAGCAGCGGATCGGCGGCGACCGGGTGCAGGTCGTCTTCCGCGAGTCCGCCGACGTCCCCAAGGGCCTGGACCTGGTACG
This sequence comes from Nonomuraea sp. NPDC049269, assembly GCF_043197155.1. Taxonomy (NCBI): domain Bacteria; kingdom Bacillati; phylum Actinomycetota; class Actinomycetes; order Streptosporangiales; family Streptosporangiaceae; genus Nonomuraea; species Nonomuraea sp. NPDC049269. The sequence goes on from NZ_JBICSO010000004.1 coordinate 241,059, forward strand.
ACGTGCGGTCGACGACCACACGGCGGAGGCGGTGGTCGTGGATGGGCGGCAGGTGACCGTGGCGGTCGAGCATGGGGCGCAGTCGCTCATCCACATCGCCGGCGCGCTGGACGCGGCCATGATCCCGATCGAAGACCTGTCCCTCCGCCGGCCCACCCTCGACGAGGTGTTCCTCCACCTGACCGCGAACTGACCCGCCCGAATCTTCCGAGGTGATTCCCCATGGCCGTGCTCCACATACCCGCTCCACCGAAGACGCTCGGCGAGCGCCTCCGCTGGACGATCTCCGACTCCCTCACCATCGCTCGCCGTACCTACTCCAGGATCAGGGCCCAACCAGCGGAAATGGCCGGATTCCTGGTGTTCCCCATCATCATGACCGTGCTGTTTGGCTACGTCTTCGGCAGCGCGATCACCCTGCCCGGCGGGGGCGATTACCGCAGCTACCTGATGCCCGGCATCTTCATGCAGGTCATGGCGATGACCGCGACCGCGGCGGCCACGGCGGTCGGCGAGGACATGGAACGCGGCATCATCGACAGGTTCCGCGCCCAGCCGATCGCCCGCAGCGCCGTGCTCATCGGGCGCAGCGTCGCCGACCTGTCCCTGCACCTGCTGTCGCTGGCCTCGATGGTGACGGCGGCCGTGCTGCTGGCGGGGTGGCGGGCGCACGGCACGTTCGGGCAGACGGCGGCCGCGTTCGGTCTGCTGGCCCTGTTCGGCTTCGCCATGATCTGGGTTGGTACGTACATCGGGCTGTTCGTCAAGAGCGGCACCCAGGCGGACGCGGCGACGTTCGGGTGGCTGTTCCCGATGACGTTCCTGGCCAACACGTTCGTGCCGACGGAAGGGCTGCCCGCGTGGCTCAAGCCGATCGCCGACTGGAACCCGATGAGCGCCATGGTCGCCGCCACCCGCCGGCTGTTCGGCAACCCGACGTCGTACTCCACCGCCTGGCCGATCCAGCACCCGATCACGGCCAGCCTTCTCTGGTCAGTGGCGATTCTGGTGATCTTCGCGCCCCTCGCCGTCCATCGCTACCGCTCAGCCTCCCGCTGACAGCGAAGAGCCGCCCAGCACGGGTGGTGCTGGGCGGCTCTTCAGGGTCGGGTGGTTCACCCCCGATATGGGCGCGTGAGGTCGCGCCCGCCCGGCCGCGGGAAGGGCGGCACGGGATCCCGGCGGCCTCCGCCCGGCTGGTGGCCGAGGCGGAAGCGCGGGAGGTCTCAAACCCTCACGAGAAGCCTTACGGGAAGGCTCACGACTTCGCGAGGAGCGAGCGCAGGACGTACTGCATGATGCCGCCGTGCCGGTAGTAGTCGGCCTCGCCGGGCGTGTCGATGCGGACCACCGCGTCGAACTCCACCTCGCCCGCCTTGACGTGCACGGTCGCCGGGATGCCGCCCTTGTTGAGCTCCTCCACCCCGGTGATCTCGAACGTCTCCTCGCCGGTCAGCCCCAGCGCGTCGGCCGAGGCGCCCTCCGGGTACTGCAGCGGCAGCACGCCCATGCCGATCAGGTTGGAGCGGTGGATGCGCTCGTACGACTCCGCGATGACGGCGCGGACGCCGAGGAGCGCGGTGCCCTTGGCCGCCCAGTCGCGCGACGAGCCCGAGCCGTACTCCTTGCCCGCCAGCACCACCAGCGGCGTCCCGGCCGAGGCGTAGTTGACCGAGGCGTCGTAGATGAACGACACCGGCCCGTCGGCCTGGGTGAAGTCGCGGGTGTAGCCGCCCTCGGTACCGGGTGCGATCTGGTTGCGCAGCCGGATGTTGGCGAACGTACCCCTGATCATCACCTCGTGGTTGCCGCGCCGCGAGCCGTAGGAGTTGAAGTCCTTGACCGCGACCTCGTGCGACTGCAGGTATTGGGCGGCAGGGGTGCCGGCCTTGATGGAGCCGGCCGGTGAGATGTGGTCGGTGGTGACCGAGTCGCCCACCTTCACCAGCACGCGGGCGCCGGAGATGTCGGTGACGGGGTCGGGGGTCGAGGGCATGCCCTCGAAGTAGGGAGCCTTGCGTACGTACGTGGACGAAGGGTCCCACTCGAAGGTGTTGCCCGTGGGGATCGGCAGCGACGTCCAGTGGTCGTCGCCCTTGAACACGTCGGCGTAGTCCCGCTCGAACATGTCGCGCCCGATCGAGGAGTGGACCACGGAAGCGATCTCCTCGGGCGACGGCCAGATGTCGCGCAGGTAGACCGGCGAGCCGTCGGCGCCGAGGCCGAGCGGCTCGGTGTCGAGGTCGAGGTCCATGGTCCCGGCCAGCGCGTACGCCACGACGAGCGGCGGCGAGGCCAGGTAGTTCATCTTGACGTCGGGGTTGATCCGGCCCTCGAAGTTACGGTTGCCGGACAGGACGGCCGTGACGGCGAGGTCGTTGGCCTGGATCGCGTCGGAGATCTCCGGCTGGAGCGGCCCGGAGTTGCCGATGCAGGTGGTGCAGCCGTAGCCGACGAGGTTGAAGCCGATCTTGTCGAGGTACGGCTGGAGCCCCGAACGCTCGAAGTAGCCCGTGACGACCTGCGAGCCGGGCGCCAGGGAGGTCTTGACCCACGGCTTGCGGGTCAGTCCCTTCTCGACGGCGTTGCGGGCCAGCAGGGCCGCGCCGAGCATGACGTACGGGTTGGAGGTGTTGGTGCACGAGGTGATCGCGGCGATGGAGACAATGCCGTGGTCGATCTCGAACGAGGTGCCGTCCTCCAGCGTCACCGCGACCGTCTTGTGCGGGCGGGAGCCGTTGGCGCGCGAGTTGGAGGCGGGCGCGTCGGAGGCGGGGAAGCTCTCCTCCACGGCCTCGTCGACGCCGTCGCCGTCGAAGTCGGTGACGTAGTTGCGCACGTCGCGGCGCCAGGTGTCCTTGGCGGCCGACAGGGCGATGCGGTCCTGCGGGCGCTTCGGGCCGGCGATGGACGGGACGACGGTGCCGAGGTCGAGCTCGATGTACTCGGAGAAGACCGGCTCGGGCGCCGACGGGTCGAGCCAGAGGCCCTGGGCCTTGGCGTAGGCCTCGACGAGCGCGATCTGCTCCTCGGAGCGGCCGGTCAGGCGCAGGTAGTCGACCGTCTGCCCGTCGATCGGGAAGATCGCGCAGGTGGAGCCGAACTCAGGGCTCATGTTGCCGATCGTGGCCCGGTCGGCCAGCGGCACGGAGGAGACGCCGTCGCCGTAGAACTCGACGAACTTGCCGACCACACCGTGCTTGCGCAGGATCTCGGTGACCGTCAGCACCAGGTCGGTGGCCGTGGCGCCGGCGGGCAGTTTGCCGTTGAGCTTGAAGCCGACCACGCGCGGGATCAGCATGGAGATCGGCTGGCCGAGCATCGCGGCCTCCGCCTCGATGCCGCCGACGCCCCAGCCGAGGACGCCGATGCCGTTCTCCATCGTGGTGTGGGAGTCGGTGCCGACGCAGGTGTCGGGGTAGGCCTTGCCGTCACGGATCATGACCACGCGGGCCAGGTGCTCGATGTTGACCTGGTGGACGATGCCGGTGCCGGGCGGGACGACCTTGAACTCGTCGAACGCGGTCTGGCCCCAGCGCAGGAACTGGTAGCGCTCGTGGTTGCGCTCGTACTCGCGCTCGACGTTGCGCCGGAAGGCGTCGGGGTGACCGAAGTAGTCGACGATGACCGAGTGGTCGATCACCATCTCGGCGGGGGCCAGCGGGTTGATGCGGGCCGGGTCGCCGCCCAGGTCGCGTACGGCCTCGCGCATCGTGGCCAGGTCGACGACACAGGGCACGCCGGTGAAGTCCTGCATGATGACGCGCGCCGGCGTGAACTGGATCTCCACACTCGGCGCCGCCTTGGGGTCCCAACTGCCCAGCGCACGGATGTGGTCGGCCGTGATGTTCGCGCCGTCCTCGGTACGGAGGAGGTTCTCCAGCAGGATCTTCAGGCTGAACGGGAGGCGGGCAGCGCCCTCGACGGCGTCCAGCCGGAAAATCTCGTACGACGCGTCGCCGACGCGTAGCGTGTCACGGCTGCCGAAGCTGTTCGCGGACACGGTGATTCGCCTCCTCCATAGACATTTGCTCAGTTGAATCCTGCCGCACCCCGGAAGCAGTAAGAACGTTAGGTGAACCTAACCCGCGGGGTCACGCGGCGGATGTCTTGATATCAAGATATCTCGGAAAGTATCTCGACATCAAGTTAAACTGGCGCCAGCCGCCAGAACAGCAGGCCGAGGATGGCGACGGACAGCACGGGAGCCAGGATCTTCTGCTCGAACGTCTGGCCGGTCTTGATCCCGATCTTCCACGGCAGCACGAACCTGACCGACAGCGGCCACAGCACCGGGCAGCCCCGCTCGGTCATGCAGTCGCCCACGACGTGGATGAGACAGCCGATGGCCACGGCCAGGCCCAGCCAGGCGTAGCCGACCCCCTGTGACAGGAAGACGGCGTAGAGCCCGGCGGTCAGGCCAACGTTGATCATCGCCGAGCCGATCTTGTTGCCCGGGATGCCGATGCCGATGGCGCGCAGCGCCAGCCCGATGAGCAGCACGACCATGATGTCGCGGCCGATCGGATAGGTATTGGCCAGCAGGTGCGCCCCGAACCCGAGCGCCACCGCGAACGCCAGCGAATGCGTCGCCCCTCGATGCCCACCGCTGGCCCAGTTGACGGCCTTGCTCAGCACCCAGGTGACCGGCCCGAACGTCTGCGCGATCGTCGCGCTCGGATGGTCCAGGTCGGGCAGCATGGCCGCGCCCGCGCAGACGATGGCTCCGGCGATGAACTCGGCCGGGGTGAGGGCGTTGGCCATGATCCCGGTCTCGATGAACCTGGTCGATTCGGTCACCATCGGAAGCGCGGCGAGCCCGGGCGCGAGTCCAAGCCAGGCGATGGCCCCGGTCATCGCATGCGAATGCCCCATCATGATCAAAACTGTACGGCAAAGCCGTCCTTTACGCGCGGAGACCCGCCTGGCGCGCGCCTTGGCCCGATCGTCGCCTCGCGACTTTGCCAACCCCATACCGGGGCAACTTTCCCGGAAATGCAGACGAGGTCGTCTCCGCGGCGACAGCACCCCCCAGCCCTGCCGACGCGGAACGACCTCGTCTGCTCTGAACAACGACCCCCTCCCGTCTCGTGTTCCCGGAATTCGCAACTTTTTCGTGATCTGTCTCACTCTCCGATGCCGCTTGCGAACGACATATTGGCGATATATCTTTGAAGCATCGAGAACATTCGTTAGAAGGAGATTCACATGACTTCCGCACAAGCAGCAGGCAGATCGTGGCCCGAGCCGCGAGAGTTCCGGCGTGCCGCCCGCGAAGCGTTCAAGGCCGTGGCCGAGGCGTGGGAACAGGGCGGACACCATCACCACCACCGCGGCGGCCCGCACGAGGAGCGGCAGCGCGGCCGGGGGCGCGGCTTCCCGCCCGAGTTCGGGCGCGGACCGTGGGGTCCGTGGGGTCCCGGCGGACCTGGAATGTTCGGGCACCGCGGCGGCTGGGGCGGCCGGGGTGGCCGGAAGGCCAAGCGGGGCGACGTACGCGCCGCGATCCTGGCACTCCTGTCCGAGGAGCCGCGTAACGGCTACCAGATCATCCAGGAGATCGCCGAGCGCAGCGAAGGCGGCTGGAAGCCCAGCCCCGGCGCCGTCTACCCGGCGCTCCAGCAGCTCACCGACGAGGGACTGGTCGTCGCCGAGGAGAACGAGGGCCGCAAGACCTTCCGCCTCACCGACACCGGCCTCGCCTACATCGAGGCGCACGCCGACGAGATCCGCGCGCCGTGGGACGAGATGCGTCCCGACATCGACGACAACACAGCGGACCTCTGGGACATCTCACGCCAGTCAGCATTCGCGATGATGCAGGTTTTGCAGACCGGGAGCGACGCACAAATCCGCGAAGCGCGTAAGACTCTGGTAGAGACCCGGCGCAAGCTCTACCAGATTCTGGCCGACGGCGACCCGGGCGAGGAGTAACGCATGACCGGCGCCACACTGGAAGGCCGGTTCGGGGAGAGCGAGGAACCAGTCATGGACCCCAACGATCTCCGCATCGGCGACGCCGAGCGCGAACAGACGATGGCCGACCTGCGCGAGCACTTCGCGCAGGGACGCCTTGACCGCGAAGAGCTGGACCAGCGCCTCGACCGGACGCTGGGCGCGCGCACCGCCCGCGAGCTCGCGCAGGTCACCGCCGACCTCCCAGGCCAGCGGCGGCAGTACGACTATCGCGAGCCGCAGGGCGGCTTCCCGCCGGAGGCGTTCGACAAGGACGCCTGGCGGGCGGCGATGAAGGCGCACCGGCACCAGATGCACGCCATGCGTCACACGCAGCGCGACATGCGCCGGGGGTGGGGACGGCCGCACCGCGGGCCGGGGCCGTTCCTGCCGATCGTGTTCGGGTTGCTGATCGTGGGGCTCCTCTTCGGCGGGTTCGGCATCGTGAAGGTGCTGTTCTTCGTGTGGATCGGGGCGATGGTCTTCGGCATGATCCACCGGCACTCGCACCGCCGCTGACCCCTTGGCCCGATTTATGGGCATATATAGGTCCGATCGCCGCCGTCGGTCGGGGGCCGACGGTCGGCAGAATTCGGGCCATGTTTCAGCACCCGAACGGCCGCCACCACGAGGTCCGCGGCCACCGCCTCTGGGCGGAGCAGGACGGTGCGGGCCACCCCGTCGTTCTGCTGGCCGGGCTCGGCCCGGCCGGCTCGCACGTGGTCTTCCACCCGCACTTCGACGCGCTGGCCGCGGACCATCGGGTGATCTACGTCGACCTGCACGGCCGTGGCCGTTCCGACCACCCGGCCGACCTGGGCGAGATCACCTTCGCGGGCGACGTGGCCGACGTGGCCGCCCTGCTCGCCGAACTCGGCCCCGCGCACCTGTACGGCTTCTCCTACGGCGGCCTGATCGCCCAGGCCATCGCCCTGGACCACCCGCACCTGGTCACGACCCTCACCCTGGCCAACTCCCTGCACAGCCCGGAGATGTGGCAGCTCAACCACGCCAACATCAACCGCGAACTGGCCGCCCAGCTGCCCGAGACGTGGGAACGCATCCAGGCGCTGCGTCGCTCCGGCCTGCGTTCGACCGATGAGCCCATGCGGGCGGAGTTCGCCACGGCGGCGCCGCTGATCAGGTTCTACGATCCCGCCAACGCCGCCCTCCTGGCCACCGAGCCGGGGGCGCGGAACGAGGCGCTTTATCCGCTTTTCTGTGGCTCTGACGTCGATTTCGTGATTGGTGGCCAGGTGCCGGTCATTCCGGACTTCCGGCCGCAGCTGAAGGAGATCGCCGTCCCGTTGATGGTGCTGGCCGGACGGTATGACCGGGCCCTGTATCCGGCGTTGCAGCTCGACTTCCAGCGGTTCGCCCCGCAGGCGCGCTTCGAGATGCTGGAGCGCAGCGGCTCCTTCGGCCATGTCGAGGAGCCTGGGACCGTACTGGGTCTGCTGCGCGATTTCTGGCGGTCGCTGTGAGCGTCGTGACCTCCGGCGCCACGACCTCGCCGCCGCCGGACCGGTCGGCCGGGCGGGACTTCGGGCTGCTGTGGGCGGGGCAGTCGCTGTCGCTGTTCGGGGATCAGTTCATGACCCTGGCCCTGCCGTTGCTGGCCGTGACCGTCCTGGGCGCTTCCCCGGCGCAGGCCGCGTTGCTGCCGTTCGCCCTGTTCGTACCGTTCCTGCCGCTGGGCCTGCCCGCCGGGGCCATCGTCGATCGGCTGCCTCGCCGTACCGTCATGCTGGTCTGTGACGGTGTGCAGGTGCTGGCGTTCGGCGCGATCTGGGTGCTGGCCGCCGCCGGTGGGCTGACGTTCCCGCTGTTGTTCGCGCTGATCCTGGTGAGCGGGTGCGCGGTGGTGTTCTTCCAGGTCGCGTACACCTCCTACCTGCCCAGCCTGTACGACGAGGCGGACGCGCTGCATCGCGGCAACACGCGGCTGGCCTTGTCGGAGTCGGCCGCCAAGGCGCTGGGCCCGATGGCGGCCGGGCCGGTCATCGCGGCGCTCGGGCTGGTCGGCGCGATCGCGGCCAACATGGCCAGCTTCGCCGCGTCACTCGCTTCTCTGGCGTTGATCCGCCACCGCGAGCCGGGCACCGCCGCCTTGGGCGTCGCACATGAGCCAGACGCCGCGCACACACCGGGCACCACAGACCCCGACGCCGCGCACAAGCCGGGCACGGCAACCCCGCGCGTCGCCCGCGAGCCCGGCTGGATGCGGCGCGACATCGCCGAGGGACTGCGGTTCGCGCTCCGGCATCCGATGCTCCGTCCCGTCCTGGTGTGCGGCACGACGTACGTCCTGTTCCTGTCCATGGTCGAGACGAGCCTGGTGCTCTACTGCCGCAACGTCCTCGGCCTGTCCCCCGGCTGGATCGGCCTGGTGATCGGCGCCGCCGCGGCCGGCTACCCGATCGGCAACCTGCTGTCGACCCGGCTGATCCGCCGACTTGGCTCACCGCGCACGCTCGTACTGGCCGCCTCGGTGTCCGTCCTGGGCATCGTCGCCATGCCCGCGCTCGGCTCCCTCGGCGGCCCGACCGGCGCGATCGGGCTGGTCGCGGGCAGCATCATCCACTGCGTCGGCGAGGGCGCCTTCAGCCCCACCTCCCTCACGATGCGCCAGGTCCTCACCCCGGCGGCCCTGCTGGGCCGGGTCGGGTCGGTGCAGCGGTTCCTGCTGTGGGGGGCCATCGCGCTCGGCAGCCTGCTGGCCGCCGGGGCGACCGCTCTGGGCGGGCTCGCCATGGCGGTGTGGATCGGCGCGCTGGGCACCGTACTGTGTCTGCCCGCCCTGCTCCAGCGCGGCATCCGCGCGGCGATGACGTCCCACGCATGACCGCGTCACGACTCCTCTCCTACGACGGCGGTGTCGCGTCGCGGACCAGCAGGGCCGCCTGCACCCGGTTCGCGCACTTGAGCTTGGCGAACATACGGCTCACGTACGTCTTGACGGTCGCCTCGCTCATGTGGACCCGTCTGCCGACCTCGGCGTTGGACAGCCCCTCGGCCACCAGGGCGAGAATGTCCGACTCTCGGGCCGACAGGACGGCCAGCCGCCGGACGGCTTCGCGCCGGCGCTCGTCCTCGCCGGGCGAGACCATACCGATCACCTGCCGGGTCACCGCCGGTGACAGGTACGCCTCCCCGGCGTGGACAGCGCGCACCGCGCCGATCAACTCATCCGGCGTGCAGTTCTTCAGGAGAAAACCGGAAACACCCCGCTGAAGAGCCATGCGTACGTTGTCGTCGTCGCCGAAGGCCGTGAGCATCACCACACGCGGCCCGTCCAGTTGCGCGGCGGCGGCCAGGCCGTCCAGCACCGGCATGGTGATGTCGAGGACGGCCACGTCGACACGGTGGCGGCGGGCGAGTTCGACGGCCTCGCGCCCGTTCCGCGCGCTGGCCACGACCTCGATGTCGTCGGCCGATTCCAGGACGGTCCTGATGCCCGTGGTGATGAGCGGCTCGTCATCGGCGATCAGCACTCTGATCAAGCGACAACCTCCAGAGCGAGAGGCAGCATCGCGACCAGCCGGAACGTGTGCGGCTCGTCGTGGACCCGCAGCAGCCCGCCGGCCAGGCGGACTCGTTCCGCCAGCCCGGTGAGCCCGGTGCCGCCTGTGGGGCCGGTGCCGTCTGTGGAGGCCGCGTCGGCGGGACCGCGCGCCGAGCTGTTGACGCCGAGCAGCAGGGCGTCGGGCTGCCAGTCGAGCGAGACGGTGACGGGCGAGCCGGGAGCGTGCTTGGTGGCGTTCGTCAGGCCCTCCTGAACAACCCGGTAGGCGGCGTGGCCGGCGTCCGCGCCCCCGAGCGGGGCGGCCCTGCCGGAGCGTTCGAGCCGCACGGCGACACCGGCCCGCCGGAACTCCGTGACCAGCGCGTCGATCCCTTCCAGCCCGGGCAAGTCGATTCCCTCCAGGCCGGGCGAGTCGTCGCGGCGCAGGCGGCCCACCGCCACGTGCAGCTCGTCCATAGCCGCTCGTGCGGCGCCCGCGAGGTCGCGTACCACCTGCCGTTGGTCCGGCGGCAGCGAGGCGACCTCCAACGCCGCCGCCTGCACTGACACCAGACTGAGCGCCTGGCCCAGCGAGTCGTGCATGTCCCGCGCGATGCGCAGCCGCTCGCGCAGGCGTTCGCGTTCGGCGACGAGCTCGCGCTCGCGGCGCAGGTACGCATCCTGCCGGGTCAGGTAACGGCCGGCCATTACCGGCAGGACCACCAGCACCACGGCTCGGGCCAAGCCGGGCCACGGGTCGGGCCGCAACACGTCACGGTGCGCGATCATGAGCAGCAGTCCCACGTAGGCGACGACCACACCGATCGTCACGACCGCGTCCCGGCGTGCCAGCATGCGGCGCCCGGCCTGGTAGCTCGTACAGACCAGCAGGGCCAGCGACGCGCCGGACACCACCGCCATCGGGATCGCCACCACGAACGCCACGAACGGCATCCGGGCACCCAGCACCATGACCAGCGCCGTCAGCACGGCGTACGCGACGAGCCCCCAACCGGTCGTCCCGTCCAGCCACAGCAGCGTCGCATCGGCGATCACCACAACGGTCCCGACAGCAAATCTGGACATACGCGTCACTTTACTGACGCCTCAACTCGCCAACCTTCGTGTACACGATCGACAACTTTCGCCGACAGACCGCGTGAGGGGCGCGATCCTAGCGTGGGGGCATGATCCAAACTCTCCTGGCGCTGGCCGTCGTGGCTCCGTCCCTTCCGGCCCAGGCGCCGCAGACCCTCCAGTGGCAGCCGTGTCCGGGAGCGGGGACGTCCGAGATGGTGTGCGCGGACCTTCCCGTCGCCTTGTCGAAGCAGAGCGACAGGAAGATCACCCTGAAAATGGCCCGCCTCCCCGCCACCGGCACCGGCACCGGCACCAAGCGTGGGTCAGTACTGATCAACTTCGGCGGTCCGCAGGGCGACCAGATCGCGATAATGCGCTCCCGTCCGGAGATCTTCGCCAAGCTCCGCGAGTCGATGGACATCGTCACGTGGGACCCGCGCGGCTACCCCGGGCTCAGCACCCCGGTGCTCCAGTGTGACTGGAGCGTGCTGCGTACCCCACCGTTCCCTGATGACCAGGCTGGGTTCGAACGCCTCGTCGCGGAGAACCGCGCCAGGGCCACCAAGTGCCGCGACACCGACCCCGAGCTGTTCGACCACATGGACTCCGCCAGTGACGCCCGCGACGCCGAAGCCATTCGAGTGGCGCTCGGCGAGGACCGGATGAACTTCATCGGCACCTCCTACGGAGGCACGATCGCGCAGGCGTACGCCAGACTGTTCCCGAGCAGGGTACGCACGCTGTACGTGGACGGCACCGGCGACCACAGCGCCCGCGACTGGGATCGGGAGCTCGACGCCATCGCCCGCGACAACGAGCGCCTCATGAAGCGGTTCCTCGACTGGGCGGAACCCGGCATGGAGGGCCGCTGGCAGGCGCTGGTCGCCAAGGCGGACAAGGAGCCGATCCCGGCTCCCCAGGTGAACGCCCGCTATGACGGGACGCAGTTGCAGGCGCTCATGTTCCAGAAGGTCAAGAGGGGCCCCGACCAGTGGGACGAGGTCGCGGCGGCCATCAAGGCCGCCGAAGGCGGTGACGCCTCCGGGTTCGCCGTTTCGAGCCGCTATCCGTACCCCGGATTGCAGGGTGGCGGCGTCAAGGAATGCCTCGACTTCCCCCGGCCCGTCACCCAGGCGCAGGTGGCGAGCACGGTCAAGCGGCTGCGCAAGATCGCTCCCAACACCGGCGCCGCGTTCCCGCTGGCGTGGCACGCGCCGATCACCTGCGCCGGCTGGCCGGCCCCGGTCGCCAACCCGCCGAAGCCGCTGCCCAAGAAGCTGCCGCCGATGCTGGGAGCGGGCACCTGGCTGGACTACGCGGCCACGAAACGGGTGGTGGACCAGGTTCCCGGCAGCCGGGTCATTCGGTTCGACGGTCCCGGGCACAACCTCTTCGCGGCGATGGCCAACCCATGCGTCATCGACCATGTCAGCCGGTACGTCCTCACCCGCGAGCTTCCACCGCGCGGGGTGAAGTGCTCCTGACCTTCAGGTATTCAACTGCGTGTAAGCAGAGAGTCAAACAACGGTCTGTAAAGTTGCGCCGTGTCCCTTTATGGTGTCGATCATCACTGATCCTCCGGAAAGGTATCGCATGCGGGTCGCCCACATACTGTTCGCGGCGCTGACGGCGTCGGTCCTGCTCTCCCTCCCGGCCCACGCGGCCGACCGGCCCTCGCGACTACCAACGGAGGTGTACGGCGGAGCGTGGCCGGCCGGTCACGTCCAGGGGATCGCCATCGACCAGAAGAAGGGGTACATGTACTTCTCCTTCACCAACCTCCTGGTCAAGACCGACCTCGCCGGCAAGCCGATCGGCTCCGTCACCGGTTTCACCGGCCACCTGGGCGACCTGGACTTCAACAGCCGCGACGGCCGCGTCTACGGCTCGCTGGAGTACAAGGCCGCCAAGTCTTTCTACATCGCCATCTTCGACGTGGACCGCATAACCAGCCTCGACATGAACGCCGAGACCTCCGACGTGGTGACGGCCGTGTACCTCAAGGACGTGGTGGACGACTACAGCGCCGACATGAACGGCGACGGCGTCTTCGACGGCGACACCGCCGCTACTCCGGATCATCGCTATGGCTGTAGCGGCATCGACGGCGTCGCCTTCGGCCCCGCGTTCGGCAAGCGAGGCGCCCCGGACAAGCTGACGGTCGCGTATGGCATCTATGCCAACGCCGACCGCCAGGACAACGACTACCAGGTCATCCTGCAGTACGACATCAAGCAGTGGCGCAAGTACGAGCGTCCGCTGACCCAGACTGCCCCGCACACGTCGGGGCCTGACAAGTCCGACGGGAAGTACTTCGTGCGGACCGGGAACACGACGTATGGCGTGCAGAACCTGGAGTATGACGGCTTCACTGGGAATTGGTTCATGGCTGCCTACAAGGGCATCAAGCCGACCTTTCCGAACTATTCGTTCTTCATGATCGACGGCTCCAAGCGTCCCGTTCAGGGGGCGATTGAGGGCCAGCCGCAGCCGGGGCAGGGGGCGACACTGTCTCTCGTTCGGCGCGGTCTGCACGATGCCGCTACGGATGTGTGGGGATGGGAGTTCGGGGGCCAGTATGGTTTGGCGGCGCTGGATGACGGGCGCTATTACGTCTCCCAGCAGGGGACGGTCGTGGAGGATGGGGTGACCAAGCAGACGGCCCGCGCCCAGCTCCACCGCTGGACGGGCCAGACGCCGGCGCCGTTCGAGCGGGTCGAGTAACGGTTCTCAGGTCGTGTGTCATCGCGTAGCCGGATCGGCTCTCGGCGATGGCCCATTGCCTTGCCATCATCCGGTGATGGCAAGGCTCGGGGTTCTCCAAACGGCTCTGGGCCCAGACCTTCGTCCTGGCCTGACAATGCGCGTTGGCGAGGATGACCATTTAGTTGCCACTGTGCAGTGCCTGCTGCGTCTGGGGTGACGAGGCCAGGGGCGTCCGGCCGCCTCGTCTCCTCAGCGGAGAAGGCCGAGGAGTAAGGCGTTCCACTGCGTGTTCGCCTGCCGGGTATTCCATCGGTCGGTTTCGTCGACGATCGGCTTGGTCGGCCCGTATCGGGTGCGTCTGATAAAGCGCTGGCCGCCCGCCTGGCACAGTTCGTAGAAGGGGCTGGTGCACTCGCAGGTCCACGCGACGACGCGCGCGTCTCGGCCATGGTCACGCGGCGCGTTCCACGTCAGTCGCTCGGCATGCGACTGTGCGGGGGACGTGTGCGGGCTGATGCAGTGCGGAGGAAACCACGCTTGATTCAATAGTCCAGGACACTCCGGTGCACCTCATTTCACACCCTCACGTCCTTGCCGCACCGGCGGACGTGCCGTTCTTGGTGGACATCTCCGCCCACACCACCCGTCGCCGGTAGCCCTCATCACGCACGCCCCAACCGACCGCGACCGCCGCCACCAGCCACAGGCTCCGCCCGCCACACTCGCCGACGTCGGCGTTACGCACCTCGGGAACGGTCACCGCCGCCCCTTCGTCGATCACCTCGATGTAGGCCGTCGCGGCATCCAGGGAGGTGACCTCCACCGTGACGAACCCGCCAGGCTCGCCGGATGCGGTGTGCGCCACGGCGTTTGTGATCAGCTCACTGACCACCAGCTGGACATCGTCCACGTCCTCATGCCCGGCGACCCTCAGCACTTCGCCCACACACCGGCGAGCCACCGACACCGAACGCTTCACTCCCGGCAATACGATCTCGGCCAGGAACAGCCCGTTCATTGGGCAACCTCCAAGATTCGATCGGGCGCGTTCACGTCCCACAGGAAACTCCCGACCGGCCTGCTGTGGAAGACCGCTCAGCGTGAACACAGAGCCCTGTCAAGTCCCCTCCGGTCCCCTGCTACTCCCTGAAGGTCGCCGCCATGGTGACGATCTGCTGACCGCCGCCCAACCGAGCGTTATCATGGCGCCAGGGCCAGGCCAGGTCTTCCAGGAGGCGCTGTGGACGTCGCACATCACCGCCTGACGCAGGCTCGGCAGCTACGCGGCTGGTCGCAAAGGGACCTCGCCGAGCAGGTGCTCGATGCAGGCGGTCGCGAGCACGTGAACGTGGCGACCAGCAAGAAGACGGTCTCGCGCTGGGAGCACGGCCAAGTGCCCGACATCGTCACGCAGGAACTCCTCGTCAAGGTGTTCAATCTCCCTGAAGGCGAACACCTGCTGGCTCCGTGGCCGCTGTGGCTACCCGCTCCCGACATTCCCGAGCTGTACTATCCCTGGACCCCCAGGGGTACGGTGGAAGTCCTAGCTGATTCGCTGAGGAGCGGACGTATGGACCGTCGCGGCTTCGTCATCTTGTCCGGCGTCACCTTGACCACGCTTCTCCACGACTGGCTGATCACCGAACCCGAGATTGTCCACGCCGTTACCGGGTCCGGCCGCCGCGTCAGCACCGCGATGATCAGCCGCATTGATGAACGCGTCGCTGACCTGCAACGCGCCGATGACACTCTGGGCGGCGGCGACCTGATCGGTGAAGCCGAGGCCCACCTGTCGCTGGTCACCCGCTTGCTGAGCGAGAACTCCTACACCCAGGCCCAAGGCATCCGCCTTAACGCCCAAGCAGCCGACTTGGCACGAATGGCCGGCTGGATGCGCTTCGACGCCGGCCAGCACGCCGCCGCGCAACGCTACTTCCACGCCGCCCTGCGCTCCGCTCACACCAGCGGTGACCGTCTACTAGGCGCGAATATCCTCGCCTTTGCCGCCATCCAGCAGTACTCCGTGGGCAACCCCCACGAGGCCGACAGCATGATCCGCACGGCTCAAGCCGCGGTACGCGGACGCAGTACCTCGATCGTCGATGCGATGCTGCACGCCCGCCAAGCCAGAGCGCTAGCCAAGGCGGGCGATGCCCGCCGCTGTTACCACGCTCTGAACCAGGCCGTTGACTGCCTGAACGAAGGCACCAGCGACGACGACCCGCCTTGGACATACTGGGTCAATCGGGCTGAAGTGGACATGCTGACGGGGTCGTGCATGCTCGACCTAGGCGACCCTGCCAGAGCACAGCAGAAATTCACCGAAGCTGACGCCGGATACGGCCCAGGCTACGTACGCGACCACTCTCTCTACCTCACCCGGATGGCCACAGCCCAACTGCAGCAGAAAGACCTCGACCGGGCCTGCGACTCCGCCGGACAGGCCCTGAGCTTGACGGAGCACATCAGCTCCACGCGCAGTACCGACCACATCCGCGACTTCGTTGAACTGCTGGCCCCTTACAGGACGGAGCCAGCAGCTCGCAGCTTCCTGGACCGCGCTCGCACCTTGCTCAGCGTTTGACCACTCCCTGCGATTGAACAGTTACTAGAGTAAGCAACTGTCCGGCTGCGCAGCTGGACCCGCAGGAGGGATGCGCGCTCAGGGGAGCACGGTGATTAGTATTGCCTACCCGGCCCCACGCGGTGCCCGAATCGTGGGCGCTTCGCTGAAGATGACCACGGGGGCCGGTGGACTGATAGGCGCGGCCGGAGTGCCGCTGCTGCGGCTGCCGGCAGAGCGTTCCGGGCTGCGGATCCGGTTATCGAAGGCCCTGGCCAAGGCGAGGATCAAGAAGGGCGACAAGTTCCGCACCGACACCCAGGCGCCACCAGCCCGCCGACCCGATCAGCCGCCACCCGCCGACCCGGGCATGATCCCTCTCACCATCCCCGAGATCAAGCGCCTGTTCAACGCCGCGACACCGACAACACCCTCACTGCCACACACCGCCCACTGGTCAGCCTGGCGACGCCGCCACCAAGCCCGAGCCCGCCGGTTCCACAAACGCGCCCGCCTGGCAACCACATAAACCCAGCTCAGCTAATGAATGGCGACTGCCGTACTAGTTAGTAGTCTTCTGATTAGCCGATGGCCCGTGTTTCAACAATGCGTATCGTGCGAACTGCGGGAATGTCCAACATCTCCAACAGTCGGGGTTTGGGATAGCCGTTCGTGAGTAAACCATAGGCACGCCCTTCCCGTGCAGCATCGCGCAATCGGTTGATATCTAGATCCAATTGCGCCAGGCCGATCCCATCCAGCCAAGAGAGTCGGGACACCCATCGGCGATACAGCTCGAGACTGGATTTCTGCTCGCATTCGGCGCTACGATAAATCGTGCAAGGTCGCCAGAAGATGGGCTTCCTCATTCCCTCTTGCAGGCCAGAGAGGAACAGAAATGAAGTATCGGTCTTTGTGTCTATAGAGCCTGCGAATGTCGTGCTCAGCTTCCACTCATCCAAAGGATTGGCTAGCTCGATTATCGCGGTCGAGAAACTATTGTCCGGCAGATTTGTGAGCTCGCGGCGCGCTTGCATCTTCACGACCTCATCCGCACCTTGCCCGCCTCTAAACGACTGGAGCATTCCCGTCATTTTCGTGTTCGGAGGCAGTGACTTGCTAAGGGATCTAAGAGCGTTCATGCTTACCGAGCCATGAAGGAATTCAGTCTTCGATCCGCCATATTCGTCACCCCAAAATTCAAGGCGCGTTGAGATTGGATCGATTGACGCGTCTGAGGCGAGCAGCCATTGCTCTGGATGTGCCACTTGAACGGCGCCGCCATACACCTCGCGAAAACGCTCGGGATCATCGGCGAGAAAATGAATGATCTCGACTAGGGAGATGATACTCGCCGCCATCAGGGCTATGAGGCGCACCATCCGCCGCGATGTCATGGCTGGCCTTTCCGTAAGGTTAGAAATTTGCAGCAGGGATGGCTGGGGAGTATGGTCAGCCCACATTCCCCAGCCATCCCGCATCATCTAGTCAAGCGCGCGTCCGAGCATGCTCGTGCCGGTGGACTCTAACGAGGCCGCGCGATACACCGTCCCGGACTTATCCCCTGGCTCCGTCGTCGTAGTTATAGGGCCACCCGGTACGAGCCCACCAGAATTTCCCGCTGAGCTCGTTGATCGAAATCACCTTGGGTCGACTGGTGCAGTCTGACGGTTTGGTGGCGTCAGCCTTGCACAGGGCGAGAACATTGAGCGTTCCTTTCACTGTGTGCTTGACACCGGTAAACCCGTCGCAGAACCAATTTCCGCAGGTGAGGGAGAACGGCTTAACAGGCTCTGGGAGGATCCGCCTGACGCTGGTTGGTGCGTCGTATGAGAGGGTGCCGGTTGTGTCGCTTGGTGTGATGCCCAACCCCGGAGGCCACGTGATTGAAGGAGGGAAGAGAGGTGACCTGAATGTCAAGCTCGTCTCGACCTTGAGCTGAAGATTGTCGAGGATCAGCTTGTCGACCTTGCTCTTGCCGAACGATCCTGATGGTTTTACCTCTGTGTATACGCTCCATTCCTTGACGACAAAAGGAATCCCGGGGTTCGAATCTTCGTATTGCCATCTGAGGACTCCGCCGGCCTCAAACGAGAGTCCCTTCGTGAGGTAGTTCCAGCCGAACATATCGGACCTGCAGGTCATATTAGCGACGCAGAACCTGCGGGCACTCCATCCCTCCGGTCCGGTCGGTCCGGTACCTCCCTGGTTTGCACCTCCCGAGCCTTCACACACCTCACGTTCGCTGCCGTCCGGGTCAACGAACCCAGCACAGCGGTCATAGCCGTCCGTGGAATCCTGATACTTCGGCATCGGAGCCTGAATTTCGGTCATGTTGCCGCACCGGTCGAACACGTGAATCGAGATGGTCGACTCGATCGGCTCGACAACACCCAGCGTACTGGCCCCCGACTGTCGTGAACCCCCCTCTGGCGAGGTTTGCTTCCAAGTTCGCATGACGGTGGCGACAACGTGAACGGATCCCCCCGCACCGGGCCGGACGACGACGTCGTTGAGCGTGACGCTGGATTCGCTGCGCGTCTCTTCGGCTCGCTCCATGCTGGCGGCGTACTGCACCAGGGCCGCATTAAGCAGCGACAACTTCGCCGTATTCGGATCTTGAGGCGCACCCCCCGGCGCGTCCCAAATCGTGGCGACCCGCCCCTCCAGCACGGCATCCTGCGCCTGGTAGTACGCTTTTACACGGTCAATATACGCCTGCGCCCCTGACTCTTCGACGGAGGCCTTCGACTGCGGCTGCTCACCATCAAGAAATGGGATGCACGGGTTGGTCGCGTCCTTGACCGGTGGGGGCGGCACGGCCTTCGGCGTGACCGTCGCCGCCTCCCAATCGCTCTTCCCGAACGCGGTCTTTGCACGCACCTTCACCGTGTAAGCTCCGCCGTTCGTCAGCCCGGCGATCGTCACGTATGGGTCTTTGACGTCGAGTGTCTTGACGACAGTGCCAGCGCTGTTGGTGACTTCGACGTCGTAGCCATCCAGCATCGCGACACTGCCATTGGATTCCGGCAGTCCCCAGCTGGCGACAGCGCTGGAGTCCCCAGCCTGCGTGCGGAGGTTGAGCACCTTGCTGGGTGGTCTCGCCGGTAGATAGGTGAGCGCCAGCGACGGCTGTTCAGCCGCTGCCGCCTCGCCGAGAGTGATGATCTCATTCTTGTTGGTGGTAAGTAGCAGCCACCGGAATGCGTCGTCAGCGATGTTTGCTTTCGGATCGCCGATCGGCAGCGAGAAGTTGCCGCTGGTGTCAGCGTCGCCCGGCAGATCCGAGCCCTTGCTGTCGCCAGTGACTGGGCTCTTCAATGGCGTCGCGGTGATGACGGCATCCGTCGGGCAGGTGCCCGCTGGGCAGGTTGGCGTGCCGAGCTTGAGTATCCCTTCGGATATAGCTGCGCCGTCGGGGAGCTCTTCGAGTTTGAACCCGATGACGGCGGCTGTCTTGTCAGTGCCGGTGCCACCGAGCCGCATCACCGTACCGTCGGTCACCGTACACGGCTGTCCGCTGCAGGCGGTGGGGTCAGTCTTGGCGGTCTTGATGACGAAGCTGTCCTTGCCCAGCGTCAGATGCCGGACGTCCTCCACTGGGTCGGCAGGGGGTATGCCGGGAGTGGTGAAACTGACGGGGGCGGTTTTGGAGGTGCAGACCTCGCTGGCTGGACCGTCCGCAACGGCAGACGTGCCGGACCGGGCTGCTGAGGGGGTAGCTCCGACGATCGGGGTATTCATGTCGGCCTGAAGCTCGCCGACGGTTTGTGCGCGGTTGTAGACGCGTACTTCGTCGATCACGCCCTTGAAGTATTCGCCGTAAATGGTGTTGCCGCCGATGTGGAAGGCGCCGCCGTCGTCGAGCAGAGCGCCCGTAATAGGGCTATCGGAGACCTGGTTGCCATTGAGGTAGAGCCGGGCCGTGGTGCCGTCGTAGGTTATGGCGAGGTGGCTCCAAGTGTTGATCGGCAGCGCTGTGGTGCCGGGAACCTGCCCAGCGTTGCCGTCGGTCATAAGGAGGGCGGCGGGAGCAAGGCCGGTGGAGGCATACAGGCCGTAGCTGAGTTCGTCGAGTTCAGTGTTGTCCTTGCCCATGACGGTGCGCCAATTATCGACCGCGCTGGGCTTCACCCAGGCCGACAGGGTCAGGGCGTTGCCCGTCGCCAGCGAGGGTGAGTGATTGACGGTGACCCAGCTGGAGGTGCCGTTGAAGGACAGTGCCTTGCCGTACTTGCCGGTCACCCAGGAGGTGCTGGTGGAGGTGCCGTTGTTGGTGCCGGTCTTGTCGGCGACCGCGGTTCCGGTGCCTGCGTCCATGCCGTAGGCCGCAACCAAGCCATTGGGCGAGGGCGTGGGCGTGGGAGTGGGCGTGGGAGTTGGGGTCGGTGTAGGCGTGGGCGTGGGAGTTGGGGTCGGTGTAGGCGTGGGGTTTGGGCCGGGGTCAGATGATGGCGGGCCCGCAGCGCAGGCGATCATCTGCCACTTATACGAACGCCCAGGCTGCACGGTGTTCGCGGGAACCTGGAGGGAAGCCCGCTCACCGCCGTTGACCGTACGAGTGCCGATCGGCGCGGATCCCACCGGCGCGCCGGTGTTGTCATAGAGGTAGTACTTGGCCATGACCGCCCCGCCGGAAGGCCGGTTGACCATGCCGGAAAGGATCGGCTGGGTTGGGTCGGCCATGCCGGTTTTCGTGTCGGACGGGAGCATGGGGGCGTCCGAAGTGATTCTGTAGGCGGGGCTCTCATTGCATGAGGGCGGGATGACGCCGCTGCGGCACGCCTTGACCACGAACTTGAAACTGGCCGGGTTGTCCAGGGCGAAGACCTTGTCCAGCACCTGACCGGACGGGATGTTGTTGTGCGTGGTGGTGGTCGGGACGCCGACCATGGTGCGGATGTCGGCGGCGCTCAACACCCGCTGGTAGACGTGGATGTCGTCAATGGCGCCCTCGAACTTGCCGTCGCCTTCGAGGATCAGGCCGCGGCCGATCTGGAATTTGCCGCGAGCGTTCCAGTCAATGGTGTGGTCGCCTTCGGCGGACAATTCGCCGTCCACATACAGGCGGACCTTGTGTGCGCTGGCGTCGTATTGGACGGCCAGATGCGTCCACTGGCCGATCTTAGCCAGGTTCTTGGACTGGATGACGCGCTCATGGATCCGGTCGGGGATGTCCTGGGTGACCATGGACATCAACCAACGCTGGTCGTATTCAGGGGCGTCGGAGGTCGTATAGGCCAGGGTGAAGCCGGGCCAGTTGACGCCCATCTGCGACATCACGGCCTGGTCGGCCGTACTGCGGTCCAGGCGTACCCAGGCTGCGGCGGTGAAGCTCTGGTTGGTGTTGAGCACCGGCGCGGTGGTGCTGGCCTGCGCGCCGCCAGTCAGCTTGATGGCCTGTCCGAGCTGGCCGGGGACTCTGCTGTAGCTACCGGTCAGTGTGGCGTTCAGGTTCTTGCCGGAGGAGTCGGTGGCGGTGGCGCCGGAGGCCTCGTCGAACTTGTAGTAGGCCGCTTCGCCTGTGGGAAGCTGAGGCGCCGGCGGGGCCATGGTGGAGTCGTTGACCGTCACCGTGTAGTCCAGATTGGCCGTCTCGGGCACCCTCGAGTTGTAGGACACCTTGACGTTGGTGCTGCGGGCGATGGCGTCGTTGCCGTTCATCGAGTCGATCGACTCGGCGCTCACCGTTGGGATCTCGGGTGGCAGGACCCAGTCCACGCTCAGTTTCGGACGCGTGCCGCCGGTGAACATCTGCGGCCAGAACGCGAAGTCCTCACCGAAGTTCTGCGCGACAGGACCCTCCGAGGTCAGCTTGAGCATCAGACCGTAGTTCGGTGTGCCCGAGGCCCACAATCCGGCCATGGTGGTGAGGTCCCAGCTCCACACCGCTCCGGTCGTGCCCGGCAGCGAACACGGATCTATGGAGGCGCGTCCCTCGCCGGTGCTGGCCGGCTGGTTGCCCCAGAAGGTGTCGTTGGCCACCCATGCCGCGGTGATGCGCTGCGCGGTGATCCCCTGGAACTCGCTGCAATTGATGACGTCCTGACGCAACTGCAGCTGCATCGTGGCCTTGACCACGTGCTTCCCGGTGATCGAGGCCGTGTCGAACGCCATCATCGTCCGGCCGATGTGCTCCTTGAAGACCGGCGTACAGCCCGTTCCTGAGCACTCTTTCCAGTTCGACCGGCTCACAACGCCGGGAGAGCGCTGATCACTGGGGGACCGGATTCCCACCTCCTGGGTCACGCCCAGCGTTGTTGTGGGATCCACCGTCACCGGGTACTGGGTGGCCGGGTCGGCCAGCCACGCGGTGTCCGGCTTGAGCACCAGTACGGTGGCGCTGTCCTTGCCCTCGACCGTGGTCTCGATCTTCGCCTGACGGCCAGGATGCTCAGCGCTTGGCTTGTCCGCCGCCGCGTCCCACATCAGCGGCGCCGGAGCCGACGCCACCTGCTTGCCCTTGGCGGCCGAGAGCGAAAGACCACCGGACTTGGACGTCTTGAGGGCCAGCCCGCGCGCCTGTATCGGAATGCGGAACTCCACCGCTCCGGCCGGCCGTTCGCGTAACACGATGTCGTGCCGGAATCCGGTCGGCAGGGCGGTCACCACCAGGTCCGCCGACGGTCCGGCCGCTCCTACGTACGTGGCCACGTTGCCCTTGATCTGAGGGTGTGGCAACGCCGTCGGCCAGGACAGCCCGAACGAACGGTCCCTGCCCAGCTTCATGGTCGCGAAAGGCTGCGTGCCACCAGCCGACAGGCGCACGCCGCCCTTGGCCCGCTTGGGTCGCAGCACCCCGTTCTGCTCGACCAGAGAGGTGTCGATCCACGCCCACGAACCGTCGCCCTGCTTGAGCTGAGCCGGGCCGGAATACGACTCCGTCGCCAGATGCCCGTCCGGGTAGGCCCACGTACGTGATGTCTCGGTGAATGCGGACTCAACGGGGATAGTCTGGTTGCGCTGCTTCGCCTCCTGGAGCGCGGCACGCAGTGGGGCGTCCGGATCGTCAGGACGTGGGAAGACGGTCTTCGTCGAGCCGGGAGCGCTCCCAGTCGGCTCGGGGTCGGCCATGGCCGACGTAACCGTTCCCGCTACCAGTAGCGATGCTGCCACCGTGAGCACCGTCGCCAGAGCGATTTGCCGGGGTGGTTTCCCACCCAACCTCGTTGTACGTCGTAATTCGTTCACTAACACCCTCAATCAGGCGTGAGTTGGCATGACACAAGATCAATATCCTTGACCAACAAAGCTGACAAGAGTGAGATAGATCACTCAAAATTCGAACACATTATCTGTAACGCCTGGAGCCCCAGCACGATGGGGTGCGCCCGATAAGAGCAAGATCCAGCCCTGACGAGCGACAACACCACCGGCCCCAACACCCCTGGCACGCCAACAGGATGGTTTCGGCCTCGCACATAGAGCCGCCCCCGCAGGGCCTGATCTTTATATTTGCCTTACAGCGCCAATGCACAACCACGATCAGATCCCGGTTACAGCACGACGCAAGAGAGGCGGGATGAGAAGTGCGCGCCTCCTCGACCACCGTGATCTCGAAGAGGTACGAGAAGAGTTCGATCTTGCTGACAAGCAAGAAGGCCTTCAGCGAGTGGGGCCGGGGCTTCGGCGACGAGGTCCTGGCCACCGCCATCCTTGACCGCCTGCCGCACCACTGCGAAGTCATCGCCATCAACGGACCCAGCTACCGGCTCAAGAGCCGACTCGTCGCAGCCCAAGCCAACGTCGCCAGCTGACGACACCTACAGCACCAGATACCTGGCCCGAACCGATCAACAGAGCGCCGCACCCACCGGGTTACGCCTTTTACGCGACAGCTAAGCTCCGCGCATGTCCCGTTTCGAGGTGGCCACCTTGGTCCTCGCGCCGCCCGCGGTCGTCTTCGATGCTTCCTTGTCGGTCGAGTTGCACGCCTCCTCCATGCGCGACTCACGCGAGCAAGCAGTCGCGGGGGTCACTTCCGGGCAGCTCTCCCTGGGCGACCAAGTCACCTGGCGAGCACGGCACTTCGGCTTCACCTGGCACCTGACCTCGACAATCAGCGCCTACAACAGCCCCTCGTACTTCGTCGACGAACAAGTAGACGGGCCATTCCGGCACTGGCGCCACGCGCACACTTTCGAATCGACACACGACGGCGACAGCGGCATCGAGGCGACTCTGATGAAAGACATCGTCGACTTTGCCGCGCCCGCCGGCCCATTGGGCACTGCCGTAGACGCCCTTGTCCTGCGCCGTTACATGACCAAGCTAATCCTGCTGCGCAACGCGCACATCAGGGAGACGACCGAAACCGCCAGGCAGTGACAATCCCATCGTTGTCAGCGCCGGATTAGCGGTGGCTACGCGAGTGGGGACTGCCCCGATCAGCGCGAGCAGCAACAGACTCAACGGTGATCCGGCCGGGCGGGATCACCGTCACGAGTCGGCTCCGCACGGTTACCTGCGCGCACGTCTGCGCAGGAAGGAGTACGCCGGCAGCCATGGCCACCCCTGCGCTGTAGCCGTGGGTCACGACCAACCCGGTATGTAGTGTCGGGCTTGAACGCGCCAGGGCGCGCCTCAGCTCACCGACTGCTTCACGAGCGCGCCGATCCGCGCCTCCACCTCGGCCGTCACCTCAGTCAGGGCGAACCCGGCTGCCCACATCGTGCCTTCGTCCAGCTTCGCCTGGTCGCTGAACCCGAGCGTCGCGTAGCGCGCCTTGAACTTCTCCGCGCTCTGGAAGAAGCAGACGATCTTGCCATCCAGCGCGTAGGAGGGCATCCCGTACCAGAGCTTCGGCGCTAGGACAGGGGCGTTGGCCGTGATAACGGCATGGACGCGCTCGGCCATGATCCGGTCCGAGTCCTGCATCTCGGCGATCTTGGCGAGCACCTCCCGTTCCGCCTCCGCCGCTTTCTCCGCCGCCTTACCTGCGCGCGAGTCGCGGCGCGCGGCAGTCTTCAACTCCTGGGCGTGGTCCTTCATCGCGGCCCGCTCCTCGGCCGTGAATCCCGCGTGCGTGCTGCTCATGGCAGATCTCCCTTTGTGGGTCTGATGTGGCGCAATCTTGGGCGCGTGGGTGGCGACATACCAACCACTCCCCCTATCGGCACGCATCGTGCCGATCGAGAGTTAATACTGCACGCAGCCCCCAGCACTGTCAACGGCACGCCACGTGCCGATAGAATGGGATCATGACCGACACGCCTGCCACGCCACGGCGCCGAGGCGCTGCGCGCACTGAAGAGTTGCTGCGAGCAACTCTCGATCTGGCCGCGGAGGTCGGTTACGCGGGCCTGAGCATCGAGGCGGTCGCCAGACGGGCCGGGGTCGGAAAGCACACCATCTACCGGCGCTGGCCGTCCATGGCGGCGCTGCTGCTCGACGCGCTCAACCGCGTGTGGGCCAGCGACCTGGACTATCGAGACACCGGGGACGTCCGCGCGGATTTGCGCGAACAGTTCCTGCGCTCAAGCCTTGCCCTTTCCAGCCCGCCGATCGGCCCCGCCTACCGCGCGGTCATCGCCGAGGCACAGGGCGATTCCACGCTGCGAGCGACCCTGCACGAACGATTCCTGGTCACCGTCGAGCAGAGCACCCTCGACCGGATCACCCGCGCCCAGCGCACCGGCGAACTGGTCGCGGAAGCGAACCTGGAATTCGCCGCGGAGGTGCTGTGCGGCACGCTGTACTACCGCCACCTGCTGTCAACCCGTCTCGTCGACGAGAGCGCGGTCGATGGGCTGCTGGACATGTTCATGGCCGCGTACGGAACATCAACTAGATCTCGAAGCACATAGAGCGGCGTCCGCAGGGCTCTCACAGCGCTGACTAGAAATAGCGGCGCTTGACGGTCCGGATCACCGGTGCGGTCTCGACTTTGTGGACCAACGGCAGTGCCCCGATCTGGTCGGTGAGGTAGCGGTAAAGGTCTTTGCTGTCCCGGCAGACGGCCGAGACCAGCAGGTTCGTCGGTCCGGTCGTCGCCGCGCAGAAGGCCACCTCGGGTGTGCGGCGATCGCGGCGCCGGTCTCGGCGAGGTGCGAGGGCGGGTACGGAGGCCCACAAACGGGCGTCCGTACGGTAACCGAGGAGCTCGGTGGACCGGACGGTGGCGCGGCGCTACGCCCGGATGTGCGAGGCCAAGCTGGTTAGCGTACGGCGATGATGGCCAACTGCTGGCGCTTCGTCGGGACCCGGGGCAGCACGCGGGCGGACGTCCACCAGGTCCTCGACCTGTTGGCCACCGGTGTTCTGAACGCCGAGGAACTGATCACGCACCGGTTTCCGCTCGCCGAGGTCGACCAGGCCATCGCGGCGATCCAGGACCGCCGCGAGCCGATCTGGATGGCGGTGGTGATCCCGTGACACAGCAACATCCCGTGACCCGACAACATTGCCAAGCTGCGGGGCTCGCGACGCTGGCAGGCCCCCGGCGTGAGCCCGCCGCTCGCGCACGCTGAAGCGGTTGGAAAGAGTAGTGTCGAGCAGGGTTGCATCCGGTACCTGGGTACAGGTTTACCGTCGAGGTATGACACGGGACATCGCCTTTGACCAGGAATGGGTGCCCTCGGCGTGCACGCTGCCCACGGCTGAGCAGCCGTTGCGGGTGGCCGAGTTCGACGCGTTGTTCGCCGACGCGGTACAGGCTGTGGTGCGGCTGGATCGTACGCGGTTACGGCTGGCGCTCGTCTTCAGTCCGGAGCTCGCGGCGCGGGCCGCTGAGCTGAGCGCGCGAGAGAACGGGTGCTGCTCGTTCTTCACCTTCACCCTGACCATCGCCCACGGCGGCATGACGCTGGAAGTGGCGGTGCCGGCGGAGCAGGTGGCGGTGCTGGACGCGCTGCAGGCCCGCGCCGGTGCGGCGTCGGTGTGAACAGGCCGCGCGCCGACCAGCGGGAGAGGAGGGTGTGATGGACCACATCGGAGGGCCGTTCCTGCGCAGCGGGCAGGTGGCCGAGCGGGCCGGGGTCAACCTGCAGACGCTGCGCTACTACGAGCGGCGCGGGCTGATCGCCGAACCGGCGCGCAGCCCCGGCGGGCACCGCGCCTACCCGCCGGAGACCGTCACCCTGCTCACGGTGATCAAAGCCGCCCAACGGCTCGGCTTCACCTTGGAGGAGGTGGCCGAGCTGATCGACACCGGCCGTCGCGGCCACCCCACCTCCGACCTGCGTGTCCGCGCCCAGGCCAAGATCACCGAGGTGGACGCGCGCATCGCCGACCTGACCACCATCCGTGCCGCGCTGACCCAGGTGGTCAGCGCGGGCTGCGACAGCCTGACGAACTGCACCTGCCCGGACTGCCCGCTGCCGTTTGCCGCCCTGGCCGCCGGTCGCACTGCCGAAGAGCACTTGACCACGTGAGCACTGACCACGTGAGCACTGACCACGTGAGCGCCGACCACGTGAGCGCCGACCACGACCACCGCGCACCGACCGTCCTTCCCCTCACCATCTCGGTCAGCGCATGCGCTGTACTACCTGCCATGACGATCGTTCGCTCGCTGCTGTTGTTCGCCCTGGCCGCCCTTGCCGAGATCGGCGGGGCGTGGCTGGTCTGGCAAGGGGTTCGCGAGCAGCGCGGCCTGGCCTGGATCGGCGCCGGGGTGATCGCGCTGGGCTTGTACGGGTTCGTCGCCACTCTGCAGGAGGCCGCCGACTTCGGCCGCGTCCTGGCCGCCTACGGCGGCGTGTTCGTCGTCGGATCTTTGGCGTGGGGCATGGTCGCCGATGGGTTCCGGCCCGACCGGTGGGACGTCATCGGCGCGCTGGTCTGCCTGGCCGGTGTCGCTGTGATCATGTACGCGCCGCGCGGCTGACCTGCGGTCTTGATGTCCACCGAATAGAGCGGCACGATCGTCGGGATCAGCGGTTCCCCCGCCGGCGACGCCCATGATCGCCGCGAGCATGAACCTGCTGCGCTGTGGAGGCTTCCTGGGGGCGGTCGGCGCCGTGCCGATCGGCGACGGCGCCCTGCCGCGGGATGCGGCGGGCCCGTCAAGCCGGTCAGCAGCAGCCGGCCCTCACCTCGGCGGCGGGGACGTCCTGCCCGCCAGGCTGCTGCGTGGCCTGACCGCACACGCACGGCGCGGTTGTCGCATCCTGGGCCGTCGCATCCTGGGCGGTGGCCGACTTGCCGAGTGTGTCGGCGTCGGCCTTGACCACGTAGACCTCCCAGGGCTCGTTGCCAGGGCCATGGACCCAGACCTTGTCCTGCAGGGCGTAGCAGCAGGAGGTGTCGTTCTCCTCGAACGTGGCCAGCCCGGCGTCCTTGAGCCGCTGGGTCGCGGCGTCGACCTGCGCGGTGTCCTCTACCTCGACGCCCAGGTGATCCATGCGGGTGTCCTGGCCCTCCTCGCCTTCGATGAGCACCAGCTTGAGCGGGGGCTCGGCAATGGCGAAGTTGGCATAGCCGGGCCGCAGCTTGGCCGGTGCGGCGCCGAACAGCTTGGAGTAGAAGGCGATCGAGCCTTCCAGGTCGGCGACGCGCAGGGCGAGTTGGACGCGGGACATGACGATCTCCGATCGTTGTTTCGACGGATGTCTAAGCAGTTCCGAGTTTGCGCTCCTGCTTAGGATTCTGTCAAATTAGAGATATGTCGAAGCAGGAATTGCCGGTGCTCGCCTCCGAGTGCTGCGCGCCGCTGGTCGCCGAGCCGATCGGCCAGGACGAAGCGGCCGAGCTGGCGCGGGTGTTCAAGGCCCTGGGCGATCCGATCCGGTTGCGGCTGCTGTCACTGATCGGCGCGCACGAAGGCGGCCGCCAGGCCGGGGAGGGGGTGTGCGTCTGCGAGCTGACCGGCGCGTTCGCGGTGACGGCGCCGACCATCTCGCACCATCTCAAAGTGCTCCGCGAGGCCGGTCTGATCGACAGCCAGCGGCGCGGCACCTGGGTCTACTACTGGATCATCCCGGCCACGCTCAAGCGCCTGACCGGCGTGCTCGCCCTGCCCGAGACACTCACCCTGGATGCCCGGTGAGCCCGGCCCGGGTCGGTCGAGGCCGGCGTCCGGCTGCCGACGCGCCGGCCGCCCTGGCGCGCCGGGCACTGGCCGAGTTCGCCGGCACCGCGGCCCTGGTCGCCATCGTGGTCGGCTCCGGCATCATGGCGGCCGGCCTGTCGCGCGACGTCGGCGTGCAGTTGCTGGCCAACAGCCTGGCCACCGCGGCGGGCCTGGCCGTGCTCATCGTGATCTTCGCGCCGATCTCCGGCGCGCACTTCAACCCGGTCGTCTCCCTGGTGGCCTGGCTCCTCACCCGCCGCGAGGCGGACCCAGCCGTACGCGGCCGCGATCTGGCCGCCTACCTGCCCGCTCAAATCGCCGGCGCGCTCGCCGGAGCCGTGCTGGCGAACGCGATGTTCGCACTGCAGGCCGTCCAAATCTCGGCCCGGGACCGCTCAGCGCCGCATCTGCTGCTGGGCGAAGTAGTGGCCACCGCCGGGCTCATCGTGGTCATCTTCGCCCTGGCCCGGCAAGGCCGCCCGGCGCTGACGCCGGTGGCGGTCGGCGCCTACATCGGCGCCGCCTACTGGTTCACCAGCAGCACGAGCTTCGCCAACCCCGCCGTCACCCTGGGCCGGGCCATCACCGACACCTTCGCCGGGATCGCGCCCGCCTCGGTGCCCGGCTTCATCGCCGCCCAGCTGGCCGGGGCCGGGCTCGGCGGCCTGCTGCTGACCGCCCTCTACCCGAACGCGCCCCGGCCCGGCACGGCGCCCGCCCTTGACACTGCTCGCCAAACGGCCGCGGCCGACCTGCCCCGATAGGAGAAACGGTGTCCGACCAGCCCGACAAGCCGCAGGTGTTGTTCGTCTGCGTGCACAACGCCGGCCGCTCCCAGATGGCCGCCGCCTTCCTCACCCACCTGGCAGGCGATCGCGTCCTGGTCCGCTCGGCCGGATCGGCGCCCGCCGACCAGGTGAACCCTGCCGTGGTGGAGGCGATGGCCGAGACCGGCATCGACATTTCCGCCGAGATCCCCAAGGTGCTCACCGGCGACACCGTTCAAGCCAGCGACGTGGTCATCACCATGGGCTGCGGCGATGCCTGCCCGATCTTCCCCGGCAAGCGCTACGAGGACTGGCAGCTCGACGACCCCGCAGGCCGGGGTGTCGACGCCGTGCGCCCCATCCGCGATCAGATCGAGGCCCGCGTCCGTGTGCTGATCGACGACCTCCTCCCCGGGAGACGGGGATGAACAGCACGACCGTGCAGGTCGCCGCCATGACACCCGAGCATGCCGCCCAGGTGCTGGCCATCTACCAGCTCGGCATCGACGAGGGACAGGCGACCTTCGAGACTGCTGCCCCCACCTGGTCGCACTTCGACGAGGCCAGGCTGCCCGCGCACCGCCACGTCGCCCTGGACGACACCGGCCGGGTGCTCGGCTGGGTGGCGGCCACCGCGGTCTCCGACCGGTGCGTCTACGCCGGGGTGGTGGAGCACTCGGTCTATGTCCATCCCGGCGCTCGTCGTCACGGCGTCGGCTCCATCTTGCTGGCCGCCCTGATCGCCTCCACCGAGGCCGCCGGCATTTGGACGATCCAATCCGGGATCTTCCCGCAGAACACCGCCAGTCTCGCCTTGCACACTCAGGCCGGGTTCCGGGTGATCGGCACCCGGGAGCGAGTCGGCCGCCATCACGGCCTCTGGCGCGACGTCGTACTCATCGAGCGTCGCAGCCCGGTCATCGCCTGAATCTACTTTCGTTTTCGTGTCGCGACGCCTGACGTTCTCATCATGTCGCTTGGCATCTACGCCGTGCTCAGGGCGTTCAGCTCCTCGACGCGGGCGCTCCGAGCGGGCGGCGGGCCGGACTGGAATCCGCCCTGCGCACGGCGATCCGCGAAGGTCGGCTGTCCCCCGGCACGCGCCTGCCCTCGACCAGAGGGCTGAGCCGGCAACTCGGCCTGGCCCGGGGCACCGTCACCGCCGCCTACGACCAACTCGCCGAGGAGGGCTACCTCACGATCCGCCCCGGATCAGGCACCACCGTCGCCCACATCTCCAAGCCGGCCCCGGCGTCCGCGGGCCGGCCCACCACACCGACCACGACCTGCGCCCCGCGCTCGTGGACTACCTCGGCCGCACCCGCGGCGTGGTGACCACCTCGGACCAGATCGTGATCACCTCCGGCTACTACCAAGGGTTGAGCCTGCTCAGCGGCGTGCTCGCCGCAACCGGAATCCATACGGTCGCCATCGAGGACCCAGGCCACAACCTCTTCCGCGACGTCGTCCGCTGTGCCGGTCCCACCGTTCTGCCCTTGCCCGTCGACCACCGCGGCGCCCGCGCCAACGACTCGGGCGGAATCCTCCGGTTCCTGGCCATCAGCGCCCCGACCACCCAAGGTGACCGCGTGACTTGGTCGGGGAGCGCAGCGCTGTGGTAGCGGGGACGCAGGTCAGACCTGTTCCCCGATGGTGCGGGTGATCCAGGAGCGGTAGTGGGTCACGTCGGTCCAGATGCCGACTCCCGGCCCGCCGTTCGGGTTGGTGGAGCAGCCTGCTCCCCCACCCATGCGGCTGTCCACGTCGTCGCCGTCGCGTGAGGTGGCTCCGATCAGCTCCCACCGGCCGGCGATCATGCGGATCTGCGGGCCACCGGAGTCGCCGTGGCAGGCGCTGGCCGCGCGCCCGGCGCGGTCACCGGTGCACAGCTCGGTGCCGTGGTCGAGACCCTCGCAACGGTCGTCGGGTACGCGGACGGTGTCGAGCTCCTGCAACTGCCGGGGACCGTTCCCGCATCTGGTCTCGTCCTCGCAGGTCATGCCCCAGCCGATGACGCGGCTCAGGTCGCCGACCCGGCCGGGGGCGTCGGCGATGCGAATGGGCTGGAGGTCTACTCGCCGGTCCAGCTGGACCAGCAGGAGGTCGCCCTCGCGCTGCCCGCGCGTGTGGAGTCCGGCCCAGTCGGGATGGGTGATGACCCGCTTGACGCTGGTGAGGACTCCGCCCTTGTCGCGGCTGAGGGAGCCGATCCGTACCCGGGTCTCGCCGGGTTTCATGAGTCCCTTGCAGTGGGCGGCGGTGACGACCCAGTCCGCGGCGATGAGGGCGCCGCCGCAGTGGTGGTCGGGCTCTTCCCGCAGCCGGAAGGACACCATGAACGAGTAGGGTGCCGTCGCGGCTCTGCCCCCGATGATGGCGGTACGGTTCACGCTCGCAGCGGCCGTGGTGGTGGTGATCAGTGCGATCGCGAAGGCCATGAGGGTGGCCAGCATCACTGATCGCCTGCCTGTTGCCTGGAACACATGTCTCCTAAGGGAGCGGCTGAGGAGACACCTTGAACGCTGCGAACTCAACGCGATAGCAACCGCACCCAGACGATCTGAGGGTGGAAAGCGGCTGGTCAGAGGCACCAGCCGCACCCGCAAGGCTACCCGTTGTCGGCGATGAAGAGGAAGTTCCGGGGGAAGCCCATGACGTCTCGGGGCAATGGCGGGTTCCACGGCCACCGGTCGTAGGAGGCGCCCTCCTCGCCGGGGGTCTTCAGCTCGGTGACCCGCCAGCCGCATCCGGACAGGAACTCCTCGGGCTCGTCGGTGCCGAACAGCCACGGGCAGCCGTCCTCGGTCAGCCTGCGCAGTGCCTCCTGCGAGAACTCGCTGATCATCGACTGGTGGCTGAGCAGATCCCCGGCGAGCACGCTTCCCGGGGCGGAGATCTCCGCGACCTGCCGCAGCAGCACGCGGGCGTCGGGCTCCGGGATATAGAACAGCAGCCCCTCGACCACCCACAGGGTCGGCGCCGACGGATCCCAGCCGGCCTCCCGCAGCGCCTCCGGCCACGCGCCGGTGAGGTCGGCGCCGACGGGCCGCCGAACGCAGCCGTGCCGGGCGCCGAGCTCGGCGAGCCTCTTGTCCTTGTCGTCCAGCAGGTCGGCCTGGTCGATCTCGTAGAGCACGGTCTCCGGCGGCCATGGCAGCCGTACGGAGCGGGTGTCCAGGCCGGCCGCCAGCAGGATGACCTGCGTGAGGTCGGAGCGTACGGAGATCACGTCGTCCAGGTAGCGGGTCCGGATGGCGATGAACTCGCCCACGCCCGGGTTGTCGTAGCGGGCGAAGAGGGTCGCGCCCTCCTCTCCGGCCAGTTCCTCGGCCAGGTCGTCGGTGAAGATCGCGTCATCGCGCCGCGACTCCTTCGCCCTGGCGGCCGCGGTCCAGCGGGCGGTGGCGGAAACAGCGTGCATGGTCATTCCCTTCGATGGTCAACGGCGAGGGGCGCGCACCTGTTCGAGCAGGCGCCGCATCTGTTCCGGGATCCGTGCCGGGACCAGGTGGCCCTTCTCGTCAGGACGTACGCAGGCGATCCGCTGCTCGCCGGTGGCGACCAGTTCCTCTCCGCCGTCGGGGAGCTGACGCCAGTACTCGTATGTCATCACCGACTGGGTCTGGCCCAGCTCTCCCTGGCGCATCCTGATGATCACCTCGTCGAAGACCGCGAGTTCCCGCAGGTAGTCGCAGTGGCAGCTCACGGTCAGCAGGCGCACCCCGTCGGCGAAACCGGCCACCACGTCGGGGACGAAGTCCCGCAGGAACATCTCCCGGGCGCGGCCCTGCCAGCGGATGTAGTTGACGTAGTTGACGTTGCCGAGCAGGTCGGTGTCCTCGATGCCCACGACGTGCCGGTATTCGTACGCGTCGCCGGTCACCGGAGCTCACCGGCCTTGCCGGCGTTCGGGTCGGTCGCGGCCAGGATCGCGAGGACGACCGGGGCGGCCACGCCACGCAGCCTGGTGGACATCGTCAGGATCCGGTGGTCGCCGGCGACGAGCCCCACCCAGCCGCCTTCCCGCGCCGAGTCGAACGTGACGGCGGCGTCGACGGGCCGGCCCGCCTTCACCAGGCACTCGGCGGCCGTCCATACCCGCGTGGCCGCGGTGTCGAAGTCCTCCCCCGCCTCGTCCGCGATGGCCTCGGCCAGCGCGAGCCGGTCGGCGCCGAGCAGCGTCGACCAGGTCTGCCTGCTCCGGGCCGTGACCGTCTCCAGGTCGCACCCCGCGGTGGTCGTGGCCATGGTGACGCCGGCCGCGTGCGCGATCGACACGGTGTCGCCGCTCACCACCTCCGGCTTGCCGTCCGGGCGCCAGACGACCTCGGCGTCGGCGCCGAGCAGCCGCTGGACCGCCAGCCGGCTGGCCTGTCGCCGCTCCAGGCCGTCGCC
Organism: Nonomuraea sp. NPDC049269; assembly: GCF_043197155.1. Classification (NCBI taxonomy): domain Bacteria; kingdom Bacillati; phylum Actinomycetota; class Actinomycetes; order Streptosporangiales; family Streptosporangiaceae; genus Nonomuraea; species Nonomuraea sp. NPDC049269. The sequence continues at coordinate 275,042 of NZ_JBICSO010000004.1, forward strand.
GTCGGCGTCGAACAGGACGCGGCCCGCCAGGTTCTGCTCGATGAGGACATGTTCCAGGTAGGAGCCCAGCAGCATGGGAACCCATTCGCGGGGAACCTCGTACTTGCTGACCAGTTGTGTACGGAAGCCCTGCCAGGTCTCGATGACGGCGCCGTCGCGGTCGGTGACCTCGATGTCCCAGCACTTGTCGTCGAAGCGGTGCCGGATGTAGACGTCGGTCGCCTGCTCGCCGGTCGACGGGCCCGGCACGATGCGTTCCACTCCCGAGGGGATGGCCAGCACGGTCGGCCCGCAGGTCTGCATCGGCTGCATGTAGGCGTCCCGGGCGGCCGGGTCGCCGAGCAGCAGCCGGGAAGGGAGATACCGCCCGAACCAGGAGGAGCCCGTGCCGGCCAGGAGGCGGCCTGTGACGTGCTGGGCGCCGGTTCGGTGGATGCTCTCGACGAGTTTGAACCTCGGGCCGTGGAAGAGCATCGGCCCGTAGAGGTCCGTCGCGGGGTCAAACGCCAGCGGCGGCAGCGCCACGTCGCCGGGCCGGGTGAGCCCGAGCGTTTCCAGCTTGGCGCCCGAGTAATCGCAGACCGCCCGGAAGTGGTCGATCTGGAATTTGGTCGCACTCGTACGGACCGCGGTGGTGACCCGGCCTGGCCCGGTTCGCAGCGCCGCCACCCGTACCGTCACCGGGGCGTCCTCGGGAACGACGATGGCCCGGAGGAATTCCACGTCCTCCAGGACCGGCACGGTCTCGGTGCCGAGCAGCCCGGCCGCGGCCTGAGCCATGATCTCCATGCCCACCGTGCCCGGGAGGACGGCCCCTTCCCCACCGCCGAAGACGTGCTCGGCGAGGTAAGGGTCGCTGGCCCAGCTGACCTCGGAGTCGGCGACGAGCTCGATGCCGGGGTAGGAGACGCGCGGCTGCTCAAGGAAGCGGAGCAGCGGCAGATCGTCGCCGTCCTCCCGTCCGGCGCGGAAGGTCACCGTCGGCAGGTCGCCGAACCGGCCGGTGACCACGGTGACGACGGGCGCGCCGAGGTCGGCGATCAGCTCGCGGAGCATGGCCACCCCCTGGTCAGGGGTGATGGTGGTGACGCCCACGCGGGCGAGGTTCTCCACCGAGCCGAGCCGCTCGCCCATGCCGACGCCCGACCACAGCGACCATTCCACGGCCCGGCATCGGCAGTGCGGCAGCTCGTGTGCGAGCCGTTCGACCAGGTCGCTCTGCCATTCGTTGGCGATGGCGTAGTGGGCCTCGCCCCGCAGCCCGGCCCGTCCGGTGATGCTGCCGAACGTGACGAGCAGCCGCAGGGCGGCGGTGTCGACGGCGGCCAGTACCGCTTCGAGCCCCGCGACCTTGGGGTCGATCGTGGCGGCGTAGTCGTCGTCGGTGAGCTCCCCGAGCAGCTTGGGCACGTTGCCGCCGGCTCCGTGGAGGACGCCGGTGACCTTGCCGAGGTCCGCTTCGAGAGCGGCGACCGCTTCGGCCATCTTCGCCCGGTCGGTGACGTCGGCGCGCAGGTAGCGGGCGGTCACTCCGGCGCTCGCCATCCGCTCCAGGTTGGCGGCCAGTTCGCCGTCCGCCGCCGGGTCGGACCGGCCCAGCAGGGCCAGGCGCGTACCGGTCTCCTTGGCCAGGCTCAGGGCGCATTCGGCCGTGATGCCCTTGCCGCCGCCGGTGACAAGCAGCACATCGTCCGGGCCGAGCGGGAGCGCGGCGCCGTTGAGCTCCACCGGCACCAGCACGGGCTCTGTCCGGACTCCATCGGCGTCGTAGCAGACCTCCTTGAAGCGGTCGGTCGCGGTGACCTCCGCGGTGATCCAGGCGGGCGCCTCGGCCGCGGCGAGCGGCAGGGTCACCACGGTGGTGGCCACCCAGGGCGCCTCCAGGTGCAGGCTCTTGGCGAAGCCGGCCCCACCGGGATCCTCCTGGACGATCACGCACCGGGTCACCTCCTTGCCCGCGAGCACCGCGTCGGCGGCGGCACGCAGCACCGCCAGCCGCTCGGCCCGCGACCCCGACCGCGACTGCGGCTGCGGCTGCGGCTGCGGCTGCGGCTGCGGCTGCGGCTGCGGCTGCGAGGGCAGGACGACCAGGACGCCGGTACCGGTTTCCGCCTCCTCCAGCGCGATTCGTACGGCTTCGGCGGCGGGATGGTCGCCGACGACCTGCCAGGTGCCCGAGCTCCGCGGCACCGTACGGCTCGGTGAGGCGCTCGCCCGCCGCTCGACGGCGAAGCCGTGCACCCAGGGCGCGATGCCGGGCGGCACGATGCGGGCCGCCGCCGTCTCGGCGTCCTCGGCCGGCGCCTCGCCCGTCGCGACGAGCTGCTCCAGCGTCTCCGCGACCTGGCCCAGGGTCGCGGTGGCGTACCCGGTGGGCGCGGCGGGCTCGGACAGCCCGAGACGGCGCATCGACTCGCCGACGATCTCGCCCACCACGATCGAGCTGAGGTGCAGGTCGTCCAGGAACTTGCTGTCCGCCTGCACCGCCTCCAGCGGGAACTCGGCGTGCTCGGCGACCAGCCGGCGCAGCAGGAGCAGCGGGTCGCCGGCGGACTCATCCGAGGACGAGGACGAGGACCCCTCCGACGAGGACGCGGTCGTGGGGGCGGCGGCGCCGACCAGCAGGGCGGAGTCGATCTCCGGGACGACCTCGCACAGGTTGGTGATGAAGGTCGGGGTGGCGGCCGGGTCGAACAGACGGGTGAAGCGATCGGCGAACAGCTCGCCGACCGTGACACCGGCGCCGACGGCGAACGCGGCGCCCAGCGTCTGCAGGATGCCGGCCAGCGAGTCGTCGTCCGTACGCGTGGCGACGGCCGGGACGGCGACGATGTCGCCCGCGAGCTGGGTCAGCACCTGCCCAGGCCCTACCTCGATGAGCAGGTCCGCGTCCTTGGCCGCCGCCGTGAGCGCCTCGATGAAGCGGACCGGCGCGGTGATCTGCTCGCGCAGCAGGTCGAGGGGCTCGCCGACGACCGGTGCGCCGGTCACGGTCGAGATGACGTGCCGGCGGACGGGCTCCGGCCGCTCTTCGGCCAGCCTGCTCGCGAAGACGTCGGCGGCCGGAGCGACCAGCCGCGAGTGGAAGGCGTGCGAGACGGGCAGCCTGACCGCCGACAGGCCCTGGCGGGTCGCCCGTTCGACGACCCGGGTCACCGCCTCGGCGGGTCCCGACACCACGGTCTGGCGCGGCGAGTTCAGGCCGGCGACGACCACCGGATCGTCGTCGCCCAGCAGCGCGGCCACGGTGTCGTGGTCGGCGGTGATGCTCGCCATCGCGCCGCCGCTCTCCGACAGCTCGCTCATCGCCCGGCCCCGGGCGGCGGCGATCCGCAGCGCAGCGGCCTCGTCGAACGATCCGGCCCAGTGCAGCGCGACGAGTTCGCCGAGGCTGTGCCCGACCGCGGCGCCGGCTTCGACGCCCAGCTCGGAGAGCACCCGCAGCCCGGCCACCGAGGCGGTGACGATGCGCGGCTGGGCGACGGCGGTCTCGACCTGGTCGCCGCCCGTGGGCAGGGCCGCCGTCTCGTACAGTTCGTCGACCGAGTCGAAGCGGCGGCGCAGCGCGCCACCGTCGGAGCGGGTGCCGGAGCCCTGGCCGGGGAACATCAGCACGATGCGCGGCAGCTCGCCGAGCGCGCCGAGGAAGATCCCGGCCGCGCTGTCGAGGTGCCGTTCCGTACCCTGCCCGGCCAGTTCGGCGACCTGCCGCAGCCGCTCGGCGAGCGCGGCGGGCGTGCCGGCGACCACCGCGGCGCGTCTCGGCCTGCGGCCGATCTTCCGGGCCAGGTACGCGGCGAGGTCGGGCAGCTCGGACCGGGACATGCCCACCGCGACCCCGGCGAGGCGCTCGGCCTCCTGCCGGAGGTCGTCCAGTGAGTCGGCGTCCAGGCAGAACAGTTCCACGTCCTGCGGGGAGTTCATGAGCGTCCGGGTCCGCCCGTCCAGGCGGGGGCGTCTGCGGCGTGGCGACTCGATCACCACGTGCGTGTTGATGCCGCCGAAGCCCATGGCGCTGACGCCCGCGCGGAGCGGCGCGTCCTGCGGCCAGGGTTCGGCCTTGCGGAGGGTGCGCAGGGCGGGGGCGTCGCCGGAAATGATCTTGTGTGGCCGTTCGCAGCCGGTGGTCGGCGGCAGGACCCCGCTGTTGACCGCCATGATCGCCTTGATCAGGCCGGCCATCCCGGCGGCCGCCTTGGTGTGGCCGATGTTGGCCTTGATCGAGCCGATGACCGCGGGCGGCGCGGCCGGCGCGGCCGCCCGTCGAGCCTCGGAGATCGTCTCCAGCTCCGCGGCGTCGCCCACGGCGGTGCCGGTGCCGTGCCCCTCGAAGTACGGCACCTCCTCGATGCCGAACCCGGCGCGCTCGTAGGCACGGTCGAGGCAGAGCCGCTGACCGTCGGACTCCGGCCGGGTGATCCCGCCCGCGCCGTCCGAGGAGACTCCCCAGCCGGCGATGAGGGCGTGGATGCGGTGGCCACGGGAGACGGCGTCCTCCTCGCGCATCAGCACGACCATCCCGGAGCCCTCACCCGGCCAGAACCCGGCGGAGCGCTGGTCGTAGACGCGCATCTCGTCGGTGGCGAGCGCGCCGGCCCTGGAGAAGCCGATCAGCTCGTTCGGGTCGATGCTGATGTCCACCCCGCCGGCGACCGCGACGTCGAGGTCGCCGGAGACCAGCGCGTTGCAGGAGGTGGTGAGCGCCAGCAGCGAGGAGGCGCAGGCGCCGTCGACGGCGTAGCCGCCGCCGTTGAGGTCGAAGTGGTTGCAGATGCGCCCGGCGATCGTGTTGGACAGGCCGCCCGCCAGGTAGTCGCCGTCCGGCACCGGGAACGGCGCCTTGTAGTCGTGCTCCATCCGGCCGAGCAGCTCGGTGAGCTGCTCGGTGTAGAGCGTGCCCTCCAGGGCGTTGGCGACGATGCGGCGTACGTACGGCCAGCGCAGCCTGATCCCGGCCGCGCGCTGGCCCTCGCCGGTGAGAGAGTTGCCGATGACCACGCCGGTGGTCTCGTGCGGCGCGCCCTTGCCGTCGGGGAAGCCGGCGTCGGCGAGCGCCTCGGCGGCCACCTCCAGCGCGAGCCAGTGCACCATGTCGGTGTTGCGGAAGGTCGTGCCCGCCACCTTGAAGCGCAGCCGGTCGAACTCCCAGTCGCGTAACAGCGCCGCCTCGGTCGTGTAGAAGTGGTCGGGCGCCGAACGGTCCGCGGACCAGTAGTCGGACAGCCGGATGCGCTCGGGCGGCAGCCGGCGGAAGGACCTGCGGCCGGCCAGCGCGTTGTCCCAGAGCTCACCGGCCGTCGAGGCGTCGGGAAAACGGCATGCCATACCGACCACGGCGATACGAGAAGTCACGATTTTCCTTCAGATTTGATTTACCCGGCCGACCCGTTGCGGAGACGGTGGAATGCGTTGACCCGCGCCGCGCGCAGCAGCGAGCCCGGTGACGCGAACTGCTTGACGTCGATGAGCCGGGAGGCGAAGGAGTAATAATGCCTGGCCGCTCCGGCGTCGCGGGCCGCCGCGGAAAGCAGCAGCCGCTCGAAGACATTGAACGGCCGTACGGCCGAATAGTCCTCCATCAACTTGTGATGGCTGTCCAGTGCCGCACGGTGCGCTTTTCCGTATTCCGCCAGACCAGGCAGCACATCATGCTGGTTCGCCACGGCGCCCCCGACCGCGTCCACCAGCCACTGCGCCGACTGGAACGCCCAGCCGCAGCCGACTCCCCACAGCGGATCGGTGGCCAGCGCCGCGTCGCCGACCAGGGCGAGTCCCGGACCGTACGGCTTGCGGTAGACGTTGGGCAGATCGAGCGTCCCGACGATCTTGGAGACGCGTTCGGCCTCGTCGATGCGCGGAGCGTCGGGCAGTGCGCGGACGAACCGCTCGAAGCTGCCTTCGAGATCGCCGCGGAAGGCCGAGGTGTGCTGTTCCTTGTTCGGCGAGCAGGCGACCACGGTGATGCCGTCGTCGTTGGGGAAGGCGAAGGCGGTGTCGGGGTCGAGGAACCACACCCGGCTCGGCGCGTCTTCCGGCAGGCCACGGTACTGGGCGAAGAAGCCCAGCCGGTTGTTGGCGCTCAGTCTCACGGGGAGCCCGCTGAGGGCGCCCACGGTCGAGTTGCGGCCGTCCGCGCCGACGACCAGCCGCGCCGTCAGCCGGGTCTCCACGCCGTTCGCGGTGACGCGGACTCCGGTGCAGCGGCCGTCCTCCTCCAGGAGGCCGTTGACGTTCTGGCCGAGCCGGAGGTCGACTCCCGGGGTCTCGGCGGCGAGCCGCCTGAGCAAGGGGTCCAGGGTCTGGCGCCGGACATTGACGCCGTGCGGCAGCGGGTCCTCGCCGGGCGCGGACCGCGGCGCGATCCAGCCCCATTTCGTCCACAGGTGGGTGACGTGCCCGTGCGCCCCGGCCTCCTCGAGCAGGGGCAGCAGGCCCAGCGTCTTCATGACCGGCAGGCAACTCGGTTGCAGCGTATGGGTGCACAACACCTTGTACGCGGCCATGCCGGAATGCTTTTCCAGGAGGGCGACGCGAGCGCCGAGATTCGCGAAGAGTATTGCACTGGCGCATCCGGCAATGCTCGCGCCCACTATGACGACGTCATAGTCATCTGTCATTCGGCATTTCCCTACGAGGCGCCACTCCGCAAAACTTGAAGTGGTTGAACCGTAAACGGGGATTGAGTAGATCCTTTAGAGGTTACCCGATAGTAGGGATCGAGATCTGAGCGCGTCAAGAGTCGCGGCGGGGCTTCATTCCGACTGCTCGGTATGCTCGCGAACGAGCCTCAGCTCACCGGCGATGCCGGCCAGGGTCCAGTGGGCGTTCAGGCCGCTCGGGTTCGGCAGCACCCACACCGGCACCCCGCCCACCGCCTCCTCCTGGAGCCCGACGGCCGCCTTGGGCCGGGCGAAGGCCGTACGGTACGCCGACACCCCCAGCACGGCCAGCACCCGAGGCCGCACCGATGCCACCAGCCCGGCCAGCCGCGCCCCGCCCTCGATCAGCTCCGCACGCGACAGCTCCGACGCCTTGGCACTGGGCCGGGCCACCACGTTGGTGATGCCCAGCCCGTACGACGGCAGGAGGTGCTGCTCGGCGGGAGCGAGCAGCCGAGGCGTGAACCCGGACAGATGCAGCGCGGGCCAGAACCGGTTCCCCGGCCGGGCGAAGTGATGGCCGGTGGCCTCCGACATGAGCCCGGGGTTGATGCCGCAGAACAACACGTCGAGCGAGGGGCCGAGTACGTCGTCAATCACCTACCGGACGCTAACCCATCTCCTCAAGCTTGCGGCCTTTGGTCTCCTTGACGAACTTGGCGACGAACAGGAATGACAGCACGGCGAAGAACGCGTACCCGGCGTACGTCAGCGGCAGGTTCCACTTCGACAGGGCCGGGAACGACACCGTGATCGCCCAGTTCGCGATCCACTGCGCCGAGGCGGCCACCCCCAGTGCGGCGGCCCGGATGCGGTTGGGGAACATCTCCCCCAGCAGAACCCAGACCACGACACCCCATGACAGGGCGAAGAACAGCACGAACACGTTGGCCGCGATCAGCGCGATGGGCCCCTGCGGAGGCGGCAGGCTGAGCCCGCGGGCGTAGGAGAACGCCCACGCGGCCGTGCCGAGCGAGATGGCCATGCCCGCCGAACCGATGAGCAGCAGCGGCTTGCGTCCGATCTTGTCGACCAGCGAGATCGCGATGAACGTGCCGATGATGTTGATGACCGAGCTGGAGAAGCTGATCAGCAGCGAGTTGCTCTGGGTGATGCCCACCGACTGCCAGAGCACCGAGGAGTAGTAGAAAATCACGTTGATGCCGACGAACTGCTGGAAGGCCGACAGCGCGATGCCGATCCAGACGATCGGCAGCAGCCCGAAGGCGGGCCCGCGCAGCTCCTTGATCGTGGTCCTTTCCTCGGTCCTGAGGACCTGATGGATCTCCGCCACCCGGGCGTCCAGGTCTACATGCTCGCCCTCGACCTCGGTCAGCACCGTGCGGGCCTGCCTGATCCGGCCGACCGCGATCAGGTACCGGGGCGACTCGGGGATGGTCGAGGCGAACAGCAGGTAGAGCAGGGCCGGCACGACGCACGCGCCCAGCATCCACTGCCAGGCCTGCAGGCCCCACAGGCCGTTGTTGACGTCGCCCCCCGCCAGCCGGACGAAGGCGTAGTTGACCAGCTGCGAGAACGCGATGCCCAGCACGATCGCGAGCTGCTGGAACGAGCCGAGCCGGCCCCGGTAGGCGGGCGGCGACACCTCGGCGATGTAGGCCGGGCCGAGCACCGAGGCCATCCCGATCGCGATGCCCGCCAGCACCCGCCAGAGGGCCAGGTCCCACAGGGCGAACGGCAGCATCTGCCCGATCGAGCTGGCGGAGAACAGAATGGCCGCCACCTGCATCGTCCTGGTACGTCCCCACCAGTCGGCCAGCCGGCCCGCGATCCAGGCGCCGACGGCGGAGCCGAGCAGCGCGATGGCCACCACGACGCCGATCTCCACCGGGCCGACGCGGAAGTACTTCTGGATCCCGACGACGGCGCCGTTGATCACGGCGCTGTCATATCCGAACAGGAACCCGCCGATGGCCGCCGCCGCCGTGATGAAGACGACGTGGCCAAGGTTCTCCTGGCGGCCGTACTGAGTAGCCATTGCGGACTCCCTCCCCGGAAAGGGGATTTACCCGCCGTCACTTCTCGTACGGCCACGATTACTCAAAAACTACAACCGTGGGTCCACCGGCTCGGACTCCAGGGCGAGCACCGCGAAGACCGGCTCGTGCACCCGCCAGCCCGCGTCGCCCTCGGCCAGGCGCGACAGGGCCTCCAGGCCGAGCGCGTACTCGCGCAGCGCCATGGACCGCTTCTTGCCCAGGAAGCGCCTGCGCAGCACGTCGAGCGACTCGGTGTAGTCGGGGCCGTAGATGATGCGCAGGTATTCGCGGCCGCGTACCTTGACCCCGGGCTGGACCCGGCCTGCCACGTACTGGGCGGGTTTGACCACCATGCCCTCGCCGCCGGCCGCCGTCAGCGAGGACCACCAGTCCACCGCTTCGGCCCGCGCCTGCGGGGAGTCGAGCGAGACGAAGACGTGCCTGGTGGGGGTGATCAGCGGCGAGTCGAGCAGGGCGAGCTTCGCCAGGTGCCAGGCGTGCGGCTCCAGCGCCGTGGCCCGGCCTTCGCAGGCCAGGATCTGGAACGGCGCCACCCGTACCCCGTCCAGGCCGTCAACCGGCCAGCAGTAACGCGCATAGGCGTCGCGGAACAGGGCAGCGTTGTCGGTGCGGCGTCGAGTGCGGGCGAGCAGCCCGCCCACATCCAGCCCGCGCCCGGCGGCCGCCTCCAGAACCGACACCGCCTCGGGCAGCGCCGCCCGCGCCGCCGCGCCGACGGAGGCGTACTGGCTCCTGATCAGCTCGCCCGCCTTGGCCGACCAGGGCAGCAGCTCGCAGTCGAGCGCCACCCAGTCGGAGCCGAGCTCGGCCCAGAGCGGCTCGCACGCCTCCCGCAGCCGGTCCACCAGCGGCGCCATGTCATCGAAGAACGGGCGCCCGGTACGCGTGTAGACCGCGCCCGCGGAGCCGTCGGTGACGCCGAAGCGAGCCGCGGCCACCTCGGGGGTCCTGGCGAGCACGGCGACGGCCCGCGACCCCATGTGCTTCTCCTCGCACACGACCTCGGTCACCCCGGCGGCGGCGAACTCCTCGAACGCCTCGTGCGGGTGCTCCAGGTAGCCGTCGAGCTTGGACGTCTCCGGCGGGGCCATGGTCGGCGGGAGGTAGACCAGCCAGCGCGGGTCCACCGCGAACCTGCTCATGATCTCCAGAGCGGCGGCCGCGTTCTCCTCCATCACCTTGACGCGGGTGCCGAACCGGGTCTCGACGTGCCTGGTGCCCTGGACGTCGCCGATGTCGAGCATGCCCGGGTCGCGAGCGAACTCGCTGCCGAGCGGCTTGACCGACGCGTACCAGATCTGCTCGGCGGGGACGGAGACCAGCTCGCGTTCCGGGTAGCGCAGCGCGGTCATCGTGCCGCCGAACACGCAGCCGGTGTCGAGGCAGATCGTGTTGTTGATCCACTCGGGCTTGATCGTGGGCGTGTGGCCGTAGACGACCATGGCCCGGCCGCGGTACTCCTCGGCCCACGGATAGCGGACCGGCAGGCCGTACTCGTCGGTCTCGCCGGTCGTGTCGCCGTACAGGGCGAACGCGCGGACCCGGCCCGACGCGCGGCCGTGGTAGGCCTCCTTGAGCCCGGCGTGCGCGACGACGAGCCGGCCGCCGTCGAGCACGTAGTGGCTGATCAGGCCCTCCATGAAGGTACGGGCCCGCTCGACGAACTCGGGCGGCTCGGCGGCGAACTGGTCGAGCGACTCCTTGAGGCCGTGGGCGACCGTGACCTTGCGGCCGTTCAGCGCGCGCACCAGCTTCGCCTCGTGGTTGCCCGAGACGCAGATCGCGGTGCCGGCCGCGACCATGCCCATGACCAGGCGGAGCACGCCGGGCGAGTCGGGGCCGCGGTCGACCAGGTCGCCGACGAACACCGCCGTACGACCGGCGGGGTGCTGGGCCGTCACCGCCTTGCCGTCGGCGCGCTCGATCTCCCAGCCCAGGGTGCCCAGCAGGGTCTCCAGCTCGGAGCGGCAGCCGTGGATGTCGCCGATGACGTCGAACGGGCCGGTCAGCTCGCGCTTGTCGGTCCACGCCTTCTCGTAGGAGAGCTCGGCGTTCTCGATGGCGTCGAGGCCGCGCAGCACGTGCACCTTCCTGAAGCCGTCGCGGGAGATCTTGCCCAGCGAGCGGCGCAGGTCCTTGCGCTGGCGGATCACCACGCCGGGCCCGAAGTCGCGGTCGGGGCGGCCGGCGTTGCGCTCGATCGCCACCTCCTCGGGGGTGTCGAGCACGATCGCGTCGGCCAGCACGTCGTGCTTCTTCGCCAGCTCGATGAGGCTGCGGCGGGCGGCGTACTGCACGTTCGTGGCGTCGACCACGGTGAACAGCCCTCTGGCCAGGCGTACGCCGACGATGTGGTGGAGCAGGTCGAACGCGGCGGGGGTGGCCGACTGGTCGTTCTCGTCGTCGGAGACCAGGCCGCGGCAGAAGTCGGACGAGATCACCTGGGTCTGCTTGAAGTGCTTGGCGGCGAACGTCGACTTCCCGCTGCCCGACACGCCGACGAGCACCACGAGAGACAGCTCGGGGACGCTGATCATCGGGTGAACACTCCCATCTGGGTGGGCGGCCCGACCTCGGGGTCGTCGTCGCCGACCGGCTTGAAGGTGACCTGGTAGCCGTAATCATCGGCCACCCGCGAGGCCCACGCGCCGAACTCGGCGCGGGTCCACTCGAAGCGGTGGTCACGGTGGCGCAGCCCGGTCAGGAACTCGTAGCGGGGGTTGTACTCGATGTTCGGGGTGGTCACGAGCACGTGCTGGGGCCGGGCGTGGCCGAACACGACGCGTTCGAGCGCCGCCAGCCGCGGCGGATCGACGTGCTCGATCACCTCCATGAGCACGGCCGCGTCATAGCCGGACAGCCGCTTGTCGGTGTAGGTGAGCGCGCCCTGGAACAGCGTCAGCCTGGCCCGCTTGCTGTCGGGCATCCGGTCCAGCTTGAGCTTGCGCGCGGCGATGGTCAGCGCCATCGCCGAGACGTCCATCCCGGCGACCCTGGCGAACCTGGGCCTGGCCAGCATCGCGCCGACCAGCTCGCCCTGCCCGCAGCCGAGGTCGATCACGCTCGTCGCGCCGATCTCCTCCAGGGTCTCCAGCACGGCCTCGCGCCGCCTGACGTTGAGCGCCTTCGGCTTGACCTCCGGCACCTCACTCTGCGCCTCGCCCTGCGCCTCAGCCGGCCTATCGCCCTGCGCCTCGGCCTCCGCGGCGGCCGCCTCGTCGGCCGCGGTCTCCCCCGCCGCCGCGTCCTCGTCGACCGCGGGCTCCAACTGCTCCTCGGTCTCGTCGCCCAGCTCGGCCAGCCTGGCCAGCGCCGTCCGGGCCAGCGCCCAGCGGCGGCCCAGGTAGCGCCGCATGATCAGGCCGCGCTCCGGGTGCCCGTACAGCCAGCCCTCACCGGCTCTGACCAGCTTGTCCACCTCGTCGGGCGCGATCCAGTAGTGCTTGCCGTCGTCGAGCACGGGCAGCAGCACGTACAGGTGGTTGAGCGCGTCGGCCAGCCGTACGGTCCCGCTGAGCGTCAGCCGCACGTAACGCGAGTCGCCCCACTCGGGAAACCCCTCGTCCAGGGGTACGGCCAGCGCCTCGACGGCCCAGCCGAGCGGCTCGAACAGCCGGGCCGCCAGCTCGGGCCCGCCGCGGCAGGGCAGCGCCGGCAGCCCGATCACCAGCGGCATCGGCCGGCCCGGCAGGTCCGGCCGGGCCTTGCACCGCCCGGCCCGCGCGGTACGGAAGACGTCACCCAGGGCCACGGCCAGCAGCGAGGAGGCGGCGTAGGGCCGGTCGTTGACGTACTGGGACAGGCTGAAGTCGGGCGAGTTCTTGCCGCGTGACCGGACCAGCGCGATCGGGTCGACGTCGAGCAGCAGCGCCGCCGTGCAGCGCCCCTCGCCGGACTCCGGGTAGAAGACCGTGGCCGTACCGAACGACTGGCCGAACTCCTGCACCCGATCTGGATGCTTGTGCAGGAGAAAGCCCAGATCGGTGGCGGGTGTGGCGGTGGTCGAAATGGTCAGCAGCACGGGGGCAAGTGTGCCGTAGTCCAACGAAGGGGCGCCAACGGATATGTCAGACGTGCGGCAGGACCTCGGCCGCGATTAGCTCCAGGTGTTCGAGGTCGGACAGGTCCATGACCTGGAGATAGACGCGCTCGGCGCCGAGCTCGCCCAACCGGCCGATCTTGTCGACCACCTCGGCCGGGGTTCCGGCGAGGCCGCCTTCCCGCAGACCGGCCAGGTCCTGCCCGATGGCGAGCGCGCGCCGGTCGAGCTCGGCCTGGTCACGGCCGACGCAGACGGTCTGCGCCGCCGAGAGGATCACGGTACGGCCGGTCTCGGCCGTCGCCTCCCGTACCCGGTCATAGGCCTCGCCTGTGTCCGACAGGGTCCTGAAAGGCACGTTGTACTCGTCGGCGAAGGTGGCCACCAGCCGGGGCGTGCGCTTGGCCCCGGTGCCGCCGATGATGATCGGCGGGTGCGGGCGCTGGACCGGCTTGGGCAGGGCGGGCGAGTCGACGAGACGGTAGTACCTGCCCTCGAACGAATAGGACTTCTCCGCCGTCCAGAGCCCCTGGATGATCTCCAGCTGCTCCTCGAACCGGCCGAACCGCTCGCCCACCGGCGGGAACGGGATGCCGTACGCGGTGTGCTCCTGGTCGAACCAGCCGGTGCCGAGACCCAGCTCGACCCGGCCGCCGCTCATCTGGTCCACCTGCGCGACGCTGATGGCCAGCGGCCCCGGCAGCCGGAACGTGGCCGGGCTCACCAGCGTGCCCAGCCTGATCCGGGAGGTCTCCCTGGCCAGCGCGGCCAGCGTGAGCCAGGCGTCGGTCGAACCGGGGCCCGGGTCGCCCGCCCCGATGCGCAGGTAATGGTCGGACCGGAAGAACGCGTCGAAGCCCAGCCGTTCCGTGGCCTGGGCGACGGCGAGCAGGTCATCGTAGGTGGCACCCTGCTGGGGCTCGGTGAAGATCCGCAACTTCATAAGGCCATTATCCGCTGACGTACCACCACACATGGGACGACACCTGGAGAATGCCCCCGACCACACCGCGCCGCCCCCACGACGGCCATAGGATTTTGTGAGCAACGTGGCTTGTGTCGGCGATGGAGGGGTGAGATGGCGACCCGTCCGGAGACAGCGAAGAAGATCCTCATCTACTGGATGGACGGCTCGGTCGTCCTGATGGCCGTCCTTCTCACACTGCCGATCATCGCCTTGGCCAACGAGCGGAAGATCTCCGTACCGCACGCGGTGGCCACCGAGACCTGCCTGCTGGTTTCGCTGGCGTTCGGCCTCCTCGTCATGCGGAACGCCTTCGACGACCGGCCGCGTCCCGCGGTGAAGCTGGCCGCGGGCGGGCTGTTCGCGGCCGGCGCGCTGGCGCTCATGCCGCCCTCCACCGCCGACGGGTCGTGGGGCATGGCCGGGATCATCTGGCTCTCCGTCCTCGCCCTCTACCTCCCGCTCCGGGCGACGGCCTGCGTGGGCGCCGTGCTGGTCTCGCTGATCACCGTTTACCTGTCGGCGGTCACCGACCAGCCGTGGCCGGTCGTCCTGATCACCATGACGCTGTCCGCCGTGCTGCTGCCCGCCACCATGAAGCTCTGGCGCTGGCTCTGGTGGACGATCAGGGACGCCTACGACGGCCGGGAGGCCAAGGCCACGCTGGCCGTGGCGAACGAGCGGCTACGCTTCGCCCGCGACCTGCACGACCTGCTCGGCCACAGCCTGTCCGTCATCACGCTGAAGAGCGAACTGGCCGCCAAGCTGGCCACCCTCGACGAGGGCAAGGCCGCGGCCGAGATGGCCGAGGTACGCCGCCTGGCCGCGGAGTCGCTCGCCGAGGTGCAGGTGGCCGTGGACGGCTACCGGCTGCTCGACCTGGACGCGGAGCTCGCCGGGGTACGCGTGGCGCTGGAGGCGGCGGGCGCCCAGTGCGTCATCGAGGCCAGGGCCGACGACCTGTCCCCCGCCGCCCGCGCGCTGCTCGCCTGGGCGGTCCGCGAAGGTGCCACCAACGTGCTCAAACACAGCAAGGCCACGCGCTGCGCGATCGTCATCGACGGTGGCGTGCTGGAGATGCGCAACGACGGCGTCCACGGGCCCGCGAGCGGGGCCGGGAGCGGCCTGCGTGGGCTGGCCGAGCGGATGACGACCGCGGGCGGCACGTTCACGGCGGCTCCCACGCCCGCGGGCGAGTTCCTGCTGCGCGCGGCGGTGCCCGCATGAGGCGGGGCGCCTGCATGGGGCAGGTCGCCCGCGCGAGGCGGGTCGCCCGCGTGCGTCACGTCCTGCGCGGCAGGGGCCGGCTTCGGCGGGCGAGCCGGCTCGACAAGGTGCGCTGGCTGATGCTGTGCAGCTCCGACGTCGCCAACCTGCTCGCCCTGATGGGGCTCTTGGAGCTGACCATCCGGTGGCAGCAGGGCTTCCCCGGGGCGCTCGCGGCAGCGGCGGCCGTCCTGCTTCTCATCCTGATCGGGCTGGCCACCCGCCCGTTCAGGATCGCCGTCAGGGGCGGGCGGCGGCCGACCGTGATCCTGGCGGTCTCCGGCGTCATCACGCTGCTCCTGTCCGTCCTCCTGCTGATCTGGGCCATCCCCGTGTGGCTGGGGATGCTCGCCCCGTACGTCCGCAGGCGCACCACCCTCGTCCTGGCCATCGGGTCGATCGTCGTCGTCAACGTGTACATCACGCTGGCCACCGGGTTCCTGATCGAGATCTTCCTGCTCCAGACCATCATCACCGGCATCGTGACCGGCGGCATCCTGGCGAACCTGTGGCTGTGGCGCGTGGCCAAGGACGCCCACGAGGGCCAGGAGGCCAGGGCCATGCTCGCGGTGTCGGAGGAACGGCTGCGCTTCGCCCGCGACCTGAACGACCTGCTCGGCCAGAGCCTCGCCGACATCTCGGCCGGGGCCGGGGCCGCCTCGCGGACACTACGCGAGGATCCCTCGGCGGCCGCGCGTGAGATGTTCGAGGTACGCGACCTGGCCAGGCAGACGCTGCGCGAGGTGCGCTCCACCGTACAGAACTATCGGGCCCTGGACCTCGACGAGGTCCTCGCCAGCGTGCGGGCGGTCCTGGAGGCGGCGGACGTACGGTGCGCCGTCCGCGCGGACACGGCCTCGCTGACCCCCGAGACCCGCACGCTGCTGGCCACCGTGGTCCGCGAGGGCGCGACCAACGTGCTCAAGCACAGCAAGGCCGGGCATTGCACGATCACGATCGAGGATGGGGTGCTGGAGATGTCCAACGACGGGGTCGAAGGGCCGGTGAACGACCACGCGCCGGACGGGCTCGGCGGCCTGTCGCAGCGGGTCAGCGCCGCGGGCGGCACACTGTCCACGGCCTGCACGGGCGACGGCGCGTACCTGCTGCGGGCGGCGGTGCCGGCATGACGACGCGCGTACCCGCTCCCGAGGGGACGACCCGCGTCCTGCTTGCCGACGACGAGCACCTGGTCCGCGGCGCCATCGCGGCCCTGCTCGACCTGGAGGCGGGCATCGAGGTGATCGCCCAGGTCGGCCGCGGCGACGAGGTGCTGGCCGCCGTCGTCGAACACCGCCCCGACGTGGCCGTACTCGACATCGAGATGCCCGGCATGGACGGCCTGAGCGCGGCGGAGCAGATCAGCTCCCTGTGCAAGATCGTCATCCTGACCAGCCTGGGACGGCCCGGATACCTGCGCCGGGCGATGGCGGCCGGGGTTAGCGGCTTCCTCGGCAAGGACGCCTCGGCCGAGGAACTGGCCATGGCCATCCGCAAGGTCCAGTCGGGCGGCCGCTACCTGGACGCCGAACTGGCCGCGGCGGCGATGGCCGCCGGCGACAGCCCCCTGACCGACCGCGAACGGGACGCCTTGCGACTGGCCGGCGACGGCGCGACGATCGCCCGGATCGCCGCCGAACTCCACCTCACTGAGGGGACCGTACGCAACTACCTGTCCAGCGCGATGACCAAGCTGAACGCCCAGAACCGCCTCGAAGCCATCCGTACGGCGCAGCGGATGGGGTGGCTCTGAAGATCGTTCGCCGCTCGCGGTCTGGATAGCATGCCGATCCATGAGAAGACCGGCAAAGATCGCAAATGTGGCCCTCGCGGCAACCGTCCTGACCACCCTGACACCGACCGCGCCCGCGCTGGCGGACAGCGGATACGTGATCAAGAACGTCTCCACCCTGATGTGCCTCACCATCGCCGGCGACAGCTCAACTCGGCGGATGGGCAACATCGCGCGGACCTGGGAGTGCCAACCCGGCCTCCAGGGCTACTTATGGAACCGCACTGCCCGCTCCCAACTCGCCAGCGCCGACTTCCACGGCAAGCTCTGCATCGGTGCGCCCAAAGGGCCGCTCGTGCTCGTACGCCGCTGCGGAGCCGACCTCAAGCATCAGCGGTTCACCTTCACCACCATCAAGACCAACTTCGGCGACCGGTTCCTGATCAAGTGGAAGGGCGTGTCGCCGGATACCTGCCTGAAC
The DNA here is from genome assembly GCF_043197155.1 of Nonomuraea sp. NPDC049269. Taxonomy (NCBI): domain Bacteria; kingdom Bacillati; phylum Actinomycetota; class Actinomycetes; order Streptosporangiales; family Streptosporangiaceae; genus Nonomuraea; species Nonomuraea sp. NPDC049269. The sequence continues at coordinate 292,204 of NZ_JBICSO010000004.1, forward strand.
AGCAACGACAAGGGTCAGGTCTTCGGCTCGCGCTGCGATCCGGGCAACACGAACCAGAACTGGACCTGGGGCCCTCGGGCTCGTGTCGGCTAGGCGATCGCTCTCAGATGTCCGCCTCACGTCCTGCGTTCACAGACCCTCCTCGCCGTGTCACCAAGCAAGGACGCCGCAGGGCCGCGAAACTATGCCAATGGCGTTCGGCTGAGGAAGGCGGGCACCGACGCGCGCCAGCGCGGGGCGTCCAGCGCGTTGAGCGCCGAGACGAGCCGCTTCTCCTCATAGACGAAGTGGGACTCCAGCAGGGCGGCCAGCCCGTCCAGCTCGGCCTGTACCCGTTCGGGATCCGCGTCCAGGTCGCCGAGCAGCTCCTGCAACTGGCGCATGATGTCGGCCACCTGCCGGTGGTCACGGGCCAGCTCGTCCAGTACGGGACGCAACTCGGGGAACTGCTCCGCCAGAGCGGGGAAGGCCCCCTCGTCCTCACCGCTGTGGTGCTTGGTCACGGCCGAGCAGAACGTCAGGCAGTGGGCCCGCAGCTCCCGCAGCCGCTCGGGACGGGCCTGCGCGTCGGGATGGGCGTGCACGTCCTCACGCAGCCGGGCCAGCTCCTCACGGAGCCAGAGGTGCACCTCGATCAACTGGTTGCCGAACGCCGTCAGGCGGCCGTCCGGTTCGGAGGGTGGGTTCATTGTCGTCCCATCCAGCACCCATTTGGGCGAGCCGTCAAACTGGCACGGTGAACAGGATCATCGTCTGCGGCATCTCCGGGTCGGGTAAGACGACGCTCGCCAGGAAGCTGGCCGCCCGGCTCGGCCTGCCCCGCCATGAGCTCGACGCCCTGCATCACGGTCCCGGCTGGGTCAAGCGGCCGGAGTTCGAGGCCGAGGTGGACGAGTTCAGCCGGGGCGAGCGGTGGGTGACCGAGGATCAGTACCACCGTTTCCTGGGCGACCTCCTCTGGGAGCGCGCTGACACGGCCGTCTGGCTGGACCTGCCGCGCCGCACCGTGATGTGGCGGGTCGTACGCCGCTCACTCGGCCGCGCGATCACCCGGCGCGAGCTGTGGAACGGCAACCGGGAGGACTGGAGCGCCTGGATCGAACCCGACCACCCGATCCGGTGGGCATGGACGCACCACCAGCGCCGCAGGACGCAGACCGCCGACCGCATCACCCGCCACCCGGAGGTGACGGCGATCCGCCTGCGTACGGCCCGCGCGGCGAAACGGTGGCTCGCCGACCTGCCCCCGACGGCGTGAGCCGGGCCGAGTGTCGGACCCAGCCGGTAAGGTCCTCGCGTCCGGAACGGAACGTCATCGGAGAAGTGAGTAATGGCCCGTCATACTCCGCCTCGGCCGGTAGCTGTGGAGGAACTCTTTCCCGAGCTGAAGCCGCTCAGCAGAAACGCGCTCCGGCTGCATCCGCGTGCGGGATCCCCGTCGTACGAGGACAGCTCTGTCGGGGGGCCGCTGAGTTGGCCGGCCGATGAGCCCTGGCCGTTGTGCGCCGAGGAGCACTACAACGACGACGGCCTGGAGGACGCCACCCGCCACGAGGCCGTGGTGCCCATGGTGCCGGTCGTGCAGCTCTACGCGGCGGACGCGCCCGGTGTGCCGTTCCCGCAGGGAAGCGATCTGCTCCAAGTGTTATGGTGCCCGTTCAACCACGGGGATGAGCCCTACGAGCGCTGCCCCTTGCCGCAGGTGCGCTGGAGGAACGCGGCAGATGTCCGCCATGTGCTCGCCACGCCCCCGGAACCCGCTGACGCTCCCGAGGGTCACGTTCCCATCCCCTGTGTGGTGCACCCAGAGCAGGTGACGGAATACCCCGACTGGGACGACATACCGCAGGAGCTGCGCGACGAGATCGACGACCGGCTGCACCGGTCCGAGGAGACCACCGGGTGGGATTACTTCTACCACCTGAGCACAGCCCCCGGAACCAAGGTCGGTGGTCATCCGCGCGGATGGAACGGCTCGACGACCTCGTTCAGCTGCGAGAGGTGCGGACAGCCCATCCACCATCTTCTGACCGTGGCCTATGAGGAGTTCGATGGGAAGTCCTGGCAGACCTGGCTCCCGGTGGAGGATCAGCCCGACGACGACAGCGGGCCGGAGATCTACCTTTCCCGGTCCGAACGAGCCGCGGCCGCGGAGAACCCGCCCGGCCTGATGGTGTCGGGCGGGGGCAGTGTGTACCTCTTCGAGTGTCGTTCCTGCCCCGATCGCCCGGTTGAGCACCTCTTCTATCTCAACTGAGCACGTGCTACTTCCTGGCCAGCAGTGCCACGCACTCCACATGGTGCGTCATCGGAAAGGCGTCGAAAGCCCGCAGATCCACCAGCTCATAGCCGTCGTCGCCCAGCCAGGACAGGTCGCGGGCCAGTGTCGCCGGGTCGCACGAGACGTACACGATCCGCGACGCCTCCAGCGCGGCGACCCGGTGGACCACCTCGCGCCCGAGCCCCGAGCGGGGCGGGTCGACGACGACGATGTCGGCGCGCTCGATCTGGAACCGGTCCAGCGCCTCCTCCACCCGTCCCCGCTCCACCCGGGCCTGCGGCAGGTCGCGTAGGTTGGCGCGGGCGTCGCGGACGGCGGCCGCCTCCGACTCCAGGCCGAACACCGCGCCCTCGGCCCCCACGCCCTCCGCCAGACCGGCGGCGAACAGGCCGACCCCGCAGTAGAGGTCCAGGGCCCACTCTCCGGGCTCCGGCGCGGCGTAGGACAGGACGGCGTCGAGCAGGGTCTCGGCGGCCCCCGGATGCACCTGCCAGAAGCCGCTGCCCGCCACCCTGAACTCCCGGTCGCCCACCTGCTCGTGCAGCACTCCGGAGCCCTTGCGCGGCACGGTGTGGCCCTTGCCCTGGTCGAGCAGGATCGAGGCGGACGCGTCGAGGTCCGGGACGGTCACGCTGCGCCTGGGCCGCGGCTTGACCACCACGGCCCGGTCGCCGGCCGAGGAGGCGATCACCTCGACGACGGCCGCGCCGCGCCACTCGCGCTGCTCGGCCCCAACGGCCTCCACCTCCGCGTGCGCGATCAGGCAGGCGTCGACCACCTCGATGTCGTGCGAGCGGTGCTTGCGGAAGCCGAGCTCGCCGCCGGGCCGGGCGGCGAACTGGACGCGGGTGCGCCAGCCGAGCCCGTCCTTGGCGCCCGGCACCTCCTCGACCACGACCGCACGCTCGATGCCGGCCAGCCGGCTCAGCTGCTCGGCGACCACGGCGGCCTTGAGGCCGCGCTGCGCCTCCAGGGTGGCGTGCTGCCAGTCGCAGCCGCCGCAGCGGCCGGGGCCGGCGAAGGGGCAGGGCGGGGTCACGCGGTCGGGTGACGGGTCGAGCACCTGCACGGCGTCGGCCCGGAGGAAGCGGGTGGTCTCCTCGGTGACCTCGGCGATGACCCGCTCGCCCGGCAGCGCGTGTCGTACGAAGACCACTCGCCCTTCATGGCGCGCCACGCACCAGCCGCCATGGGCGACCGGACCTACCGTCAGCTCGAGAGATGCCTGTTCCACACGGACACCCTATGCCCTGGCCGACCCTGCCACTTTCCGGGCTTACCCTGCTACAGAGAGTGGTCGCTCGCCTTGACCTCGTCCTTCGCCTTGGCGTCCTTCCGGACGACCTGGGGTCCCGCGCGGCGCGAGGCGCCCGGCGCGAACGGCTCGCGCCGCCCCTTGAGCCGGTCGGAGGAGTGGAGCTGCCACGGCACGCTCGTCACCATCACACCCGGCTTGAACAGCAGCCGCGCCTTCAGCCGCAGCGCGCTCTGGTTGTGCAGCAGGTGCTCCCACCAGTGGCCGACCACGTACTCGGGGATGAACACGGTCACCACGTCGCGCGGTGAGCGGCGGCGCAGGGTCTTGACGTAGTCGAGGATCGGCTGGGTGATCTCCCGGTACGGGGAGTCGAGCATCTTGAGCGGCACCGGGATGCCCAGGCGCTCCCACTCGTCCTGGAGGTGCCGCGCCTCGGCGCCCTCGACGCCGACGGTGATCGCCTCCAGCGTGGACGGCCTGGTGGCGCGGGCGTAGGCGAGGGCACGCATCGTCGGCTTGTGAATCTTGGAGACGAGCACGATCGCGTGGTTGCGCGCCGGGAGCATCGACTCGTCGAACTCCTCGGTGATCTCCAGCTCGGCCGCCACGTTGTCGTAGTGGCGCCGGATGGCCTTCATCATGAGGAACAGGACCGGCATCGCGAAGCACACGATCCAGGCGCCGACCAGGAACTTGGTCAGCAGCACCACGACCAGCACCAGCCCGGTCATGATGCCGCCGAAGAAGTTGATCACCCGGGAGCGGTGCATCTGGTGCCGGATCCTGGGGTCGGTCTCGGTCTTGAGATGGCGCGTCCAGTGGATGACCATGCCGATCTGGCTGAGCGTGAAGGAGACGAACACACCGACGATGTAGAGGTTCAGCAGGCGGCTGACGTCGGCGTTGAACCCCCACAGCAGCAGGCACGCGCCCAGCGCCAGGATGACGATGCCATTGGAGAAGGCCAGCCGGTCGCCGCGGGTGTGCAGCTGGCGGGGCAGGTAGCGGTCCTGGGCCAGGATCGAGCCGAGCACCGGGAAGCCGTTGAAGGCGGTGTTGGCGGCGAGGAACAGGATGAGCGCGGTAACGGCCGAGATGACCACGAACGGCAGCGAGCCGCCGCCGAAGACCGCGTCGGCCACCTGCGAGATGATCGGCTGCTGGTAGTAGCCGGGGCCGACCGGCGACCCGTCCGGCAGGTGCAGGTCGTGGGCGACCACCGACGGCTCGGCCACCTTCACGCCCGAGGCCAGGCCCAGCGCGATGATGCCGCCGAACATGGTGATCGACACCAGGCCCATCATGAGCAGCGTGGTGGCGGCGTTCTTGCTCTTGGGCTTGCGGAAGGCGGGCACGCCGTTGCTGATGGCCTCGACACCGGTCAGCGCCGCACAGCCGGAGGAGAAGGCGCGCAGGATCAGGAAGGCGGCGGCGAAGCTGGTCAGGTTCGCCTGCTCGGCGTCGATGGTGAACCCGGCGCTGGGCGCCCGCAGGTCGTCGCCGAGCACCAGCAGCCGGAAGCCGCCCCAGGCGATCAACCCCAGCACCGCGAGCATGAACGCGTACGTCGGGATGGCGAAGGCCGCCCCCGACTCGCGCAGGCCGCGCAGGTTGACGACGGTGAGCAGGATCACGATGGCGATGGCGACGGCCGGCTTGTGCTCGCCGACGAACGGGATCGTGGCGCCCACGTAGTCGACGCCGTTGGCGACCGACACGGCCACGGTCAGCACGTAGTCGACCATGAGCGCGCTGGCCACGGTCAGCCCGGCGTTCTTGCCCAGGTTGGTGGTGGCCACCTCGTAGTCGCCGCCGCCGCTCGGGTAGGCGTGCACGTTCTGCCGGTACGAGGCCACGACCGTGAGCATCACGACCACGACGGCGATCGCGACCCACGGACTGTAGGAGTAGAACGACACGCCCGCCAGCGACAGGATGACCAGGATCTCCTGCGGCGCGTACGCCACGGAGGACAGGGCGTCGCTGGCGAAGATCGGCAGTGCTATGCGTTTGGGCAGCAGTTGCTCGTGAAGCTGGCCGCTTCTTAGCGCCCGCCCCACAAGCACGCGTTTGACAAGATCCGTTACCTTCGCCACGTAACGAAATGCTAGCCCCCCGTGCCAGGGGCGCCGACGGGGCGCTCCCCTATCGGGCCATACTGGTGTCGAGCAACCGGCCGACCGCGAAGTGCGGGGGAGTATGCATATAGTGATCATGGGCTGTGGCCGGGTCGGTTCGACCCTGGCCCACATCCTCGAGGACAACGGCCACACGGTCGCGATCATCGATCGCGACCCTCAGGCCTTTCGCCGGCTGCGGGCCGGTTTTCGCGGGCGGCGGGTGACCGGCGTCGGGTTCGACCGTGACGTGCTCACCGAGGCGGGCATCGAGTCCGCGGCCGCGTACGTGGCGGTCTCCAGCGGAGACAACTCCAACATCATCTCGGCGCGCGCGGCGCGCGAGACGTTCGGCGTCGACAACGTGGTGGCCCGCATCTACGACCCGCGGCGGGCCGAGGTCTACCAGCGGCTGGGCATTCCCACGGTGGCCACCGTGCGGTGGACCGCCGACCAGATCCTGCGCCGCATCCTGCCCGAGGGCGCCGAGCCGCTCTGGCGCGACCCCACCGGCACCGTGATCCTGGCGGAGGTCGCCACGCATCCCGGCTGGATCGGCACCCGGGTCGTCGATCTCGAGGCACGGGCCAGGACCCGCGCCGCCTACCTCAACCGCATGGGCGAGGCCCTGGTCATCGCCGAGGACACCGTGATCCAGGAGGGCGACGTGCTGCACGTGGTCGCCGCCGAGAACGACATGGAGCGGATCAACAAGGTGCTGGCCCTGGCACCGGAAGAGGACCACTGATGCGCGTCGCCATCGCCGGGGCCGGGGCCGTGGGCCGGTCCATCGCGGCCGAACTGCTGGAGAACGGCCATGAGGTCCTCCTGATCGACATCGACCCCCGCGCCATCAAGATCGACAGCGTGCCGCGGGCGGAGTGGCTGCTGGCCGACGCCTGCGAGATCGCCTCGCTCGACGAGGCGGGCCTCAGCAACTGCCACGTCGTCGTCGCCTCCTCCGGCGACGACAAGGTCAACCTCGTGGTGTCACTGCTGGCCAAGACCGAGTACGGCGTGCCGCGCGTGGTCGCCCGCATCAATCACCCCAACAACGAGTGGCTGTTCAACGAGTCGTGGGGCGTGGACGTGGCGGTCTCGACGCCGCGGCTGCTGAGCGCGCTGGTCGAGGAGGCGGTGAGCGTCGGCGACCTGGTGCGGCTGATGACGTTCCGCCAGGGGCAGGCCAACCTGGTCGAGCTCACCCTGGCCGAGGACGCGCCCGTGGTGGGCCAGCGGGCCGGCTCGGTGCCGTGGCCGAACGACTCGGCCCTGGTCGCGATCCTGCGCGAGGGCCGGGTGCTGGTGCCGACCAACGACGATCCGCTGGAGGCGGGCGACGAGCTGTTGTTCGTCGCCAACCAGGAGGTGGAGCAGGAGCTCGCGCACCTGCTCTCACAGCACTGAGCGGCTAAGTGGGCGGCTAGGCGGGGGCGACCGGCTTGATCGGCGTTCGCCCCCTGCCGAGCAGCCACAGCATCGCGCCGAGGGCGGCCACCTGGAGCGGCCAGCCCATCACGATCTTCGCGAAGCCGAGGGCGGCCACGGCCTCGTCGCCGCCGCCGAACAGCCACACGGGCAGCTGCACGGCCACCCTGACCACGCACGGGATCAGCAGCATCCAGGTCAGCTTGGTGCAGAGCCGGACGATGCCCGGATCCTTGTGCCAGGCCGTGGGGTCGCCGGTGACCGAGCCGATCAGGAACCCGACCACGGGCCAGCGGGTGACGATCGACAGCAGCATCGCGAGTGAGTAGCCGGCGTTCCACAGGATGCCGGGCAGGAAGTAGTCCTTCGCGTCGCCGGTGCGGCTGGCGAAGAACGCGCCGATGGCGATGCCGATCAGGCTGTTGATCACGAACTGCGGCGTCGACCGCTGCGCGATCCTGACCAGCAGCGGCACAACCGCCAGCGAGACGCTGATGATGAGCGACATCTTCAGGTCTTCGGTGAAGATCCATGACAGCGTGAACGCGATGGTCGGCACCGCCGCCTCGATGATGCCCCGCACGCCGCCGAACGCCTTGGCGAGCTGGGCTCGCACCGCCGCTTCGACGGTGTCGTGGGCGACCTCTTCCGCCTCGGCACTCACCTGATCAACTCCCTGGGCGCAGCTCGTAGCGAGGATTGAACATCACCTTGCGCCCGTCCTGCATGCTGACCAGGCCCTCTGCCTTGACGGTGCGCCCGGGCTCGATGCCCGCGATCTTGCGGCGGCCGAGCCACACCAGGTCGATCACGTCCGACCCGTCGTAGAGCTCGGCCTCAAGGGCGGGAGCGCCGCCTCTGGGTCGCAGTGTCACGGTACGTAGCGTACCGGCTACGCAGAAGCGACGCCGCCCGCCACACGAGACGATGGGGGTAGCGCCGACCTCGTCGACGTCTTCCCGTAGTTCTTGGGCTTCGATCTCGGACTGGGTGGAGGCCAGCCGACTGAAGAAACCGCGCAATCCCCCGCGTTTCGGAGGTTCTGCCGTACTCATGATGACTCAGCCTACGTGATAGGAACGGTCAGCGAATCTCGCTGATCTCGGGTCCTCGTTTGAACGGGTTGAGCCCCTGGCTCTCGTCCGTCTCGGCGCTCTGCTCGTTGGGGCGGCGCAGCGTGATCGCCTCCTCCCGGGCCATCGGCTCGGTGCCCCGTACGACCACGACATCCCTGACGAAGTCTAGGAGCACGTTCGCCACGTTCTCGTCGAGCGCGGCCCGGCCACTGATCATCGCCAGCAGGAACCAGCGTGGCCCGTCGATGCCGATGTAGCGGGCCTTGCGGGTGGCGTTGCCCTCGCCGACGATGTCGCCGAGCAGCTCGGGACCGAACGGGCCCTCCTGCTCGGCGAGGTCCTTGGCGCCCGACAGGATCTTGGCCCGGACCTCGTCCCAGAGGCCCATGGTCTTGGGCGCGGCGAGTGCCTGGAGCTGCAGCGAGCTCTCCTCGTACAGCACGACGACACCGACGTTCTGGTCACCCACCGAGGCCAGCCGCAGGTCGAAGTCGGGGTTGTGCGGCAGGCGCAGCCCGCCGAGATCGATCCTGTCGGTGTCGGGGTGGGGCTCGTCGGCGTCCCATGGGCCGGATTCGCGCATGGGGGCGGCGGAGGCCTTCTGCTCTGCCGCCTGATCCGGCTGCTCACGACGGCGACGTCGGAACACTGTGCTCACTCTCCCTGGTTAACGTCCTGTTGATCCGAAACCGCCGGTGCCGCGGGCCGAGCCGGGCAGCAGCTCCACCTCGGTGAACGCCGCCCGCTCGACGCGTTTGATGACCAACTGGGCCACCCGGTCTCCGCGGCTCAGGCGGAAGGGCTCCTTGGCGTCGGTGTTGATCACCGTCACCCTGATCTCGCCGCGGTAGCCGGCGTCGACCGTGCCTGGCGCGTTGACCAGCGTGACGCCGTACTTGGCGGCCAGGCCCGAGCGAGGGTGCACGAACGCGGCGTAGCCGTCGGGCAGCGCGATCGCGAGGCCCGTCCCGACCACGGCCCGCTGGCCGGGCAGCAGCTCGACGTCCTCGGCCGCGTAAAGATCGGCGCCCGCGTCGCCCGGATGGGCGTAGGACGGCACCGGCAACCCGTCGTCGAGTCGCTGGATGAGGACCTGCACGTCGGTCAAGGGTTCACCTCACGGTCGTGGTGCTCGGCGGCGATGCGCCCCCTCAGCCTCAAGGTACGCCCTTCCGCCCGCGCTCCGGTCGCACCAGACAGGCGGGTGGAGTGTCGGGCCACCGGGAAAAGGGAGAAGACCCCCGAACTCGGGCGTCCCTCGGTGAGGTGGTCACGGGTGACGAGATTACTCGCTGTCAGACGGACTATCGTCCTTGCCGCCCGAGCCCGGGGTCGGGGCTGGGATCGGGGCCTCGGTCGGGGCTGGGATCGGGGAGTCGGGTGGCCGGGCAGGGGCCGGCGGCAGGGCGATCGGTTTGTGCACCAGCTCGGGCAGCGCCCGGTAGATCACCGCCGCCACGGGCACGGCCACCGCCGCTCCCGCGATGCCGGCCAGGATGCCGCCGACGGCCAGCACGAGGATGATGGCCAGCGGGTGGAAGTTGAGCGCCCGGCCGACGATGAGCGGCTGGAGCACGTGGTTCTCCAGTTGCTGCTCGACGATCAGGATGCCGATGAAGATCAGCGCGTAGACGGGCCCCTTGGCGCCCAGTGTGACCAGGGTGGCGATCGTACCCGCGAAGAAGATGCCGACGATCGGGATGAAGCTGGCGAAGAAGATCAGCACCGCCAGCGGCGCCCAGAGCGGCACGCCCATGCCGGCCAGCACGATGCCCATGATCAAACCGTGCACGGCGGCGACCGCGACGGTGCCCTGCACGTAGTGGGAGAGCGTGGTCCAGGCGGCCCGGCCCGCCCGGTCGACCCGCGGCGACATCGAGCCGAACCCCCGCAGGAACCACGACCAGATCCGGTCCCCGTCCTTGAGCAGGAAGAACGTGACGAACAGCAGCAGCACGAGGGACGCGAGCACCTCGAAGGCGACGGCTCCGGCGGTCAGGACCGTACTCGTGATGGCCGTGCGCTGGGCGTTGACCATCGTCGCGATCTCGTCGACGTAGCTGGTGATCTGCGCCTCTTTGAGATGCAGCGGGCCGGTGATCAGCCAGTTCTGGACGTCGCGGGCGGTGGACTGGACCTGTTCGACCAGGTTGGGGAACTCCTCGGTGGCCCGCGCGCCGACCAGCCAGCCGGTGCCGATGAGCACCGCGAGCGCCACCAGCATGGTGATCCAGGTGGCGTAGATGGGGCGCATGCCCGCCTCGCGCAGGCTCCTGGTCAGCGGGAACAGCAGCGCGGTCAGTAACAGGGCGATGGCGACGGGCAGGGCCACGAAGCTGAGCCGCGCGATGCCCTGGACGAAGAAGTAGACGACCACGCCGACGAGGATCAGGCACAGGCACCAGGCGGCCATCTTGGCCAGCACGGGTGGCACGAGCTTGGTTGGGCGGTCAGTCAGCACTGTTCAAGACTGGCACGTGAGCGGAATGGATGCGCGCGGATAAAAGATCGGGTCTGGGCAACGGCATGATCACATGCGAACGTCATGCACATGAAGACCGTCGCGCTGGTTAAGGTGAGCGCCATCACCGCCGTGATCGCGTGTCTCGTCGCGGCCCCCGTGCCCGCCCTCGCCTCGCGCGGCGAGCCCGCCCTCGATGTGCTGTCCAGCCGCGCCGACCGGGTCAGCGGCGGCGACGCGTTGATCCGGGTGCAGGTGAGCCAGGGCATGCGGCTCAAGGTGCTGCGCAACGGCGAGGACGTCACCGCGGCGTTCAAGCCGGACCCCGGCGGTGCGTCGTTCAGCGGCCTGGTGACCGGGCTGATCGACGGCGACAACACGATCAAGGCGTTGGCCGGGCCGTTCAAAGAGACCCTGAAGTTACGCAACCACCCGATCGCTGGACCGATCTTCTCGGGGCCGCACCAGTACCCGTTCCTGTGCAAGACCGAGCGGAGCGGGCTCGGCCCGCCGGTCGCCGACAACCAGGACGGCCAGGGCATGCGCACCACGGGCGGGTGGAGCAGGGACTGCTTCGCGCCGGTGCTGACGGAGCGGCTCTACCGCTCGACGGACGGCACGTTCAAGACGATGCCCGCCGAACGTCCCGCGGACATGTCGACCACCACCACGATGGACGGCCGGACGGTGGACTTCGTGGTGCGCCGCGAGCGCGGCGTGATCAACCGCTTCCTCTACTCCATCGCGATGCTGGAGGACGGCTACAACGGCCGGGCGATCTACCGCTTCGACGGCGGCGTGGGGATCGGCCACGACCAGGGCACGCTCGGCGGCAGCGCGCTCGACGTGTACGGCCTGGGCAAGGGCTACGCGATCCTGTACTCGTCGGGCACCCGCACCTCGACGCACTACAACCTGATCCTGGGCGGCGAGACCGCGCTGATGGTGAAGGAGCGGTTCATCGAGCGGTACGGCGTGCCGCTCTACACGGTCGGCGTGGGCGGCTCGGGCGGGGCACTCCAGCAGTACATCTACGGGCAGAACTACGGCACCGAGGTGATCGACGCGGCGATCCCGCAGTATTCCTATCCCGACATGGTCACCCAGACCATCCACGTCGGCGACTGCGAGCTGCTCGAACGGTACATGGACCACAACCCGCGCTGGGCGTCCTGGGACTCGCGGACCGCGCTGATCGGGATGAACGCCAGCGACACCGTGGACAACCCCTACACCGGCAAGCCCGGCTCCGACGAGTGCGTCAAGGGCTGGCGTGGGCTCACCCCGCTGACCATGAACCCGCTGTGGAGCTCCAGCAACGATCCCGAGTGGGCCAAGATGGACCCGCCCGGCGTCAAGGACACGGTCCAGTGGACGCACTGGGACGACCTGCGCGAGGTCTACGGCGTCGCCCCCGACGGCTACGCCCGCTCCACCTGGGACAACGTCGGCGTCCAGTACGGCTTGGGTTCGCTGGTGAAGGGCCTGATCACGCCCGCGGAGTTCCTCGACGTCAACGCGCGTGCCGGCTCCTGGAAGGAGTCGAAGGACATGGTGCAGGAGGGCTGCCCGTTCACCCCCTCCCTCTGCCAGGATCCGGCCCAGTTCGACCCGTGGAGCGCCCGCAACCAGCAGACGGGGGACCCGGCTCCGCGGCGTACCGGCGACCCGATCGCGATCAAGAACGTGGAGCGCAGCGGGCTGGTGTTCAAGGGCGACATCGCCATCCCGGTCATCGACTGGCGCCACTACCTCGAAGACCAGCTCGACATGCACGACGCGCACCAGTCGTTCGTCTCACGGCAGCGGATGCTGAACTACGACGGCAACGCCGGCAACCAGGTCATCTGGTTCACCGACGCCCGCCCCGACGGGCCGGCGTTCGACCAGACGCCCGAGGCGCTGCGGGTGATGGACCAGTGGATGGCCAACCTCCGCGCCCGCCCGTGGCGCGGGGTGGCGGGCAACAAGCCCGCCGCGGCCGTGGACCGCTGCTTCAGCACCACCGGGGCGCAGATCGCAGCCGGCCCGCACGTGTGGGACGGCATCCTGGACCACCACGCCGCCGGCGCCTGCACCGCGCGCTTCCCGCTGTACTCCACCTCGCGCGTCGTGGCGGGCGGTCCGCTGGAGGGCGGCGTCTACAAGTGCCGCCTGCAGCCGGTGTCCAGGGCCATCGCCCGCGGCCTGTACGGCTCGTGGCGCCCCTCCCCCGAGGAGCGGTCCCGCCTTGAGGCGATCTTCCCCTCGGGGGTCTGTGACTACTAGCGGCTACTGCTCGAGCGTGACCTCGACGGCGAACTCGGGACCGTCGTCGAGGACGAACTCCTCGACGTTGCCCGCGCCGCACAGGTCGTCCTGCGCCAGCCGTACCAGGGCGATCTCGGGGCCGGACACGGTGAGGCGGGAGACCTCGGCGCGCATCGACAGCTTGACCGCGGACTTGGCCTTGCGGATCCGCGCGAGCACGTCGGAGGCCACGGTGAGCACCGCCGGGTCACCCGCGCCCGCCGGCACCGACGGCCAGGCCGCGCGGTGGACCGAGCCGGGACGCCACCAGGACCAGACCTCCTCCGTGACGAACGGCAGGAACGGCGCGAAGAGCCGCAGCAGCACGTCGAGCGCCTGGCGCAGCGCCGCGTGCGCCGAGGCGGCCGCCGGGCCGCTCTCGTAGGCCCTGGCCTTGACCAGCTCCAGGTAGTCGTCGCAGAACGCCCAGAAGAAGCGCTCGGCGGCCTCCATCGCCCGGGTGTAGTCGTAGCCCTCGAACGCCTGGGTGGCCTCCTCGACCACGGCCGAGAGCTGGGCCAGCATCGCCAGGTCGAGCGGCTCGGTGACCGCCGCCTCGGTGTCCGGGAAGCCGAGCACGAACTTCGAGGCGTTGAGGATCTTGATGGCGAGCCGCCGGCCGACCTTGATCTGCCCGGTGTCGAAGGCCGTGTCGGTGCCGGGCCGCCCGCTGGCCGCCCAGTAGCGGATCGCGTCGGAGCCGTACTCCTCCAGCAGCCCGAGCGGCGTCGTGACGTTGCCCTTGGACTTGGACATCTTCTTGCGGTCGGGGTCGAGGATCCAGCCCGCGATGACCACGTCGCGCCACGGCAGCGTGCCGAACTCCTGGTGCGCCCTGACCACGGTGGAGAACAGCCAGGTGCGGATGATCTCGTGCGCCTGCGGCCGCAGGTCCATCGGGAAGACCCGGCCGAACAGGTCGGGATCCCGCTCCCAGCCGCCGGCGATCTCCGGCGTGAGGGACGAGGTCGCCCAGGTGTCCATGATGTCGGGATCGCCCATGAAGCCGCCCGGCACGCCCCGCTGGTCCTCGGTGTAGCCGTCGGGCACCTGCGAGGAGGGGTCCATCGGCAGCAGGTCCTCCGGCGGGACCAGCGGGCGGGAGTAGTCGGGCTCGCCCGACTCGTCCAGCGGGTACCAGACGGGGATCGGCACGCCGAAGAAGCGCTGCCGGGAGATCAGCCAGTCGCCGGCCAGCCCGCGCACCCAGTTGTCGTAGCGCACCTTCATGTGCGGCGGGTGCCAGCGCAGCTCGGCGCCCCGGTCCAGCAGCCGTTCGCGCAGCTCCGGGTCGCGCCCGCCGTTGCGGATGTACCACTGACGGGTGGTGACGATCTCCAGCGGGCGGTCGCCCTTCTCGTAGAACTTCACCATCCGCCGCGTGGGGCGCGGGTCGCCGTCCAGGTCGCCCGACTCGCGCAGCAGCTCCACGACGCGTTCGCGCGCGCTGTGCACGGTCTTGCCGGCCAGTTCCTTGTACGGCTCCTGCTCGACGCCCTCGGGCGGCTCGGGCAGCAGGCGGCCGTCCTTGCCGATGATCGGCCTGGTCTCCAGCGCCAGCTCCCGCCACCAGGTGACGTCGGTGATGTCGCCGAACGTGCAGACCATCGCGATGCCGGAGCCCTTGTCCGGCTCGGCCAGGTGGTGGGCCAGCACCGGCACCTCGGCGCCGAACAGCGGCGTCAGCACCGAGGTGCCGAACAGCGGCTGGTAGCGCTCGTCGTCGGGGTGCGCCACCAGGGCCACGCAGGCGGGCAGCAGCTCGGGCCTGGTCGTCTCGATCCAGACCGGCCCCTTCTCGCCGTAGAAGGAGACCCGGTGGAAGGCTCCCGGCCACTCACGGTCTTCGAGCTCGGCCTGGGCGACGGCGGTGCGGAAGGAGACGTCCCACAGCGTGGGCGCCTCGGCCATATAGGCCTCGCCGCGCGAAAGGGTGCGCAGGAAGGCCCGCTGCGAGGCGGCCCGCGCCCCGGCGTCGATGGTCGCGTACGTCATCGACCAGTCGACGGACAGCCCCAGCCGCCGCCACAGCTCCTCGAACGCCTTCTCGTCCTCGGCGGTCAGCCGCTCGCACAGCTCGATGAAGTTGCCGCGCGAGACGGAGACCTGCCGCTTGGGGTCGGGCTTGGCCGGAGGTGTGAAGTCGGGGTCGTAGGGCACCGAAGGGTCACAGCGGACGCCGAAGTGGTTCTGCACCCGGCGCTCGGTGGGCAGGCCGTTGTCGTCCCACCCCATGGGATAGAAGACCTCGCGCCCGCGCATCCGCTGGAAACGGGCGATGGTGTCAGTGTGCGTGTAGGAGAAGACGTGACCGACGTGGAGGGAGCCGGAGACGGTGGGAGGCGGCGTGTCGATCGAGTAGATCTGCTCGCGCGTCTTGGACCTGTCGAACCGGTAGGTACCGTCCTCTTCCCAGCGCGCTACCCATACCTGCTCCAAGCCGTCGAGAGTGGGTTTTTCCGGCATGGCGGCATGGCGTAGTCGCTGCTGATTCATGCCTCCATATGGTACGGCTTCACCGGCCTGGGAGGCGTTGCAGACTAGTGTTCGTTACAAAGCGGAAGGAGACGTTCGGATGGCAGACGACAAGCCCGACCTCGCCTGGCGGGTCATCGGCGGTCTGGTCGGTTTGGTCACCGCCTGGGCGGCGCGCAAGATCCTCGGGTTCGTCTGGGTGAAGGCCACCGGCAAGGAGCCGCCGATCGACACCGACTCACCCGAGGTCAGCATGGGCGAGGCGATCGGTTACGCCGTGGTGATGGGCGTCGGGATGTCCGTGGCGCAGATCGTGGTCAACCGGACCGCCAAGAAGCGTTATGAGGCGTGGAAGACGGTGAAGCAGGTGACTCCAGGGCATTGAGAAACTCTCCGGCCCAGCGGTCCACGTCGTAGGTGGCGACCCGGCGGCGCATCGTCCGCATCCGCCGGGACAGCTCGTGCGGCGTGGCCCGCATCGCCGTCATCATCTGCCGCTTGACGTCCTCGACGTCATAGGGATTGACCAGGTACGACTGCCGCAGCTCATCGGCCGCCCCGGCGAACTCACTGAGCACGAGCGCGCCCCGCAGGTCGTGGTGGCAGGCGACGTACTCCTTGGCCACCAGGTTCATCCCGTCACGCAGCGGCGTGACCACCATGACGTCGGCGGCCAGGTAGAGCGCGGCGAGCTCCTCTCGCCCGTACGACTGGTGGAAATACTGGATCGGCTGCAGGCCGAGCATCGCGTGCTCGCCGTTGATCCGGCCGACCTGCAGTTCGATGTCGTCGCGCAACCGGCGGTACTCCTCCACCCGTTCGCGCGAAGGCGTGGCGATCTGCACGAACACCGCCTCGTTGGGCTTCAGCCGCCCCTCCTTGAGCAGCTCGCCGAACGCCTCCAGCCGTAGCCCGATGCCCTTGGTGTAGTCGAGCCGGTCCACGCCGAGCAGCACGTGCTCCGGGTCGCCGAGCTCGGCCCTGATCTCCTTGGCGCGGGTCATGATGTGCTCCTCGCGCACCATGCTGTCGAGCTCGCCGAAGTCCACCGAGATGGGGAACGCCTGCGTGGTCACGATCCGGTCGTCCAGGAAGATCTCGTTCCCCTTGTACGGCAGGCCGAGCAGCCTGCGGCACAGCCGCCGGAAGTTCGAGGCGCCGCCGGGCAGCTGGAAGCCCACCAGGTCGGCCCCGAGCAGCCCCTCGACGAGTTCCTTGCGCCAGGGCAGCCGCCAGAACAGCTCGACCGGCGGGAACGGGATGTGCAGGAAGAAGCCGATGCGCAGGTCCGGCCGGAGCTTGCGCAGCATGGCGGGGACGAGCTGGAGCTGGTAGTCCTGCACCCAGACGACCGCCCCCTCCTCGGCCGCCTCGGCCGCGGCCTCGGCGAAGCGCTGGTTGACGGCGCGGTAGGCGTCCCACATGCCGCGCTCGAACACCGGCGGCGCCACCACGTCGTGATAGAGCGGCCAGAGTGTGGCGTTGGAGAAGCCCTCGTAGTAGAGCTCCACCTCACTGGCCGAGAGCGGCACCGGGATCAGGCTCATGCCGTCCTGGTCGAACGGCTCCAGGCGCTCGTCGGCGGCGCCGTGCCAGCCCAGCCAGGCGCCGTGCCGGCGCTGCATGACAGGAGCGATGGCGGTCACGAGCCCGCCTGGGCTCCTGCGCCATGAGGCCGTCCCGTCCGGCTCGACCGTTCGATCCACCGGCAACCGGTTCGCGACGATCATAAACGAGTTACGGCCACTCACCCAGGTCCTCCTAGACTCCATCCTTCGCGAGCCGCAGGACGCGGCTCACGGCGGCGCCCACCCGCTCGGGCTTCGCTTGGGAGAGAATCGCCGCGACATGGGCGTCCGGCCTGACGATCCAGACCTCGCCCCGCTCCACACCCAGCGTCTCCGCCAGGTCTCCGGAGCGGTCCAATGCCGCGAACTCCCGCACGGCGAGCGGCGCCGTAGTGACCTTGCCCAGGACCTGCGCAAACAAACGTGAATCGCACATATCGCCCAATAGGACAAGGATTCCGGCCCGGCAGAATTCGCGCAGCCGGCCGCCGCCCGGAAGCGGAACATCGGGCAGGACCACCCCGGGAGCGGGCGCCGGACTCGCCCCCTTGGGGGGCCGGCCCCCGAACGGACGCCTCGGGTCGGGCGTGGTGAGCGGTGAGTCGACGTACCAGTACGGCTCGGCGAACCGGCCGGAGTCGATCTCCTCGGGCACGCCGCTCTCCAGCGCCGCCCGCCGGCGCGCCCGCTCCCCCTCGGTCCTCGGCGCCAGGAAGCGCATGGTGGCGCCGGTCACCTCCAGGTTCTCCAGCGCGGCCGCGTGCCGCTCGATGTGGTACGTCTCCAGCAGCTCCTCCGGGGACCAGCCGTGAGCGACGAAGGCCAGCTTCCAGGCGGCGTTCTCGGCGTCGGGCACGCCGGAGTTGAGGCCCCGGGCGCCGAAGGGGGCCACCAGATGGGCGCAGTCACCGGCCAGCAGCACCCGGCCCGCCCGCATGCGGGAGGCGATGCGGGAGTGGAAGCGGTACGTGGTCCGCCAGAGCAGGTCATAGTCCCGCTCACCAATGATTTGCCTGATTTTTCGCGAAATATCGGCTTCTGTTGGGGTGTAGTCCGGCGGGACCTGCCAGTCGATGCGGAACGTCGATCCGGGGCAGGGGTGGATGAGGACCTGCCTGCCGGGGTTCCACTCGGGGTCGAAGTAGAAGCGCCTCTCGTGCTCCCAGCCGGGCAGGTCGGCCCTGATGTCGCAGATGAGGAACTGGTCGTCGAAGGTCTCCCCGTCGAAGGTGACGCCCAGCGCCCGGCGTACCGGCTGGGCCTTGGCGCCCGCGCAGGCCAGCACGTAGGGGGCGCGCAGCACCCGCTCCCCGCAGCGGACCGTGACGCCCTCGGCGTCCTGGGTCAGGCCGGTGACCTCGTGGTCCCAGCGCACCTCGATGAGCGGCTGGGCGGCGATGGCGTCGTCCAGGATCCGCTCGGTGCGCGACTGCGAGATGTTGACGCACGGCGGCAGCGGGCCCTGGCCGCCGAACGTCCACGAGAACAGCTCGCGGTCCCGGTAGTAGGTGCGGGCGGTGGTCCAGGCCAGGCCCTCCTCGGCGATCCGGCCCGCGCCGACGGCCGACCAGATGTCGAGCACGTCCCGCTGCTGGCAGATGGACCTGGAACCCGTGGCGGCGCGCGCGGGACTCCGGTCGAGGACGAGCACGGGCAGTCCCCAGCGGGCCAGCAGCAGCGCCGCCGTCTGCCCGACGGGCCCGGCCCCGATGACGATGACCGCGGCGGTCGCGTCCCCGCCCCCGACGCTCGTCCCGCTCTCAGCGCCGGGACCGATCCCAGAGCCGGTGCCGGTCATGACTGGAGCTGCTCCCAGACCGCGCGGTCGCGTTCGGCCGTCCAGATGACCGGTCGTTCGACGCCGTCGAGCTCGTCCCACAGCCGGGAGACGTTGAACGGCAGGCAGTGCTCGAAGATGGGCCAGGCGCCGTAACGGGGTTCGAGCGCCCGGTGGGTGTTCGCGAACGCCTCCTTCAGCGTGCCGCCGCCCTCGTGGGCCCGGCCGACCTCGCGCAGCATCACGGCCAGGAAGTCGCGGGTCTGCGCGATGGCCGCCTCCACCCCCCGCGCGCCGCGGGCCACGGCTCCCCTGCCGCCCACCAGCGTCTCCGCGCCGAACGCGGCGACCCGGTCGAGCGTCGTGGTGGACCAGTCGCGGTGGAAGGCGTCGCCGGTGTAGAGGGCGGCCTGCGACTCGACCAGGTCGCCGGCGAACATGATGCGCCGCTCCGGCAGCCAGGCCACCAGGTCGCCCTCGGTGTGCCCGCGCCCGCAGTAGGCCAGCACCAGGTCGCCGCGCCCGCCGCCGAGCGCGATGGTGAACCGGTCGCTGAACGTCGCCGTGGGCCACGTCAGGCCGGGGATGGAGCCGGGCTCCTTGAACAGCCGGGGCATCCGGGCGTACTCGCTGGCCCAGTCCTCGGCGCCGCGTTCGGCGATCAGCTCTCTGGTCTTGTCGTGCGTGACGATCACGTCGGCCCCGAACGCCGAGGCGCCCAGCACCCGTACCGCGTGATAGTGCGACAGCACGAGGTATCTGATCGGCTTGTCCGTGTGCTCGCGCAGCCGCGCGAGCCACTCGCGGGCGGCGACCGGGGTGGCCAGCGCCTCGAAGCAGACCAGGAAGTCCTCGCCCTCGATCGCGCCGACGTTCGGGTCGCCCTCGGCGGTGAGCGCGTAGACGCCCTCGGCCAGCACTTCCAGCGACTGCCGCTTCTCGCCGCGATCGGCGGACGAGGCGAACGGCTTGACCATGGTTTCCTCCCGTTCAGGCGTACCTCGGGGGGTTCCGTCCGTCTCTTGACAGGGATCGGGCCGGACGGTGAAGTGTTTACCGAACATTCGGTCAGTTGACAAGGGAGACTTGCGTTGGAGAGCGCGCGCCGCATGATGGACGCCGACACCGCCTCCGCGGCCCTGGGCATCGAGCTGACGGAGCTGGGGGCCGGCCGGGCGGTGTGCCGCATGAAGGTCACCGAGCGGATGATCAACGGGCACGCGCTGTGCCACGGCGGCTACGTCTTCCTGCTGGCCGACACCGCGTTCGCCTGCGCGTGCAACAGCCACGGCCCGGTGACGGTCGCGGCCGGCGCGGAGATCACCTTCGTGGCGCCGGCCCACGCGGGCGACGTGCTGGTGGCCGAGGCCGCCGAACGCACTCGCTACGGGCGGAGCGGCATCTACGACATCACGGTGAAGAAGGATGACGGCGAGGTGGTCGCGGAGTTCCGTGGCCGCAGCAGGGAGATGCGATGAGACTCGGCGCCGCCCCTCGGCCCGGAGAGCTCGACCCGATCGAGCGGGTGTCGCGCGACGAGCTCATGGCGCTCCAGCTGGAGCGCCTCCAATGGACACTCCACCACGCATACCAAAATGTACCGAAATATCGGCAGAAGTTTGATGAGCACGGCGTCCACCCCGCCGACTGCGAGGAGCTCGGCGACCTGGCGAAGTTCCCCTTCACCACGAAGCAGGACCTGCGCGACTGCTACCCGTTCGGCATGTTCGCCGTGCCACGGGAGCGGGTGGCGCGGGTGCACGCCTCCAGCGGCACCACCGGGCAGCCCACGGTGGTCGGCTACACGAAGAACGATCTCGACATCTGGGCCGAGGTCATGGCCCGCTCGATCCGCGCCTCTGGCGGGCGGCCCGGCGACATCGTGCACATCTCCTACGGCTACGGCCTGTTCACCGGCGGCCTGGGCGCCCACTACGGCGCCGAGCGGCTGGGCTGCACGGTGATACCGGTCTCCGGCGGCATGACGCCCCGCCAGGTGCGGCTCATCGCCGACTTCCGGCCGGACGTCATCATGGTCACGCCGTCGTACATGCTGGCGCTGCTCGACGAGTTCGACCGCCAGGGCCTCGACGCCCGCGCGTCCTCGCTGCGGATCGGCGTCTTCGGCGCCGAGCCGTGGACCGAGGAGATGCGCGCGGAGATCGAGGACCGCTTCGACCTCGACGCCGTCGACATCTACGGCCTGTCGGAGGTGATGGGCCCCGGCGTGGCCAACGAGTGCGTCGAGTCCAAGGACGGCCTGCACGTCTGGGAGGACCACTTCTACCCCGAGACCGTCGACCCGTTCACCGGGGCCCCGGCCGAGACGGGCGAGCTGGTCTTCACCAGCCTCACCAAGGAGGCGCTGCCGATCATCCGCTACCGGACCCGCGACCTGACCCGGCTGCTGCCCGGCACCGCGCGGCCGGCGTTCCGGCGGATGGAGAAGGTGACGGGCCGTACCGACGACATGATCATCCTGCGCGGGGTGAACGTCTTCCCGACCCAGATCGAGGAGATCGTGCTGCGCGTGCCGGGACTGTCGCCGCACTTCCAGGTGCACCTCACCAGGCCGGGGCGGCTCGACGTAATGACGGTGAAGGTCGAGGCGCGGCGGGGCCTTGAGGCGGGCACAGAGGCCCGCGCAGCGGCCGGGGAGGCGGTGCGCCGGGCCGTCAAGGACACGATCGGCGTGCAGGTCGAGGTCGAGGTGGTGGACCCGGAGACGCTGGAGCGCTCGGTGGGCAAACTCCGGCGAGTCATGGATGAGCGGGATACTTAGCCATATGGCGACCAGTACGACCCGCCGGGGAAAACGCGGACACGATCCCGAGTCCGTGCTCGCCATCGCCGTGGACGTGTTCAACGAGCGCGGCTACGACGGCACCAGCATGGAGGACCTGGCCAGGGCGCTCGGCGTCACCAAGTCGGCGATCTACTACCACGTGCCCGGCAAGGAGCAGCTGCTGGCGCGGGCGCTGGACCGGGCGCTCGGCGGCCTGTTCGCGATGATCGCCGACGAGCGCGCCACCTCGGGCCCGGCGATCGCCCGCCTGGAATGGGTGATACGGCAGAGCGTCCGCATCCTCGTCGACCACCTGCCGTACGTGACGCTGCTGCTGCGCGTGCGGGGCAACAGCGCGACCGAGCAGGCGGCGCTGGAGCGGCGGCGGGAGATCGACAGGTTCGTCAGCCACCTGGTCAAGGAGGCGGCGGCGGCCGGCGGCATCCGGCCCGACGTGGACCCGTCGCTGGTGACGCGGCTGCTGTTCGGCACCGTGAACTCGATCACCGAGTGGTACCGGCCGCCGCGCGGCGGATCGGCGGACGACCTGGCCGACGCGCTGCTCAAGATGACGTTCGACGGGTTGCGGGTCTAACCCTGGTCCAGCTCCCGCGACCGGCCGCCGGGCGGCAGCTTGCCGCGTAGGTCCTCGCGGATGGCCTGGCCCAGCTTCTTGGTCGCGATCCGGTTGAGCGCGCCGCCGGCGACGGCGCCGGTGAGGAACGGGCCCAGCGTGGTCAGGTGACGCCCGAGGGTGCGCAGGAGGCGGTTGCGCACGGCGGTCTTGGTGGCCGCGCCGAGGGCGAGTGAGACGGAGGCGGGGCTGAGGGGGTCGACACCGCGCTGCTTGGCCCAGGCCGCGGCGAAGGCGGCCGCGCGCTGGGTGCCGGTGCCCTCGACGCGCACGCCGTAGACCTCGTGCAGTTCGGCCAGCAGCTTGACCTCGATGGCGGCCACCACGATCGTCTCGGCGACGAGCTGCGCGGGGGCGGAGAGGAGAAGGGGTGGTGCCGCGAACTCGGCCGCGGCGAGCGCTCCGCCGATGGCGCCTACCGTCATGGTCGCCTTTTGGGCGGTGCGCACCAGGTCGTCGGCGAGTTGCTCGCCGGTCAGTCCGTGATGATGCTCGGAAAGCGTGTGCAGATCTCTGATGGGGATGCGGGGCGCGATGTTCATGAACACATCCGCCAGCCAGCGTCCGCGCCCGACCCCGGTCTCACGCGCCTTGTTCGCGCCAGAGGCCAGAGTGCGGGCTAGACGGCCGAGCAGCCGACGCCGCTCGGCCGGCTCCAGCTCACCGGGGTCGGCGAGCCTGCCTACGAGCTCGCCGACCTCTTGATCGGGGTCGGCGATCTCGTTTCCTGGTTGCCGGTCCTTCTCAGGTGCGGCCACGCGGAGCCTCCTTCGTCAGGCGGCGCACTCCCGGCACACCTGCTGGCCGTTCTTCTCAGACGCCAGCTGGCTGCGGTGATGCACCAGGAAGCAACGCGAGCAGGTGAACTCGTCAGCCTGGCGCGGGATCACGCGCAGGCTCAGCTCTTCGTTCGACAGGTCTGCACCGGGTAGTTCGAGCGACTCGGCCAGATCCGTCTCATCGATGTCGATGCTGCCCGACGACTTGTCGGTACGCCGCGCCTGGAGCTCCTGGAGGCTGTCTTCCCCCAGGTCGTCGTCCGTCTTGCGCGGGCTGTCGTAATCGGTAGCCATTGTGCTTGCTCCATCCCCCTCATCTATAAGTCTTCGCGCTCATCGCGCGTCTTCTAACGTCCAGGAGCCTCATCTTGTGCCCGTTCCGCCGGGGGAATTTTTGCATCGGTACCCAGCAGGAAGGAAGCACGAACCTCCCAACACGTCAGGGCCTGCTGCCATCGCCAATGGTTAGCCAAATATGGCCAAACCCACAGCCTTGGCGGCATGCACCACCGTGTTCGACGGCACATCCAACCACATGTGCGGCGAGAACGAGACGCCCGCCGTGGTGCAACACGCCGGATCAGCGGCTCGGCAGCCGAATGGTCACCACAAGTCCTCCGCCCTCCCGAGGCACGGCGGTCACATTTCCACCGTGAGCCTGCACAACAGCACGAACGATGGACAGCCCCAGCCCTGATCCCTTGGCCGAATCCACGCGGTCCGCGTGGAGCCTCCTGAAGGGCTCGAACAGGGTGTTCACCTCGTACGCCGGGACGTGCTGCCCCGTGTTGGCCACCTGAACAACCAGTGCCCCGTCCACCATTCCCGTTCGGATCCATACTTTTCCGTTTTCTGGAATGTTGTACTTGATGGCGTTCTCGAGCAGGTTGCTCACCGAGCGCTCCAAGAGCACCGGATCGCCTATGGTAGGCGCGCTGACCAGTTCGGTGGTGATGGTTACAGAGTTATCTTCGGCGAATGGAGTCACCTGCTCGACGGCCGTCTGGGCGACCTCCTGGACGTCCAGCGGCTTGCGTACCGCCAGCTCGCGTTCGCTCCTGGCGAGCAGCAGCAGACCCTCGATGAGCTTCTCGTTGCGCGCGTTGACTTCGAGCAGGGTACGCCCCAGCGCTTTGAGATCTTGCGACGCCTCGGGATCCGACAGCGCGATCTCCAGGACCGTCCTGTTGATGGTCAACGGGGTCCGCAACTCGTGCGAGGCATTGGCGACGAACCTGCGCTGGGTGTCGAAAGCGAGATTGAGCCGGGTGAGCATGGCGTCGAAGGTGTCGGCCAGCTCCTTCAGCTCGTCGTCCGGGCCCTCCAGGTCGATGCGCTGATGGGCCAGAGTGCTCTCGGAGAGCTTCTTGGCCGTGGCCGTCATCTGGCTGACCGGCCGCATCGCCCGGTCGGCGACGAAGTAGCCGAGGATCACCGCGAGGATGCCGACGCCCGCCAGCGCCATCAAGGAGCTCTGCAGCAGCGCGTCACGGGCGCT
This sequence comes from Nonomuraea sp. NPDC049269, assembly GCF_043197155.1. NCBI lineage: Bacteria > Bacillati > Actinomycetota > Actinomycetes > Streptosporangiales > Streptosporangiaceae > Nonomuraea > Nonomuraea sp. NPDC049269. The sequence goes on from NZ_JBICSO010000004.1 coordinate 316,630, forward strand.
GGCGACGGTCTGGTCCTTCGCGGCGTACCACCGCGCGTGCACGATGGCCGCGTCGATGGCGTCGATGTTGTCGGTGTTGAGCTCCGGCCACACGACGTTGATCGCGGTGCCGACGATGACGTACATGGAGACGAGGAGCACGGCCGCGGCCACGAAGAACAGCGAGCCGTAGGTGATGGTGAGCCGCCATCGAATGCTCAGCCTGCCCGGCAGCGCCTTGACCCGCTCCATCGTGGTGCGTTGCGGCCGGGTGTACGACGGTGGCGGCGGGCCGTCCCAGACGGGCGGCCCGCTCGGCGGCGGGACCGGCGGCATCAGCTTGCTCCGCGACACCGCCCGCTCCGAATGGGGGCTGATCATCGGGTGCGTCGGCATAGCCTCGCGCTCCGGCCGTTCTGTCACAATTTGTATCCCACTCCGGGCACCGTCTCGATCACCTGCGGATCGCCAAGCTTCTTGCGCAGCGTCATCATCGTCACCCGCACCACGTTGGTGAACGGGTCGATGTTCTCGTCCCACGCCTTGTCCAGCAGGTCCTCCTGGCTGACGACGGCGCCCTCCGCCCGCATCAGCTCTTCCAGGACCGCGAACTCCTTCTTCGTGAGGACGATCTCCTTGCCCTCACGCTCGACCAGCCGCTTGCCCGGGTCCAGCCGGACCCCGCCCCGCTCCAGAACGGGCGGCAGCGCGGGCGCGGATCGGCGGCCGAGCGCGCGCACCCGGGCGACCAGCTCGACGAAGACGAACGGCTTGGCCAGGTAGTCGTCGGCCCCCAGGCCGAGCCCCTCCACCTTGTCGTCGACGTCACCGGACGCGGTCAGCATCAGGATGCGCGAGGCCGTACGCTGCTCCACCAGACGGCGGCAGACCTCGTCCCCGTGCACCACCGGCAGATCGCGGTCCAGGACGATCACGTCGTAGTCGATGTAGGAGGTGCGCTCCAGCGCGCCACCACCGTCATAGGCCACGTCCACCGCCATGGCCTCGCGCCGCAGACCGGTCGCGATCGCGTCGGCGAGCACTCGCTCGTCCTCTACAACCAGCACTCGCACGACTGGCACCTCTCTCCGGATCCGCTGCCTCATTCTGCCCACACCTGCGATAAGCGCACGGTAAGGCATGTGCGGCGGCTGTGCTGCAAGGCACAGCCAAATTCATGTTTTGGTATGCGACAGGCCGGGGTATGCCTGGTGGACACCCATCGCCGTGTGCCTCGTTGGGTGCCACGCGCGCTGGGCGCTTCGCCCCGCAACCCCTGAAGAGAGTAGGTGAGATGGGCGAGTTCACGACCACGATCGAAAGCCGCCTCGACCAGGCTTACAAGGGCCTCCGGGAGGCCCGGTGCGCCGGGGACGACTTCCTCGCCGACACCCTCACCGCCGAGATCGAGGACCTGCGCCGCCTGGCGGATGACAACGGCGTCTCGTTGCCTCATTGATCGGTGCCTGATGTGACAGAACGGCCGGAGCCCTGGAGAGGGGCTCCGGCCGTTTCGCGCCGTCACGTCACGGCGTCAGGCGTCGCGTTGCGGATCCAGCGGTACGAGCAGGTCGTGCAGCTCCTCGAACAGCCCCCGCGCCGCGCAGAGAACGAAGTCGTTGCTGTACGGCCTGCCGTTCAGCCCGCCGATCCTGGCCCCCGCCTCGGTCGCGACCAGCCCGGCCGCGGCGAAGTCCCAGTAGTTGGTGCCCCGCTCGTAGTAGGCGTCCACCCGGCCCGATGCCACCGAGCAGAGATCGACGGCGCAAGAGCCGCCCCGCCTGATGTCGCGTACCCGCGGCAGCACCGACGCCAGCACCTGGGCCTGTACGGCCCGGCGTTCGCGCAGGTAACCGAAGCCGGTCGCGACCAGCGCCTGTGACAGCGGCACGCCGGTGTTGCAGCGCAGCCGCTCGCCGGCGAGCCAGGCGCCGCCACCGAGCGAGGCGGTGAACACCTCGCCGCGCGGCACCACGTTCACCACGCCCGCGACGATCTCGCCGCCCACCTCGACGGCGATCGACACCGCCCACTCGGGCAGGCCGTACAGGAAGTTGACCGTGCCGTCGATGGGGTCGACGATCCAGCGCACGCCGGAGCCGCCGGCCGCCTCGCCGCCCTCCTCGCCCAGGATGCTGTCGTCCGGCCTGGCCTCCAGCACGCGGGCGCGGATGAGCCGCTCCGAGGCCGTGTCCAGGGCGGTGACCACGTCGGTGGGGCTGGACTTGGTCTCGACGACCTCCGACATCGTGGGCCGCTTGGCGAGCAGCATGTCGCCCGCCTCGCGCGCGATGTCCTCGGCCAGTTCGAGCAGAGCCCGTCGATCGTTCATCACGCCACCGAGTCCGGGCGCTTCCACTCCTGGCCGAGCACGTGCTGGGCGAGGAAGGCCAGCACGGTCTCGTACCAGGCGACGGCGTTGCCGGGTTTGAGTATCCAGTGGTTCTCGTCGGGGAAGTACAGGAACTTCGACTCGACGTTGCTGCGCTGCAGGTCCCACCACAGACGCAGGGCCTCGCCGATCGGCACCCGGTAGTCCTTGTCGCCGTGGATGACGAGCATCGGGGTGGTGATGTCGCCGAGCCCGTGGTGCGGGGAGAGCTTGGCGTAGCGCTCGGAGCCGGGCGCGCCGAACTCGCGCTGCCAGTACATGGCCGCGTCGGTGGTGCCGGCGAACTGGTCGAGGTTCCACAGGGCGGCGTGGGTGACGAGGGCCTTGTAGCGGTCGCTGTGGCCGGCGATCCAGTTGGCCATGTAGCCGCCGTACGAGCCGCCCATCGCGCCGATCCGCTCGCCGTCGATGTCGTCCCTGGCCACGGCCACGTCCACGATCGCGTCAAGGTCGGCGAGCGTGCGCGGGCCCCAGTCGCCCCAGCCTCGCTCGATCATCTCCTGACCATAGCCGGTGGACAGGCACGGGTCCGGGAGCAGGACGGCGTAGCCGTGCTGGGCCATGATCCAGGCCTGCCAGCGCCACTGCCAGTCGTTCCACGAGGCGACGGGGCCACCGTGGATCCAGAGCAGGAACGGCGCCGGGCTGGCGGCCGAGGCGCCCTCGGGCAGCACGAGCCAGCCGCGGATCGTGGCGCCGTCGTCGGCCGTCGCGGAGATCTCGGTCAGCGTGCCGGGCACCTCGGGGCGCGGGGCGGGCGAGGGCAGGTCGGTGATCTCGCCGGTGGCGGTGTCGATCCTGGCCGGGCCGGGGGCGCGGTCGACGCCGCTGTGCAGCGCGTAGACGAACCGGCCGTCGGCCGAGGGGTTGAGCCCGAGATAGGCGGCGTCGTCCTGGGTCAGCCGGGCGACCTCCCCGTCCAGCGGCACCCGGAAGATCGGGCGGCGGCCCTGGTGGTCGGCCACGAGGTAGACGGCCGACGAGTCGGGCGCCCACTCGACGTCCATCGGGAACAGGTCGGGCGCGTAACCGCGGGCCTCGCCGGTGGCCAGGTCGCCGATCCACAGCTCGTTGCGGACGGAGACCTCGATGCCGCCGACGCGCTCGCGGACGCAGGCGACGCGGGTGCCGTCGGGCGAGATCGCGAGCGGGCCGCCGAAGTCGTGGCCCTCGTCGGTGAAGAGCGTGCGCCGCTCGCCGGTGGCCACGTCGATGGCGACCAGGTCGACCCGCTGCTCGCCGCCCGGGAGGAAGGTACGCCAGGTCGCGACCACGGTGGCGCCGTCAGGTGTGAGCGCGAAGGTGACGTCGCGCAGCGCCTCGCCCGGGTCGGGAGTGAGGTCGCGCACGTCCTCCAGCCGGTCGCCGCCGAGCTTCGCGGCGAACAGCCGGGTACGTCCCGGGCCGAGGTCGTGGTCCCAGTAGCGGATCGGGTAGCTCTCGTGCAGGATCGCGCTGATGCCGGCGTCCTTGCGCGCCTTGCGGCGCTCCTCCTCTGCCGCCTCCTCTCCGGTGAGCACGTCGGAGGCGAACACCACCACGTCGCCGGCCGTACGGAAGGCGCCGATGCCGCCGGGCCGGGCGGCCACCTGCCGGGCCTCGCCGCCGGAGCGGGGCAGCAGCCACAGCGCGGCCACCTCGTCGGTGGCGTCCTTGACGGTCGGGTCGGGACGGGCCGAGGTGAACAGCACATCGCCCGCGCCGGTGAACTCCGCCGCGCTCTCACCCTTGGCCGAGCGGGTCAGCCGGTACGGCTCGCCGTCGACTGGGATCGCCCAGAGCGCGGTGCCGTACGACTTGCCGTCGGGATTGAGGGACTGGACCGCGGAGACCAACCGGGAACCGTCGGGCGAGAGCTTCAGCGAGAGAACCCGGGGGATGGCAACGTAATCACGAATATCGTCGAATGCGCTCACTCCATCGAACCTACCTGCTTGTTGCCCCCCTCCGTGAGCCAAGCGACGGCACTTCCTCCCTCGCGGGCGAGGGCGGTCCCTAGCGGGAATAGGGTTGGTACGTGGGGACTTACGACGCTCTGCTGGTGCTGTCGTTCGGGGGGCCCGAGGGTCCTGACGACGTGCTGCCGTTTCTGGAGAATGTGGTGCGCGGCCGAGGGGTGCCGCGTGAGCGGCTGCTGCAGGTGGCCGAGCACTACCAGGGGTTCGGCGGGGTCAGCCCGATCAACGGCCAGAACCGCGAGCTCATCGAGGCGCTGCGACCCGTGGTCGGTGTGCCCGTCTACTGGGGCAACCGCAACTGGCACCCGTTCGGCGAGGAGACCGTCCTGCGGATGAAGGACGACGGGGTCCGCAAGGCGGCGGTGTTCGCCACCTCGGCCTTCGCCGGATACTCCAGCTGCCGCCAGTACTACGAGGACATCGCCAGGATCTCCGTCAAGGGCGGCCCCGAGCTGGTCAAGATGCGGCACTTCGGGGAGCATCCGGGGTTCGTGGCCGCGATGGCCGACCACGTCCGGCAGGCGCTCGACCGGCTCGGCCGCGACGACGCCCGGCTGGTGTTCACCGCGCACAGCGTGCCGGTCTCGATGGCGCGCACCGCGGGCCCGTACGGCGGCCTCTACGAGGCGCAGTTGCGCAGGAGCGCCGAGCTGGTCAACGCGGCGCTGGGCCGCACCCAGCCCTGGGACCTGGTGTGGCAGTCGCGCAGCGGGCCGCCCGAGGTGCCGTGGCTGGAGCCGGACGTCTGTGACCACCTGCGCAAGACCGACGCCCGGTCGGTCGTGCTGGTGCCGATCGGGTTCGTCTCCGACCACATGGAGGTCGTCTACGACCTCGACACCGAGGCCAGGCAGGTCGCCACCGAGCTGGGCCTGCCCATGGAGCGGGCCGCGACGGCGGGCGTCCACCCGGCCTTCGTCCGCATGGTCCGCGAGCTGATGGACGAGCCCGAGCCGCAGCCCTGCGCGCTCACCTGCTGCCCGCCGCCCCGGCGGCGTCAGGTGTAGGCGCGGGCGTACGCCTCGGCGATGCCCATCACCTTGTTCACGTAGTCCCAGGAGTGGTTGTAGAACCAGATCGACTTGCGGAGCTTCTGGCCGCCCTGGCCGGCGCCGTTGGCGCAGAGGTACTTGGCCGCCGCGGGCACCGCGTCGTACGGGCTCCAGATGTCGGCCTTGCCGTCGCCGTCGCCGTCCACCCCGTAGTGCTTCCAGGTGGCGGGCATGAACTGCATCGGGCCGAGCGCGCCCGCGCTCGACGGGCCGTTGTTGCGGCCGTGCCCGCTCTCCACCTGGCCGATCGCCGCCAGCACCGTCCAGGACAGGCCGGGGCAGTGGGTGGCTGAGGCTTTGTAGAGGTCGAGGTAGCTGCTCGGCCGCCCGACGTTGACCTGCTGCTGCGGAGTGGCCGTGGCCGTCTGCTTCGGTTTCGCCTTGGGACGCGCGCCCAGCGTCACGACCTGGGCGCCCTTGCCGAGCAGCTTGCGTACGCCCGGCTCGCTGATGGCGGACTTGCCGTGCAGCAGCACCGCGACGCCCGGCGCCAGGCCGAGCGCCTTGCCCATGTCGGCGCCCACCAGGCCGTCGATCCCCGTCAGGCCAAGCGTGGCCGAGGCCGCGACGCGCAGCCGGGGGCCGCCGTCCACCTGGTACTCGGCGCCCAGGATCATGCCGAGCCTGCGGACCGTGGCGGTGTCGGCGACCAGTTCGCCCCTGGACAGCGCGCTCCACACGGCGGGCTGGTCGGCGACGGCCTTGGGCGTCCAGGAGCGGAAGTCGGCCGGGTCGACGGCGAGCAGGTTCAGGCCGGTGCCGGACACCTTGACGGAGCCCGCGTCGACGACGGCCACCTTCTGCACGTGCTTGAGCTTCGCCAGGGCGAAGCGGGTGGGCTTGGGCACCTCGGCGCGGGCGATCGCGAGCACGCGGGGCGGGGTCGGGGTGACGCTGGGGCCGCCCTCGCCGAAGTCCTTCACCGGCTCGGTGGTGGGCACGATCTTGTCCAGACCGGCGGTCTGCTGCTGCGGCTTCTGGGCTGGTTTCTGCGCTTTCCGTACCGGCTGCTTGTCGGCCGTACTGGCGAAAAGGTCGTCCCGCGTGGACAGCGCCACCCCCACGGCCACGACCGAAACGGCCATGACCGAGGCGATCACGATCAGGACGGCACGGAAGGAGGGAAGACCGGACACCCGGCACACGTTAGCCGAGTTGCCGGAAAAATCACTTGCTGTCCGGTCAGCGCGTGCGTAAAGGTTGGGACGCACTTGGGGAGGGGAACAGACGTGGTCGGGCCTTACCGGGGGTTGTTCAACGGGCCCGGCGTCAAGGGATTCGTGCTGGCCGGCTTCATCGGCCGGATGCCGATGTCCATGCTCGGCATCGGCATCGTCCTGCTGATCTCCGGCCTCACCGAGTCCTACGCGACCGCGGGCGCCGTCGCGGCCACCACCAACGTCTCCTTCGCGGTGGCCGCCCCTTTGACCGCGCGGCTGGTCGACCGGTTCGGGCAGGCCCGGGTGATCGTGCCCTTCTCGATCGTGAACGGGCTCTCGCTGGCCGCGCTCATGCTGTCCGCGGGCTTCGGGCTGCCCGAATGGACCTTGTACGCCGCCGGGCTGGCGGTCGGCGCGACCTCCCTGTCCCTGGGCGGGATGGTGCGGGCACGCTGGTCGACCCTGCACGCCGGCTCGGCCAAGCTGCACACGGCGTTCGCGTTCGAGTCCGTCGCCGACGAAATGATCTTCGTTGCCGGGCCCGCGCTGGTCACCGTGCTGGCCACGGCGGTCAACCCGTACATGGGACTGCTCGTAGCGCTGATCTGCATGCTCGGCGGATCCCTCGCGCTCGCGGCGCAGCGGCGCACCCAGCCGGCGGTGCGGCCGGGTGACGGCGGCGGTGGGGCGGCCATCCTGATCCCGGGGATCGCCCTGCTGTCCTGCGTCTACCTGGCACTGGGAGCGGTGTTCGGGTCGATCGACCTGATCACGGTGGCCTTCGCCGAGGAGCACGGGGTCAAGGGTGCCTCCGGGTTCCTGCTGGCCGCCATCGCGGGCGGGTCGATGGTGTCGGGGCTCTGGTTCGGCTCGCGGCACTGGCGGCTCTCGCTGCGCCGCCGGTTCGTGCGGGCGCTCGGGCTGCTCGTGGTGGGACTGCTGCCGATCATGTTCATCGGTGACGCGCGGATCATGGCCTTCGGCCTGTTCCTCGCCGGGCTGTCGATCTCGCCGACGCTCATCACCGGCTTCTCGCTCACCGAGCGGCTCGTGCCGTCCGCGGTGCTCACCGAGGGGCTGGCGTGGATCTCCACCTCGATCGGATTCGGGGTGGCGATCGGGGCCTGGGCCGGTGGGCGGCTCACGGAGGCGTTCGGGGCGTCCAACGCGTACGGCTTCACGCTCGCCGCCGCGGCGGTCGCGGTCGTCGTGGGCATCGGAGGTTCGGGTTTGCTGAGACTTCCCGAGGCGCCTTCACCTGCCGGGAACTGATCCGCTACCGTCGGGACAACCCTCGCAACACCCTTCACACACGAAAGCTTTCGCATGTCCCGACAAATCGTTTCACTTCTTGCTATCGCGACTGTTGCCGTCACTCTGACACCAACGGCGGCATCCGCCGCCCCCACCCCGAAAGCGCCCGTCCAGGCCGCTGCCGTCGCCCAGGCCAAGGCGAAGGCAGTCGACTGCGCGCAGCTCAAGTGCATCGCCCTGACCTTCGACGACGGGCCGGGCAAGTACGCGGGAACGCTCCTCGACACGCTGAAGAAGTACAACGCCAAGGCGACGTTCTTCCTCGAAGGCCAGTACGTGAAGAGCCGCCCCGCCTTCGTCAAGCGCATGGCCAAGGAGGGCCACGAGCTCGGCAATCACAGCTACTCGCACCCGAACTTCACCACCATCGAGCCGGACGCCGTCAAGAACGAGATCCAGAAGACCCAGGACGCCGTCAAGAAGGCCGCGGGCGTCGAGCCCAAACTGCTGCGCCCGCCGTACGGCATGCTGGACGTGCAGACCTCGGAGGTCGCGGCCGAGTTCGGCATGCCGATGATCCTGTGGACCGCCGGCTCGCGCGACTGGGCGACCAAGAACTCCGCGGAGATCAAGAAGCAGACGCTGGCCGTGGCCAAGCGCGACGGCATCATCCTCATGCACGACTGGGTGAAGCAGACCGTCGACGTGATGCCGTCGCTCGTCAAGCTGCTGCAGAGCCGCGGCTACACGCTGGTGAAGGTCTCCGACGTCATCAAGTCGCAGAACCTGCAGCCCGGGGACGCCTTCCCGGTTCCCGAAGGCTGGGAGAACTGAGTATCGTTCACGTTTAACGGAACGAAGCTCTAGCGCAAGGGCGGCCATGGCCTTCACGAACTGGGCCCGCAACCAGACGGCCGCGCCCGCCGAGGTGCGTACCCCGGCGTCGACCGAGGACGTCGTACGCGCCGTCGGGGACGCCGCCGCCGGCGGCCGGCGCCTGCGCATGATCGGCACGGGCCACTCCTTCACCGGGGTGGCCCTCACCGACGGCATCATGCTCCGCCCTTCCGCGCTGACCGGACTCACGTCCGTCACCGGCGACCGCGTCACCGTGCTCGCCGGCACGCCGGTGCGGGTGCTGAACTCGCTGCTCGCCGCGCGCGGGCTGGCGCTGGCCAACATGGGCGACATCACCGAGCAGACGGTCGCGGGCGCCATCCAGACCGGCACGCACGGCACGGGACGCGACAGCGGCGGCCTGGCCGATCAGGTCGTGGCGCTGGAGCTGGTGCTCGCGGACGGCTCGGTGGTGACGGCCGGCCCCGGCGAGGACCTGTTCGACGCGGCCCGGGTGGGGCTGGGCGCGCTCGGGGTGCTGACCTCGGTGACGTTCCGGGTGGAGCCCGCCTTCCTGCTGCGCAACCGGCGGCGCAGGATGACGCTCAGCGCCATCCTCGACTCGCTCGACTCCCTGACCTCGGAGAACGAGCATCTCGACTTCTTCTGGCTGCCGCACACCGACGCCTGCCTGGTCAAGACCAACAACCGCGATCCCGGCCCGGCCCGGCCGCCTGGCGCGGTCAAGTACTGGCTGGACAACGTGTTCCTGGAGAACACGCTGTTCGGCGCCGCCTGCGCCGTGGGGGCGCGATTTCCCGGGCTGATCCCGCGGATCAACGGGGTCAGCGCCGCCGCGCTCGGCGAGTCGGAGGCCGTGGACGCGTCGTACAAGATCTTCACCTCCCGGCGGGACGTGCGCTTCCTGGAGATGGAGTACGCGGTGCCGCGCGAGCACCTCGGCCAGGCGCTGCGGGAGACCCGGGCGCTGGTGGAGCGGATGGGGTGGCGGATCACGTTCCCGGTGGAGGTGCGGGTCACGCCGCCCGGCACCGCCTGGCTGTCCACGGCGTACGGCCGCCAGTCGGCGTACATCGCCTGTCACATGTACCGGCCCACGCCCAACCCCGCGTACTTCGCCGGGGTGGAGGAGATCATGACGCGGCTGGACGGGCGGCCGCACTGGGGCAAGCTGCACACCCGGGACGCGGCCTACCTCGAGAAGGTGTACCCGAGGTTCGCGGACTTCGTGGCGCTGCGGGATCGGCTGGATCCCGGGCGGCTGTTCGGCAACGCCTACCTGGAGACGGTGCTGGGATAGGGGCCCACCATCACGGCGTCTCCTTGTCCTGCTGCACCGGTGGCGACTGCGGCACCTCGGTCGGCACGGACGTCTCCTCGGTCAGGTCGCCGGGGTCCTGGGCCGTCGTGGTCGCGGACGGGGCGGACGGCTCCACCGTGTTCTTGCTCGTCTGCTTGCCCGTGGCGGTGGGCGCCGGCGTCGGGCTCTGGGACGTGCGGGTCGGCGAGGCGGTCGGCGTGGGCGATCCGGTCGGCGTGTCGCTGGGTGTCGCCGGGGTGCCGGAGAACGTCGTCCGAGGCTGGAACGCGGGCTCCTCGGAACGCTTCTTCTCCTTGGCGGGCGCCTCGTCGCGTTTGGTCCCCGGCTTGGCGCCGGTGAGCTGGTCGTGCACGGTCGTCTGAGCGATCGTCTGGTAGGCCAGGATGCCGCCCATGCTCACCCCGAACACCAGCGCCGCGGCCACGCCCGTCTTCGCCCACGGCACGCGCCTCGGCGCCGGCACCTCGATCGGCGCCATGACCAGCGTGGACTCGCCCCGGCTCTCCTCGCCTTCCCGCACCGTTGTCAGTACGGCCGTCGCCAGCTCGCCCTGGCCCTCGTCCCGCTCCAGTGGCGGCCGCTCAGGGCCGTACTCGCGCCAGGCGATCACCGTGTGCTGCTTGACCTTGTCGCCCGTGCGCTTCAGGTAGTGCGTGTAGACGGCGGTGGCGACCGTACTGGCCACGCTCATCAGTGCCGCGCCTATCACCGTTCCCCCCACACCGAGGTATGAGGCCGCGACCGCGGCCGTGACGGCCGCCAGGGCACTACCCGCGATCTGCGGCACGCTCAGCTCGAACTTCCGCTGCTCGCCGCTCATCCCCTCGGATCAGTCCTTTCTCGCCTGTGCTCGCCTGTGTTCGGTAAAGAGCTTTCTCGTGAATAGACGCGAGCGCGTGTCCTGTTGTTCCTGTGACGTGTGCGACAGACACCCTCGTCGCTCGTGCCCCGACGAATCGGCCTGCCCTCCCTGTACCTCGCCGCGGCCGTGGCGACGGCCGTGACCACCGCGATTCCCCTCGCCATGGCGCCCGCTTCCGGTCTCGCCTTCCGGCCGCCGGTCATCGAGCCTACGCGCCCGTACATCGTCACCGCCCGTAACCGGGCCGCGGCCCGTGACCTGGTCGGCGCGATGCGATGGCGGGTGCGCCGCTTCTACACCGCGGCCATCCCCGGCTTCGCCACCTGGGTGAACGCGACCGAACTGGCGGAGCTCCGCGCGGATCCGCGGGTCCTGGCGATCGAACCCGACCGCGAGATCCACCCTATGCCGATCACCGGGGCCGCCCGCCCGATCCACGCCAGGCCGATCACCGGGCCTTCCCGGGCCCGCGGGAGAGGTGTCACGGTCTATATCGTGGACAGCGGCGTCAGTGGGCAGCCGATGGGTGGCCCGCGCAGGGCGGGCGGGTTCGGAGATCGGGCCTGGCGGGCCTTCGACGCCACCGGTCGTACCGGCGACGACTGCGGCGGCCACGGCACGCGGGTGGCGCGCGTCATAGCCGGCCGGTCACACGGCGTGGCGCCGCGGGCCCGCATCGCCTCCGTACGGGTGCTCGGCTGCGGCGGCTCCGGCAGCCTGTCGGACGTCCTGGCCGGTCTCGACTGGGTACGCCGACACGCCCATGGCTCCGCCGTCGCCAATCTCTCGATCGACGGCGCCCGCTCCCCGGCCCTGCGGACCGCCATGGCCCGCCTGGCGCGGTCCGGCGTCTTCGTCGTCGCGTCCGCGGACACGGGCGGGTGCCGGCTGGCCCCCACCGGCGAGACGTACTCCACCAGATCCCCCTACCTGGCCGGAGCCGCCGCCCGCTACCTGGAGCTCCATCCGGGTGCCAACCCATCCGTTCTGGCGTCTTGGCTGAAGTGCACGGCGGCGCGGGACACTATTCGCCAGAATCCGTCGAGGGCAATGCGCACCGGCAGACCCTGAACATGATGGAATCTACAAATGTGACCGGCGTCACAACGCCACTGGGCTATCCCATGAAGGCGATGTTCGGACATGCCGGGTACGGTGCTGGCAGGCAACCGGCACACGCGAGAGACTCAAGGGTCCGGGGGAAGAATGAGCAGCACGCTGACGAAGGGACTCGCATGCAGGAGCTCCGACTCGTCGCGGTAAGTGAGGACGGTACCTATCTCGTGCTGGCGACAGCAGGGCGAGGTACTCGGTTCACGCTTCCCGTGGACGACCGGCTCCGTGCTGCCGTCCGCGGCAACTTCTCCCGTCTCGGCCAGTACGAGATCGAAGTGGAGAGTCCGTTGCGCCCCAAGGAGATCCAGGCCCGCATTCGCGCCGGAGAAACGGCCGAGGAGATCGCCGCGACAGCGGGCATCCCGGTCGAACGCGTCCGCTGGTTCGAGGGCCCCGTGCTCCAGGAGCGCGAGTACGTGGCCCAACAGGCGCAGCGCGTGTCCGTACGCATGCCCGGAGAATCTTCGGCCGGCCCGACGCTCGGCGAGCTCGTCGCCGAACGGCTGACCCGGCGCGGCGTGCCCACCGACGAGATCGACTGGGACTCCGCCAAGCGCGACGACGGCCTTTGGCGCGTCAAGCTCGGTTACGTTTGGAACGGTCACACCAGGCACGCGGAGTGGCTCTTCGACCCGCGCAGGCGGCACGTCACGCCGCACGACGACGAGTCGATGCGGCTCTCGGCCGCCGACTTCGACCCCAGCCCCGTGGTGGAGGACACCACGGTCACGCCGTTCACGCCGCGCGTGGCCAAGCTGCAGCCGGTGCCACCGCTCGCGTCGGACCCGCTGCCGTTCCCCGCGATGGTCCGGCACGAGCCCGAGTCGCAGGAGCCGGCGGTCGGCTACCAGCCGAGGGGCACGGAGCCGTCCTACAGCCGTACCCCGTCCCGCGAGGCCCCCTTCACCCCCGCCCGCGAGGCCCCTTTCGACCGTGCCCCGGCCGACCCTTCGGGCCGTACGGCGGAGCCCGGCCACCGCTCAGACCCTCCCTCTCGGGATTACCGCTCGCAGCCGCCCGCTGGGGAGCCCGGCTACCGCACCGAGCCCGCCGCCCGGGAAACCGGCCACCGCGCCGAGCCGTCCGCTCAGGAGACGGGCTACCGTACCCAGTCGCCCGCGCAGGAGACCGGCTACCGTACCGAGCCATCGACGCAGGACCCCGGCTATCGCGCCGAGCCGCCCGCGCACAACACCGGCTACCGTGCCGAGCCGCCCGCACAGGACGCCGGCCGCCCCGGCGAGCCTTCGCCCTGGCTCCCGGGCTACGACACTCCCCGCACTCCCGACCGCCCGGCGGGCCGGGACGGCGAGGCCATCTACGCCCCGGCGACCCGTGACGTCGCGCCTTCGGGTAACCGTCCCACCGAGGACGCTTTCACGCTGCCCCCGGCCACGACCCCTGGTACGCGTGCTGGGGCCTACGGCGCACCCACCGTAGAGACGCCAATTGCCAGCACGCCCGCCGTGCAGGGCTCGACCACCGGCGCAGCCGGCGTGCAGGGCGAGGTCTTCAACGCGCCTGTCGTTGAAGACCCGGCCACCAGCGCCCGCGCCGTACAGGGCCCGGTCGCCAACGCGCCCGCTGTTGAGGCCCCGGCCACCAGCGCCCGCGCCGTGGACGGGCCTGCCGCCGGCGCGCCCGCCGTGGACAGCTCGGTCGCTAACGCACCCGCCGTAGACGGCCCGGCCACTGGCGCCCCCGCCGTCGGAAACCCGGCTTCGAGCGCTCCTGCGGCGGCTGACCGCGCTACAGAGCCGGCGAACTACGCGCCGCCTGCCCCTGCTACCTCAGCCCCCGCGTCTGACGCCGCTGCCACAACGGCCCCGGCCATAGCCGAACCCGCCACAGCGACCGCCCGTGTCTCGGACACCCCTGCCACGGACACCGCCGCTACGAAGGCTGCCATCTCGGACGCCCCAGTCACGGACGCTGCTGTCGCGGACACTTCTGTCCCGAAGACTGCCATCACGGGTAATGCCGTCTCAGACGCTGCCGTTACCGACGCCGATGTCGCAGACTCGGCGCCCGCATCCGCCGCGCAGGCCTCTGCGCAGTCGGCGCCCACCACCGATGCGTCCTCGGCTGCGGATTCACCGTCTGCCGTGCCCACGGTGGCACGCACCGACACCCCGGCAGCGGAGAACGCACGCCTTTCCGAGACTCCGGAGCCCAGCACTGTCCCGGAGCCGGCCACACCACCCCCAGCCGAGTCGCGGCCCGCCACGGAGGTCGCGGCCAAATCGCAGCCCGCCACGGGAGTCACGGCCGAGTCGCAGCCCGCCCTGGGTGTCACGGCCGAGTCGCAGGCGACCATCGCCGTCCCCGAGACGCCAACCAGCAGCGCACTCACCGAGTCGAAGGTCGTCGGGGCGGTCGCTGAGCCTCAGTCCGACGAGGCCGTCATCGCGTCGCAGTCCAGCGACACCGCTATCGAGTCGCAGTCCGGTGGCCCCGCCACGGTGACCACGCCGCAAACGTCCCCGGCCACGGAGGGCAAGACCGAAGCCCCGGTGCAGGAAGCCGCTGGGCAGGAAGCCGCCACAGCGGTCGAGACCCCAGCAAAGACGGACGCCGTCACGACACCGCCTGCCCCCGAGGCGGTGGCTGCGACGGACACCAGCGCCCCCGCAACGGCAACCGACACCTCCAAGCAGCCCTCCAAGGCCGCGCCCGAGGCAACGTCGCAGTCGGCAGTCGCACCCACCGCAGCCGCGCCCAAGCCACAGCCAAAGCCTCAGCCCACGAAGCCTGAGCCCAAGGCCGACTCCGCGACACCCGCACCCACCCCAACACCGGCCACCAAGGCTGAGCCCGCAGCGGCGGAACCCAAGTCCGTGCCCAAGGCTGAGCCCGCAGCGGCCGAACTCAAGCCCGAGCCCGCAGTGGCCAAATCCAAGGCTGAACCGGCGGCGGCCAAGGCTGAGCCGGCCGCGCCTGAGCCCGCCGTGCCGGCCGCGAGGACGAGCAAGGACGGCACCGCGAAGCCCGAGCAGCCGGCGGCCAAGGAGGAGCCCCCGGTCCCGGTGCCCTCTCCCCCGCCTGCCCCTGCGGCCCGTCAGCCGCGCAAGGGCTCCAGGGGGCGTCGCGCCTCGGTACCGACCTGGGACGAGATCATGTTCGGCGCCCGCCGCCAGGACTAACCGACCAGCCACCGACCGCACCGGCGCCCGGCCCCGGCCTCGCCCCGTCGTACCAGTGCCTGAACGCGCCGTTCCTGTACCGACGCCGGAACGCGCCGTCCCGCACTGACGGCTGGACACGCCATCACACCTGCCCGAGCGCCACCCAGGCGCCGTCGTGACCGACCCTGCCGACCCACCACGCCGGTTACCCGGCCCCGGCCCCTTGCCGACGCTGGGACCCGCCGTCGCCGAACCGACACCGGTCGCCCGGCGGCTCGTCGGTGGTCTCAAAACCAGGCAGGATCTCCACGGCCCGGTGAGCGGCAAGCCCCCCGGGAGCGGCGGTGCGCAACGCGCGCCCGCCTACTCCCCCTTCTCGATGAACGGAGCCAGCCATTCCGGCGTCACCTCGGCCGGGAAGCCGATCGCCTGGGACTGGGAGACGTCGATCGCCGAGTAGCCGCCCTTGCCTGCTCCCACCCCGGCCGTGAGCGTATACACGCCGGCCCGCCGCTGGAACCAGGTCTGCCTCAGGTGCCAGCCCACCACCGCGCGGCGTTCGACCACGGCTTGTGATCGGCGGAGGGAGCCGGAGCGGACCGCCAGGCGTACGCCGTCGTATCCGTGTCCCAGAGACCTGTACCGGTCGAGGCCCAGGGGGATCCCCGCGCCCGCCAGGAGGAGGGCGATCACGGCCGCGATCCACCAGGCCGACTGGGCGGTCAGCAGAGCCGTCAGCGCGGTGACGGCGGCCGGCAGGAGCCATGGGGCGATGGCGCGGAAGAGGCGGCGGTTGCGGGCGATGGGTGGGTGGGGGCGGAGTTCGGCCTGGTAGGAGCCGATGGCGTCGCCGGTGACCTTGAAGGCGACCGCGCGCGGGACGTCCGGCAGGAGTTGACCGCGCGTCTGCGTGTCGCCGAGTCCCGTCACGATGGCCCAGACGCGGGCGACGCCCGCCCAGCGCTCGGCGAGTCCCTCGACGATCTCGTAGCCGCGTACGCGCCGGGCCTCCAGCGACACGCTGCGCCGGTTGATCAGCCCGCGCTCCGCCACCAGGTAGCGGTCGCGGCTGGTGAGCCGGAAGTTCCAGTTGAACACCGCGTACATCACGCCGCCCACCACCGGCATCGCCACCACGAGCAGCAGCACCACGGCGAGCAGCAGGTAGGGGTGCTCCCACAGCCACTCCCCCACTGTCAGCGCGGCGTCCCGGCCGAAGCCGAGGTCGTCCCCCCACTGGAACGCCAACCCCACGGCGCCGCCCGCCAGCGCGAACGGGGTCAGGAGGTACGCGCCGGACAGCGGGCCGTACAGCAGCCAGGTCCACGGAACGCTGATGATCTCCCGATCGGCCTCCGCCGTGTGCCCAGGTGCGGTGGCGCGCGGTGGGCCGGCCGAATCCGTGACGGCGACGGAGTGGGAGGCGCCGTCAGACGCGGGGGCCGGGCCGGTGGCGGTGGGGTGCTCGGCGGCGCGGGCCGCGCGGGTGCGGCGGAGCAGGACCGACTTCAGGCGTTCGGCCTCCTCCAGGGTGACGCCGTCGAGCTTGCCCTCCTCGGCGTCGCCGCTCGCCCCCGTGTCGATCTTCAGTACGGCCAGGCCGAGCAGCCGGTGCATGGGCGGGGTGGAGACGTCCACGCCGCGTACCCGTTCCAGGGGGATGGTACGGACCGACCGGCTGATCAGGGAACGCTTGATCTCCAGCCGGTCGCCCACGATCTCGTAGCTGAACACCGCCCACCGGACGACGGCGAAGGCGAAGGTGACGCCGACCCCGACCGCCGCCCAGAGGTACGACCTGCCGGAGAACCCGCCGACGAACAGCAGCCCGACCAGCGGGAGAAGCAGCGACGGGATCATCCGCACCGGTTGGATGAGCAGCACCTTGGGACTCAGCCGCAACGGCGCCCGCCCGGGCACCGGGGGTGCCGAGGGTGGTGGAGGCGGGCCCTCGGGACCAGGTGGTGCGGTGGGGTGGGGGGGAGGTTCGGTCATGTGGCATCGTCCCTGAGCTCTTCCGCCCGGCGCGCCAGCTCCTCCGCCAGCCCCGCCGCCACCTCGTAGTCCAGCCCCTTGATCGTCGACGACCCCGCGTGGGACGCCGTACGGATCTCCAGCGTCGCCAGCCCGAGCAGCCGTTCGACCCATCCCTGCGCCTTGTCGACCGTCTGGATCCGGCTAATCGGCACGAAGACCCACTCCCGGGTCAGGAACCCCGACCGGGTGTAGACCACATCGCCCGACAACTCCCACCGATGTACCGCATAGCGCACGAACGGCTCAGCGATCAGGAACGGGGTGGTCAGCACCCCCACCCCCACGGGCAACAGCCACGGATCGTCCGCGAACCAGCCGGGCACCCACGCCCACCCGCTCCCCCCGACCCAGCGCGCGACCAGGATCGAGCAGCCCACCAGCAGCACGAACCCGAACAACGCCTCGGCCAGCCAGAGCCGGACGGCCTTGGGCGACACACGGTGTTCCGGATCACGCAACGGGCCAGAAGTCGTCACAGGGCCAGCTTATGACTCCCGCCCGCGTCAGTGATCTCCCAGAGGCGGCGGATGTCATCGGAGAAGTGTCGGTGCCGTAGGCCACAGTGGGAGCGCTGCCGCATGTCCAGCCTCGACGAGGTGTTCCCGCCCTGACCGGGCACCGCGCACAGGCCGTCTCAGGTAAAGGCCGGGTCCGCGGCTGACGACCTGGCGCCCCGATTTCGCCGGGGTGGCGGAGGCGGAACCCCCGCACACGGTGCCCACACTCGCGATCCCCGCACCTCTCGAACCGCCGGGCGAACCGCCCCGGCCTCCCCGGCCTCGAGAACCAGCAGGCCGCGGCAGGATTCTCCGGCGCCGTCCGCGACCACCCCGCCCCGGCGAACCGCCTGCGGGCCGAGAACAGCGGCGCTCAGGATGTGGCGAAGTTCACTCCCCCATGCCCGCTTTGTGGCGGCTTTGCCGTCCTTTACCGACCGCCGACCCTCGCGAAACGGTCGGCGCACGGCCGATAGCCGCGTAGCATCATGCGGCATGGGGCTGTGTAACACGGCAAGACGCGTGAGACGCATCGCTGTCTCTGTGACAGTGGTGACCGTCATGCTCGCGTCGTCCGGTTGCAACTTCCTCGTCGGAAGGTCCCAGGCCAAGGAGATCGCTGAGATCAACGTCTCGAGTCCGGAGTTGCGCGAGGGCGAACCATTGCCGAGCGAGTTCTCCTGCGATGGCGCCCAGGGCAGCCCGCCGCTGCGCTGGTCCAGCGAACCCCTGTCCGACGCCAAGTCGATCGCCATCGTGGTCGACTCTCACTCACCATCAGAATCCGCCGTCCAGTGGGTGCTCTACAACATCCCCGCGACGACGACCGAGCTGGGGCCGAACGCCGCCGCGAGCCCGCCGGAAGGCGCGAGCCAGGCGAAGGTGACCAGCGGCAAGGCGGGCTATCAGCCGCCATGTGTGAAGAACGCCAGTTACCGGTTCAGCGTCTACTCGCTGAGCGGCAAGGTCGATCTCCCGGAGGGCTCCCCCCTCTCCGATGTCTTGAAGAAGATCGCGGACTTGACCATCGCCCGCGGCCGGCTCACGGTGGTGAACATCCAGTGAGACACCAATCACTAAACGTAGTAATAGTTACCAATTCTTCACGTAGGGTGTGACAACGCTCATAGTGGTCCGACACAATCAGATCCAATTGCTAGGTGCTGGTGATCAAAGGGGGAAGGTCGCGTCGATGGCCGCGCGATCTCACCGGTGCCGCAGGGAGGCCATGGCTTTGAGGGTGGTGCAATGATCGCGGTCGTAGTCAGCTTGGTCGCTGTCGTGCTCCTCGTGCTCGTCGTCGTGGCACTGGGCATGCGTTCTATGAACCGTCGGGAGAGCTCTCTCCCTCCTGAGCGGCTGAAGCAGATGGCCGAGAAGGATGAGAGGACACAGACGCGCTCCACGGACGAGTTCTCCAAGAGCGAACCGCGCATGAACAACTTCAGCCCTGACTTCAGTCCTATCGGCGAGGCCAAGGCGAAGCCGGTACGCACGGGTCAGCGCGGCAAGCGTGGCGTGGACGAGTGGGGCAACCCGCACACCGACGTCGAGGACGAGGAGTTCTGGGCCAACATCCGCAGCGACGCGGAAGAAGGCGGCTTCGGCGCCGGCGGCACGGTCGCGGCGCGCAAGGGCGCCTCTCGCCCCGTCGAACGTCCTTCCGAACGGCCCGCCGGGCGACCCGCCGAGCGCGAGAAGCAGCCGACGGCGGCCCAGCGCGAGCAGCGGCCCGGCGCCAAGCGTGAGCAGCGGCCCGCCAAGCGCGAGCCCGTCACCGCCGACCCCAACGCGGCGACCGTCCAGGCACCGCTGCCCAACCGCCCCAACCGTTCGCGTTCCCAGCGGCCCACCCCCGCGGCCGCCGCCGCCTCGTCCGGCCTGGCCGATCTCGTGGAGTCGGCGCAGCGTCCGGCCCCGACGGCCGCCGAGATGGCCGACCAGCGCACGGTGACGTTCTCGGCCCCGACCCCGCCCGACGTGATGAGCATCCTCGGCGTGGGCGCCCAGCAGGTGCCGCCGCCGAACCGGCCTCAGCCCGGATCCGGCACCGGCTCCTTCCCGGCCGTCGGCAGCGCCACGTCGCTGAGCACCAACAGCCCGGCGACCTCCAGCGGCGCGTTCCCCGCCGTCGGCAGCGGTTCGTTCCCCGCCACGCCGGCCTCCTCCAACAGCGGAGCTTTCCCCGCGACTCCGGCCGCCAACAGCGGTTCGTTCCCCGCCACGCCGGTCTCGCCCATCAACGGCGCGCCGACGAGCGCCCCGTTCACGATCTACGGCGCCAACACCGACCCGCTCGAGACCACCTGGACCAACCCGCCGATCGTGCCGACGGCGTCAGGCTCGTGGCCCGCGCTTCAGCAGCACGACATCCTCGACGACCCCGCGCCCGGCGCCCCGTCGAGCGACTCCTGGCCGGCGTTCGAGCCGCAGCAGCCCGCCGCCGCCCCCCGCGCCTCCTATCCGGCGTCCTACGAGGTCCGCGCGGGCTGGGCCGTGGCCGACGACTCCGACCCGCTGACCGGCCCCTCCCCCGCGACCGGCACCCCCACGGCGCCCGCGCGTTCGGTCTCGGCCTACGACGACGTGCTGTCGGCCCCGCCCGTGCAGCCGGCGCCCTTCGCGTACGAGACGGGTGACATCACCAGCCTCCCGCCCGGTCAGATCGCGCAGACCTTCGCGTACGAGACCGGCGACATCACCAGCATTCCGCCCGGCCAGCTCCCGGCGGGCTGGAATGATCCGCCGGCGGGCAGCGGCGCCTGGCCCAACTACGGCGGCGCGCCCGACGCAGGCGCCCGGCAGGGCGCCCCCGGTGGCGGCAGCCAAGGCGGGCGTCGTCGCGCCACCACCCCCGAGCAGGAATTCCCCGACTACTACCGCTGACCAGCGGCTGAGTGAGGCGGCCACTCATTAATCTGTAAAGCCGCCAAGGACCCCTCAAGGCCCCGGCGCGCGGGGCAATAGGGTTTGCCGTATGATCGGCGACACTCTGCGTCGCGTGCTGAGCACGCTCAGGTACGACGTGCCTGCCTCACTCGTGGTGTTCCTCATCGCGGTGCCCCTCTCGCTGGGCATCTCGATGGCCTCGGGCGCCCCCCTCGCCGCCGGGCTGATCGCCGCCATGGTGGGCGGCATCGTGGCGGGCGCGCTCGGCGGCTCCGCCGTACAGGTGAGCGGGCCCGCGGCGGGCCTGTCCCTGGTGGTCGCGGATCTCGTGCAGACGTACGGCTGGCGGGCCACCTGCATGATCACGCTGATGGCCGGGCTGGTGCAGCTGGTGCTCGGGGTGTTCCGGGCGGCCAGGGCGGCGCTGGCGGTCTCACCGGCCGTCATCCACGGCATGCTGGCGGGCGTCGGCGTGGCCATCGCGCTCTCCCAGCTGCACATCGTGCTGGGCGGCCAGCCGCAGCGCTCGGCGCTGGCCAACATCGTGGAGCTGCCCGCGCAGCTCGCCGAGATGCAGGGCCACACAGTCGTGGTGGGCCTGCTCACGATCGCGATGCTGGCGCTGTGGACGCGCCTGCCCAAGCGAGTCAAGGCGGTGCCGGCGCCGCTGGCCGCGCTGCTGGTGGCCGCTGTGACCGCGTGGGCGTTCAACTGGGATGTCACCCGCATCGACCTGTCCGACAGCGTCACCTCATGGACCGTCCCCGTCCTGCCGTCCGGCGACTGGCACCGGATCGTGGCGTCCGTGCTGCTCGTCGCGCTGCTGGCCGGGGTCGAGTCGCTGCTGTGTTCGGTCGCGGTCGACGGCATGCACAACGGCCCCCGTGCCGACCTCGACCAGGAGCTGAGCGGGCAGGGCGTGGCCAACATGGTCTCCGGAGCGCTCGGCGGGCTGCCGGTGGCGGGCGTGATCGTCCGCAGCACCGCGAACGTGCAGGCGGGCGGGCGCACCCGGCTCTCGGCGTTCCTGCACGGGGTGTGGGTGCTGGTGTTCGCCCTCGGCTTCGGCTGGATGATCAAGCTGATCCCGATGGAGGCGCTGGCGGCGCTGCTCGTCTTCATCGGCGTGCAGATGGTCAACCTGGGCCATGTCAGGAAGGTGCACGGCCACGGCGAGGTGCCGGTCTACCTGGTGACGATGGGGGGCGTGCTGGTCCTCGGGCTCGCCGAGGGCGTGCTGGCCGGTCTCGCGCTGGCCGCGCTGCTCGCGCTGCGGCGGCTGACCTGGGTCACCGTCAAGACGCGGCCGGAGCAGGACGGGCGCTTCCACGCGACGATCTCCGGCTCGCTCACCTTCCTGGGTGTGCCCCGGCTCACCCATGAGCTGCGCGCCATCCCGCCCGGCGCGGCCGTGGACCTCGACCTGAACATCGACTTCATGGACAATGCCGCCTTCGAGGCCATCCACTCCTGGCGGCTGAACCATGAGCGGCTGGGCGGCAGCGTCGACATCGACGAGATACACGACGAGTGGTACGCCATGGCGGCCAGCGGAACCCGCCGGTCCCGGTCCAAGACTCCGCCGAGGGCGCCGGACCGGTGGTGGCTGCCGTGGTCGCACCGCCACAGCCGCCCCGCCCGGCACGGCATGCCCGTTCCGGGCGGCCCCCGTCCGGCCAGCGTGGAGTGCCAGCTGACGGCGGGTGCGCGGGAGTATCACCGGCGTACGGCTCCGCTGGTGCGGCCCATCTTCACCGAGCTGGCCCGCAAGCAGCAGCCCACGCACCTGTTCATCACCTGCGCCGACTCACGGGTCATCCCCAGCCTGATCACCGCGAGCGGCCCCGGCGACCTGTTCACTGTGCGCAACATCGGCAACCTGGTGCCGCGCAGGGGCGCCGAGCCGCATGACGACTCCGTCGTGGCCGCCATCGAGTACGCGACGCAGGTGCTGGGCGTGCACACGATCACGGTGTGCGGGCACTCGGGCTGCGGGGCGATGTCCGGGCTGCTCAGCGGCGGGGTGAAGGCGGGCAGCCTGCCGGGGCTGCGGCGCTGGCTGCGGCACGGCTACCACAGCCTGGCCACGTTCATCGAGACGGCGGACGAACCGCTCGACGCCGGGGCGCTGGACCGGCTGTGCAAGGTCAACGTGCAGCAGCAACTGGAGAACCTGCGGACCTATCGCAAGGTCGACGAACAGGTACGAGCCGGGCAACTGGAACTGGTGGGACTGTACTTCGACATCAGCTCCGCGAGGGTGCACATGCTGCCGCCTCCACCGGCTTCACTCTCGGTGAAGATCTGACCGGCCCCATCCGCGGGCCGTTCTGAGTAATCATGCGCAGACCCGGAGGTGGCGCCGGGTTAGCGTCAGGGGTGTCGCGCACGGTCGACCTTGGTCCCCCACCTGGCCTGGCGCGACGGCCGGTCCGCACTCCCAGGGGCCGGAGGGGCGGAGGGCATCGGCACCCTTCGCCCCTCACCCTTGGGCGAAGCGCAGGCGGCGGGCGGTGGCCAGCGCCGCTTCCGTCTGGATCGTGACGATCCTGCCGATCGGATCGGCGGACGGGACGAGTTCTTCCTCCGCAGCCGCGCAGAGGCGCCGCAGGCGCTCCTCCAGCGTGGCCCGGACGGCCGTCAGGGCGGCCTGGTGGTTGCCCGCCGCCGTCTCGGCCTCCAGCAGCCGCAGGAACATGGCGCAGGCCCGCAGCGGCAGGCGGCGCACGGTGTCGTGGATGCCGCTCGCCTCGGCCCGCGTGACGGTCCTGGCGGCGTCCTCCCGGTCCACGGCGCCTTCCAGCGAGGCGATCAGCAGGTGGGAGACGGCGAGCGTGTCGTCGACCGCCGCGTGGAACGGGCTGTGCGCGACGCACTGGGACCGGATGTCCGTACGCGCCCGGGCCAGTGGTTCGAGCTCCTCGCGCAGCCGTACCGCGGCCGCTTTGACCAGGTGCCCGAAGGAGAGCCCGGCGTCCGAGGGGTCGTCGCACCCCGGAGTGGTCCACAGGGGCACCTCGGCGATGAGTGTGAACGTGCCGTAGCGGTCGGCGTAGTGCCAGCTCGACGCCCCGTACGTACGAGGGGTGCGCGCGTCACCGCCGGTCTCGACGAAGTCGATGTGCTCGGCCGGTGGCAGCAGCGTGACGCCCGGCCCCGCGACCTGGTAGCCGACGGTGTCGATGGGCCCCAGGTCCAGCGGGACTCCCTGGCCCGCGGCGATCGCGGCCAGTTCGGCGGGCAGGCCGGGCACGTCGCGGCTGATCTGGAAGTACGCGCCGCCGAAGTCGGCGTTGTGCAGCGACAGCATGAACGCCGGCCGCAGCTCGTCGATGACCCGCATCAGGGCCAGCGTCTCCGGCAGCGGCCGGTCGAACCGCTTGCGCCCGGAGGGGATGGGGAAGGTCCATTCGGGCTGGTCGCTCATGGACGGGCGGTAGAAGTGCCGGTGATAGTGGCTGATCGTGTACGGCCCGCCGTACCAGCCCTCGTTCAGCCGGGCGCCGTCCGGATCCACGCACGCGATGAAGTGCCAGGTGAACCCCTGCCGCTCGGCCGCGTTCTCGCACAGCGCCGAGGCGAGGCGGAGCACGGTCAGGAAGCCGACGGGCTCGTTGGCGTGCGGACCGCCGAACACCAGGGCGTTCTGGCGGCCGTCTCCGATCGAGACCAGTTCCAGCGGCTCGCCCTTGCGGGAGGCGCCGATGAGGCGTCTCCTGCAGATCGCGGGGAACCGCTCGCACAGCTCCCGCAATAACGCGGCCATGTCGTCAATGGTCGGGATCTCGCGCATGGGGGAAGCCTCTCAAGCGCGCGCCGCCACGTCACGTGCCTGATGCAGGACGTTACGCACTCTCGGCCGGAGCACCGCAGACCTGGCAGGTGTCAAGCCGGGTGACGGACTGCTCCGCCGTCATCATCGTCAGGAGGTCGAAGTGGACCACCCGGCCGGCCAGGGCCGCCGGGACCACTCCGGTGAGGAACCGGATCGCCTCGGCGGCGAGGAACCCGGCCACGATCGAGCAGAGCGGGCCGAACGCCGGGATGATCCGCCCCTGATTCTGTACGGCGGGCAGCTCCCGCCCGCCATTGCGGACCCGCAGCTCCTCGTCCAGGCAGGCCAGGCAGGCCGAGCTCCCCGGCACGACCAACGGCCCCGCGATGCCCAGGTGCTGGGTGAACCCGCCCGGCAGGAACGGCACCCCGGCGGCCAGGCAACCGGCGTTCGTCCAGCGGCGGATCTGCGGCTGCGGGCTGTCGGCGGTGGCGATGACCAGGTCCGCGCCGGCGACCACGTCCGCGACGTCCCCGGCGCCGGTCAGCGTGCGGTGGTGCGTCTCCACCTTGAGCGCCGGGCTGTGCTCCACGAGCCTGCGGGCGGCCGTCTCCACCTTCGGGTCACCGACGTCCTCCGCCTTGTACAGATATTGGCGGTGAAGGTTGGACTCGTCCACGTCGTCCTGGTCGACGAGCCGCAGCCGCCCCACGCCGGCCGTCGCCAGTTGCAGGGCGACGAAACCGCCTATCCCTCCGACGCCAAGGACGGCCACGGTACGCCCGGCGAGGTCCCCGATCATCTCGGCGGCCCGTGACGCGGGCTGGAACATGGAGAAGAACAGCGCCTGCCGCGACGAAGGCCCGTGGCGCGTCAGCAGCTCGACCTCCTGCTCCTCGACCAGGATCCGGGCCGTGAGCAGGGCGGTGATGGCCTGGTCCACCTCGGCCGCCGTGACGCCGCCGATCCCGGCCGTGAGGCTGACCAGCTCCTCGCGGGGCAGCGCGGTGGCGGCGCACCGGCGTACGAGCTCGCGCAGGGCGGGGGCGGCGGACTGGAGCACCTTTCCCGTTCCCGGCAGGTCGCCCAGCCGGACGAGTTCCCGGTGGTCGTCAATGAACAGCGGAAACGCCGGGTTGACCAGAACGCGAGACAATATCCGCTCCAAGCGGGGACACGGACACGGGATTGGCGACAGGCGGGTCACCAATCCCGCGATGAGTTTCAGCTGTTGCTGTTACCGCAGGTGAGCTCTACTTCCTCTACCTGCGTGATCGTGATCTCCATATAGGTTCCCCCTCCCGATGATGTGGGGACATATGTGGCTATTGAGAAGAATGCCCCCGAGCGAGGAAGTTAGTTTCCCGGAACGCGAGTGTCCAGCGGTTTGGAAATTAAGGAGCCGGTTCGATGGCCGGCGCAGCTCCGAAACGGGGTTTACGGAGTATCCGGTTTTGTGCGATAAGCGCGGAGAAATGCTTTCACCCCATCGATCACCACCCTCTCGATCTCACCCTCTCCGAGCGGAGCCGCGCCGAACAGTGATCGGTTGCTCAGCACACCGGCGACCAGCACCTCAAGGTGTTCCGCGGCGACCACGGGGTCCGGCACGTCGAGCAGGCCCTGCTCGCCCAGCCGTGCCAGGCGCGCGGCCAGCTCCCGCTGAGCCGGTCCGACGGGACGCCAGGCGTCCAGCAGCTCGGGGAAGTGCACCGCTTCAGCGATCATCAACCTCGTGATCGCCGAACGTTCGGGGCAACGAACCACGGCGTGTGCGAACTCGCGGCCGAAGGCCAGCAGGGCCGCCTCCAGGTCATGCACCTGGCCCAGGGTGCGGTCGAGCAGGTCGCCGAACTCCGCGTTCCGCGTGGCGCCGGCCTCCTGGATCACCGACAGAAAGAGCTGCTCTTTGTCCTGGTAATAGTCATAGATGGTGCGTTTGGACACACCGGCCTTGGTCGCGATGGTGTCAACGCTGGTCCGGGCGAATCCTTCTTGCAGGAAGGCCTCAAGCGCCGCCCTCATGATGGCGGCACGCCTGACGGGCGACCCCTGTCGCACCGTCGTCCTCCCTGCCGTGTAGCGCCCCCTCCGCAATGCGAGTCTCCTATCGTGGAGTGCGGCTCTGGCTTTTTTCGCGCTCTCTATATGAGGCGTTCCATGCCGTTCCACGCCGGGAGACGAGCCTCTCAGCAGTCAGTCAGCGCCTTTCTCGCGTAGGAGCGGACGTCGGCGTCGGAGTCCGCCAGCGCGGTCCGCAAGGCGTCCGCCACCTCCGTGGCGGCGGCCCACGGCGTGAGCGCGAGCACGGCGGCCTTGCGCACGTCGAGGTTGGGGTCCGCCAGCGCTCCGACGAGCGGCCGCCGCGCCGTGGCCGGGTCCGCCGCGGCGAGACAGCGCACCGCCCCCACCCGCACCTGCCACTCCTGATCGTCCAGCCCCCGGATGGCCTCGGCCGCAAGCGGTGTCCCCACCTCGCCCGACGACTCCAGAGCGGCGGCCCTGACCAGCGGGTCGGCGTCGCCCGCGAGAGCGGCCAGCGCGGCCGACGGCTTGCCGATGAGGCCCAGTCCCTTGGCCGCCCAGACGCGTACCTCTCTGGACGGGTCCGTCGCGGCGGTGGCCACCGCGTCGGCCTCGTCGAGGGAGACCAGGGCGCGGATCGCCGCGATCCGCACCCGGTGGTCCGGATCGGCCAGCGCCGCCTGGAACGTCCCGGCGTCGCCGAGCCGCATCGCGCGCAGCACGTCCAGGCCGGTGGCCCGGACCATGGCGTCCCCGCCGGACAGGCACCCGGTCACGGCCGCGCCGAGTTCGGGCGTGGCCGGCAGCACCTCGACCAGCTCCTTGAGGCCGGTGGCCGCCGCCCGGCGCACGGTGCCGTGCTCGTCGGCGAGGGCGCCGGCCAGGGCCAGGCCCGTCCCTTCCGGCACCGTCTCGGTGAGCGTGGCGATGGCGGCCCGGCGTACCTTCGGGTCGGCGTCGGCGAGGTAGGGGGCGAGCCGCGCCACCGACGGCTGCTCCTCGGCGAGGCGGTGCAGCTCCAGGATGCGCGGCGAGCGGCCGACCGCGGCGCGGGCCTCCCGGCGCACCTCGTGGCGGCGCACCGCGGTCGCGGTCCGGGCGGCCAGCACGACCGGCTCGGCGGCGACCGGCGAGAACTCCTCGACCGGCACCAGGTACGGCTCCACGGGGCGCTTGACGAACTCCATCGCCCCCTCGCGCCGGCGGAGATTGAGGTGGAACAGCCACCCCTCGTCGTCGCGTCCTGGCTGGTCGGCGCGTTCGTGGTAGAGGCCCCACCGGCTCTCGGTACGGGTGAGCGAGGCACGGGCCGCCATCTCGGCGCAGTCGCGGATGAAGTCGACCTCGGCGCAGCGCATGAGCTCGTGCGGGGTGCGCGCGCCCATCGAGGCGATCTCGTCGCGCATCCGCTCGAAGGACTCCAGCGCGATCTCGAGCTTGGCGCCGGTCTTGGGCGGGGCGACGTAGTCGTTGACGAAGCGGCGCAGCTTGTACTCCACCTGCTGCTGCGGCGGCCCGTCCGGGTTGCGCAGGGGCCGGTAGACCAGCTCGTGCGCGGCGGCGATCTGATCCTCCGGCAGGGGCCCGCCGCGTCGGTGGTGCTCGGCCGCGTGGGCGCCGGCCAGGTCGCCGAAGACGAAGGCGCCGATCATGTAGTTGTGCGGCACGCAGGCCAGGTCACCGGCCGCGTACAGGCCGGGCACCGTGGTCGCGCCGTGCTCGTCCACCCACACGCCCGACGCCGAGTGCCCGCCGCACAGGCCGATCTCCGAGATGTGCATCTCCACGTCGTGGCTGCGGTAGTCGTGCCCGCGCCCGGCGTGGAACGTGCCACGGGTGGGGCGTTCGGTGGTGTGCAGGATGTTCTCGATCTCCGTGACCGTCTCGTCGGGCAGGTGGGAGAGCTTGAGGTAGATCGGCCCCCGGGCGGAGGCGATCTCGGCGGACACCTCGGACATCATCTGGCCCGACCAGTAGTCGGAGTCGACGAACCGCTCCCCCTTGTTGTTGACCTGGTAGCCGCCGAACGGGTTGGCCACGTAGGCGCAGGCCGGCCCGTTGTAGTCCTTGATCAACGGGTTGATCTGGAAGCACTCGATGCCGCTGAGCTCGGCTCCGGCGTGGTAGGCCATGGCGTAGCCGTCGCCCGCGTTGGTCGGGTTCTCGTACGTGCCGTACAGGTAGCCGCTGGCGGGCAGGCCGAGCCGGCCGCAGGCGCCGGTCGCGAGGATCACGGCTCCGGCGCTCACCGTGACGAAACGCCCGGAACGCGTGTCGAACCCGGCCACGCCGACCGCCCGGCCCTCCGAGGTGAGGACCCTGACCGGCATGACGCGGTTCTCGACGCGGAGCCTCTCCCGGATGTCGCGTCGCCGCAGCACCCGGTAGAGGACCTTCTTGACGTCCTTGCCCTCCGGCATGGGGAGCACGTAGCTGCCCGAGCGGTGGACCCTGCGGACCGCGTACTCGCCGTGCTCGTCCTTCTCGAACTTCACCCCGTAGCTTTCCAGGCGGCGGACCATGTCGTGGCCCCTGGTCGCGGTCTGGTAGATCGTCTTCTGGTTGACGACGCCGTCGTTGGCCCGGGTGATCTCGGCGACGTAGTCCTCGGGGGTGGCCTTGCCGGGGATGACGGCGTTGTTGACGCCGTCCATGCCCATGGCGAGCGCGCCGCTGTGCCGTACGTGGGCCTTCTCCAGCAGCAGCACCCGGGCGCCCTGCTCCGCGGCGGTGATCGCGGCCATCGTGCCCGCGGTGCCTCCGCCGACGACGAGCACCTCGCACTCCAGGCGCAGGCCGTCCTCGATCGAGGGGATGTCCATTCACAGCTCCTTGAGGATCTGGGCGCGCAGCCCGGCTCTGTCGGCGCCGGGGTCGCGGGGCCCCGGCACCTCGGTCACCGCGCGGACGCCGCCGCGGCCGAGCACCACCACCCGATCGGCGAGCAGGAGCGCCTCGTCCACGTCGTGGGTGACGAAGATGACCGTCGCCCTGGTGTCTTCGAGCACGTCGAGCAGGAGCGCCTGCATCTCGGCGCGGGTCTGGGCGTCGAGCGCGCCGAACGGCTCGTCCATCAGCACCGCGCGGGGCGCTCCCGCGAGGGCGCGGGCGAGCTGCACGCGCTGCCGCATGCCGCCCGACAGCTCGCGCGGCAGCCGGTCCTCGTGCCCGGCCAGGCCGACGCGGGCGATCCACTCCCGCGCGGCGGCCCGGCGCTCACGCCTGGGCAGCCTGCGGATGCGCAGCGGCAGCTCCACGTTGGCCAGGACCGTCCGCCACGGCAGCAGCGCGTCGTCCTGGAAGATCATCGCGCGGTCCTGCGAGGTGGCCGCGATCTCCGCTCCGTCCGCGACGATCCTTCCTCCGTACGGCCGCAGCAGCCCGGCCAGCGCGCGCAGCAGCGTGGACTTGCCCGAGCCCGACGCGCCGACGACGACCAGCACCTCGCCGGGGCGGACCGCCAGATCGAGCTCGCTCAGGACCGGATCCCGGGCGTACCCCAGCGACAGGGACTCCAACGTGAGGCCGAGGGTCACGACCTGCTCCCTTCCGCCCGGGGCAGCCAGCGGGTCAACCGGCGCCCGACCAGCTCGACGGCGGCCGAGGTGAGCCAGCCGAGCAGGCCGATGGTGATCATGCCGACGATGACGGCCGGGTAGTCGACGATCGTGTACGACATCCAGGTCCGGTAGCCGACCCCGAACTCGCCGGAGATCATCTCCGCCGAGATGACGCAGATCCAGGCCACGCCCATGCCGACGGAGAGCCCGCCGAACACGCCGGGCAGGATGCCGGGCAGCACCACGTTCCAGAGCACGTGGCGCCGGCCGCCGCCGAGCGTCCTGACCGCGTCCTCCCAGAGCGTGGGCAGCGCCCGTACGGCGTGCCGCGTGCTCACCATGATCGGGAAGAAGGCGGCGGTGAACGTGATGAACACGATGCCCTGCTCATCGGTGGGGAACAGCAGGATCGCCACCGGCACCAGCGCGATCGCGGGAATGGGGCGGACGGCTTCGAGCAGCGGCAGCAGCGCGTCCCCCGTCGTGCGGGACCTGGCGACCAGCAGGCCCACGGTGATCCCGGCGACCGCGGCCAGGCCGAATCCGGTCAGGATCCTGATCAGGCTCTGCAGGAGGTCGAGGTAGTACACGGGGGTGGCGAGCTGCCTGGCGAACCGCGCGGCGACCTCATCGAGCGTGGGCAGCCGGTCGAACCTGAGCCACAGCCGCGCGTCGGTGACCGTGAGGAGCTGCCACAGGGCGGCTACGGTCAGGAGCGAGCCCGCCCTGACCGCCCACCGGCGTCCCTTCCCCGCACCGCTCCGAGCCCGGCTCCGCACGGGAGGCGGGACCGCGGGCGCGGCAGTCGTCCAGGACGTCGTGCCGGCTTCCGTCTCCGTGGTCATCGGGCGTCACCTCCCGCTCCCTTCAACGCGGCTTCATAGGCGACGGGCTCGGTCTTCGGGTGCTCCTTGCGGTAGGCGTCGGCCCCTTCCTCGGTGGTGAAGGGCAGGAACCTGGCGTTCGCGGCGGCGGCCGGATCCCGAAGCCAGACGGACTTGTCGGCGAACCACCTGGTCCCGGTGGCGGTGTCCGGCACGTAGGCCGCCCGTACCGGCTGTTTCGCGGCGGCCACCTGCCGGAGCAGGCAGGACGGCGTGGCGGCGGCCAGCGTCTCGCTCTCCCCGTTCAGCCACAGCTCCGAGGCGGTCTTGGGATCGTCGACGGCCACTCCGCAGACGGTGTCCTTCCCCGTGATCGGGGCGGGGTTCACGGTCGAGGCCCGGTCCGCGTCGTACGCCGGCCCGTACGCCTTGCGGAGGTAGGCGTCGTTGACGAAGGAGGCGACGTTCACCCCGGAGAAGTCGGCGCTGATCCGCTTGAGGTAGGTCACGTCATGCTCGTGTGCCGCCTGAAGGGACTGCTTCAGCGTGACGTCGAAGGTGGCGATGCCGCCGCGGCCGTTGTACAGGTAGACGACCTCGGGCGGCAGGCCCGTGGCGCGGGCCACCGACTCCGCGGCTTGCAGAGGGTGCTCGTGCAGGTAGCGGGTGGCGTCGATCTGCGCCTTGAGGAAGGCGTCCACGATCTCCGGGTGGTCCTTGGCGTAGGCCTGACGTACCACCACGCCATGGAAGGTCGGCACGTCCAGGGCCGAGCCGTCATAGACCAGCCGGCCCTTGTTCTGGAAGGCCAGCAGCCCCGGCCAGGCCACGAACTGGGCGTACGCCTGCACGCCACCCGACTCGAGCTGGGCCGCGCCGACGGCGGGCTGGTGATTGACCGTCTCGACGTCGGTGATCCCCGCTTTCTCCAGCGCCTGGACCAGCGTGCCGTGCCCGGCCGAGCCGACGCTGGCCGAGATCTTGGCGCCCTTGAGATCGGCCAGGGTCCGCGCCTTCGACGCGGGCGGGACGACGACCATGTTCAGCCCGCCGCGCGCGTTGTAGCCGGTGATGGAGATCAACTCGGTACGGGCCGCCGGGATCGACTGCGTGCGGGAGGCGTTGATCAGCAGCGGGTAGTCGCCCATCGAGCCGATGTCGATCTTTCCGGCGACCATCTTGGCGGTGATGGGGGCACCGGTGTCGTAGTCCTGCCACTCGACGGCGTACTTGCCGCCGAGCCGCTTCTCGAGGTAGCCGAGCGAGCGCAGCAGGGTTCCGGCCGTCACGGTGTTGATGGTCTTGGACTGGTAGCCGACGACGAGCTTCGTCTTCCCCTCGCCGCCCGTGTCGCCGCTCGTGGCGCCGGAGACCGAGCAGGCGGTGGCGGCCAGCAGAAGGACCGCCGTCAGGATCTTGCGCACCGCGATCTCCTTCATCTCAGCAGGTAGGGCATGTTGATGGTGACCGCGTCCACGGGGCACCTGGCCGCGCAGGGGCCGCAGTACCAGCACTCGTCGACGTGCATGTACGCCTTGCCGGTCTCGTCGCTGATCGCCAGGGAGTCGAGCGGGCACGCCTCGACGCACAGCGTGCAGCCGTCGATGCACAGGGATTCGTCGATCGTCACGGGGACCTCGACGCGCTGGGTGATCAGGGCCATGCCTGCTCCTTGTCCTCTTGTCGGCGGTCCTCGGTGCGGCGCAGATGGCCGCGCATCGTCAGCCGGTCGCCTCTGAAACGGATGAACTCCAGGTCCACCGGCCTGCTGTCGGCCAGGTGGGTGAGCCGCTCGACCATCAGCAGCGCGGCTCCGCGCGGCGTACCGAGCGCGGCGGCGGTGTGCGGGTCGGCGTTGACGGCTTCGAGGGTGAGCTCGGCCATGCCGAGTGGCTGCCCGGAGATCTGTTCGAGCAGCACGAAGATGTCGTTGTTCGCCAGGTCCGCGTCGAACAGCGGCTCGCCGACGTCACGTACGAGATAGGTGAGGTCGAGCGAGAGGGGCAGGCCGTTCAGGCTGCGGAGCCGTTCCAGGTAGACGACCTGCTCACCGGGCGCGAGCCCGAGCCGGTGGCTGACCGGAGCGGGCGGCTCCATGAGGGTCATCGTGCGGACCTGGTTGGTCACCCGCCCGTGTTCGTGCAGGGTCTCGGCCAGACCGAGCAGGCGATGCAGCCCATGCGGGTACTTCTCGGCCACCACGGTGGTGCCCACGCCCGGGCTCCGCTCGACCAGGCCCTCCTCGCGCAGCAGGTCGAGCGCCTCCCGGACGGTGTTGCGCGAGGTGTCGAACTCACGGGCGAGCACCGCCTCCAGCGGCAGCTGCCCATGAGGGAAGCTGCCGTGGATGATCTGTCTTCTCAAGAGGTCGGCCACCTGCCGGGCACGATCCGCCCGGCACCGCCGATCGTCGAGCTCCACCCGCTTCATGCCGCTAAACCTACTCAACGAGTAGGAAAAATGGGATAACAGGGAGATTGCGCCACCCTACCCGGCCTGAATCACCGGCTTGAGCTGCGGGAACGTTCAGAAGGCGGCAAGATCTGCCACCTATGTCGCAGGCTCGATGGCCAAAGCGTGCCGGAAGACGTTGCGCGGGTCCCACCGGGCCTTCACCCGTTGGAGGCGTGGGTAGTTGTCCTTGTAGTAGAGCCGGTGCGCGGGCACGCCTGAGGTGTTCCACGCCGGGTCGGCCAGGTCGGCGTCGGGGTAGTTGATGTAGGAGCCGTCGTTGACCTCGCCGGGTACGGGCACGCCGCCTGTGTCGGCGTACACGTCGCGGTAGAAGTGGCGGACCCAGGCGAGGTTGGCCGCGTCGTCTTTTTCGTCACCCCAGATGGTCTGATAGACCGCCTTCATGACCACGTCTCGCTGGGCGATCGCAGTGGCCCCGGGCGCCACCGCACGGACCTGGCCGCCGTAGCCGACGAGCAGCATGCCGGAGTCCGGCCCCCCGGTTTCGTTCGTCAGGTTGCGGTAGACGGCCGCAAGCTGGCTCTCGGTGAACGAGCGTCGCAGATAGCCGGCCTTGATCTTGTACCGCCGGTTGAGCACGTCACCCGGCTCGCCGCTGCCCGGCCAGGTCATCCGGTGCAGCCACGGCATCGTCCGCCGGATGTCGAGCGCCGGCGTGAGGTCGACACCGGCGGTCACCGCCGACACGAAGCCGGTCACCATGCGGTCGGCGTCAGGGAGGTCCGCGTCGATCTGCGCGACCAGCGTGACGGTTCCGCCGGCGCGGTGCGACAGCAGGAGGATCCCGTACAGCCCGGTGTACGGAGAGCCGGGCGCGCTGTTGCGCTCGTGCCAGGTCCCGAAGTTACGCAGCAGCCCGGTGAGCGCCTGTTCGGTCATGTGCTCCCAGGACCAGAAGACCACGTGCTGCAGCATCCGCCGGGGCGAGGCCGGCAGCAGCTTGGACGGGTCGGTGCCGGTGGAGTCGGGCGAGCGTAACCAGTACCGGGTGACCACGCCGAAGTTGCCGCCGCCACCGCCGGTGTGCGCCCACCACAGGTCATGGTTCGGGTCGTCCGGCTCGCGGGTGGCGACCACCGCGCGGGCGGTGCCGTCGCGGTCGACCACCACGACCTCCACGCCGTACAGGTGATCCACCACCGAGCCGTACCGCCGGGACAGCGGCCCGTACCCGCCGCCCGCGAAGTGCCCACCGGCACCCACCTCCGGGCAGCCGCCCCCAGGGATCGTCACGCCCCAGCCCTTGAACAGCGTCCGGTACACCTGCCCCAGGGTGGCTCCGGGTTGCACGGCGAACGCCCGCCGGTCGGCGTCATAGCCGACCGCGTCCATCGGAGACAGGTCGAGCAGCACCCGCACCGCCGGATCGGCGGTGAAGTTCTCGAAGCAATGCCCGCCACTGCGCACCGCGACCCGCCGACCGGACCGCACCGCCTCCGACACCGCGCGCACCACCTGATCGGTCGACCCGGCCACGCGGATCTCGTCCGGCCGGCCCGCGAACCGGAAGTTGTTGCCGCGCAACAGGTTGTCGTAGCGCAGGTCGCCCGGCCGTACCGTCACCGGCCCGAACCCCGTCGCCTCCGGCCCCGCCGCGGCGGCGGCCACCCCGGTACCCAGCGCTGTGACCGCCACGGCACCCGCACCGGCGAGCAGCCCACGACGACTCACCGCTGCGCCGCTCGTACTCCCATCGCTCACTTCTGGCATGGGTCTCACCCCTTTTCGATTGGAGACCATCAGCCTCTCCATCCGGCCACAAGCCGCACATCACCCCATGTCATGAATCGACGGCTGAACTCTCCGCCCCTCCGAACGGCTGATCCGCCCCACCGATCGGCTGACCGATGGCCGGCCGGGAGGCGAGATACCGGCCGCCGGGCGGCAGGATAAGGTCAAGATCTTCGGAGGGAGGTTCGGTGGGGAGACTGAGCAGGCGCGGGCTGCTGACCGCCTCCGGCGCGGGTGTGGTGGCCGGGGCGGCGGCGACGGCGGGCGCCTTTCTGCTGGGCGAGGCGGAGCCGCCGGCGAGCGCGGCCCCGGCGCAGGTCGTGGACTTCCATGGGCCGCATCAGGCGGGCATCGCGACGCCCGTACAGGACCGCCTCCACTTCGCGGCCTTCGACGTGGCCGTGGGCACGCGCGAGGAGCTGATCGCGCTCCTGGTCTCCTGGACCAGGGCCGCCGAGTCGATGACGGCGGGCCGGGTCAGCGCCGCCGACGACTCCGGCGAGGCCCTCGACCTGCCCGCCTCCCGCCTGACGATGACCGTCGGATTCGGGCCCACGCTGTTCGAGCGGGCGGGGGAAGACCGCTTCGGCCTGGCCGCCTCACGGCCTCCCGCGCTGGCCGACTTACCGCCCTTCCCCGGTGAGAAGCTCGACCCGGCACGCGGCGGCGGCGACATCGCCGTCCAGGCGTGCGCCGACGACCCGCAGGTCGCGGTGCACGCCATCCGCACGCTGGCCCGCATCGGGCTGGGCCGGGTGAGCATGCGGTGGTCGCAGCTCGGCTACGGCAAGACCTCCTCGACCACGCCCGCCCAGCTCACCCCGCGCAACCTCATGGGCTTCAAGGACGGCACCGACAACATCCCGCACGACGATCACACCGCGCTCGACCAGCACGTCTGGGTGGGCGCCGCCGACGGGCCCGCGTGGATGACGGGCGGCAGCTACCTGGTCGCGCGGCGAATCCGCATGCACCTGGAGGCATGGGACCAGGCCTCCAGGGAGGACCAGGAGGCCACGATCGGCCGTACCAAGACCGAGGGCGCCCCGCTCGGCGGCAAGGGCGAGCGCGACAGGTTCAGCCCGGCCGCGCTCCCCGCCGACTCCCATGTGCGCCTGGCCCATCCCTTGTCCAACGGCGGTGTACGGCTGCTGCGGCGCGGCTACTCCTTCGTGGACGGCAGCGACACCCAGGGACGCATCGACGCCGGCCTGTTCTTCCTGGCCTACCAGCGCGATCCGCGCCGCCAGTACGTGCCCGTGCAGCGCAGGCTGGCCACCGACGACCGGCTCTCGACCTACATCCGGCACGTGGGGTCGGGCCTGT
The DNA here is from genome assembly GCF_043197155.1 of Nonomuraea sp. NPDC049269. Taxonomy (NCBI): domain Bacteria; kingdom Bacillati; phylum Actinomycetota; class Actinomycetes; order Streptosporangiales; family Streptosporangiaceae; genus Nonomuraea; species Nonomuraea sp. NPDC049269. The sequence goes on from NZ_JBICSO010000004.1 coordinate 352,846, forward strand.
GGGCGTGCCCACCCGGCGTGTCTCCCGGCGGGCACTGGGGCGACACCCTGCTGGGTGAGAAAGCCTAGAGATCGCCTGGGCGGATCCAGCCGCCGGGCACCAGCCGGGCGAGTTGCTCGCGCAGCAGGTCGCGCAGCGGCCCCTCGGGCTGCTCGCCGTAGAGCTGGAGCAGCCTGTCCGGCCGCTCCAGGATCTCCTCGGGGTCGTCCTGGCGGTCGGTGTAGTCGGTGATCAGCTCCGGCAGGCGGGCGGCGACGTGCTCGTCCAGTCCGAGCCGGACCGCCGAGCACAGCGCGTACTCCCAGGCCACCAGGTAGCGCCAGAGCTTGTCCTCGCCCTCGAAGTAGGCGCGCTCCAGCCGGGAGAAGGCGCCTAGCACCGCACCGTGGTCACCGTCGCGGTAGGCCAGCACGATGAGGTGGAACAGCGCCCACTGATGCCCGCGCCGCAGCAGCTCCGCCCGCTCGAAGGCGGCCCGCGCCTCGGCGTGGGCGCCCAGCAGGTAGAGAGCGTAGCCCCGCACGTAGTGGGCGTCGGCCGAGCCGGGGGCCTCCTTCAGCAGCCGCTCGCTCTCCCGCAGCAGCCGCCCGAACGTCTCAGGAACCTCCGGCCCGTCCTCCGCCGCCTCGATCAACTCGGCGATCGAGGCGGGTCCGGCGTTGGGGGTGTCAGCGGGCACCGCTCACCATCCTCCGGAGTGGCCGGTGGATCTGCCGTTGGCCATCCAGCGCTTGGCGGTGGCGCGCAGCTCCCTCTCGATCTCCGGCAGCATACCCGGGTGCTCCCTGATGAAGCGTTCGAGGTCTCTGGCGGCGGCCTTGAAGCCTTCGCCGTGCCGCCCGCTCTCGAAGCCGCCATCGCCCCGGTACCTGTCGCGGATCTCGCGCTTGACGGAGTTGGCCCACTCCGACGGGGACAGCCAGCCGCAGGGGTACTTGGGACGCGGGCTGTTGTGGACGAGGACGTCGGTCCCGCCCTGGACCACGTGGTAGGTGTTCGGACCGTCCACGCTGAGGTTGTGGACGCGCTGGCTGTCGCGGTGCTCGGTCTCCACCGCCGACACCTGGACGAGGGTGCCCGCCGAAGTACGCAGCCACATGCCCGGCCGCAGCTCCGAGGCGGGCAGCCAGGTCTTCAGCGCGGGCACCCAGAACGGGTGGTTGTCGGTGGCGACCAGCACCCCGCCCGCGATGCCCACCTTGACCAGGTCCTTGGCGCCCTGGCTGGTCATGGTGGCCACGACCGGCCGCGAGCTCGTCTTCCCGGTGGCCGGGTCGGTCGCCAGGACCCGGTCGCCGACGGCGACCTCCTCGATGGCCTTGGCGCTGCCGTCGGCCATCCGTACCTTGGTGCCCGGCACGAAGCTGCTGGTCAGACGGCAGGTCTTGCCGAGGCTTTCCACCGCCTCATCGCCGTACTTGCCGAAGCGGGCGAACTTGGTGCCGCCGAAGGTGATCGAGCCCAGGGCGCCCTCCAGGCAGCCCTTGCCGAAGCCCCGGGCGTAGTCGCCGAAGGAGTGCTTGCGGCCGAGCAGCGCACCGGCGACGGTGTTGATCAGGCCGTTGCCGACGCAGGCGCCGACGGCCGCGACCACCTGCGACGGGATCGTGCCGTCGGGGTCGGTGTAGTCAGCCGGGTCGCCCAGCGCGTACTCGTAGAGGTTGTAGCCGCCGCCGAAGCCGATGGTGTCCTCGGAGACGAACCGGCGCAGCGACGGGGAGTACAGCCGGGATCTGTTGTCCTGCAGCCCGCCGGGGATCGGCGCGCCGGAGACCCGGCCGGTCCAGCGCACGGTGTTGGAGTCGCCGGCCGTGGAGGACGTGGTGGAGCCGAACAGGTCGTAACCGTAGGTGGTGGTGATCTGGCCCGAGCCGTCGGTCAGGGCCAGCGTGGAACCGAGCGCGTCGGGGAGCAGCCCCTGGACCTGGCCGTCGCCGCTGATCCTGGCGAGGGCCTCGTCCTGGCCGAAGCCGTTGAGGAAGGAGACGTCCGCCCCGCCGGGCCCGCTCTGACCGATGAGGGCGTCGCCGTCGAAGCGGAAGCGGGTGGTGTCGGAGCCCGTGGTGCTGCCGACCCTGCGCCCCGCCGGGTCGTAGCCGAGGGTCGTGGTGACGCTGCCGTCCGACACCGTCACGAGCTCGCCGCGGGCGTTCCAGGCGTAGGTGAAGACGCCGTCGGAGGTCAGGTTGCCCGCCGGGTCGTAGCCCAGTGTCCGGCCGCCGTTGCCGGTCAGCCGGTTGGCGTCGTCGTAGGTGAGGCCGGTCGCGGGCGCGGGGAGCTGGGCGCGTACGAGGGTGCCGCGCATCCGGGTCCGGCGCCCGAGCCGGTCGTAGTCGTAGGCCACGTCACCGACGCCGGTGGTGCCCCGCTTGTAGCCGATCGAGGTCAGCAGGCCCGAGTCGTCGTAGCCGTAGGCGGCCGTGATCCCGCCGGGCAGTGACTTGGAGGTCATCCTCGCGTCGTCGTCATAGCCGTACACGGTGCTGACCGCGCCCCGGGTGACCGACTTGAGCAGGCCGTTGGGGAAGTAGTCGTAGCCGACCGCGGGCTGGCCCGAGGCGGTCATGGACTTCAGGCGCCCGGCCGCGTCGTAGGTGTAGCCGACGGTCCCCGCCGAGCTGGTCTCGGCGGTCAGGTGGTCGAGGTCGTCGTAGCCGTAGGTGATCTTCCCGGCGCCGGTGGTGCTGTCGGTCAGCTCGCGGATGCGGCCTCTGTCGTCGTACTGGGCGCTCTGCGTCGACTCGTAGTTCTGGCCGTTCTTGCCGAAGCCGGTGAAGGTCGCGCGGCCGAGCTCGTCGTAGCGGTACTCGGTGACCTTGCCGCGCCGGTCGGTGACCGTGGACAGGCGGTTCATGCCGTCGTAGGTGAAGGTGTCCTTCGCCCCGAGCGGGTCGGTGCGTTCGAGCAGCCTGTCGGCGTTGTCGTAGCCGTAGGAGGTGATCTTTCCGCGGGCGTCCTTGACCGAGGTGATGTTGCCGTTCTCGTCGTAGTCGAAGGTCGTCTCGTCGCCGCCCGCGTCGGTGACCGACCTGAGCATGTCGGCCGCGTCGTAGACCCGCCCGGTCGAGGTCCCGTCAGGGGCGATCGTCTCGATCACGCGGTTGGCCGCGTCCCGGACGAAGCGGGTCTTGCGTCCCGCCGGGTCGGTGACCGTGCTCAGAGCGCCGTCGACGTAGTCGTAGGTGGTGACGCGCCCCTGCGGGGTGGTCTGGGTGCGTGGATGGCCCTGGGCGTCGTAGCTGGTCTTCCAGGTGCGGCCCATCGCGTCGGTGATCTTCTCGGGGTTGCCGTGCGCGTCGTACTCGAAGCGGGTGACGGCTCCCGTGGGGTCGGTCAGCGTGTTCGGCCTGCCGTACGGAGTGCCCTGGTACGTGGCCCGGCCGGTCACGGTGGCCGACCCCGCCGCGCCCTTGAGCTCCAGCGGGTTGCCCGCGGGGTCGTAGGTGATCGTCGTGGTGCGGCCGAGGCCGTCGTCGATCGTTCTGGGCAGGTCGCTGTCCGGGTCGCGGGTGATCCTGATGGTGTGCTCGCGGCCGGTGCCCGCCGCCTGCGTGTCGGTGGCCAGGTAACCGAGGTCGTCGTAGGTGGTCTTGCGTACGGCGCCGTCCGGCTCGGTGACCTGGGCGGCGACGACTCGCGAGCCGTCGAGGGCGTAGGTGAAGGCGTAGGTGCCCTGGCCGAGGATCGTCTGGGTGGCGACCCTGCCGTTGGCGTCGTAGACGTTGGTCAGGTAGGTGTGGCCGCGGGAGTCGGTGATGGCGTTCATCCGGCCCGCGGTGTCGTAGCCGTAGGTGGTGGTCTGGCCGGTGGGGCCGGTCACGGTCTTGAGCCGGTCGCCCTCGTAGCCGTACGTGACCGAGCGGCCCGCGTTGTCCTCCACCTTCGTGACCTTGTCGGCGGCGTCGTGGGAGTAGCTGAGCCAGAACCCGTTCGGCGAGCGGACCTCCGTGATCGGCCCGAGGTAGCTGCCGAAGCTGTTCTTGTACTTGCGCAGGATCTTGACGGTGTTGCCCTGCGCGTCCCGGATCTCCTGCAACGGCGCCTCGTCGCCGAAGACGTAGGTCATGCCGTTGCGCAGCTTGAGGTGCCAGCCGCCCTGGTTGCACCCGCCCACATAGTGGAAGGTGGACCCGGTGAACTCCGGCGAGGTGTCGCGTGCCTCGAAGACCGCGTCACAGAACCCGGTGCCCGGCGAGGTCCGCACATAGTGCACCTGGGACCCGTCGGGGAAGTTGAGATCGGCCTCCTGGTACTGCTTCCGCGACGACAGGTACATGTTGTACAGGTCGTTGCTTCCGATGCCCATGGAGCGCTTGCGGGTGTCGCCCGGGTTGTAGCCGCGGTTGACGGTCAGCGGCATGACGTCGTCCACCATGAGGTCGGTCTGGCTCAGGGTGAACAGTCCGCTGCCGAGGTCGACGGGGTCGCCCGAGGAGTTCAGGAACTTCAGCAGCCACTTCCACAGCGGCTCCTCGTTGCCCGGCACGTTGATCATGGCGCCGTCGAAGTCGGAGATCGCCGTACCGGCGTCGGGGACGACCTGCCGAGCGGCCTGATCGACCTTGCCCGCGCCGAAGATCTCCCAGCCCTCGCCGCTCTTGTCGTAGTGCCAGAAGTTGACCCGCTGCCCCGCCGGGAGCTTCAGGTAGTTCGGGTAGGTGATCTGTGCGGTCCCGCCCACCAGACGACCGCCCGCGGGCTGGACCGTGTAGTAGACGGGCACGCGCACGCCGTCCGGCATGGGGATCGGCGTGCGGTCCACCGGGATCGGGGTGACGCCGACGCGCCGTACGGGCTTGCCGTCGGCGTCCTCGATCGTCACGCCCGCCGGGATGCGCACCTCCAGGCCGGGCACGCCCGGGTTGGAGAGCACGACCTCCTTGGTGGTCGGCGAGGGGATGTCGATCTCGTAGTCGGTGTCCAGGGCGGGCAGGTACGGCGTGTAGAACAGCTCGTTGTCGCCCGCCTTGAGCGGCACCTGCACGTCGAACACGCCGTACTTGAGCTTGCTCGTCGAGGCGCTACGGCCGTCGATGCGCAGGCGGCGCACGCCTTGGCGCAGGTCGGTGAGGTGGAAGGCGCCCTTGGCGTCCGTGCGGGCCTCGCGGCCGTCGGCGCGCAGGGTGACGCCGGGCAGCGGCAGCCCCGCGGTGGTCTTCACGACCCCGGTGAGGCTCGCCTCCTTGTGCTTCTTCGCGGTGAACGTCGCCATGGCCGCGCCGCGCTTCACCCCGTCGGGCAGCGCCTTCTGGGCCGTCTCGTCGGGTTTCGCGGCCTGCTTGCCGACGCGTGCGACGGCGGTGCCGACCGCGACGCGGATGGTGGCCGCCCCCGTCTCGGCGTCCTGGGGATTGATCTTCAGGGTGTAGGTGCCGGCGGCCGTCAGGGCGGTGACGCGTGAACTGTTCTTGGACAGGCACGAGTTCCACAAGCGAGCGCCGGTGGGCGGCCACAGCTCCGTGGTGAGGCAGCTCGTGTACGTCTTGTCCACCATGGTGATCTTGATGCTCTGCCCGGCGGTGGCGGTGAAGGTGACCGCCGAGTTCTGTCCGGCCTTGGTCGTGGTGACCACGACGTCCGCCCCGCCGACGGTCGCCGCCTTCTGCGCGTCGGCGGGCACGTCGACCAGGGTGACCGTGATCGTGCCGGTCCACGCGTCCTGCGGGTTGAAGGTCAGCTTGTACGCCCCCGCGGCCGGTAATTCCAGCGTGTCGATGTACTCGGCCGCCTGGTAGACGCAGGTGTCCTTGACCAGCTCCGTGCCGTCGGGCTTGAGCAGCCGCACGTCCAGGGCGCAGGCGGGCGCACCGGCCGGAATGGCCAGCTTGATGAAGAGGCGATGGGCTGCCGTACCGGTGAACGTCACCGCCCCGCCCTGGCCCGGCTTGGCGATCGCCACCGCGGCCGGGGCGGCGTCCGGCGCGCTCGCCACGGCCACGTCGGCCGGGACGCCCGTCAAGGCGAACGTCAGCGTGCCCGTCCAGGCGTCCTTGGGGTTGATCGTGAACCGGTAGGCGCCGTCGGCGGGCAGGGTGATCGTGTCGATGTACTCGGCCGCCTGGTAGATGCACGTGTCCTTGGCCAGCTCGGTGCCATCCGGCTTGAGCAGCCGCACCTCCAGGCCACAGGCGGGCGTACCCGCCGGAATGGTCAGCTTGGCGAAGATCCGCTGCCCCGTCGCGCCGGTGAACGTCACTGCGGCGTCCTGGCCCGGCTTGTTGATCGCCACCGCGGCCGGGGCCGCGTCCGGCGAGGTCGCCACCACCACGTCAGCGGGCACGTTCAGCACCTGCAGCGTCGGAGTGCCCGTCCAGGCGTCCTTCGGGTTGATCGTGAACCGATAGGTGCCGTCGGTGGGCAGGGTGACCGTGTCGATGTACTCGGCCGCCTGGTAGATGCACGTGTCCTTGGCCAGCTCAGTGCCATCCGGCTTGAGCAGCCGCACCTCCAGGCCGCAAGCGGGCGTACCCGCCGGGACGGCCAGCTTGGCGAAGATCCGCTGCCCCGCCGTACCGGTGAACGTCACCGCCCCGCCCTGACCCGGCTTGTTGATCGCCACCGCGGCCGGGGCCGCGTCCGGCGAGGTCGCCACCACCACGTCAGCGGGCACGTTCAGCACCTGCAGCGTCGGAGT
>NZ_JBICSO010000004.1:359579-462265 GCF_043197155.1 Nonomuraea sp. NPDC049269
GCCCGTCCAGGCGTCCTTCGGGTTGACCTTGTAGGTGTAGGTGCCGTCCGCCGGCAGGGTGACCGTGTCCAAGTATTCGGCCGCCTGGTAGAGGCAGGTGCTCCGGAACATCTCGGTGCCGTCCGGCTTGAACAGCCGCACGTCCAGCGCACAACTGGGCGCGCCCGGCGGGACGGTCAGCTTGGTGAAGATCTGCTGCCCCGTCGTACCGGTGAAGGTCACCGTTCCGTTCTGGCCCGGCTTGACGATCGCCACGTCGGACGGGGCGGCGTCCGGCGAGGTCCGCACGGCCACGTCGGCGGGCACGCCGATCACCGCCGCCTTGTACGTGCCGGCGATCAAGCCCTTGGGATCGACGGCCACACGGTACGTACCGGCCACCGGCAGCGTGACCGTGTCGAGGAAGGAGTCGACGGCGTACACGCACGTGTCCTTCACCAACTCGGTGCCGTCGGGGGCGCGCACGCTGGCGGCCACGTCGCAGGCCTTCGTGCCGGTCGGCATGCCGAGCTTGGTGAAGACCCGCTGGCCGGCCGTTCCGGTGAAGGTGAAGGCGGCCTGCTGGCCGGGGAGGGTCGTGGTGAGGGACCCCTGCGCCCCATCCAGGGCGAGCTGGGCCGTGGCGTCGGCGGTGGCGGAGGCCAGGACGTCCACCTTGCCGGTCTGGGCGTCCTGCGGGTCGAGCAGCACGGCGTAGGTCCCGGCCTTCGAGCCTTCCGGCAACTCCCATTCCCACGTGGTGCTCGTGCACACGCTCTCGCTGTGCAGCGAGGTCCCATCGGGGCCGTACACGGTGATGGGCAGGCAGCCGGAGAAGGTCTTTCCGGACATGTAGAGCATGGCGCGCTGGCCGGCCTCCACCTCGAACAGCGTCAACGCGATCTGCTCCGCCGCGCCGACCTGGACCGCGGTGAGGGTGTTCTGGGCCAGCCGCACCGCGCCACCCGTGCCGATGTTGGCGGCCAGGTAGGGCGCGGGCGGGACGACCACGTCACCGGCGGAGACCGCGCTGCCGCCGGGGTTGACCACCTTCACGTGCCCGAACGCGGGGCCCGGCGGCAGCTTGACCTTCAGGCCGCCCGTGGTGGCCTGCGTTACTTGGAGCTTCGCTCCGTTGAGCGAGGTGATGTTGCGGATCCTGTCCGCGTCGAACCCGCTGCCGGGCACGGTGACCTCGGCTCCCACGTCACCGACCATGATGCCGGCCAGGGAGACCGCGGGCTTGGCCCGGGTTCCGGTGACCTTGAAGCCCTTCCAGGCGGCGGACTTACCGCCGATGGTCACGGTGACGTCGCCCGAGGCGGCGCCGCCGGGGACCGTCACGGTGATGGTGTGGTCGGTGACGGCGCTGGGGGCGGCGGTGGTGCCGCCGAAGGAGACCGTCACGGCGGACTTGTCCGTGCCGAACGCGGTGCCGTAGACCGTCACGGAGGTGCCCGGAGTGGCGTTGGGCGGGGAGATCTGGGCGACCGCCAGCGTACCGGCGGGCAGATCGCGGACCTCGGTGATGTTGCCCGCGGGATCATGGCTGATCTTCGAACCGTCCCCCGGCTGGGCGAACACACCGGTCACGCGACCGTTGGCGTCGTGCGCGTACGACACGTCGGCGGTCTGCGCGGGCGCCTGCTGCTTGGCAGCCGGTTCCTTCGCGGCCTGCACCTGCGTCGTGGCGGCGACCGGGACTGTGGTGGTTCGGGGTGGTGCGGGCGGCCCCAGAGAAGCGACCAAGGCAGCGACGACTAAACCCGCGATCACCCGCATGAGACACCCCGGTTCAAATTAGGATCAACCCGGGCATACCATAATGATCATTACAAAGCGCCGTCAATGATCACAGACCAAGCTGTATGACACCCGAGCTCAGCCTCGCTCGGCATGGCACGGTTCGGGAAGCCGGTGGAGCGTCCACGCTCAGGCCCCCGGCTTCGGCAGGGCCCGGATGTTCCACCCGCGGATCGTGGCGTGGTGCGGTGCCCAGGCCCTCCACACGTCGCGACCCCAGGCCCAGACCAGTCGCTCATGCTCGGCGACCTCACGGGCGGCGAGTACGTCGACAACGGTCATCAGGCCGTGCAGCGGCGGTGGCCGCAGCCAGTGGAAGTAGTCCGGACGGTCGGCCATCATCTGCTTGTGCAGAGCCGGGCCCTCGCGCGGGTCGGCGTCGTCCTCGACGAACAGGCACAGCGTCATCAAGCACAAGGCCAGGGCCTGGATCTCCCGTCGGCCGTCGCCGCCGGGGTGCTGCGCGGTGTAGGAGTCCACGACCAACTGGTGGACGTGGCGGTACTCGGCGACGGTGTACGAGCGCGCCAGCAACTCACCGTAGCGCCCCCAGCACTCGGCCGACGCCCCGCGCTCGTCAGGGAGCGGCCCACCGGTGGCCGGGGCCACCAGCCCGCATCCGGGACAGTTGGTCATCGGAAGACACTCCTGATCTTGACGTTTCCTACGTTAGGGGGTGACGTAACGTCAGGCTCAAGCATCATTCGGCCAGCCGGAACCAGACCAACCCGCCGGTTTCGTCATGGCAGGATCCCCATTCCTCGGCGAGCGATTCCACCAACCACAGCCCCCGGCCTCCGTCGTCGTCGAGCGTCGGGACGCGTACGACAGGCGGTGGTGGAGGAGCCGGCGTCGGTCACCTCCACCTGTACGGTCGTGCCGGTTCGGGTGATCTGGACCGTCACGCGTCTGGAGTCGGAATGAGTGATGGCGTTGGTGACGACCTCGCTCAGCAGGAGAAGCACGTCGTCGAGAAACGATGGCGGGCCACCGACGGACAGCACGGAACCCGCCCAGGCGCGGGCCTCGGGAACGGATATCTCCACCGCCGGGAATTCCTTGCGCCAGATGACATGTGGCGCGTTCGTGAATGCCACTCGGGGCGAGTCATGAAGAGGCCTTTTCACACGTTCACCTCCGCCGCGATGATGTCGGCGGCATTGGCGTGGTCGAATCTATCGTACTGTTCACGCGCCGTCATTTCTCTCCAGGCCATAGAAATTGATGGACTGCGCTCAGCATGACTTCTTGGCATCCAGTCCGCGGCCGGGTCACCAAGCCAAGACAACACGCATAATGACAACCACTGGTCAGGCATGGTTTAAATGGTGTCGTCAGCCCAAGAGGCTTTCCGTTTTTCTCTGACTAGAGAGGAAATGTCATGAATGTTGTGCCGTCTCTCGATCCAGGGTCCCCTCGCGTACGATTCGGCGCCGAGATGCGGCGGCTACGGGAGGCCGCGGAGCTGTCGCAGGCCGCCGTGGCGGCTCGGCTCGGGTGCACACAGACGCAGGTGAGCAGGCTGGAGAAGGCGACCCGCACACCGTCGCGGTCCGACGCCGAGCGCCTGGACCTGCTCTTCGGTACGGCCGAGGGCGTTTCCTTCACTCGGCTCTATCAGAGCATCACCGCACAGTCCGGCAGCCCGATCTGGTTCCGGAACTGGGTTGAGGAGATCGAGCCTACTGGCCCAGCGACCTGCCGTCTTCGTCCAGGTCGTCGATCCGGAATGCGTTGCGGGCCTGGCAGGGGCCTTTATGATCGCCAAGCTCCCGAACAACCAACCCGATGTCGTCAGTTCGGACTCGCCGACGCAGGCGCATATCACGACGGACCATGACATTGTCACCTCGATTTGGCAGCGCTATGAGGCGATACGGCTATGGGCTTATCCTGAGCGCGTATCCCTCAAGATGATCGAGGAAGCGAGACGCGCATGGACCTGAGCGCCGCCGTATGGCGGAAGTCATCGCGCTCTTCGGACAACGGCGGCCAGTGCGTCGAAGTCGCCATGAACCTTCCCGGAGTGGTCGCCGTCCGCGACAGCAAGGACCCGAACGGCCCCAAACTGCTCTTCTCCCCCACCGACTGGAAGACATTCGTCAACAGCCTCAAAGCTGGCGACTTCGACACTTCGCTCTGATACGGCAGCTGCAGATCTCGTGGCGTGACCCCATTTGACCTTGACACGGTGACAAGGCCTTCACTGTGGCCAAGGAGGTGGTCCCCATGACCATGATCTACAAGTCCGAGGCCGGTGGACGCGAGCTCCGCGACCACTACCGGCAACTGCTGGACGCCTGGCCGGTTCCCGCCGAGCACGTACGGGTGCCGACTCGTGAGGGCGAGACCTTCGTCCTCGCCTCCGGCCCGCAGGACGCGGCGCCACTGGTGTTGCTGCACGGCTCGGGCGCGAACACGTCGATGTGGCGAGGAGATATCGTCACCTGGTCTCAGCACTTCCGCACGTACGCCGTCGACCTCGTCGGCGAGCCGGGCCTGAGCGCGCCCTCGCGCCCCGCCCTGGGCTCCGACGCCGTATCCCTCTGGCTGGACGACGTACTGGACGGGCTCGGGATCACCAACGCCGCGTTCGTCGGCACGTCCCTCGGCGGCTGGACGGTCCTGGACTACGCCATCCGCCGTCCAGAACGAGTGACCCGCCTGGCCGTGATGTGCCCAGGCGGCGTGGGACGGCAGAAGGTCGGCTGGATCTTCAAGGCCCTGCTGACCCGCCCGTTCCGACGCGGCGGAGTGCGCGAGTCGGCGATGGCTGTCGCAGGACTGGACGGGGAGAAGGACCGGCAGGCGCTCGACGCCGTCGTCCTGACGTTCACGCACTTCAACCCGCGCAGGGAGAAGCTCCCGGTATTCCCCGACGACGCGTTGCGCGGCCTCACCATGCCCGTACTCGTCATCGTCGGTGGCCATGACGCCATGTTCGACTCCCACCAGACCGCGCGGCGCGTCCGTGAGTGCATCCCGCACTCGACCGTGATCCTGCTCCCCGACGTCGGTCACGCCATCTTCGGCCAGGCCGAGCCAATCGCCGAGTTCCTCCGGGCCTGAGGTAAAAGTTGACTCCTCACTCAGTACCGCTGATGACGAGGTGAGCGCGGGGAGGTGACCGTGGTTTTCCGAGGGTATCTGGCCACGCTGGCCCCGACCCGCAGCGGCTGACCGCTAGATGACTTGCCGCGAACTGGTGAAACTCCCACCGGCGTGTGACGGCCACAGGCGGCCCGGTCTCCAGGAGACCGGGGCCGCCCGCACGCCAGGGCCTTACGGGACCCCGATCACCTGGAAGGTCGCGTCGTTGGCGAGGTTCCAGGAGGTCTGCTCAGAGATGTACAGGTGGTAGTCGGAATGGCGCAGCCATTGCGTGGGGAAGTTGAACGACCTGTAGGACACGCCGCCGGACACGCCCGACAGTCCGAGCTTGCGGTAGAACGAAGCGTCCCTGACGAAGAGGTCGTACGACGGATCAGTGGAGGCAGGCCGTGGGGCGAGCTTGATCCGGCCGTACTCGTGCCGCAGATACCAGCCGGGGAAATTGCGCGACTCGAACGAGATGAGGCCGCTCGTGTTACTGGTGCGATCGCTCGCCAGTCCCGGCACCTGCTCGAAGGCGAAGTCCCCATAGGGAGAGCCGGTAGGGCAGGGTGAGATCTCGCCGAGTAAGTAGGCATGCCGTATGCAGTACCCGGGGATGTTGAGCGGCTTGAAGATGTTGTAGTTCGCGGCGTTGGCGGCGGTGGGCACGAACAGGGTCACTCCGATGGCGCATGCCACGACCGCCAGGACGAACTTACGCCATGAAATGTGGGGGAGAGAGAGCACCACGAAATCACCTTTTTTCTAGAATCGGCTGATTACTGGTGCCATCTTTGGGCGGCGGCGTCTCTCCGGGCATGAGTAGACCCCTGCTCAAGTGTTCGGCAGGCGGGGCCGATGACGACACCCAGCTCTAACTCACGACCAGGGAGTCGTGCTCCGGGGATGACAGTGGTGTGGGCCGGGCCTGGCGGTACCAGTCGAGAATCTGCTCACCGGTCCAGAACTCGACGTCCTGGTGGGCACGGATGTGCTGCAGGACGTGCTCGAAGTACCTCAGGCGGTGCGGCGCTCCCATGATGTACGGGTGCACGACCAGCGCCATGACCCGGGCGGACTCCGCCGAGTCCTGGTACAGCTGGTCGAACTGGTCGACCGCCCGCTGGAAGTACTCACGAGCCGGGTGGTGCTGAATCAGCATCATCGCGACGTCGTTGCACTCCTGGGTGTAGGGAATGTTGACGATCGGCGACGTCCGGGTCGCCAGCTCGACCGGCTGGTCGTCCAGCACCCAGTCGCACACGTACTCGTATCCCTCTTCGACGAGGATGTCCGGGGTCTCCCAGGTCTCGGTCAGGCCGGGGCCCAGCCAGCCCCGCGGCCGGACACCGATCGCGGACTCGATCGCCCGGGTGGTGGCCCGGATGTCGGCCCGCTCGTCCTCGACCTTCTGCATGTTCTTCTGGGTGAACCCGTGGCCGATGAATTCCCATCCGCGTGCTCGCGCCGCCTGCGCGATCTGCGGGTAATCCGCGACGGCCTGGCCGTTGATCGCCAAGGAGGCTCGCACACCCTGGCGGTCCAGCGACCGGAGCATGCGCCAGAAGCCGACGCGGTTGCCGTACTCGTGCCAGGCCCAGTTCGGTACGTCAGGTGCCGGGATGCCGCCGGCCGGCGGAGTGAGGACGGTCCGGGGCATGGGATCGGTGTCGGACCAGGTTTCCACGTTGACGATGACCCAGACCACCATTCGCCCACCCTTGGGCAGGGCAAGCCTGGCGCGGCCCTCGATGGGGTCGTAGGTGAGCCGTTCACTGGGACGCATGGTCGTCTCCTTCACTGATGGTCACGGTCAGGGCGGGCAGGCCGGTGATCTCGACGCGAATCCGGTCGCCGGGGCGCACGGCGGCGACTCCGGCCGGCGTTCCGGTGTAGATCAGGTCACCGGGCATCAACCGATAGGAGCGAGACAGGTGGCTGATGATCTCCGGAACGTTCCAGATCATCAGCCCCAGGCTCGTGTGCTGCCGCTGCTGACCGTTGACGGTCAGCCGCAACTCCCCCGACAGGGTGGAAGCCGCCTGCTCGACGGGGAGGATGGTGCCGCACGGCGCCGAGTGGTCGAAGGACTTGCCAGCCTCCCAGGGCTGCGCCAGGTCGCGGCAGTCACGCTGCCGGTCGCGCCGGGTCAGGTCGATGCCGGCGGCGAGCCCGAAGACGAGCCCCGGCGCGTCCTGCGGGCTGACGTCGGACCCGGCGGCCCCGATGGCGACGACCAGCTCCCCTTCGAAGTGCAGGTCGCCGGTTTGCGGGGGGTAAGGGATGGCGGAGCCGTCGGGAACGACGGCGTCCGTCGGCTTCTGGAAGAAGAACGGGTTGTCGCGTTCGCTGCCCTCCCGCATCTCACGGATGTGGTCGAGATAGTTGCGGCCGACGCAGTAGACGCGGCGGACGGGGAAGGATTCCGGCCTTCCGGCAACGGGGAGAGCGGTCTGGGTGGGTTGCCACAGCATCATGTTTCAGTGATCCTCAGTCGTGGTCTTGCTGAACAGGTGCGGACGCAGAGCGAGAGCGAGTACGGCGCCGAGCACCGAGAAACCGACGATCTGCACCATGCCCGCCGTGGTCCAGCCGGTGGCCGAGACCAGGCGGCTGAACAGCAGCCCGGAGACCCCGGCGGCGACATAGATGCAGGTGACGAACAGCCCGGCCGCGCGGCTCACGTTCTCGCCACTGACGGACTTGACGAGGTAGCCGGCCGCGGCCACGTACATGCCGCTGCTCGCGAAGAGCCCGAACAGGAACGAGAAGGTCGCCTGCCAGGCCGTCGAGCCGGAGCCGAGGAACAGCGCGCATCCGGACGCCGCGACCCCGAGGTTGAGCGCCGGCAGCACGATCCGCGGACTCCACCGGTCGACGAGATAGCCGCCGAGCGGTGAGGCGAACGCCGCCAGCCCGGACAGCCCGATGACGAAGCCGGCCCCGCCAGGGGTGAAGTGAAGCTGCTCACGGAGATAGCTGGCATACAGCCCGATGAACGCGAAATCGGCGAGCCCGAAGAGCGCGACGATGACGGCGAGCACGAGAGGGTTACGGGACAGGAGCGTGCCGGCGCCCCCGGCATGCAGGGGTGAGCCCGCCACCGGGTCGGCCTCGGTGAACCGTGGCGACACCAGCACCGCGATGGCCAGCGCGAGTGCGATGCCGACGGCGCCGAACGCGAGCATCGGCGACCGCCAGGTGCCGTGGCTCTCGAGCAGGCTGCTGCCGAGTGACGGACCGATGACCGACCCGGCGGCGAAGGCCACATTGACGCTGCCGATGGCGACGCCGCGGCGGGCCGGGAACGCGCTCGAAGCCACGGCGATGATCATCGCGAGTTGCAGCGCCTCGCCGACGCCGGACAGCACGCGCCACAGCAGCATGTCCGTGAACCCGATCGACGCGGTGGTCAGGACGGTCGCGAGCGAGAACAGCACGGTGCCGGCGACGATCGTCCGTTTGCGTCCGAGCACTCGCTGGACCCGTCCGGCGGGCAGGCCCGCCAAGCCCATGCCGATGGCGAACACGGTGGCCTGCAAACCGGCTGCTTCGAGGCTGAAGCCGTACTCGCCGCGCACGTCGACGAGCAGGATCGGGAAGACCATGCGGTCCATGGCGTTGACGGCGTAGGCGAGCAGCAGCAGGCCGAACATCGCGACCGCGGCTCTGGGGGCCAGGGTCTGCCTTGCCGAGGAGAGGATGGGATGGGGGGTGGCGCTCATCATGGATTCCCTTGATCTGCGGGCTTTGGTGGGGTGTCGTGGGCGGGCCAGTCGCCGGCCGCCGCGGCTCTGCGCAGCAGGGCGTCGCGGCGGGTCGCGGCCATGAGGACGGGGTTCTCCGCGTCGTCGGCGGGTTCGAGCCGTCCGTGTCGCTTGAGAATCCGGCCGTCGGCGATGACGGTGTCGATGTTGTCGATCTGGCCCGTGTAGACCAGCGCCTCGACCGGATCGCCGGAAGGGACCAGGTTGATGTCGGTCGAGCGCAGGATCACGATGTCCGCGCGCTTGCCGGGGGTGAGCGAACCCACGCGGTCGTCCAGTCCGAGATCCTTGGCGCCGTCGATCGTCGCGACCTGGAGCAACCTGCGCGGTGTGACCGCACTGGAGCCGGTACGGGCTGCTTCGACCGAAACGATCGTACGCAGGTGCCCGAGGATGTCCGCGCTGGTCGGCATGGCGAGCGTGTCCAGGGAGAGCGAGACCTGCACGCCGGCTTCGAGGAGCTCCGTGAGCAACGGGAACCCCATGGTCCTCATCTCGGTCATCGGGCTCAGCGACACCCGGGTCCGGGTACGGGCCAGCGCCTGGATGTCCTGCCCGCTGGCATGAACGGCGTGGACGATCTGCACGTCCTCCCCCAGCAGCCCGAGCTCTTCGAGGCGGACCAGGCCGCAGTTGCGGCAGCCTTCCTCTCGCAGGCACCGGTCGCAGTGCATGGTGATCGGCAGGCCGAGCGACCGTGCCGTCGCCCACTCCCGCTCGTACACCTCCGGCGGTGTCCGGTAGGGACCGCGCAGGGCCACGCCGAAGTCCAGCCGCCCGTCGAGACGGTCGCCGGGCCAGCGAGCCCGCAGCGCCGCCAGATCGTCCAGGTCGTTCGTCGTGGCGGACGCGGCCGAGTCAGGGGGTCCGTAGGAGAATCGCCCGCGCAGGCCGGAGTCCAGGTGCGCCCGTACGTTGGCATCGGCGTCCTGAGGCCCGCGGACGTTGTGGTCGAAGTTGTGCACCGTGGTGATGCCGCCGCTGATCGCCTCGGCCAGCCCGAAACGGGCGGCCCAGTAGAAGTCGTCCAGCTCGAAGTGCGGCGCGAGCGCGCGTTTGACCGTGAAGTAGTCCGTTCCCGGCCGGTCACCGACCGTGCCGCGCAGGAGCGAGTTCCACAGGTGCCAGTGCGTGTCCACGAAGCCGGGAAGGGTCACTGTGCCGGCCGCGTCGATGATCTGCACGTCGTCGGCCTCGCGGCCGGCGTCGTGCGGGCTGACGTCGATGATCTGACCGTCGCGGACGAGGAGGTCGGCGCAGGGAATGTCCCCGATGGCCGGGTCCATCGAAATCACGTGCGTGCCCACGATGAGCAGGTCGTGTCGTTGGCGCATTGGTTACCTTACGAAGAGTGCGATGGACAAAACGAGACCGAAGCCGACGATGAGCCAGCGAAGGTAGCGGGGCGGTACGCGCCGCGCGAGAACCACTCCGCTTCGGCCACCGGCGAGACCGGCGAGCGACATGACGGCCACCGGACCCCATTCCACCGGCCCGAACATGGTGAAACACACCGCGGAGACCACCCCGACCAGCAGTGACAGGGCGCCCTTGAGGGCGTTGAGCCGGTGCAGGTCCCCGGCCACGAAGGTGCCGAGGACGGCGAGCATCATCACGCCGAGCCCCGCGGCGAAGTAGCCGCCGTACATCGAGACCGCGAACTGACCGATCAGCAGCCCGCGTCCCGCGCCGCCGGCCTTCGCCTGGTCGAGACGCCGAGCCAGCACGCCTTGCAACGCCAGGGCGAAGACCGACACGAGGACCAGGACCGGGACGACGGATCTGAACTGCTCCGCCGGCGAGATGAGCAGGACCACCGACCCGCAGGCCGCGCCCGCGACGCTCACCAGGGTAAGCTGCCGGACCCTCGAACCGACCGCGGGCAGCTCGTCGCGGTAGCCGAGCAGCCCGCCCACGTAGCCGGGCAGGGCGGCCAGCGAGCTGGTGACATTGGCCGCCACAGGCGGGTAGCCCAAGGCCAGCAGCGCGGGAAACGAGATCAACGAGCCGCCGCCGGCGACCCCGTTCACGGCACCGGCCAGGAAGCCCGCCGCGGCGAGGATGGTCAATCGCAGGGGCTCCAGCACGGCTCTCCTCAACCTCACGTCCATGTTTCGGACACTAAGTATCCACTGCATGCAATGCATGTCAAGGATACGTTCGATGGGATTGCATGCAGTGTATGCTGATTAAATGGCGATCTCTTCGGACTCCCAGCCCGGCAGCGCCCACGCGGTGTACGTGGCACTGCGCCACCGGTTCTCAGCCGGCGATTACGCGCCCGGCCAGCGGCTGACCGAGACCGCTTTGGCCGCGGACCTGGGAGTCAGCCGGACACCGGTGCGCGAGGCCATCGGACGATTGCTGGCCGAAGGGCTGGTCATCCCGGCCGCCCGAGGGGTTGCCGTCGCGGCGCTGAGTTCGGCGGAGGCGGAACAGTTGTTCGTGCTACGCGCCGATCTCGAGGCGCTGGCCGCGGAGCTGGCGGCCAAGCGGCAGGCAGAGGGTCAGCTCGCCCCCGCCGAGGTCAACGCGCTGGACCAAGCCGTGGACCAGGTAGAAGCCGCCGTGAAGGAGCGGGACGCCCGCGCTTCCGCGCACGCGAACCTGGCCCTGCACCGCGCCATCGGAGCAGCGGCCGGCAACGATTTCCTGGAAGATGCCCTGCACCGTGTGTGGGACCGCATCGCGGTCACGACCGTGGCGAATCTGGACGACCCACACTGGGCCGGTGCGATCACCGAGCAGCACCGTGCCATCGTCGCCGGAATCCGCGCCGGAGACCCGGAGACCGCCCGCCGCGCGGCCAAGACCCACATCGAAGCGGCCGGTCGCGCGTACCGTCCGGCCACGTGAGATCTGCTCGCAGGCGATGAACGGTTCTACGCTGGAGCCGTGTCTGACGATGACGGAACCCGGCCCGCCCGCGTCGAGGACGTGCACGAGCTGGCCCTGGCCATGCCGCACGTCACCGTCGAGTACGGGACCGGCGGCAACCCGGTCTACCAAGTGGGCCGGAAGTCGTTCATCTTCTTCCGCAACCCACGGCCGGACGCGGTGGACCCGGACACCGGGGAGCGCTATGCGGATGTGATCGTCTTCTGGGTCGAGTCCGAGGCGGACAAGCAGGCGCTGGTTCAGGACGAGGCGTCGCCGTTCTTCACCACCGCGCACTTCAACGGGCACTCGTCGGTGCTCCTGCGGGCCGCTCTGATCGGTGAGCTCACCCGGAACGAGCTGGCCGAGGTGGTCCAGGACGCGTGGCTGTCCCGCGCGTCTGCGCACAGAGCGGCAGTCTGGCTCCGCGCGCATCCCCCGGCTTGAGCACACTCACAGGACTCCCTCCGACAACTCGAACCACACCGCTTTGCCGGCAGCGGTCGGTGTGGTGCCCCAGCAGCAGGCGAACTGGTCGATCAGATTCAGCCACTGGCCTTGTTCATCACTCTGGCCGGTATGGCAGGTGCGCGGGAGGGACGGATCAGCGTCCTCGACCTCGCAGCGCAGCGTGCCGTCCATCGACCACAAGGTGAGCCGGATCGGTCCCGTCCCATGCTGGAACGCCTTGGTGATCAGTGCGCTGACGAGCAGTTCAGCGCTCTTGCTGTGACGGTGGAAATGCCAGTCGGTCAGCTGTACGCGGGTCAATCGTCGCGCCCTGCGAACACAGGAGCGGCCGGTCGGCAGCGGCCATGTGGCCATGTCGAAGTCGGGCACAGGGAGCGGCTTCTCGACGTGGCCGACGAGTGCCTTGGGCCTGGCCCAGGCCGATGTGGCGGCGATGAGGTTCCGCAGGTTCATGCCGCACCCCCTGGAGGCTGGGACGTGCTGGGTGGTTGATGGTGACACATGGTCTCGTTTCCTTGGAAACTCGTCGGAGTATTCGGTCTTCCTCCCGCCAGGGCACCGGGGATGGCGAACGCTGGTTCTCCGCCGACCCACGTTGCCTTGGTCTCGAGACTGTCGTTCAGCCACACCAGATCGGCATGCGCGCCGACCTCGATGCGTCCGAGGTCGGGGCGGGCGAGCAGATCGGCTGGGCGTGATGTCGTGGCCGCCACCGCGTCCAGCAGCGGCAGGCCCAGTTGAACCGCGTTCGCCAGCGCATGGTCCAAACGCAGCGTCGATCCGGCGAACGCCCCGTTGGCCAGCGTCGGCGGGCGGCCCTTCTCGGCGTGGATGGATCGACTGCCGAGCCGGTATCGGCCCGGTGCGATGCCCGCCGCCGCCACGGCGTCGGTGACGAGAACCAGACGCTCCCCCGCCATTCCGAAGGCCATTGCCGCGGCTTGGGAGCTGATGTGATGGCCGTCGAGGACCAAGCTGACAGATACGCGAGCGTCTACCAGGGCCTGGCCGATGACCCCGGGGTCGCGGTGATGGAATGGCCGTTGCGCGTTGTACAGATGCGTGACCATTCGTGCGCCCGCGTCGACGGCGGCGCGTGTCTCCGCTGCGTTGGCATCCGTGTGCCCGATGGAGACCAGGACGCCGGCCGAGGCGAGGGTTTCGATCGCCGCGAGCGCATGTAGCCGTTCCGGAGCAAGTGTGATCACTGCGAGGGTCCCGGGAGGCGCGGCGTCGAGGAGGGCGCGGATGTGTCCGGGTTCGGGGTCGCGGAAGAAGCCGGCGTCGTGAGCGCCTGGATGCGCCGGTGAGAGGAACGGTCCTTCGAGGTGCGCGCCGAGCAGGCGTGCTTGTGTGGTGTACGTCGGCGCGTTCATCGCCTTGCCGCACCGGCGGAGGGCCTCTGCCAAGGTCGGTACGGGCGCGGTCACGAACGCGGCCGCGAAAGCCGTCACCCCCGTCTCGGGTAGCCGGCGTGCGATCCGCTGCCAGCCGGCACCGTCGGCGTGCGAGAGATCCGTGCCGTGGTAGCCGTTGACCTGGAGATCGATCAGGCCTGGGATCAGGATCCCGTCGTTCAGCACGAAGTCCGCGCCCGCGGGCTCACTGGACTCCCGTACCTCGGTGAAACGGCCGTCCTCGATCGTCAGGGACACCGATGCCTGTTCGCGGCCTTCGGCGATCGCATGTCTGGCGAAAATCGTCCGCATGGGTTCCCCTTACTTGACCGCGCCCGCGGTCAGACCGCCGACAAGGTGTTTCTCGATCGCGGTGAACAGGATGACGACCGGCACGATCGCGATGATGGAGGCGGCGAAGAGCTGGTCCCAATGCTGCTCGTAGCCGGTCACGTACGAGCTGATCCCCACGGTGAGCGGCTTCTTGTCGTCGTCCTGCATGAGGGTCAGGGCCACCACGTACTCGTTCCACGCCGCGATGAAGGTGAAGGTGATCGCGGTGACCGCGCCTGGCTTGACCAGGGGCAGCATGATGCGCAGGAGCGTCGCGACGCGCCCGCAGCCGTCAAGCTCCGCCGCCTCCTCCATCTCGAGCGGGATCGAGGCGAAGAACCCGTGCAGGATCCAGATCGCGAACGCGAGGTTGAAGGCCGCGTTGGTCACGATGATCGCGAGATAGGTGTTGACGAGGTCGAGTTCGAAGAACTCGCGGTAGAGGCCGACGACGAGTGACGTGGGCGAGAACATCTGCGTGACGAGCACCAGGAACAGGAACGCCGGTCGGCCGGGGAAGCGATGACGGGCGGTGAAGTAGGCGGCCGGAACCGACACGAGCAGCACCACGATCGTGGAGGCGGCGGCGACGATGAGCGAGGTCTTCAGCCAGTTCTGGAAACGGGCGTCGCCGGCGATCTCGCGGTAGGCGCCGAACGTCCAGTCCCTCGGAAGGAACGTCGCCGGCGACTGCAGCACCTCCGAACTCGGCCGTAGTGAGTCCAGCGCCATGACGACATATGGCGCCAGAAAGGACGCCGCGACGGCGAGTCCGGCGGCGGCGAGGACGTAGTGCCGGATCCGCTTCCTGCCGATCGGTGTCAGTCGGGTCATCAGGTGCCGGCCTCCTGCCACTTGACGGCGCGTAGGTAGGCAACGACGGCGACGAGGATCAGCAGCACGTTGAAGATGCCGCCGGCAGCGGCCTGGCCGACGTCGTGCTCGGCGCTCTTGAACGCGAGCTTGTACATAAAGGTGATGGTCGTGTCGTGGGTGAAGCCGGGGTTGCGCTCGTTGAGCGTCCAGATGATCGGGAAGGAGTTGAAGAGATAGATGATGTTGAGGACGACGGTGACGACGAGCGCGGGGCGCAGGAGTGGCAGGGTGACGGCGCGGTAGGTCGTCCACGCACCCGCACCGTCGATCCTGGCCGCCTCGAACACGTCGCCGGGAATGCCGTTGAGTCCGGCGAGCAGGACGTACGTGCTGAACGGGACCGAAGCGAAAACGCCGACGGCGATCATCGAGGGCACCGTCCATCGATCGTCGCCGAGGAAGTCGATCGGCCGGCTCGTGAGGTGCAGGTCCATCAGCAGCCGGTTGAGGATGCCGTGGTAGTAGTCGTAGATCAGGGTGAACAGGCGTCCTGTGATCACCAGGGAGGCGGCCCATGGCACGATGACCGACCAGCGAACGACACGTCGGCCCGGGAACTCCTTGGCGAGGAACTGGGCGAGTGCCAGGCTGATGGCGACCGTCAGCGCGGTGACGCCGAAAACCCAGATCGCGGTGTTGGCCAGGACGGAGCCCAGAGCCGGCTGCTTGAGAACGCGGAGGTAGTTGTCGATGCCCGCGTCGCCCAGGCGCAGCCCGGTAATGGAGTAACGCGACAGCGACGCTCGTACCAGTTCGTACACGGGATAGAGCACGACGCCGCCGATCAACAGCAGCCCCGCCCCGAGCCAGGGGAACGCGGCGAGCGCCGGAACGTGGCGGCGGCTCACCTCAGCCACCCGTCTCGGCGGTCTTCTGGAGCTCGCCCAGCACGGCGGCGGGGTTCCCGTCTGGCGCTACCGCGGCTCCGATCTGCTGTTGCACGGCAAGCTTGACCTTGTCCCACGTCGGATCGTCGGTGGGGGTCAGATGGATGTTGGGCAACGTGTCCAGATAGACCTTCAGGGCGGGGTCAGACGCGAAGATCTTCAGCCCGGATTCGGTCACGGGAAGGAAGCCTTCGGCCTTGATCCACGTGTTCACCTGGTCGGGCTGGTAGTACAACTCGTAGAACTTCTTGACCGCGTCCTGATTGCCGTTCTTCTTGAAGGCCATGAGGTAGTCGGTGACGCCGTAGGTCTGCGGAACGCCGCCGTCCCTCGTGGGCATGGGTGCGACCCCGTAGTCGACCTTTTCCTCCTTGTCCAAGCCGGTGGACAGCTGGGACAAGCCGACCACCATGCCGGCCTTGCCCGAGGAGAAGAGCGCGAACGCGCCGTCGGTCCGGTTGGTCTTGCCGGGGTTGTTCTGGGTGACCTTGTACTTCGTCGACAGGTCCTTGAGGAACTGCAGTGTCTCGATGTTCTTGCTGGAGTTGATCGACCATGTGCCGTCGCTCTTCCAGGCGCCGCCGTTGTTGAAGGCCCAGATGGAGAACTCCGCCTGCGCCTCTTCGGGGCCGAGCGGCTGGGCGTACCCGACCGTGCCGTCGCCGAGCGCCGCGATCTTCTGCGCGTCCGACACGAACTCGTCCCAGGTCTTCGGGGGTGCGGAGATTCCGGCGCGCCGGAACAGGCCCTTGTTGTAGAACATCGCCCTGGCCGACGACAGATCAGGGAAGCCGTACATCTTGCCGTTGTAGGTGCCGCTCTGGACGAAGGCGTCGATGAGGTCGGCCTTGGTCGCGGCCGGCAGCACTTCCTCGGAGTGGTAGAGCAGCCCGTCCTTGGCGTAGCTGGCGTAGGCGTTGAGGTTGAGGATGTCCGGCGGGTTGCCATTTTGGATCATGGTGCTGGTCTGCTGGTCGATGCTGTTCCAACTGACGATCTGCAGGTTGAGTTTGACGCCTGTCCGCGCCTCGTACTTTTTGGCGAACGCGTCCCAGAACGTCTTCGTGTGGTCCTTGCTGTACTCGGCGATGACGACCCTCAGCTCTTTCACGCCGTCACCGCCGCCGGACGCGGCATTGGTGGCTCCCCTGCCGCCGCACCCGGCGAGCAGCAATCCGGCCGCACCTGTGGCGAGCAGTGCGACGATGCTCTTCTTCTTCATCGGTTCCTCCTGGTCATATCGAGGCTGTGGACGGTGAGTGCGGCGGCGCCGACGATGCCGGCATCGTCGCCAAGCGCCGCGGGCATGATGTCCACCGCCGGTGAGACGGTCAGGGCGCTGTTGTGAAAGGCGTCGCGAAGGGGAGTCCAGTAGCGGGCACCGATCTGCGAGACGCCGCCGCCGACCACGACCCGCCGCGGGTCGAACACCCCGGCCAGGCCGGCGAGAGTCCTGCCCAGAACCTCGGCCCCCTGGGTGAGCGCGGTGACCGCGGCAGCGTCACCGCGACGTGCGCGCTCGGCCACCTCCCTCAGGTCGCGGGGCGTGCCGTCACCTGCCAGGCGGGCGTACGCGGCGGCGATCGCAGGTCCTGAGGCGGCGGTCTCGAGGTGTCCGGCGCGTCCGCAGCTGCAGACGCGGTGGCCGGCCTCGAAGATCGGGAAATGGCCGAGTTCGCCGGCGCGGTGGTGCGCGCCGGTCAGGAGCCGGTCCTGGAGTACGAGCGCGCCGCCCACACTCGTCCCGACGGTGACGTACATGACATCGGATACGCCGCGTCCGGCTCCATAGAGGTGTTCTCCCAGGGCAAAAGCGTTCGCGTCATTCCCGACGACCACGCGCGAGCCCATCGCCTTCGCGAGGTCGCCGGCAAGATCGGTGCCCTGCCAGCCGGGCAAGGTGTCGGTGGCGGCGGTGACGGTGCCGCTATGGGGATCGACGACACCGGGACTGCCGACGCCGACGGACAGCCATCGGTCGGCCGCACCGTTGCCGAGCTCACGGCACATGTCCGCGATCAGGCTGATGACGGCCGGTGGTCCGTGCACGCAGGGTGTGGGCAAGGACATCCGGCGATGGACCCGGCCTTCCTCGTCCACCAGCCCGGCGGCGACCTTGCTGCCGCCGACGTCGACGCCTATCACCCATGCGCCAGCCATTGCTTCCCCTCCTGACGGTCCGCCACGGGGTAGCCCATCGGCTTCCGTCTCGGCGTGACCGAAATGCACACTTACGTGCAACTGAGAATGACTCGGGCATGAATCGTGCGTCAAGAAGTATGATGCGTGCAGTTTCCCGTGCACGCTAGGAGGATCACATGCGATCTGCGGAACGCCGCCGCGCCCTGCTGGAGCAGGTGCGGCTGGAGGGGTACGTGGGAACCGGTGGGCTCGCGCACCAGTTCGAGGTCGACGGCTCGACGATCCGGCGCGACCTGGCCCATCTCGAGCGAGCCGGGCTCATCAAGCGCACCCGTGGCGGCGTGCTGCCGGCCGAGCCCGCCGCCGCCGTCGACGTCCCCTACGACGTGCGGCGGACTGCGAACCAGGCGGAGAAGGTCGCCATCGCCAACGCCGCGGCCGACCTGATCGAGAACGGCCAGTCGGTGATCCTGGACAGCGGATCGACGACATACCAACTCGCCCTCGCGCTGCGCCGCCAGAAGAAGGAGGTCCTCGTCGTCACCAACGATCTGATGATCGCCGTCTGCCTGGCCGGCGATCCGACCGTCCGCGTGCATGTCACGGGCGGATCCCCCATCGAGACCGCGTACACGCTGGTCGGCCCGTCCACGGTCGCGGAGCTCGAACGACTGCACGCCGACTGGGCGTTCCTCGGCGCGGAGGCGGTGCACCATCAGGCCGGCATCACGAACATCAACATGGTCGAACTCCCCGTCAAGCAGGCCATGCTCCACGCCGCCCAGCAGGTCGCCGTCATCGCCGCCAGCCCCAGCTTCGGCAAACGCGCCCTGATGACCGTCTGCGGCCTCGACGCGATCTCGCTGCTCATCACCGACGACGGGATCGCCGACGATGAGCGCGCGCTCTACGGATCTCAGCTGCGCACGGTCTCCCTCACCGACGGCTGACCTCTCTGGAACGCGCATCTTAAGATGCACACATCATGCCGCTTGACGCACGCTTCCGTGCATGTTGTGCTCTTGTGGCGACAGAGCCAATCACTGAGCCCAGCCGGGCCGCTGTAGACCGCTGGGCCGCGTACCGGAGGAGACCACCCCACATCGTGTCCGAACACATTCGTCTGGCCGTCATCGGATGCGGACGCATCTCGCAAGCCGCACACCTGCCGGCCATCGCCAAAGCCGAGAACGTCGAGCTCACAGCGGTGTGCGACGGCAGCGCCACGCTGGCCGACGCCATGGCGAGCCGCTACGGCGCACATGCCTTCCTCGACGTCGCGGACCTGCTCGGAGCGCCGGTCGACGCCGTGCTGATCGCCGTTCCCGACCGATTCCACGCCCAGGTGGCTGAGCAGGCACTGCGGGCTGGCAAGCACGTCATCATCGAGAAACCCCTCGCCGCCACCGTCGCCGAGGCCGAGCACCTGCGCGACCTGGCCGACTCGGCTCGCCTGCAACTGCAGGTGGCGAGCATGAAGCGGTTCGACCCCGGCGTCCAGTACGCCGCCGCAGCCGTCACCCGGATCGGCCCCCTCCGCAGTGTCGTCGGCTGGTACCGCGTGATGTCGAGACTTCGCGAGCCGATCGAGACCACCCTGTTCCCTCCGCTGATCGTCGATCCGGCCGTGCGGTCGCGAGAGCTGGAGTACAAGGCGATCCACCGCGCGGAACATCTTCTGGCCACGCACGGCATCCACACGTTCGACCTGCTGCGCTATCTGGCAGGCGACTACACCATCCACAGCGCGGTCCTGTCCCACGGGGAACGCGACTACAGCTGGCATGCCCTGGGCCGATACCGCGACGGGGCCGCGTTGAGCCTGGAGGTGACGGCGAGCGTCCACGCGGAATGGTCCGAAGGGTTCGACCTCTACGGCGACGCCGGCCACGTCCGGCTACGCTGCCCCTTCCCGTTCACGAGGCAACCGAGCTCGGTCAGGGTGTTCGACGAGCCCACCCAGGCCTACACCGAGCCGGTGTTCGGCGACAGCGACCCCTACGAGCGCCAAATCGAGGCCTTCGCCCGCGCGATCCTCCGCGGCACGCGCGCCGAGCCCACCGCCGCCGACGGCATCGAGGCACTCAGGATCGTCGACGCCATCCGCGACGCCGTCGACCGGCCGGTGACCCACACATGACGCTTCCCGAAGTCGGCATTTTCGCCCGCACCTTTCCCCGGACGACCGCCGGCAAGGTCGCCACCGCCGTCGCCGAGGCCGGCTTCCGCCTGGCCCAGTTCAACTTCTCGGCGATCGCCCTTCCGACGCTCGCACCTGATGTCTCCCTCGACGCCGTCACCGCCGTCGGCCGGGACTTCCGTGACGCCGGCGTCACCGTCTGGGGACTGTCGGCCACCTACAACATCATCCACCCCGATCGAGCCCGCCGGTCCCGGCAGACCCGCCAGGCGGCGCGGCTGATCGAAATGTCGCCGCTGCTCGGCGTCACCGCGGTCACCTTGTGCAGCGGGACACTCAACACAGGCGACATGTGGACCGGCCACCCGGACAATCGCTCCACCGCCGCCTGGGCCGACCTGCGCTCCACCCTCGATGCCCTGCTCGAGGCGGCATCGAATGCGGGAATCAAGCTCGGCATCGAGCCGGAGGCCGCCAACGTCGTCGACTCCGCGCGGCGCGCCCACCGGCTCATCAGCGAGCTGGGATCCGACGCCCGGCACATCGGCATCGTCCTCGACCCCGGCAACCTGGTCGCGCCGGAGACCATCCACCGGCAGGACGACATCGTCAACGAGGCCTTCGACCTGCTCGGCGAGCACATCATCGGCCTGCAGGCCAAGGACCTCACCGCCGCCGGGCCGGCACCCCTCGGTCGTGGAGATCTCGACTACACGATGATCTGCCGCCGCACCCTCGAACTCGGCCGAGCGGTGCCGCTCATCATCCAGGACGCCACCGAGGACGACGCCTCCCGATCCGGCCGGTACCTGCGCGACCGCCTGCACGCAGCGAGGAACACATGAGCGCGGCAGCCTCGTCAAACCGCTATGCCGAGGTGGCCCATGTGACGCTACGACGGCCTGACGCACCGGCTTCGGGAACCATGCTGCTGCTGCACGGGCTGGGCGGCGACACCACGCAGTTCGACCCGTTCCTGCCGCACCTGGCCAGGCTCCCCTGCGACCTGCTGATACCGGACATGCGCGCCCACGGTCTGACCCCGCTGATCGGAGACGCGAGCGACTTCACCTTCCAGCGGTTCAGCGCCGACATCACAGCTCTGCTGCGCACCTGCGCGATACAGCCGCCGCTCATCGGCGTCGGCATCTCCATGGGAGCGGGAGTCCTCGCCACGCTGGCCCTTCACTCTCCCGACGCCCTCGCCGGACTCGTCTTCATCCGGCCCGCCTGGGAGGACCAGGCCGACCCTCCCCACCTGCGGGCGTTCAGGACCATCGCGGGACTACTCGCGACCCGGGACGGCGCAGCCGCCGCGGCCGAATTCGCGCGCTCTCCCGTCTACCGCGCTGTGCGAACGGAATCAGAAACCGCCGCGGACAGCCTGATGGATCAGTTCGAATCCCCCCACGCGGCCGAACGACGCCTTCGCCTCGAACACATGCCGCTGTCCACCCCGTTCGCCGACCTGGCCGATCTGCGCCGCATCCGCCCACCGGCCACCATCATCGGCACCCGGCACGACCCGCTGCACCCACTGACCATCGCCCGCCACTGGGCCCGCGCGTGCGGGACCGCCCTGCACGTCGTCCCACCCAAGTCCGCGCACGATGATCGCTATATCGCAGAATCCGCCGCGATCATCACGGCCGTGGCCGGTCAAGCCCTCGACAACACATCATCGTGAAGCACCCGGTTCACCACGAAAGGCCAGACCTCATGCCTTCCCGGTTCCACGCCATCTTCGGATCAGACACCAAACCGCTCATCGCCATGGCTCACGTGCCGGCCCTGCCCGGAACCCCTCTGTACGACGATCGTGCGGGCATCGCGGGAATGATCCGCCATGTCCGCCGAGACGTGGAGATCCTCGTCGACGCGGGCTTCGACGCCATCCTCTTCTGCAACGAGAACGACCGCCCCTACGAACTCAACGCCGGGCCGGAGTCCGCAGCGGTGATGACCCGCATCGTCACCGAATGCCGCCCACCCGGACTCCCCATCGGCGTCGACTTCCTCTGGGACCCGCGCATCGCACTCGCGGCCGCCGTCGCATGCGAGGCAGACTTCATCCGCGAGGTGACCACCGGCGTGTGGGAGTCCGACATGGGACTGTGGACCACCAACTGCGCCCACACCCTTCGCGAACGCCGCCGGCTCCACGCCGACAACCTCGCGATCTTCATGAACATCACACCCGAGTTCGCCTCCCCGATCGGCACCCGCCAGGCACCGGCAACCGCCCGCTCCGCCGTCGTATCCAGCCTCGCCGACACGATCCTCGTGTCCGGTCCCATGGCCGGCGCAGGCCCAGACCTCTCCACCGTACGGGCCGTGCGGGACGCCACACCGGCCGACGTGCCCGTCCTCCTCAACACCGGTGCCCGGCGGGACACGATCAGCCAGTTCCTGTCCATAGCGGACGGCTGCATCGTCGGCAGCGACCTCAAGATCGACGGCCACACCTGGAACGCCGTAGACCCGGCCCGCGCAGCCGACTTCGTAAAAGCGGCACGAGCACAAAGCGCCGCCTGACCAGCCCCGCCATCGCGCTCTGGGTGGTAATCGACAGGTCCGCCCCTCAGACCTCGGCAGCCGCCGCGGCCAGGAGCCGGGCGAGTTCGATCGGCTTGCTGGCCATCGGCCAGTGGCCCGAGTCGATGTCGACGAGCTCAAGGTGCTTGGCCTTGGCGAGCTCGGGCACGTCGCCGGCGTCGATCCACGCCTGAGCCTGGGCAGGGGTGAATTCGGGGCACACAAGTACGACCGGGACGTCGAACCGTCGTTCGTCCGTCAACCGCACCACGCCCTTGGTCACTCCCTCGGGGACCGGGATCGCAGCGGACGCGATGATTCGCTTGGCCTCCTCATCAAGGTCAGCGGAGTCCGGCCCCTCGAACGGACCCCAGCCGGGGAAGGGCATGACGCCATCCTTCACTTCGAAGAAGTCGGCGTAAGGCGCGCCGTCGGCGGCCGGGAAGCCGCCGATGAGGACGATTTTCGCGACCTGCTCCGGTCGCGCGTCAGCGGCCAGCCAAGCCAGGGTGCAGGCGGCGGAATGCCCCACCACCATGGGCTTTTCGGCCGCCGAGTCCACGGCGGCCAGCACCGCTGCCACCTGGTCGTCGAGCGTGGCGGACGCGGATCCGTCACCCTGACCCGGGAGGGTGATCGGCACGGGACGGTGGCCGAGCGGCTCAAGCGCGGACACGACGTCGTCCCATGCGGATCCGTCGAGCCACAAGCCGCCAATGAGCAGGATGTCCATGATTAATTTCCTTTCTCCAGGGAGGTCAGGTCACGTTCGGCGTAGAGCCGGTGTTCCCATTCCTCGTTGAGGACGATGCGGAGACATTCCTTGACGGGGAAGCTCTCCATCCGGGGCCAGCCGGGCTCGGTGCGAGTGACCTCAGAGGCGAGTTGCTCGTCCGTGAGTGACGTCATGACGTGGCGGACCATCGCCTGGCGTTCGCGCCGAATCGTGAGCACCTCATCGAGCGAGGGTCGTGCCTCGCGATCCCACGGGATGCCGTCCCACCCGGGCGCCTCGTCCCACGGCAGGTCCAACGGGTGCCACGGCGCGACGTTGCCGAGGATCATCCGGCCCACCCAGGCGGCGCCGGCGAAGTTGAGGTGCCGCAGGGTCTGGATGAAGGACCACTCGTCATCCACGCTGCGGTGGAGCGTCGCTTCGGGGAACGTACTCGCCCGCGCGACGGTGTCCTCCCACAGCCGCTCCAGGATCGCCCACGCCTCACGGAACCCATCGGTGTCGTCGGGGCGCATTTTCCCCCGTTCGGGCATGCGGCGATTCAGCTCGGCCTCGACGAGCGGTGCGATGTCGACCCCGTTCACGA
Organism: Nonomuraea sp. NPDC049269; assembly: GCF_043197155.1. Taxonomy (NCBI): domain Bacteria; kingdom Bacillati; phylum Actinomycetota; class Actinomycetes; order Streptosporangiales; family Streptosporangiaceae; genus Nonomuraea; species Nonomuraea sp. NPDC049269. The sequence continues at coordinate 383,202 of NZ_JBICSO010000004.1, forward strand.
CGACGTTCTTCAGCTCGCCGCTGATCTCGACGTCGACCAGCTCGACGCCGCGCAGGCGGCTCGCGTTGAACAGAGCGCCGCGTATCCGCGCGCCGGTGAGGTCGACTGCTTGCATGCGGACATCGTTGAGGTACACCCGGCTGAAGGCGGCGCCCCGGAGGCTCACGCGTTCGAAGCGTGCTCCTGCGAGGTCCTGCTCGCGGAACTCGGTCATGGAGCTCAGGCTAGGACCCATTCCGGACGTTCTACTTCCGGTTCATCACGTGACCGCCTAACCTGCTCGTGTGCCGACCGATCTCAGCCCCACCGCACGAGCTCTGCGTACCATCGAGATCCTCCAGACCCGCCCCGGCGTGACGGCCGACGAACTCGCCGCGAGCTTGGGAGTCACGGAGCGGGCCGCGCGCCGGTACGTCGGCATCCTCCGAGAGGCGGGCATCCCCGTCGAGTCAACCCGCGGGCCCTACGGCGGGTACCGGCTCGGGCGCGGGACGAGGTTGCCTCCGGTCGTCTTCACGGAGGCCGAGGCGCTTCATCTGGTCATGGCGGTGCTCGACGGCCAGCCGGCTGCCACCGACGTCGAGGACCTCGTCGGTTCGGCCCTGGGCAAGGTCATCCGGGCACTGCCCGAGAGCGTCGGCCGGCAGGCGGCCGCGCTGCGAGAGCATGCGTCGGCTGCGCCCGATCGGCACTCGGCCCGCCCAGATCCCGCCACCACCAGCGCACTCGTCTCCGCCATCGCGAGCCGACGCCGCGTGCTGATCACGTATCGAAGCCAGCCCGGCAATGAATGGGCGGCCGAGGTGGATCCTTGGGCGGTGGTCGCCCGCCACGGACGCTGGTACCTCCTGTGTCACTCCCATCGCGCGGACGCGATCCGCACCTACCGGGTCGACCGGGTCCGCGCGGTCCAGCAGACCGCGCACAAGTTCGAGCCGCCCGACGGCCTCGACCCGGTGGCAGCGCTGGAGGAGAACCTGGGCACGGGGTGGGAGTTCCCCACTCACGTCGTATTCGACGCCCCGCCGGCTGAGGTGGCCCCGTGGATCCGGCCTCCCATGGGACGGCTCGAATCATCAGGAGAAGGGTGCGTCCTCGTCGGCAGCACGAACAATCCGGCAATGTACGCACAGGAGTGGTTGGCGACCGTGCCGTTCGCCTTCCGCGTCGTCGGCGGCCCGGAACTCCGTGCCGCGGTCGCGACGCTCGCGGCCCGTTTCGCGGCCGCCCTGGCGGACCAGCCCCCGACAGCGCCATCGAAGAACTCGGCCGACCCAGGGCACGCCTGACGACGATCCCCCTGCCCTTGTAAGGCCATATGGCTACAAGGGCAGGGAGCACGGGCGCTATCCCATTACGGAGTGTAAGAGGCCAGCGATCGTGAGAGCTGTGGCGACACCAACCGCAGACGAGTCGGCAGATGAGCCGGTCATCGTCCCCCCGACCAGAGAAGCGAATAAAATGACCACCCATCTCTGAGGGAGCGGCTGCTTGCCCTTCTCATGCTCCATCGCTTCCGGCTCGTGACGCCTTCCGAGTAGTCTCTTCACAGCGGATTCCCTTCGCACGAATGTATCGAGGACCCGCGAGAGCGGCCTTTCTGCTACAGACAGAAGGGCCGCTCGCCTTGCGAGCACCCCGAGAATTACACAAGATCATTCAGCGCCGAAATGCGATTACTACCGTAAGCGCGCTTCTGTCCACCGGAGAGGGAGAGAGCACATCTCCGGGTGGGGAATATTTCTCCCCGGAGGCCCGCACCCCGCGTGCATATTGAAGAAGTTCTTGCGATCTCCGCACTCTCTGATGGATGCTGCACCGCGTGGAAGAAATCGCACACGAACTCGCCAAGATCCTCATCCCGAACATCGCCATCGACGCAGGCGAAGACTCAAAGGAGTACGAGGCGCGCCTGAAGGCGTTACGAGAGCAGCGACGCACGATCACAGCGGACCTGATGATGGCGGCACGCGCCTCCACCTCAGAAGATCCTGTCCTGGCGAAGCTCAACGAGCTCGCCGCGCAAAAAAGGGATATACAGCAACAGATGCGGCTGATAATCGCATACGCCAGGGAGTTCGTTCGGCCAGAGCCCTACAGGTTGAGGGCATTAGCCGAGGCCGCCGATATGTCTATTTCTGGTGCCCGCACCGCGTACACGTCCGCGGATGTGACCGCCATATCCACGCTAATCGGCCGCAAAGACACAAAAGGGACCACATACCCTGCTCGATCGAAGCGGTCTCCCTCTTCGGTTCGCCGCCTACCGGAATTCAACGGCGAGCAGTGGTGGGCGCCTTGTGATTCGACGCCGCCGCCCAACGACGACGGGGTCATGCCCGCATCCTAGTTTCGAACCTTACTTCGATGCCGGTGGCCGGGCGCTAATACCTGTCACGTCGGGCCGGTGAGATGCCGTGACAGGTATTCCCACCATCGCACAGGCTTCCACCACGCCAAAGCCGCTCCCGTACTCATGCTCATCGAGCACGGGAGCGGCCCAGGCCACGCCTGTCCGAGTTACCTGAGTCCTTCAGGGAACCACAGAGAATTCAAGACGCTGTCACTCCGCGTAGGGCTGGTTCTTTCCCTGGGCGCTGTAGGCGAGACTCCAGATGTAGCCGTCCAGGTCCGCGAAGGAGCCGCCGTACCCGCCCCACGGCAGGGCGCCGGCGGGCTTGAGGATCGTGGCGCCGGCCTTCTCGGCCTCCGCGATGATCTCGTCGACCCGTGCCTCGCTGCGGACGACATAGGTGAGGACCAGTCCGCTGAAGCCGCTGCCTGCCGGGCTCGTGCCCACCTGATCGGCCAGGCCATCACGGCCGTAGAAGCCGACGGGCGAGCCACCGTCCGCTTCGAAGAACACCGAGATGCCGTAGTCCTGCTGGACCTTCCAGCCGAGGCCCTCCGTGTAGAACCGCTTGGACTGCTCCAGGTCCCGGACGCCGAGCAGGATCGAGCTCACGTGCGCTTTCATGCCTTATCTCCTCCGTGTCACATTGGCGTGGGTTCGCCGGTCAATGGATATGACAGGCCGAGACGAAGGAACGTGACCGATGATCGAGCAGGACTGGCTGAACGAGCGGTTCACCGAGCACCAGGACCGCTTACAAGGGGTGGCGTACCGGATGCTCGGCTCACCCAGCGAGGCCGAGGATGCGGTGCAGGAGGCCTGGCTGCGGGTCAGCCGCGCCGACACCGGCCAGGTGGAGAATCCGGCCGGGTGGCTGACCACGGTCGTCGCCCGGGTCTGCCTGAACATGCTCGAGGCACGCCGTAGCCGGCGGGAGGACCCGGCCGGGGCGCTGCCGCCCGAGCCGGCCACGCCGCACGCGAGCACCCGCCCAGGCGGCCAGACCGACCCCGAGAACGAGGCGCTGCTGGCCGATTCGGTCGGTGTCGCGCTGATGGTGGTGCTGGACACGCTGACTCCCGCCGAACGGCTCGCGTTCGTCCTGCACGACGTCTTCGCTGTGTCGTTCGGCGAGATCGGCACCATCATCGACCGCTCCCCCACGGCCGCTCGGCAACTCGCCAGCCGGGCCCGGCGGCGGGTGCAGGGAGCGGCGGGGGCATCCGACGCCGCGCGTTCCCCGAAGCGGGAGATCGTCGCCGCCTTCCTTGCCGCCTCCCGAAAGGGAGATTTCGCCGCCCTGCTCGAACTGCTCGATCCGGACGCCGTGGCCGTCGAGATCCGCGGTGGCCACGCCGTGGCGGCCTTCTTCACCGGACGGGCTCAGGCCGCCCGGCTCGCTCTGGTCGATGGCGTTCCGGCGGCCGTCTGGTCGCACCGCGGCCGGCCGAAGGCCGTCTTCACGTTCACCATCAGCGACGGGAAGATCACCTGCATCGCCATCGACACCGACCCGGATCGGCTCCGCGACCTCGACATCGTCTTTCTTCGCGCCGACGACAAGGAGCGGGGATGAGCCGACCTCCCCGACCGATCCGCAGCGTGAGCGGCATGAACCTCAATCTCTCGTCTTGCGCTCTCGCCGTCCACGACGTGGACGAGGCGCTCGGCTTCTACCGTGACGTGCTCGGCTTCGAGGTACGCGATGACGGCGAATTCGAGAGGACGCGGTGGGTGCGCGTCGGCCCACCGTCGCAGCCGGACGTACAGATCTTCCTCGAATCGCCCGGCGCGGACCTGGGTGTCCCGCCGGCTGACCAGCAGGCGATCGAGGGCCTGCTGGGCCGTCTTGTCTTCGTGACCGACAACTGCGACGCCACCTTCGAGCACATCGAGGCAGCGGGCGCCGAAGTGATGCAAGAGCCGATCGACCAGCCCAACGGCGTCCGCGACTGTGCCTTCCTCGATCCCTCCGGCAATATGCTGCGGTTCACCCAGCCGGGGTCCGCGGGCGAGGTGACGAGAGTCAAGGCCCTCAAACGCGCCCTCACCAGCTGCGCTTCCGCAAAGACCAAGCCATGCAAGTGGCTGGAAGGAAGGAACAAGAAGTGCTTGTGGTGCAAGTCGAAGCAGAGCGGATACACGCGTAGTTACTGCGAGCAGAAGAGCGCCCCAGGAAAGGCGCCCGAAGCTCCGAAGCAAGAGGGAATCCTCTGCAAGGGAGAGAAGGCAGGAGACCCGCCCCCCTAGATCAAGCTCTGGATAGAGGTACAGCCGAGAGTCTTCGGATCCCCGGGCATAGGCGTCGCGACGCGGACCGGTTCGGCCTCGATCGAACGCTGTGGTTCGCGACCGGCGCCATCGTGGCCGCGACCGCCCTGGTCCTCACCGTCCCCGACGTACGGAAGATGGAACGCGCGCCACACGACGACACGGCCGCACCCGGTGGGGCCTCCGGGACGACCCGGATGACCGCCTGTCTTCGACAGAGCACCAGTCCGTTCGGGGCGCGGGTCGGAAGAGAGGGTCACACGGCGGCCGGTAGCTGGCCCGCTTCGTCTCGCTCGGGGTGAGGTGGGACGCCTCCGCCGCATCTCACAACGAGAAAAGAACCCAAGCCCCTGGTCAGAGGGCTGTGTAAGACGAGCCGGCCTGTAGGCCGGGTTCTGTCCTTCGTTCGCACGAAGGGGCGACCATCCATCTAGGGCCGTCGTTGCCGGCGGCCTCAAGCGGTCTACCCGCGCGGCTCGGGCGGGCAGCCCTCGAACGTCGCGCGCGGGACGCTCCGGAGAGCGTCCCTTCTTGACCTTGCTCCGGGTGGGGTTTACCTAGCCGCCCACGTCGCCGTGGGCGCTGGTGGTCTCTTACACCACCGTTTCACCCTTACCCCCCGAAAGGTCGGGAGGCGGTTTGCTTTCTGTGGCACTGTCCCGCGGGTCGCCCCGGGTCGGCGTTACCGACCACCCTGCCCTGTGGAGCCCGGACCTTCCTCGGCGGGCCCGCGAAGGCCCGACGCGGCCGCCCGGCCGGCTCGTCTGATGTGAAGGTTATCAAACCTGCGGAGATCATCAGCCGGTCGACAGGTGCAGGAGGTCAGCGTAGGTGGGAGGTGTCGTTGAAGGACTTCACCACGGCCTGGCCGTCGGCGTAGTGCTCGACCAGCGACAGGCACGCCAGATCCAGGTGCATGCGGTACAACGTCACCGGAGGCGCCATCAGCGCGAACCGCAGCAGCGTCTTGATGGGCGTCACGTGCGACACGATGAGCACCGTCCGGCCTTCATACCGCTCGACCAGGCGCTCCTGCGCTCGCTGGATGCGCTGGGCCACGGCCTCGAAGCTCTCGCCGCCGGGCGGTGCGGTGTTGGGGTCGGCGAGCCAGGCGGCCAGTTCGGCGGGCCAGCCGCGCTGGACCTCCGTGAACGTGTGGCCTTCCCAGGCGCCGAAATCGGCCTCTCTGAGGTCGTCGTCCACTTCCACGCCGAGCCCCGTGCGCTGGGCGACCGCCTCCGCGGTCTGCCTGGCGCGCTTGAGGGGGGAGCTGACGATCACATCCAGGCGGTACGGGTCGCGGGACAGGCGCTCGGCGGCCGCGGCCGCCTGCGCCAGGCCGTTGGCGGTGAGTTCGGCGTCGCCGAGGCCGGAGAAGCGGCGTTCGACGGACAGCGGGGTCTCGCCGTGGCGCAGCAGGAGCAGGGACGTCGCGACTCGGGCCGGCGGGCTCCACCCGGTCCCGCTGCTCGGCTGGCTCCGCTGCTGGGCGGTGGCCAGCGAAGCGGACGGGGCCGACAGATCGGTCGCGGTTCCCGAGCCGGTAGCGGTCCCCGACCCGGGAGCGGTTCCCGAGCCGGTCGCGGTTGCCGAGCCGTTCGAGGTGGATCGCGGGGAGGTGCGGGGCTCAGCCTGTACGGCCGTGCCGCCCGCCCGCCACGCCAGCCCCTTGGCGGCGGCGTCCATCGCCTCGTTGGCCAGCCGGTCCGCGTGCCGGTTCTGTTCGCGCGGGATCCAGGTCCACTCCGTCACCCGCAGCCGCCTGGCCAGTTTGCCGGCCTCCAGGGCGAGCGGGCGCAGGCCCTCGTTCTTGATCTTCCAGCGGCCGGCCATCTGCTCGATGACCAGTTTGGAGTCCATGCGTACCGCCACCGGGGCCCCCTCGCCCCCCAGGTCGAGCACCGCCGTCAGCCCGGCGATCAACCCGCGGTACTCGGCGACGTTGTTGGTCGTGACGCCGATCGCCTCCGCCGCCTCCGCCAGCACCTGGCGGTCGGCGGCGTCCATGACCACGGCGCCGTAGCCGGCGGGCCCGGGGTTGCCGCGCGAGCCGCCGTCCGCTTCGACGATGTAGGAGGTCACAGGCCCGACTCGGGAGTACGTACGAGAATGCGGCGGCATTCCTCGCAACGCAGCACCTCGTCGTGCGGCGCGGCCTTGATGCGGTTCATCTCGGCGATCGACAGGGCCACCTTGCAGCCCTGGCACCGGCCGCCCCTGAGCATGGCGGCGCCGACGGAGTACTGATCCTTGAGCTTGGTGTAGAGCGTGAGCAGGTCGGCCGGGATGTCGCCGACGACGGCGGCGCGTTGGGCCTGGACCTCGCCCGCCTCCTTGTCGATCTCGGCGAGCAGGGCGTCGCGGCGGTCCTCGGCGGCGGCGCGGGTGGCGGCGATCTCGTCGCGCTGCGCGACCAGGTCGACGACCTTGGTGTCGGCCGCCTCGCGGCGTTCCATGATCTCCAGAACGACCTCTTCGAGGTCGCCCTGGCGCTTCTGCAGAGAGGCGATCTCGGACTGGAGGCTCGCCAGGTCCCTCGGCGAGCTGACCGCGCCGGAATCCAGCCGCTTCTGGTCGCGGTCGGCGCGGCTGCGGACGGCTTCGACGTCGTTCTCGGCCTTGGCCTGGTCGCGGGCCAGGTCGCCGGCCTGGGTCTCGGCCTCGATCACGTCGGTGACGAGCTTGGCGTATCGCTTCGACTGTTCGTCGATCTCCACCAGCTCAGGCAGGGTACGGCGACGGTGCGCCAGCCGGTCGACCACGGAGTCCAGGTCAGCCAGGTCGAGCAGTCGCTTCTGGGCCTCAGGGGCTGCTTTCATGATCAATATCCTCTTGTCCAAGCATCGGTGACCGTGGCGGAGACGCGCGTCTCAACGGTAACGCCACTCGAACCCAGGATGGACGCGGCGCTGTCGAGCCATGGCCACTCGGTGGCCCAATGCGCGGCGTCGATCAGCGCCGGCCCGCCCTGCTCGACGAACTCGCTGGCCGGATGGTGTCTCAGGTCCGCGGTGAGGAACACGTCCACCCCCGCGGCGCGCGCCGTACCGAGGAGGGAGTCGCCCGCTCCCCCGCTGACGGCCACGCGCGCGACGCGGCGGGACAGCGCGCCCGCCACGCGGATGCCGTGCGCGGTCTCCGGCAGTCCGGCGACGGCCCGCTCGGCGAACTCCCCCAGCGTCATCTCCGACGGCAGGTCGCCGATGCGGCCGAGCCCGCGCCCCGGGTCGTCGGGGAACGGGCGCAGCGGCACCAGCTCGCCGGTCAGGCCGACGGCGCGGGCCAGGGCGTCGGAGACGCCGGGGTTCGCCACGTCGGCATTGGTGTGGGCCGTATAGAGGGCGATGTCGTTCTTTATCAGCTTATGAAGGAGGCGGCCCTTGGGTGTGGTCGCGGCGACGGTGGTGGTGCCGCGCAGGTAAAGGGGATGGTGGGTGACGATCAGGTCGGCGCCCCACTCGACGGCCTCCTCGGCGACGGCCGCCACCGGGTCGACCGCGAACAGTACCCGCCGCACCTCCTGCTCCGGGTCTCCGCAGACCAGGCCCACCGCGTCCCAGGATTCGGCCCGGGCGGGCGGGTAGGCCGCCTCGAGCTCCACGATCACATCCGCCAGCATTGCTCCAGCCACCTGCGCAGACTACCGGCCGCGCGGCCCGGGTACGTGAGCGGCGAAGGGTGTTGTCCGAACGAGGTTCGGCGTACCGTAAGTGGATCCTGACACGCGGAGGACGCCATGGCACCCAGGGTCGCGATCATCGGAGCGGGTTTCGGCGGCTTGTGCATGGCGATCCAGCTCGAACGGGCCGGGATCCGCTCCTACACCGTCTTCGAGAAGGCGGCCGACCTGGGCGGCACCTGGCGCGACAACAGCTACCCGGGCGCGGGCTGCGACATCCCGTCGCACCTCTACTCCTACTCATTCGAGAAGTACGCGAGCTGGACCCGCCGCTACCCGGAACAACCCGAAATTCTCGCCTATTTAACGCATTGCGCTGATAAATACGGTGTCAGGAGAAAAATCCGCTTCAGCAGCGAGGTCGAGCGGGCCGTCTTCGACGGCTCCCACTGGCAGGTCAGCACGGCCGGCGCCACCGAGACCTTCGACCTCGTCGTCATGAGCGTCGGCCAGCTCAACCGCCCCCGCCTACCCGACATTTCGGGAATGGAGGATTTCGCGGGCACGTCCTTCCACTCCGCCCGCTGGAACCACGACCACGATCTCACCGGCAGGCGGGTCGCGGTGATCGGCAACGGCTCGTCGGCCGCCCAGCTCATCCCGCGCGTCGCCGCCGAGGCCGAGCACCTGACGGTGTTCCAGCGCACCCCCAACTGGGTGATCCCCAAGCCCGACGCCACCTTCGGCCCCCTGACCAGGCTCGCCTTCCACTTCGTCCCCGGCCTCCAGCGCGCCTACCGCGAGTGGATCTACCGGTACGCCGAAGGCACCCTCTACCCCGCCCTGGCACAGGGCTGGAGCGTCGGCCTGCTCAAGAAGCGCGCTCTCGACCACCTGCGGAACCAGGTCCCCGACCCGGCGTTGCGCGCCAAGCTCACCCCCGGCTACCCGCCGGGCTGCAAGCGGGTCGTCATCGACAGCGCCTTCTATCCCGCCCTGACCAGGCCGAACGTGGACGTGGTGACGGACCCGATCGTCCGGATCACGCCGAAGGGCATCGAGACCACCGAGGGACCGTACGAGGTCGACACGATCGTCTACGCCACCGGGTTCAGGAGCACCGAGTTCCTCGCGCCGATGGAGGTCACGGGGCGGAGCGGCCAGTCGCTGCGGGAGCGGTGGAAGGGCGGGGCGGAGGCCTACCTGGGCATCTCGGTGCCGGACTTCCCGAACCTGTTCCTGCTGTACGGGCCGAACACCAACCTGGGCCACAACTCGATCATCTTCATGATCGAATGCCAGGTGAACCACATCATGTCCTGCCTGCCGTACCTGTCGGAGCAGGGGCCGATCGAAGTGCGGCCCGCGGCGATGGCGGCGTGGAGCAGGCAGCTCGACGCGGCGATGGCGCGAATGGTGTGGGGCAACGGCTGCCGGAGCTGGTACAAGACGGCGGACGGCCGCGTCACGAACAACTGGCCCGGCCCCACGACGCTCTACCGCCGGTTGACGGCCCGGCCACCGCGCACCGCCTACCGTCCGGCCGGCTCCTCGTAGAGCCGCGATACGGTCCCAAGCATGACGTTCCCCCTGCATGAGCGTGCTGTCGTGGCCGACACCCACAACGACTTGCTGATGGCGGTCTCCGCCCGGCCGCCCGCGCTGTGGGCCTCGTTCTTCCGTGAGCGGTGGCTGCCCCAGCTCACCGCGGGCGGCGTGAACCTCCAGGTGCTGCCGGTCTTCATCGACGACCAGTACCGCCCCGAGGGCGCCCTGCGGCAGACCCTGCGCATGATCGAGTGCGCGCACGTGCTCGCGGAGGGCAACGCGGACCGGGTGCGGATCTGCCTCGACGGCGGCGACATCGACCGGGCTCTCGGCGACGGCGTGATCGCGCTGCTCATCGCGCTGGAGAGCATGCCGGGGCTCGACGCGAGCGTGGAGCTGATCTCGACCGTCCACCGGCTGGGCGTGCGGGTGGCCTCGATCGCGCACTGGGGGCGCACGCCGCTGGCCGACGGCAGCGGCGAGGACGCCACCGGCGGCGGCCTGACCTCGCACGGCGTCGCGGCCCTGCGGGAGATGGAACGGCTCGGCATCGTCTTCGACATCTCCCACCTGGGCGCGCCGGGCGTCGCGCACGTGCTGGAACTGGCCGCGAAGCCGGTCATGGCGACCCACTCCGCGGCCCGCGCGCTGCGCGACCATCACCGCAACCTCACCGACGACCAGTTGCGCGGCGTGGCGGCGACCGGCGGCGTGGTGTGCGTGAACTTCTTCGCGCCGTTCCTCACCGACCGCGCGGCCGACATCTCGCTCGACCGGCTGCTCGACCACATCGAGCACGTGGCGGACGTAGCCGGGATCGACCACGTCGGGCTCGGCCCCGACTTCATCCGCGAGGTCATGGACGAGCTGACGCCGCCCTGCTGCGAGAGCGACCTCATCGAGGGCCTCGACCCGAAGTCCGCGATCCCCGGTCTGGAGGGTCCGGCGGGGTTGCCCATGGTCACCGAGGGCCTGCTCAAGCGCGGCCTGCCGGAGGCGGACGTCACGAAGATCATCGGCGGCAACGTGCACCGGTTCCTCACGGAACGGCTGGTCCGACAGGTGGCGGGTAGGTAGACGCAATGACGAGTGCGGAAGCGGCCGCCGCCCGTGAGGCGGCCGAGAAGACCGGTGTGACGATCCGTGAGCTGCGTGACATCCACGAGTTCCAGGACGTCTACCGGCTGTACGACGACATCTGGCACCCTGACCCGCGCAACGCGCCCGTGCCGGTGGAGCTGATGATCGGCTTCGCGCACACGGGCGGTTACGTGGCCGGGGCGTACGAGGGCGACAGGCTGGTCGGGGCCTCGGTGGGCTTCCTCGCGGCAGACCGGACGCTGCACTCGCACGTGACGGGGGCGGCGATCGGGCGCGGCATCGGCTACGCGCTCAAGCTGCACCAGCGGGCCTGGTGCGTGGAGCGCGGGCTGGCCAGGATCACCTGGACGTTCGACCCGCTCGTACGCAGGAACGCCCGGTTCAACCTGACCAAACTGGGCGCCCGGCCGGAGCGCTACCTGGAGGACTTCTACGGCGTCATGGCCGACGCGATCAACGAGGGCGACGCGTCCGACCGGCTGCTCGCGGTCTGGCGGCTGACGGAGCCGCCGCCGGAGCCGTCCGCCGGGCCGTACACGCGGGGGGTGGAAGTGAGCGGGCCGCGGCCGGTGATCGGCTCTGCGGACGGGCCGGTGGTGCTGGTCGGGACGCCGTACGACATCGAGACGCTGCGCCGTGAGGACCCGGGGGCGGCCCGTGCGTGGCGGCTGGCGGTGCGGGAGGTGCTCGGCGGGCTGATGGGGTCGGGCGCGCGGGTCACGGGATTCACCGAGGACGGGGAATACGTGCTGGAGAAGGATTGACCGACTATTCCACCAACGTTACAGATCTATGTAATGTGATGCTTACGCGCGTCGACGCAAGGAGATCGACATGGCGGAGTTCACACCGACCGTTCCCACACGAGTCCTCCCGTCCGTCACCGTCCGCGATCTGCCGGACCCTCCCCGATCAACCTGGCGCATCATCGGCCCCGGCCTGGTCGGCGCGGGGGTCGGGCTGGCGTCCGGCGAGTTCATCCTCTGGCCGTACATCGCCTCCCAGGTCGGCCTGGTGTTCGTCTGGGGCGCCGCGATCGGCATCATCACCCAGTGGTTCCTCAACATGGAGATCGAGCGCTACACGCTGGCCACCGGCGAGACCGCCCTGACCGGTTTCAGCAGGATGTGGAAGCACTGGGGCCTCGTCTTCGTCCTGATGACGCTCGGCTCGAACCTGTGGCCCGGCTGGGTGACCACGTCGGCCACGATGATGACCTACCTGACCGGCACGGGCGAGGGCAGCGTGCGCTGGATCGCGATCGGCATGCTGCTGCTGATCGCGATCGGGCTCACGATGGCGCCCGTCATCTACGTCCTGCTGGAACGGGTGATCTTCGTGAAGATCGCCCTGGTCCTGACGCTCGCGGTGGTCGCGATCCTGTTCGCCATCAACGCCGAGAGCTGGGTCGCGCTGGGCAAGGGCCTGACCGTCGACGCGCGGTTCCCGGTGCCGCCGCTGGAGTTCGCGCTGCTGATGGGCGCGATCGCCTACGCGGGCGCGGGTGGCGGCCAGAACCTGTGCCAGAGCAACTGGATCCGCGACAAGGGCTTCGGCATGGGCCTGTACGTCCCGCGTCTGGTCAGCCCGGTCACCGGCCACGAGGAGGCGGCCGCGTCGACCGGCTTCCAGTTCGCGCCGACCAAGGAGAACCTGGCCCGGTGGCGGCAGTGGTGGCGCTTCGCGAACGTCGAGCAGTTGTCGACGTTCGCGCTGGTGTCGTTCCTGACGATCGCGCTGATGTCGATGCTCGCCTACTCCACGGTGTTCGGTAAGCCGGGGCTGGCCAACAGCATCGGGTTCCTGAAGGTCGAGGGGGAGGCGCTGAACGCGGAGATCGGACCGTGGTTCGGCGTGCTGTTCTGGGTGATCGGGGCGCTGTCGCTGTTCGCCTCGGCCATGGGCATCGTCGACTACACCTCCCGGCTCGCCTCCGACACGATCAAGACCGTCTACCTGCGGGACAGGGCCGTGTCCGTGAACCGCGTGTACTTCATCGTGGTGTGGGCGATGGTCCTGATCGGCATCACGATCCTGCTGCTCGGGTTCGACCAGCCGCTGATCCTGCTGGTGTTCTCGGCCAGCTTCGCGGCGGTGATGATGTTCGTCTACTCGATCCTGCTGATCGTGCTGAACCGCGGGTCGCTGCCGGCGGCCATCAAGGTCAGGTCGTATCGGCTGGGCGCGCTCGTCTGGTCCATCGCCTTCTTCGGCACGCTCACCGTGCTGACGGTGATCCAGCAGGCGCAGAAGCTGTTCGGTTGACCTCAACCGAGGTTGAGCTAGCAGACTCGGCGCCATGAACGTTGTCGAGGTGACAGGTTTCGGCGGTCCCGAGGTGCTGGCGGTCAAGGAGGCCCCGGATCCGGTGGCGGGTCCGGGGCAGGTGGTGATCGGCGTCTCGGTCGTGGATGTGATGTCCATCGACGCGCAGTTGCGGGCGGGATGGGGCAAGGAGTGGTTCCCGCTCCAGCCGCCGTTCGTGCCCGGCACGGGGGTGGCCGGGCGGGTGTTGTCCGTCGGCGAGGGAGTCGATCCGGCGTGGACGGGGAAGCGGGTGGCCGCGCTCCTCCCCTCCGGCGGGTACGCCGAGCGGGCGGTGGCCGAGGTGGACACGCTGGTCGCGGTGCCCGACGGGGTGGGCCGGCGCGCGGCGGGCGCGCTGATCCAGGTGGGTCCGGCGGCGCTCAGCCTGATCGACGCCGCCGAGCTCAAGCCGGGTGCCCGGGTGCTGGTCACGGGCGCGGGCGGGGCGCTGGGCCTGCCTCTGGTACGCCTGGCCGCCGCGGCGGGCGCCGAGGTCACGGCCGCGGCCAACGACCCGGCCAAGCGCGAGGCGGCGGTACGTTTCGGGGCGACCACGACGCTCGGTTATGACGAGCTCACAGGCGGCTTCGACGTCGTGTTCGACGGTGTAGGTGGCCAGGTCGGGAGCGCGGCGTTCCACCTGGTGGTGCGTGGCGGGACGTTCTTCGCGTACGGCGTACCGAGCGGCTCCACCGCCCAGGTGGATCCGGGCGAGGCCGAGGCGCGGGACGTCCGCCTGGTCGGCATGGAGCAGGTCCAGTTCACGCCCGAGCACTTCAGGCGGCTGGCCGAGCGGGCGATGGCCGAGACGGCGGCGGGCCGGCTCGCCACGGTGATCGGCCTGGCCGTGCCGCTGGAGCGGGCGGCCGAGGCGCACGCCGCGCTGGCGTCCAGGGAACTGGTCGGCAAGGCGGTGCTGCTGGTCACCGCCGAGTAGGTTCCGCTGGAGCGCACCGCCGACGCGCGGCGAGATCGTCCTCAATGCGGAACGAAACTTTCCGCGATAGCGGGCAGACTGGCAGGCATGTTGGACACCTCGGCCCGCCTGCTCAAGCTGCTCTCCATGCTCCAGGCGCACAAGGAGTGGTCGGGGCCCGAGTTGTCCGCCCGGCTCGGGGTCTCGACCAGGACGATCCGCAACGACATCGAGCGGCTGCGCAGCCTCGGCTACCCGGTGCACGCCACACCGGGCGTCGCGGGCGGCTACCGGCTCGGCGCGGGGGCCGCGCTGCCGCCGCTGCTGCTCGACGACGAGGAGGCCGTGGCGGTGGCCGTCGGGCTCGGCCGGGCGGCGGGCGGCGGCGTCCAGGGCATCGAGGAGACCTCCGTGCGCGCCCTGGCCAAGCTGGAGCAGGTGCTGCCGTCGCGGCTGCGCCGCCGGGTCAACGCCCTGAACACCTACACGGTCCAGATCCCCGGCGGCGGCCCGTCTGTGCCGCCCGAGGTGCTGACCACGATCGCCAACGCGGCCCGCGACCACGAACGGCTCCGCTTCGACTACACCGGCCACGACGGCTCCTCGGCCCTGCGCGAGGTCGAGCCGCACCGGCTCGCGCACCGGCGCGGCCGCTGGTATCTGGTCGGCTACGACATCGAGCGGCAGGACTGGCGGACGTTCCGGGTGGACCGCGTCGTTCCGCGCGTACCGGCCACCGGGCCGCGGTTCACGCCCCGCGAGCTGCCGGGCGACGGTGACGTGGCCGCGTACGTGGAGAAGGGCGTGAACACGGCGATGTGGCGCTACCACGCGACGGTGCTGCTGCACAGTCCGGCTGAGGCGATGCGCCGGCTGCCGCTGGGGCTGGAGATCGAGCCGGTCGACGAGGCCACCTGCCTGACCAGGCTGGGCGGCGACGACCTGCACGGGATGGCCGTGTGGATCGGGTTCATCGGCGTGGACTTCGAGGTGCTCGACCCGCCTGAGCTGGCCGAGCACGTCCTGCGGCTGTCGGAGCGCTACCGCCGCGCCGTACGCGGCCCTCGCTGACCGGGGATGGTCAGCGGACGGTAGGAGAACGGTCAGCGGCCGGCGGCAGCCTGGCGAACATGAAGAACATGACGCAGATCGCCGGCGGCCGGGACGACTTCCAGCTCGTCCGGCACCTGACCCTCCACGGCAGCCAGGCCGAGATCGGCCGGGCGCTCACCGAAGAGGCCCGCCAGCTCGGCTGGGCGCCGAGGCCCCTCGACCCCGCCGTCAACAGGGCCCGCCGGACCTGGTTCGAGCGGCACTGGCCGCAGCACCACGCCCGCATGGACGGCGCCGCCGCGGCGCTCGGCCTCGACCCCGACCAGGACGACCTGGCCCTCGACGGGCTGAGCTACGCGCCCGCGGGCTCGGGCTGCTCGGCGCTGTGGTGCCCGCCGTCCGCGAGCACCGACGGCCACGGCAGGGTGGGCCGCAACTACGACTTCTTCACCGCGACGATCAGCGAGATCATGGGCCAGGCGCCGCGGCCGGGCGAGCTGCCGATGGCGGCCAGGCCGTACGTGATCACCACGGTGCCCGACACCGGCCTGGCCTCGACCGTCATCACGATGAACGAGCTCGACGGCTGCATGGACGGCGTCAACGAGGCCGGCCTGGTCGTCATGCTGCTCATCGCCGACATCGTCACCGCCGCGCCACCGCAGAACCCCCTGCCGCAGGTCGGGCTGAACAGCGTGCAACTGCCCAGGTTCGTCGTCGACACCTGCGAGAACGTGGAGCAGGCCAAGCAGGCGCTGCTCGGCGCGAAGCAGTACGACCACGGCGCGCCGCTGCACTACCTCGTCGCCGACGCGCACGGCGGGGCGTTCGTGTGGGAGCGGGGCACGGACGGCAAGGAGCACATCATCGAGTTCGGCGACGCGCCGCTCTGCGTCACCAACCACCTGCTGCACCTCAACCCCGACCCGATGAACCTGCCCCCGGACACCGAGGCCAGCCTCCAGACGTTCGGGCGGCTGCGTTCGCTGTACGAGCGGAGCAAGGGCGCCACCATGTCGCCGGACGACCTGCGGAAGAGCCTGGCCGAGGTGGGGCCGGACAGGGACATGCCGTTCCGCACGATCTGGAGCACGGTGTTCGACACGGCCGACCGTACGCTGTCGACCCGCTTCTATCTGGGCGACGGGCCGGACGGGGCGCGCTACTCCGACGAGCTGGTCTTCACCGCGCGTCCAGGAACTCCTGCCTGACCTTGGACCGGGACAGCTTCCCCGTCGGCGTGCGGGGCAGCGCGTCCCGGTACTCGATCACCTTCGGGTGCTTGAACCGGGCGATCCGCGGTTCGCAGTGCCGCAGCAGCTCGGCGGTGAGCTCGGCGTCGCCCGTGACGCCCGCGACGGGCTGGACGAGGGCGACCACGCTGTGCCCCCACTCCTCGTCGGGCACCCCGATGACGGCCACGTCCGCCACGGAGGGGTGCTCCAGCAGCGCGGCCTCGATCTCGGCCGGGTAGATGTTGACCCCGCCGGACACGATCAGGTCGGTGCGCCGGTCGCACAGGAACAGGAAGCCGTCCTTGTCCAGGTAACCGATGTCGCCGGGGGTGTACCAGTCGCCGCGCATGCTGGCGGCCGTCTTCGCCGGGTCCTTGCGGTACTCGAACGTGCCCAGGCTGGACTTGACGTAGATCATGCCCGGCTCACCGGGCGGCAGCTCGTTCCCGGCCTCGTCGAGGATCTTGGCCTCGAACGTGGGCGCCGGCCGGCCCACCGTGCCGGGCCGCTCCAGCCAGTCGTGCGGCTTGACCGAGAAGGCGATCGTCGACTCGGTCGAGCCGTAGTACTCGTAGAGCACCGGCCCCCACCACTCCATGATCCCCCGCTTGACCGCCACCGGGCAGGCGGCGGCGGTGTGGACGACCTGGCGCAGGCTCGACACGTCGTAGCGCGCCCTGACCTCGGCGGGCAGCTGCAGCATCCGGTGGAACATGGTCGGCACCATCATCGCGTTCGTCACCTGGTGCCGCTCGACCAACTCCAGGATGTTCTCCGGCTCGAAGCGCGGCGTGATCACCACGGTGTGGCCGAGGTGCAGCGCGAACTGCGTGTGGGCGCACGGCGCCGAGTGGTACATCGGCGAGGTGACCAGGTGCACGGCCTCGCCGGGCACCAGGTCCACGATCTCGCCGAGGAACCACACGTAGAGCGGGACGAGCGCCTCGGGCTCGGCTCCGGACAGCCGCCGCTGCACGCCCTTGGGGAAGCCGGTGGTGCCGGAGGTGTACCACATGACGGCCCCGGCCATCCGCCCGCCGGGCGCGTCCGCGGGCTGCCCCTCGGCCAGCCCGGCCGTGCCGATCTCGCTCCCGGGTACGTGGCCGTCCGCGGTGACCACGATCTTGGCGTCGCAGTCGTCCAGGATGTAGGCCACCTCAGCCTCGGTGAGATGCCAGTTGATCGGCACGTAGTAGAGGCCGATCTGCCCCGTCGCCATGATCATGATCACCGCGTCGAGGCCGTTCGGCAGCACGCCGGCCACCACGTCGCCGTCGACGAGCCCGCGGGCGCGCAGGCCGTGTGACACCTGGTTGACCTGGGCGAGCAGCTCGCCGTACGTGGTCCGGGAGCCGTCCACGTCGATGACCGCGAGCCGGTCGGGGTCGGCGGAGGCGATCGCGTAGAAGCCGGGCAGGCCGTTGATGTCCATCACAGCTCCAGCAGGTCGGCGAGGCGGGCCCGGTGTATTCGCGGCGGGCCGAGCAGCACTTCGTCGGCTTTGGCCCGTTTGTAGAACAGGTGCGCGTCGTGCTCCCAGGTGTAGCCGATGCCGCCGTACAGCAGCAGGTGGTCGCGGGCCACCTCGAAGCAGGCCCGCCCCACGTACGCCTGGGCCAGCGCCGCGGCGGCGGGCAGCTCGTCCGGCGACTCGTCGGCGGCCCAGGCGGCGAAGCGGACGATCGACTCGGCCTGCTCCAGCTTGCAGTGCATGTCGGCGAGCTTGTGCTTGACCCCCTGGTAGGAGCCGATGTACCGGCCGAAGGCGACCCTGATCTTGGCGTAGGCGACGATGGCGTCCAGCGCGGCGCGCAGCACGCCGAGCTGCTCGGCCGCCAGCGCCACGGCGAGCCGGTCGCCGACGCCCGGCGCCGCCGGGCCGATCACCCGGCCCGGCGCGCCGTCCAAGGTCATCTGGGCCTGGCCGCGGGTCAGGTCGAGCGTCTCCAGGGCGGTCCTGGTGACGCCGGGCGCGGTCAGGTCGACGGCCGTCATGACCACGCCGTCGCCGGTCAGCGCGGGCACGACGAGGACGTCGGCCTCCATGCCGCCCAGCACCTGGGCCAGCGTGCCGCGCACGGTCACCCCACCGCCGGGCTCGCCCGAGACGGTTACATCGGAGTCAGCCGGCGGCTGGGCGAGGGTGGCCACGACGCGGCCTTCGGCGATGCCGGTCAGCAGCTCCTTGTCCGGCACCCGGGTCAGCGCGATCGTGGCGAACACCGTGGCCAGGAAGGGCCCGGGCAGCAGCGCGGCGCCCGTCTCCTCCAGCGCGACGGCCAGCTCCGCGAAGCCCGCGCCCGCGCCGCCGTACTCCTCCGGGACGATCAGCCCGGACAGGCCGAGCTCGCCGTTGAGCCGCGCGTACACCTCCCGGTCGTAGCCGTCGCGGACCTTGGGCAGCGGCGAGGCCGCGGCGAGGAACGAACGGACGGCGGCGCGCAGCTCCTGCTGCTCCTGGCTGAGTACGAGCTTCACCCCTGCGTCCCCACCTTCAGGTCCTTGAACGGCACGGTCTTGTCCACCCGGGGCTCGGGCGGCAGGTTCAGCACCCGGTCGCCGATGATGTTGCGCATGATCTCGTTGGTGCCGCCGCCCAGCGACATGCCCGGGGCCTGGGAGATCGCGTGGGCCAGCGGGTGGCCGCCGACGACCGACTCGGGCCCGACGAGCCGGGTCGCGAGGTCCGCCTGGAACAGGTACAGCTCGGCCAGCAGCAGCTTGGCGGCGCTGCCGCGGGCGCCGGGGAAGATCCCCGCCTTGGTCTCCTGGGACAGGCGCTGGTTGAACAGCGCGAGCGCGCGCGTGCGGATGTGCAGCTCGACGAGCTCGTCCCTGACCAGCGGGTCGGCGGTGTCGACCACCTGGCGCAGCGCCGCCAGTGAGGTGGGGTCGTCCTTGCCCGAGCCCATGCCGACGCCCGCCGAGATGGACAGCCGCTCGTGCAGGAGGGTCGTGACCGCGACGCTCCAGCCGTCGTTGACCTCGCCGACGCGGTGCTCGTCGGGGATGGGGACGTCGTCGAAGAAGACCTCGTTGAAGTTGGCCCGGCCGGTCATGTCCTTGAGCGGCCGGACCGTCACGCCCGGATGGCGCATGTCGACCACGAACATGGTCAGGCCCTTGTGCTTGGGCACCTCGACGTCGGTGCGGGCCAGCAGCAGCCCCCAGTCGGCGTGGTGGGCGACCGAGGTCCAGACCTTCTGGCCGTTGACGATCCAGCCGTCGCCGTCGCGTACGGCCCTGGTCTGCAGGCTGGCCACGTCGCTGCCCGCGCCCGGCTCCGAGAAGAGCTGGCACCAGATCTCCTCGCCGCGCAGCAGTGGCCGGAGGAAGCGTTCGCGCTGCTCGTCGGTGCCCCGGTCGACCAGGGTCGGGCCGGTCATGCCGAGGCCGATCGAGAAGACGTACGTGGGCAACGTGAAGTCGCGGGCCGCGGCGGCGAACGCGCGCTCCTCCGCCTGCGTCAGCCCCTGGCCGCCCCAGCGCGCCGGCCAGGTGATGCCGGAGTATCCGGCGTCGTAGAGCCTGGCCATGAAGTCCTTGGCCCTGGCGACCGGATCGCCCTCGGGGGGCTCCCCGGACGGGGCGTTGTCGAGGAGCCAGGCCCTGGCGGTACGCCGATACTCATCAAGGTTCACATCGTCTCCCTGGCATCAGTGCTCACTTACTCTAACCAGCCGAATGCGGCACGCATAGAGCGCCGTTCGGGCGGCGTTTTATGCTGATTTGTCGCCGAATCTCCGTTAATTAGGATGGGGGTGACTTAGTGTGATCGGCTGATCGCCGGGGGGAAAGGTGTGGTCACACGGTTCGGGCGGTCCGTGCGCGCGCGGCTGACGCTGTTCGCGAGCGTCGCCATGGCGCTGCTGTGCGTCGTGGTGAGCGCGTTCGTGCTGTACGCGGTGCGCACCACGGCGATCGAATACCGCACGAACGAGGCGCTCACCGCCGCCTTGCGCGTCGTGCACCTGGTCAAGCGGGACGAGCTGCCCGCGCGGATCAGGAGCGAGGTGGACGGGATCCAGGTCGTCGACCCGGCCGGGCGCGTGGTGTCCACGACGGAGAACCTGACCGGCCGTCCGCCCATGAGCCGGCTGACGCCCGACCGCGACAACGCCGGCCGTACCCAGGTCGTGTGCGACCTGCCCGACTTCCCCGGCCGGTGCGAGATCCTGGTCGTCCTGCGCGTCTACGAGCGGGACGGCGACTGGCTGGTCTACGCGGCCAGGGCCATGGTGCCGCGCTACGTCCACCCGGCCGTGCTGGGGTTCCTGGGCGGCGACTCGCTCGCGCTGGTGGCGCTGACCTGGTTCGGGGTGTCGCGGGCGGTGGCCAGGACCCTCACGCCGATCGCCCGGCTGGAGCAGGCGGTCGAGCGGCAGCGCAGGTTCGTCGCCGACGCCTCGCACGACCTGCGCAGCCCGATCACCGCCATGCGCGTCCAGATCGAGGAGGCCATGCTGTACCCCGCCGACGCCGACTGGCGGCGGACCGGGGTGGCGCTGCTGGGCTGCCTGGACCGCCTTGAGGCCATCGTCGGCGACCTGCTGACGCTGGCCAGGCTCGACGCGGGCGCCCCCGCCGAGCGCGAGCCCGTGGACCTGGCCGAGCTGGCCGGCGCCGAGACGGCCAGGCGACGGTCGAAGCCGGTGATCACCACGCTGCGACCGGGCGTGACCGTCATGGGCGACCGGCTCCAGCTGGCCCGCCTGCTCACCAACCTGCTGGACAACGCCGAGCGCCACGCCGAGTCCCAGGTCGTGGTGTCCGTACGGCGCGACCTCGGGCTGGCCGTGCTCGAAGTCCTCGACGACGGCGCGGGCATCGCGCCCGACCAGCGGGAGGTCGTGTTCCAGCGCTTCACGCGGCTGGCCGCCGCGCGCGACCGCGACGCCGGCGGTACCGGGCTCGGACTGGCCATCGCCCGCGAGATCGCGCTGGCCCACGCGGGCACCCTGACCCTGGAGGACTCCGACCGCGGCGCCCGATTCGTGATGCGGCTCCCGATCACGGAGGGCTGAGGGGTGTTCGTCACATGGTCGGTGCGGCGCAGGCTGACGGCGGCCGCGCTGCTGTCCACGCTGGCCGGCTACTCCCTCATCGCGGTGCTCGTCACACCGCTCGCGCACGCCCTGGTCGCCGCGCACGAGACCGAGCACGCGGCCAAGGCGGCGCACCGGGTCTCGCTCGCCATCCAGCGGACCGCGCCGGAGCAGGTCAGGCCGATAGTGATCACCGAGGATGTCGACCTCATCCAGGTGGTCGACGACCAGGGCATAGTGCGGCAGGCCAGTCCGAAGCTGCTGGGCCAGCCACCGCTCACCACAGACACGTCCACGGGCGACGACAATCGGGTGGACGCCGTCGTCTGCACCTCGCGGGTACCAGACGGGGACTGCCTGATCACCGTGGGGTACCGGACGCCGGTCGGCGCGACGAGCTGGATGGTCTACGCCTACACCCCCGTCGTCCCCTGGTACATCAGCCCGCTCTACATGCTGGGCGTGCTGCTCTCCGTGCTGCTGCTCTCCGCGATCGCGACCTACGTGGCCTGGATGACGGTGACCAGGGCGCTGCGGTCCGTCACGGCCATCAAGACCGAGCTGGCCGAGATCACCGCCACGGACCTGGGTCGCCGAGTGCCGCCCTTGCCGCACCGGGACGAGCTCGACGACCTCGCCTGGACCGTGAACCAGACCCTGGACCGGCTGGAGCACGCGGTCGAGCAGGAGCGCAGGTTCGCCGCCGACGCCTCGCACGACCTGCGCAGCCCGATCACCGCCATGCGCACCCAGATCGAGGAGGCCATGCTCCATCCGGACGAGGCCGACTGGCCGCGGACCTCCGTGGCCCTGCTGGCGAGCCTCGACCGGCTGCAGGCCATCGTCGCCGACCTGCTGACGCTGGCCAAGCTCGACGCGGGCGCGCCCGGCGTCGGCGTCGACGTGGACCTGGCGGAGCTGGTCGAGGAGGAGCTGGTACGCAGGGCGCCCGGCAAGCGGGTGGTGCGGCGCCTGCGTGCGGGGGTGGTGGTGACCGGAGACCGGATGCGCCTGAGCCGGCTGCTCGCGAACCTGCTCGACAACGCCGAGCGGCACGCCGAGTCCACGATCACCGTGACCGTCGACGAGCGGCCCGGCGGGGCCGTACTGGAGGTCCAGGACGACGGCGCGGGGATCGCGCCGGACCAGCGCGAGATCGTGTTCCGCCGGTTCACCCGGCTGGACACCTCACGCAACCGCGAAGACGGGGGCACAGGGCTCGGGCTGTCCATCGCCCGCGAGATCGCCGAAGCGCACGGTGGTACTCTCACGGTCGAAGATTCCGGCACCGGTGCCCGGTTTGTCCTACAAATCCCCCGGGCTAGTAGTTAAAGTGGCCCGCTGTGACACGGGGTTTCAGCCGATTACGGCGCGAGGATTTACTGAAGACGGCCTGCGAGGTCATCGCCGAGCAGGGGTTCGGGCATACCAGGACGGTCGACATCGCCAGGGCCGCCGGCGTGAGCCAGGCACTGCTCTTCTACCACTTCGAGACCAAAGATCAGCTGTTCGCGCAGGCGTTCGCCTACGCCGCTCGGATCCATCTCGATCTTCTGGACGAAATCGAGCGCTCGTCGAGCCCCCCGCGCGAAAAACTGCGTTTCCTGCTGCGGCGCTCCTCCCCCGCGGGCTCGGCGGAGGGCTGGCGGCTGTGGATCGACGCGTGGGCGGAGTCCATGCGGAACAAGGAGCTGGAGCAGACCTCGCGACGGCTCGACACGCGGGGCAGGGTGGTGCTGCGCGGGATCATCGAGGCCGGCGTGGCGTCGGGCGACTTCGTCTGCCCCGATCCCGAGGAGTCCACCTGGCGGATCTTCGCGCTGCACGACGGGCTGGCCATCCAGATCCACGTCCATCCCAGGGTCGTGACGCGCCGCTGGGCCACCCAGCTCGTCCGCAGGACGGCCGCTGCCGAGGTGGGCATAAGCCCGGACGATCTGTGATCCACCTCACTCTTCCTCTCTTATTAGATGCTTCGTACAATTACCGGGCGAGGAGAGGAGCAGGCGATGACACGCGCACCGAGCTCTACCGCCGCCAGGGAGAACGACGACCGGAGCACCTACGAGGCGGTCATCGCCCGCCTCTCGAAGGCGTCGGTCGACAAGCACTGGGAGCCGTACAAGGACATCCCCTGGGACGATCCGGAGTTCCTCGTCGACCAGACCGATCCCCGCTGGGAGCTGCCCGAGGTCGACAAGCTCGGTGGCCATCCGTGGTACCGCGGCCGCTCCCCCGAGACGCGGGCCAGGATCGGGCTGTGGCGGGTGGCCACGGCGATGAAGATCGGGCTGCAGTTCGAGAACCTGCTCAAACGGGGCCTGCTCAACTACGCCTACCGGCTGCCGAACGGGTCCCCCGAATTCCGCTACGTCTACCACGAGACCATCGAAGAGGGACATCACGGGATGATGTTCCAGGAGTTCGTCAACCGAACGAAGCTCCCGGTGCGCGGCATGCCGGGGCCGCTCAGCCTGCTCGCGCAGGTGGCCCCCTGGATCCCGCTGATCTCGACCGAGTTGTTCTTCGTGTTCGTGCTCGGCGGCGAGGACCCGATCGACCACGTCCAGCGCAAGGTGCTCAAGGACGACCAGGTCCACCACCCGCTCGAAGAGACGATCATGCGCATCCACATCGCGGAGGAGGCCAGGCACATCTCGTTCGCCCGGCACTACCTGCGCGACCGGGTGCCGAGGATGCCGCGGTACCGGCGGCTCATGCTGGGTGTCGCCTCGCCGATCATCCTGGGGATCATGGCCAGGATCATGCTGGCGCCGCCCGGGCCGATGATCAGGCGGTTCGCCATCCCGCGTGACGTGGTGGTCGAGGTGTACCTGCGTGACCCGGCGGCCAAGCGGGAGATCCGCGACTCGGTCGGCAGGACCCGCGAGCTGTGCTCCGAGATCGGCCTGGTGAACGCGCTTACCAGGCGGATCTGGCAGGTCATGGGCATCTGGGCGTGACCGTCCCCTGGCGACCCGGCGGGCGGCTCAGGAGCGGCGGGCGATCAGCACCTCGGTGACCGCCCGCTCCTCCCACACGCCCGACGGGTTGTCGGCGATGAGCACCTGTCTGACCGCGTCGGTGAACTCCGTCATCCGGTCGCCGAGCTTGGTGGGAGTGGTGTAGGAGTACGACAGCTGCAACCCGAGCACGGCATCGAGGTCCCAGCTCAGCCGCTGTTCGAACAGGCTCGACTCCAGCCGGTCGAACGGCGAGTCCACGAGCACGTCGTGGGGGTGCTCCCCGGTGGCCTGGAAGGAGCCGGCCGCCAGCGGCTCGTCCGACGCGAACGCGGCGCGCACCGGCCGGACGACCGGCTCCCACGGCTGCTCGCCCGGGTCGCGCGACGGCCCGATGAGGGCCACCGCGCCGTCCGGCGGCAGCAGCCGGTCCAGCTCGGCCAGTACGGCTCTGCGGTCCATCCAGTGGAACGACCTGCCCATGACGACGTCGTCGAAGGGCGGCAACGCGGCCAGCGTCGTGGAGTCGCCGGACAGCCAGCGGATGTCCGGCGTACCGGCGGCGACGCGCTCGCCCTCGGCCAGCATGTCGGTGTCCGGGTCCACGGCGATCACCTCGCGCACGGCGGGCGCCAGCGGGATCGCCACCGTACCGGGGCCGCAGCCGAGGTCGAGCACCCGGCTCTTGGGGCCGAACGCCCGCGCCAGGCAGTCGATGGCGGCCTCTCCGTGTCCGGGCCGGTACTTGGCGTAGTAGGGGGCGGCGCCGCCGAACAGGTTCGTCATGGTGAGACGATATGCGGGTTCTGGAAACGATCGCCGGGTCCTCCCGCGTCCTCGTCTGAGGGCGAGGCATTCGGCGGCGTTCCGACGGCGACGAGTTGGGGGTCATGTTGTGGGGCACGGTTCACCGGCCCGCCCGGCGGCGAAACTGGAGGTGTTCGTGAGGCGGCTCTTCGTGATCGTGCTGCTCGCGGTCGCCGGGGTGGGCGTCGCTCTCCCGGCGCAGGCGCACAACGTGCTGGTCGGCAGCGACCCCAAGGACGGGGCGACGCTGACCGCCGCGCCCGCGCGGATCACGCTCGTCTTCGACCAGGCGGTACGCCAGGGATACGCGCAGGTGGGCGTGACCGGGGCCGACGGGACGGCGTGGGCCGACGGATCGGCCGAGGTCGCCGCCGAGAAGGTGTCGGTCAAGGTCAAACCGCTGCGGGCGGGCGGGGCCTATGTGGTGGGCTACCGGATCCTGTCGGCCGACGGGCATCCGGTCACGGGCAAGATCAGCTTCAACCTCGCTGCGGACGCCACGGCCGTGACGCAGGCCCCGGCCCAAGCCGACGCGTCCGGAGCCGACGCCGCCGAAGCGGCGGCGAACGGCGGGGCGGGGATGGCCGTCGTCTGGATCGTGGGAGCGCTGCTGGTGCTGGCCGCGGGCACCGCCGTGGCCCTGCGCCGCGCCCGCACCCCGGCGCCCGAGAGCGAGACGCGCGATGGCGACACACGCGTCGGCGGGGGCGCGGGCCGTGTGGCGACCGGCGACCGCGACGGTGACACGCGCGGCGGCGAGAGGACGGACGCGTGACGATCACCGCTCCCCCGAGGCCGCGGGCCGGCGGGCGCTGGGTGGTCGGGGCGTTCGCGGTGTGCGCGATCGTCGCGGCCGTGGCGGCCAGCACGTTCACCGCGCAGGAGGCGGTGCCGGGCATCCCGATGCCGGGGCCGATCGTGGCGTACGGGCTGCCGGTCGTACGGGTGCTGCTCGACCTGGCCGCCGTGGCCGTCGTCGGGCTGAGTCTGGTGCCCAAGCTGCTCGGATTCGACGCGCCTGAGCTGACCGAGCCGGTCCTGCGCAGGACGCGGCCGCTCACCGTCACCGCCGCGTGGGCGTGGGCGGTCTGCGCGCTGCTGACGATCGTGTTCCAGACGGCCGAGCTGAACCCGGGCGGCCTGCCCACGGTCGGCATGATCGCCGCCTACGTCGACGGCGTCGGCACCGGCCAGGGGCTGCTGTTCAGCGCCGCGTGCGCGCTGATGGCGGCCGGCATCGGGCTGATGGCGGTGCGGTTCGGCGAGAAGGTGCCCGCCGAACTGCGGATCATCGTGGCGTTGTTCGGCCTGTTGCCCATTCCGGTGACCGGTCACGCGGTCAACTCCGTCTGGCACGACCCCATCATGATCGCGATGGAGACGCACGTGATGGGCGCGGCGGCGTGGGCGGGCGGGCTGGTGGCGACGGCGGTGTTCGTCGCGCCGCGCCCGTCGCTGCTGGCCGTCGCGCTGCCGCGCTTCTCCCGGATGGCGACCGTCTGCCTGCTGCTGGTCGGCCTGTCAGGGCTGATCACCGGGCTCGGCACGATGGCGCTGACGCCCGGCGTGGAACTGCCGGGCGCCATCGTGACCAGCCACTACGGGGTGCTGGTGGTGGTCAAGCTGATGCTCACCGCGCTGGTGGTGCCGCTGGCCGCGCACGTCCGGTTCCGGCTAATGCCGCTCATCCGCCGGGCCGAGCCCACGGCCGTGGTCGGCTGGGTGGCGGCCGAGGTCGCCCTGATGGGGCTGGCCTACGGCGTGGCGGTGGCGATCACCCGGGCCTCCATCGGCTGACTTCGCGTCGCGAACCACTCGCAGGCCAGCCAGGCGGCCATCAGTCCCAGCCCGGCCCAGACGGCCGACGTCATGACCAGGGGCGGCGCGCCGAGCAGGCCCTTCTGCCCCGTCAGCGTGCCGTACACCTGACCCATGATCGAGCTCTGCGCGACCAGCGCACCGTAGACGGCGGCCGTCGCCGCGGCCGCCCCGAGCACCGCGCGCACCGGCGCCAGACCACGCGAGGGAAGCCGCACGGCGAACGCGAGGTCCACGCAGAGGCCGCCGATCACCAGGAAGAACGGCACCGCGGACGGCGGGAAGCCGGTGAACGTCAGCATCGGCCAGACCACCGTCCTGAACCCCACGTACGAGGCGGCCACCAGCGTCGCCGCGCCGAACCTGCCGATCATCATCCGGGCCACGACCAGCACGGTCACCCCGGCGACCACCGCGTACACCGGATACAGGTAACCCGGCACCGGGAGGGAAAAGCCGGTCATCATCACCCGGTCGACCGGGCGGCCCATCTGGTCGGCGGCGAACCGCAGCAGGATGTCTTCGGCGTAGGGGGCGCCGTTGTCCCAGGCGCCGATCGACAGGATGCCGTATTCCTGGTGCTGTTCGGGGAAGTGCACGTTCTCCAGGAAGAACGCGAAGAACGCGCCCAGCATGACCGTGCGTTCCCTGCCGGGCGGGGCGCCCATGAACCAGCCGCGGATCACCCCCGCGATCATGAAGAACGTGCCCGTGTAGAGCATCAGGTGGGACGGGCTCCACGAGGTGATGTCCAGGCCGTTGACCCGGTGGTTGATCAGGTCGAGCGGCACGGCGACGAGGAACACGCCGGTGCCCCACTGGATCAGCCGCAGCGCCGCCTTGTCCACGCCGTAGCCGGTGTAGCCGTGGATCACGGTCAGCGCGAGGGCCAGGGCCGTACCGGCGGAGTTGAGCAGGTGAGGGGGAGCCAGGTCGTCGCGCAGCCACTTGAAGTGCCACGAGACGTCCCAGGCCGAGCCGAGCAGCTTGAACGTGAGCGCCACCAGCCAGCCGTAGTAGAGGACCCTGAACAGGTCGGGCGGCGTCTCGCGCCCCGCCTGCCCCCGGGTCCAGTACGGCAAGGCCCAGTCGGCGGCGGTCTTGATGATTGCGGGAGCCTTCACGGCGGAAATCTTACGATGCCTTGCCTCGGGAACAATGCGCCCAGGTCCCTCGTGATCTGCCTGGTATGAGCGGTTCCGGGTCAGGCCGTCACAGACGGTCCGCTGCCCGCTGAGGCGCGCAGTGAGTACATGAGCGGGACCGCCGGACTGCCCTCGGGCAGCCGATACCGCGGGCCGTCGGGCCGCAGCGTGCCGAAGCGGCGGAAGAGCGTGTGGTCGTGCTCGCGCAGGAACTCCACCCGCAGCCCGGCCGCGGCCACCGCGCTGACCACCTCGCCGATGCCGTGCTGGAACTGGACCGAGGTGTCGTTCTCCAGGACCTCGGAGCCGGTGTACGTGTGCGGGAACTTCCACACCTGGGGGCCGTGGTGGAAGTAGTCGTGAGTCACCGTCGTCCCGGTCTCGTCGTCCAGGATGTCGGCGAAGGGGTGGAACTCGGCCAGATACAGGAACCCGCCCGGCCGCAGCAGCGACGCCACCGTGCGCGCCCACCTGGTGAGGTCGGGCAGCCAGACCAGGGCGCCGATGCCGGTGTAGACGATGTCGTAGGTCTCCCCCAGCGCCTCGGCCGCGTGGTACACGTCGGCCACGACGAACCGCGCCCCGATCCCCGCGTCTTCGGCCAGCTCCCTGGCCTCGGTCACGGCGGTCTCGGAGAAGTCGAGCCCGGTCACCCGGGCCCCTCTCCGCGCCCAGGACAGCGTGTCGAGGCCGAAGTGGCACTGCAGGTGGACGAGGTCGCGGCCGGTCACGTCGCCCACCTCGGCCAGCTCGAACTCCCTGATCGTGCCGGCCCCTCCCCGGAACGCGGCGACGTCGTAGAAGTCGCTGGCCACGTGGATGGGGACGCGTTCGTCCCAGTTGGCGCGGTTGACGGCCAGGTAGTCGATCTCCTCCATGCGGCCGAGCCTAGGGGCCGGAGTCAACCGATTTTCCCCGGTGGCGGGTCAGCCGTACGGGAAGGTGTTTGAGCCCGTTCTGGAAGTTGGAGGTGAGCCGGACGGGCGCGCCCGCGAGCTCGACGTCCCAGGAGAGCAGCTCGGTGAACACCGCGCGGAACTGGACGCGCGCCAGGTGGGCGCCCAGGCAGAAGTGCGGGCCGAAGCCGAAGCTGACGTGGTCGTTCGGGGTGCGGGCGACGTCGAACCGGTCGGGGTCGGGGAAGACGGACGGGTCGCGGTTGGCGGAGGCGTGGTAAACGACCACCTTCTCGCCCGCCCGGACGAGCCGGCCGCCGAGCGTGAGGTCGCGGGTGGCCGTACGGCGGAAGTCCATGACGGGCGGCCAGAACCGCAGCATCTCCTCCACCGCCGAACCGAGCAGGGACGGGTCGGCGCGCAGGCGGGTCAGCTCGGCGGGGTGCTGGAGGAGGGTGAGCAGGCCGCCGGGGATGCCGTTGCGCAGCGTCTCGTTCCCGGCGACGGCGAACAGGAAGAACATGTTCTCGAACTCCGCCTCGGTCAGGCCGCCGTCCATCATCGCCGACATGACCGACTCGCCGTGCGTGGTCTCCGCCAGGGCGTGCGCGTACGCGAACATGTCCGCCAAAGCCGCCCTGGAGCGGGGGTTCATGCCCGGTTCGAGCCGTGGCCTGACGGCGGTGGCGAGGCGGCCGATCGGGCTGAGCGACGCGGCGTCGGCCGTGGACAGGCCC
Source organism: Nonomuraea sp. NPDC049269 (assembly GCF_043197155.1). Lineage (NCBI taxonomy): Bacteria > Bacillati > Actinomycetota > Actinomycetes > Streptosporangiales > Streptosporangiaceae > Nonomuraea > Nonomuraea sp. NPDC049269. The sequence goes on from NZ_JBICSO010000004.1 coordinate 413,016, forward strand.
GCGTAGTCGGCGTCCTGGTAGCCGATCACCCGCGACGCCCAGTCGTACAGCAGCCGCCTGTCCTCGTCCGGCACGCCCATGACGTGCGCGAGCGTCCAGACGGGCAGCTCGGCGGCGACCTCCACGAAGTCGCACGTGCCCGCGGCGAACAGCGACGCGGCCCGCTCGGCGATCGTCCGCTCCAGCGCCCGCACGGCGCGCGGCGTGAACGCGGCCGCCACGATCCTGCGCAGCCGGGAGTGGTCCGGCGGGTCCGTGTTCAGCATCATCGCCTGTACGAAGGCCAGGTCGGCGGGGGTGTCGGGGTCGCGGATCTGCGTGGCGCCCAGGTGGGAGGAGAAGTCGCCGGCCGCGCGCAGCACGTGCTTGACGTCGGCGTGCCGGAACACGCCCCAGTAGCCGGGCCCCTCGCGCCAGGGCCCCACCGCCGGTTCCGGAATCCGGCAGACGGGGGCCTCCCGTCGCAGCCGGTCGTACAGCTCGTACGGTACGGCCTGCGCGTACGTGGACGGCAAGAAGACATCACCCACCGGCAGCGGCTCGCCGGCCTGCGACGGGTTTTCCACAGGCGGTGTCCGTGGCGGAAAGTTGTCCACAGGCTCTCGCCGCGTCTCCTCGCTCATGGTTCCCAGCGTGCATGATGGGCCGGTGACTCCAGAAGACGGTGAGGCCATTCTGCGCGACTACTTCGCGCCCTGGATCCAGCAGCTCGGGCTGCGCGTGCGGGAGCTGGGCGAGCGCCACGCGGTGGTGTGCCTGCCCTGGTCCGACGCGCTGGCCAGGGAGGGCGGCGGGCTATGCGGCCAGGCCATGATGGCCGCCGCCGACACCGCCACGGTCATCGCGATCTCCTCGGCGCGGGGCGGGTTCGTGCCGATGACCACGGTGCAGCAATCGACGACGTTCCAGCGGCCGGTCACGGGCCAGGATCTGCTCATCGACGTGCGCATCTCCAAGCTCGGCCGCACGCTGGCCTTCTCGGAGGTCACACTGACGGCCGACGGAGCCGCCGAGCCGGCCGCGCGGGCGTCCACCGTTTACGCGATCTTGGGCTGACCCGTACGTCTCAGGGGTTTCTCAGGTGCGGAAAGTAGGCTCACCAGCATGAAACGTGTGGCCGCGCTGGTCGCGGTGCTCGCCCTCGCCGGGGTGGTGACGTGGCTGGTGTGGCCGTCCGCGCCCGAAGCGCGGGGTCTCGACCAGCGCATCTCCGTCGTGGACGGGCCGGCCGATGACCAGCGGGTCGAGCTCGACGCGACGTTCTTCCCGCCCGCCGGTGGCGGGAAGGCGCCTGCCGTGCTGCTCGCGCACGGGTTCGGCGGCAGCAAGCAGAGCGTGCGCCAGCAGGCGGTGCGGCTGGCGCAGGACGGCTACGCGGTGCTGACCTGGTCGGCGCGCGGTTTCGGCCGCTCGACCGGCGAGATCGCGCTCAACTCCGCCGACTACGAGGTCAAGGACGTCAAGCAGCTCATCGACTGGCTGGCCAAGCGGCCCGAGGTCCGGCTCGACGCGGCCGGCGACCCGCGCGTGGGCATCGCGGGCGGCTCCTACGGCGGGGCCATCACGCTGATGACGGCCGCCTACGACACCCGCGTGGACGCGATCGTGCCGCAGATCACCTGGGCCGACCTGGCCGACGCGCTGTTCCCCGACGGCGGCGGCCAGGGCCCGGCCAACGGCGTGTTCAAGCGCATGTGGGCGGGCTACTTCTTCGGCCGCGGCGCCCCGGTCCAGGGCGGCGGCGCCGCTCAGGGGCTCGGCGCGCTCACCCAGCAGACCGTGCCGCTGACGGCCGAGCAGGCCAGGTGCGGCCGGTTCCTGCCCGCGGTCTGCGAGATGTACCAGCAGGTCGCCAAGACCGGCCGGGCCACGCCCGAGGCGATCGAGCTGCTGCGCAAGTCCAGCCCGGTCGCGGTGGCCGGCCGCATCAAGGCGCCGACGCTGCTCATCCAGGGGCAGCGCGACTCGCTGTTCCCGCTCGGCCAGGCCGACGCCAACGCCAAGGCGATCGCCGCCGCGGGCACGCCGGTGAGCCTGGCCTGGTTCGACGGCGGCCACGACGGCGGCAACGGCGAGGTCGACTGGCTCTACGACCAGACGGCCGGCTGGTTCGGCCACTACCTCAAGGGTGACGGCTCACCGGTCCCGCAGAAGTTCACCGTCACCCGTGACGGCGGCCGCGACCCGGGCACCCGCCAGCGCATCAGGCTCCACCCCGAATCCGCCTCCTATCCCGGCCTCGGCGGCACCGCCACCACCGCGATCACACTCACCGGCCCCGAGCAAAACGTCGCCAACCCGCCCGGCGGCTCCCCCGCCTCCATCTCCACGGTGCCCGGCGTCGGCGGCCTGCTCGGCGGCGGCGGCACCACCAACCTCAGCGTCGGGCTCGACATGCCCGGCCAGGTGGCCACCTTCGAGTCGGCGCCGCTCACCGCGCCGCTCCAGCTCACCGGCAGCCCCTCGGTCAAGCTGAAGGTCTACGGCAAGGGGCAGGTGACGCTGTTCGCCAAGCTCTACGACGTGGCCGACAACGCCCAGCCGCCCAACCTGCCCGCCGGGCTGGTCTCGCCGCTGCGCGTGACGATTCCGGACGGCGCCGAGAGCGTGGAGACCACGGTCACGCTGCCCGCCGTCGACTTCCGCTTCGCGGTCGGGCACCGGCTGCGGCTGGCGGTGACCACGACCGACATGGGCTACGCGACACCCGGCGAACCCGCCTCCTACCGGATCGGCCTGGCCGCGCCCACCCTCGCCGTACCGACGGTGGCCGCGCTCGCCGCACCCACGACCGGGGTGGCATGGTGGGTGTGGGCGATGCCGCTCGCCGCCATCGCCCTGGCCGCCCTCATCCTGGCCACCGGCCGCACCCCATCACGCCGCCGCACCACCTTCACCCGAAAGGCCACCGTCCAGGACGACAGCCGCTCCATCTCCGTCGAGATGGACGACAGCCACGCCGGCACCTTGGTGTCGGACAACGGCCAGGCCGCCGACGTCCAGAAGGACGGCAACCACGCCGGCACCCTCGTGACGGACGGCGACCCGTTCACCGCTGACCCGCCCCCAGGCGAGGCGGTGCCGTTGGAGATCAGCGGGCTCACCAAGGCCTACCGCAACGGCGAGCTGGCCGTGGACGACCTGTCGTTCCGGGTCGAGCGCGGCCAGGTGCTGGGCCTGCTGGGTCCCAACGGCGCGGGCAAGACGACCACGATGCGCATGATGATGGGCCTCATCCAGCCCGACGCCGGCGAGGTCCGCATCTTCGGCGACCGGGTGACGCCCGGCGCACCCGTACTGTCCAGACTCGGGTCGTTCGTCGAGGGACCCGGATTCCTGCCGCACCTGTCCGGCCGCGACAACATCGAGCTCTACTGGGCCGCCACCGGCCGCCCCGCCGCCGACGCCCGGTTCGACGACGCGCTGGAGATCGCGGATCTGGGCAAGGCGCTGGATCGGGCCGTACGCACCTACTCGCAGGGCATGCGGCAGCGGCTGGCGATCGCCCAGGCCATGCTCGGGCTCCCGGACCTGCTCGTGCTCGACGAGCCCACCAACGGCCTCGACCCACCCCAGATCAGGGAGATGCGCGAGGTGCTCAAGCGCTACGCCCGCGACGGCCGTACGGTGATCGTCTCCAGTCACCTGCTGGCCGAGGTCGAGCAGACGTGCAGCCACGCCGTGGTCATGCACCGGGGCCGCCTGGTCTCGGCGGGTCCGGTCTCGGTGCTGCTCAGCGCCGCCGTCTCCACCAACGGACACGGACCCCGACTCGAAGACGTGTTCCTCGACCTCATCGGGCAGCAGTCGTGACCGCCCTCCCGGTCGGGAAGTACGTCGCGACCGCGCCCTTGACCGCAGAGTGCATCGCGACCGGTCCCATGACCGGAAGGTGCATCGTAATCCGCCACCGAGGAGAAGTCGTGATCGTCGTCGAGGAGGGTTCATGACCGCCGCGACCGGCTACGCGCCTCGGCGCACGCTGCCGTTGAGGGTCGAGATCGTCAGGCAGTTCAAGCGGCGGCGCACGCTCGTCATGTTCGGGCTGCTGCTCGCGCTGCCGTGGATTCTGGTGATCGCCTTCCAGTTCGGCCCGCAGTCCAGCGGGCAGCAGCAGTCGGCGCTGCGCATCTCCGACCTGGCGACGGCCAGCGGCCTCAACTTCGCGGCGTTCGCCCTGTCGGTGTCGGCCAGCTTCCTGTTGGTCGTGGCCGTCGCCCTGTTCTGCGGTGACACCGTGGCCAGTGAGGCGAGCTGGTCGTCGCTGCGCTACCTGCTGGCGGCGCCGGTGCCGCGTGATCGGCTGCTGCGGCAGAAGATCATCGTGGCGCTCGGCTACTCGGCGGCGGCGGTGATCTGCCTGCCGCTGATGGCGCTGCTCGCCGGCACGCTGGCGTTCGGCTGGCACGACATCCAGGTGCCCGGCACAGGCGAGACGATCGCGGCGCTCGACGTGCTGCCGCGTTTCGGCATCGTGATCGGCTACGCCCTGGTCAGCCAGCTGGTGGTGGCGGCGCTGGCGTTCCTCATCTCGACGATGACCGACTCGCCGCTCGGCGCGGTCGGCGGGGCCGTGGGTCTGTGGATCGTCAGCACCATCCTGCAGGCGGTCGAGGCGCTGGGGTCGCTGCGGGAGTTCCTGCCGACCTTCTGGAACACGGCCTGGCTCGATGCCCTGGCACCGGAGCTCGACTGGAGCGGCATGGCCAAGGGCGCCTCGGTGTCAGTGACCTACGCGGCCATCCTGATCGCCGTGGCCTTCCGCCGCTTCCGCCGCAAGGACGTGGTCAGCTAGGAGTTCCGCCACCCCTGCAAGGGCCTGGTCAGTGGGAGTCCCGCCACCCCTGCAAGGACGCGATCGGCTTGGACGTGGTCAGCTAAAGTCCCGCCCCCGCAGGGGCACAGTATCGCCACCGCCGCCGGAGTCGTCAGCCTGCGGTGGCGGGCAGTTGCCCTGCGGTGAACTTGGCAGTGCCCTCGCGGGTCAGCCAGGTGGCGAAGTCCATCAATCCGGGGTGTGCCTTGCGCAGGGCGGGGATGTCGGCGTGCCAGCCGCCCCCGTGGTTGGCGAACTCGTAGCCCGCGAGCGCGTCCGGGTCCTTGTCCAGGAGCGCCTCACGGGGGATCGCCTGGTAGGCGATGGGCTGCCCGATGGCCTGCTCCATGGCGGTGACGATCTCGGTCATCGTGAGCTGGTCCCCGGCCAGTTCGAGCGCCGCATCTATGTACTCGTCCGGATGTGTGAACGCCAGCGCGGCGAAGGCGCCGATGTCGGTGGCGGCGATGAGCTGGACCGGGACATCCGGGTGGATGACATCGATCAGGACGCCGTTCCGGACGCCGAGCCGCGGGTCGACCTGGTTCTCCATGAAGCGAACCGGCCGCAGGAAGGTGGTCGGCAGACCGAGCCCCCTGGCGTAGTGTTCCAGTTCGAGCTTGCTCTTCCAGCGGCGGATGCCGTGGTCGCGATCGGCGCTGCCGACCGACGTGTAGACGAAGTGCCGGACCCCGGCCGCGGCGGCCGCGTCGGCGACGTTCCTGCCCATGCGGATCTCGTCGCCGATGGTGAAGTCCGGCGGAGTCCCGGGATAGCCCAGGGTCGGCTGGACGCTGAAGACGCCGTGCACGCCGTGGGCGGCCACGTCGAGGGAGGCGCGGTCGCCCATGTCGCCACGGACCGGCTCGGCCCCGGCGTCTGCCAGGGCGCGGGCGCCGGCGGCGGCCGGGTCGCGCACGAGGGCCCGGACCCGCCACCCGGCGGCCAGCAGCTCGCGCGCCGCCGCGCCGCCCTGGGTGCCGGTGGCGCCCGTGACCAGGATGATGTTCTCGTTCATGCTTTCTCCTCCGAATGGCTGGATCACGCGTCGAACAGCTGGTGTGTACGGCCGAAGGCCAGGTCGTCGACCAGGCGCCGCCTCCAGGGCCGCTGGAGTACGGCGTGGGTGAGGCGGCGCGTCGTGCGGGGCGCGGCCATGATCGTCTCGGCGAGCTCCCAGGCGCGTGGGAGCAGACGGTCGGCGTCTACGACCTCGTTGACCAGGCCCAGCTCCGCCGCCTGCCGGGCGTCGATGCCCGCGCCGGTGTAGAGCGAGAACGCGGCGCGTTTCAGGCCCATGAGTTCCTGGAAGACCAGATGCTGGCCGTCGCCGGGCACCGCGCCCGCGGGGAAGTGCGTGTCGTCGAAGACCGTGGCGGGCGTGCACAGGGTGAGGTCGCAGACCAGCGCGAGCTCGTGGTGGAACCCGGACCCGTTGATGGCGCCGATGGTCGGCACGTCCACCGAGAAAACCAGGTTCTCCAGCAGCTTGAGGCCGTCGTAGTAGGTCGCGTAGCGGGCTTCGGACGTCCATTCGCGGTATGGCCGCCGCTCGCGCAGTCCCGGCTCCAGCCCGGCCATCCAGGAGTCGCCGGTGCCGGTGATGATCAGCAGTTCTGTGTCCGGATCGTTCCCCACCTCCTGGAACACCTGGCCCCACGCGTTGTGCAGGGCCAGCGACATGACGGCCGGGCCGCCGCCCGTGTGCATCCGTAGGAGGAGCACACCGTCTCGCCGCTCCATCACGAAGTGCTGACCGTACCCGCCCACGACTCCGCTGGACTTTCCCAACACCTTCGACCTCCGCACGGCTAAACGGGGAGTTTCCCCGGTTAGCTTCGAGGTACGATACGGGGACAGTCCCCACTTTCGCAACAGCAGGAGAGAAGTGACACGACCGACCACCCGGCCGCTGCGGGCGGACGCGCTACGCAACTACGAGCGGCTCATCGCGGCGGCCAGGGCGGCCTTCACCGAGCTGGGAGCGAACGCGCCGCTCGACGACATCGCCCAGCGTGCCGGCGTCGGCAACGCGACGCTCTACCGGCACTTCCCGACCCGTCAAGCGCTGCTCGAAGCGGTCTATCGCGACCACATCGCGGCGTTGTGCCACCTGGGAGAGGGGTTGCTGACCGCCCCGTCACCGGGTGAGGGACTGGTGGAGTGGCTCAGGGCGGTCGTCGCCCAAGGGAGCACCGACCGCGGGGTGGCCGCGTCGCTCATGACGGCGATGGGCGTCACGGAGACCGATGTGTCGTGGTGCCGGGGGGCCGTGTTCGCCACGGCCACGGCGCTGCTGGAGCGTGCGCAGAGCGCCGGTGACATCCGGGCGGATGTGACCGTGCGGCAGTTGCTGAAGTTCGTGAACGCCATCGCTCTGGCCACCGAGGGCGAACCCGGGAAGTGCGAGCAGGCCGACCAGCTGCTCAGCCTGCTGCTCGACGGCCTCCGCGCCTAGAAGCGCCTAGAAGAGCGTGGAAGAGCGCGGACGATCAGCCCCAATGGGGTGGCTTGTCGTCCAGGTAGAAGGCGTCCGGGTCGGTGTCCTGGGAGTCGCGCCAATCGCCCCAGCCGAGGTCCGTGTCGTCGCCCGTCTGCTCCGGGAGAAATTCACTCACGGCATACATGCTACTCAGAGGGACAAACCCATTCCCGGCCCGCACGGCGAACCCCGGACCGCCAAGGGCCGCGAGGGTACGATGCGAAGGCAGGTGTCGTCTATCCCCCGTGAGGTCGCCCATGGCCACCCCGACCGGCTGGCGGCGAGAAGGCAATCTGCCGTCGGAGCTGACCAGCTTCGTGGGTCGGACTCGCCTGCTCGCCAACCTCAAGCGACATCTCGCCGACTCCCGGCTGGTGACGGTCACCGGCATCGGCGGTGTGGGGAAGTCCCGCACGGTGCTCCGGCTGGCGCACCAGATCCGCTCCCAGTACGAGGATGGCGTCTGGTTCGCCGACCTGGCCCGGTTGCAGGACGCCGGGATGGTCAAGCACACCATCGCGTCGGCGCTGGGCATCGCCGACCAGTCGTCGCGGACCGAGTCGGAGTCGCTGTCGGAGTGGGTCGGCGACCGCGACATGCTGCTCATCATCGACACCTGCGAGCATCTCGTGCAGGGCTGCGCCGAGCTGGTCGAGGAGCTGCTGGAGCGCGCCCCCAATCTGAAGGTGCTGGCCACCAGCCGCCAGTCGCTGCACCTGCCGTACGAGCACGTGATACCCGTCCCGCCGCTGCAGGTGCCGGGCGACGATCCGACCGAGAGCCTGTTCACCAACGAGTCCGTGCAGCTGTTCGGCCTGCGGGCCGGCGCGGTGATGCCCGACTTCGTGCTCGACGAGCAGAACATCGGGGCGGTGGCCGAGCTGTGCCGCCGTCTCGACGGCATTCCGCTGGCGATCGAGCTGGCCGCCGTACGCCTGCGGGCGCTGTCCGTCGACCAGATCCTCGGGTTGCTGACCGACCGGTTCAGCCTGCTCGCCGGCGCCAGCCGTACGGCGCTGCCGCGCCATCAGACCCTGCGTGCGGCCATCGGATGGAGTCACGAGTTGTGCGAGCCGGCGGAGCGGCTGCTCTGGGCGCGGCTTTCGGTGTTCGCGGGCGACTTCGAGCTCGACGCGGCCAGGTTCGTCTGCTCGGACGAGCGGCTACCGTCCGAGGACATCACCGACCTGGTCACCGGGCTGGTGGAGAAGTCGATCCTGCTGATCAGGAGCAACCACGCCGGAGTCCGCTACAAACTCATCGACACGCTGGCGGAGTACGGGGAGGAGTGGCTCGACAAGCTCGGGCAGACCGAGCAGATGCGCCGCAAGCACCTGGAGTACTACCTGAGCCTGGCGCAGCGCAGCGAGGACGCCTGGTCGGGGCCGAGGCAGATCTACTGGTTCATCCGCATGCGCCAGGAGCACGACAACGTCCGGGTGGCGCTCGAACACGCGCTGCGCACGCCCGGCGAGTCCGTGCTGGCGCTGACCCTGCTGTCGTCGCTGTGGTTCATGTGGATCTGCTGCGGGTTCGTACGCGAAGGCCGGCTCTATCTGGAACGTGCTCTGCAGGCCAATCCGGGCGTGAGCAAGGAGCGGTGCAAGGCTCTCTGGGTCCTGTCGTACGTCCGCAGCGCCCAGGGCGACAGCGCCGGCGCCCTGGCGGCTGCCGAGCAGTGCAGCACCGAGGCGGTCAGGGTCGGCGACTCCAGGGCGGTCATCCTGGCCTCCAAGATGCAGGGGACGGCGGCCCTGCTACAGGGCGACCTGCAGAAGGCCAGCGCGCTGCTGGGTGTGGCGATCGAGTTCAACACCGACAACAAGGAGCTCAACCCGGGCCTGCTGCCGGCCATCGTCGAGCTGTCGCTGGTGCTGTCGGCGCAAGGTGAGCTCTACGAGGCCGAGTCCCTGCTGCAGGACTGCCTGCAGGTGTGCAGGGAACGCGGCGAGCTGTGGCTGAGCTCCTACGCGCAGTGGGCGCTGTGCCTGCCCAGGCTGGCGACCGGCCGGGCCGGGGACGCGTTGCAGAGCGCGCGTGAGGGGCTGCGGATCAAGCGCCACTTCCACGACACGCTCGGCACGCTGCTGGTGCTGGAGACCACGGCCCGGATCTTCGCCGCCATGGATCAGGCGCCGCTCGCGGCACGGCTGCTCGGCGCGCTCCACCAGAACTGGAAGACGGCCGGCCTGCCGATGCTCGGCGCGCCGTTCATGACCAGCGACCACGAGCAGTGCGTCAAGGAGTGCCAGAAGGCGATGGGCGAGGACGTCTACCGGGACGCCTTCAACGAGGGCACGCGGCTCGATCTCGATGAGGCGTCCGCGCTCGCGCTCGGCGAGCTGGACGCCCCAGGAGATCTCGGCTAGACGGCCTGCGGCCAGCGAGTGTCGGTCGGCCAGGCGTGGACGTATCGGGCACTGCCGAGCGAGAACTCGATGTGCCCCCGCACCCAGTGTTCGAGGCCGCGCACGTAGTTGCGCACCGGGCGCGAGGCCCAGTGGTCGAGCGCCGCGCGCCTGTCGAGGAAGGCCGCGATGGCGTCGTTGTGCATCTTCGCCACTTCTTGCAGCGCCTCTTGCAGCGTGAGCGTCTTGTGCGTGGCCAGCACCGTGACGAGGTTGTGCCGGGCCTTGTCGTTGCCGCGTTCTTTGGCGTACGAGAGCAGGTCGTTGTCCCAGCCGATGAGATCGCAGGCGAGGTCGGAGAGCACGCGCACGTCCGGATGATGCCATTCCTCCGCTTCCAGCCGGTAGCCGCCACCCACGTCGATGAGCGCGAGGCAGGTGTAGGTGGCCCCGGTGATGCGGCGCATGAGCACGTAGTCCTCGGGCGTGGGGATCAGGTCGACCTCGCGGTTGGCGGCCTCCCAGATCTGGGCGAAGAGATACTCCTTTACCGTGATGCGCCACCGGTCCACTTGAGCAGGCGTGGCTGTGTCCGAAATGCGGTGCAGCAGCTCGCTCAGGGCGAGCCCGAAGGGATCGGCGGAGTCCGGTTCCTTGCGGCCGTCGAGGATCTCAAGGAGCGGCGGAAGGGCGCGGGCCAGTGCGGCGGCCCGGTGTCCCATCAGCTCGCCCTCGCAGAACGCGTCGTCGAACGCGAAGAGCCAGTTGTACCAATCGTTGATCAGCCTGAGACTGTCCCGCGGCACGGTGGGGTTGGTACGTGCGGCGAGCAGGCCGATCTTTGAGCGCCGGAAGTGCTCGATCGTGTCGGCTCCGGCGAGCATGTGCGAGGCGGCCAGCCATGCGTGGCTTTCCGAGTCGATCTCCGTGGCGTGCACGTTGATCTCGTTCGGGAACGGGCATGGCAAGGGAGGGATGCGAAGCGGCCGCCTACTGAAGGAGTGCGCAGATGTAACCACACTTACAGCATGGCGATGGACTGTTCGAAAGGCCACACTCGATAACTTCCCGGACATTTCGCCATATTTCATACTATGGCGCTATTTGCCGGAACCATTCAAGGAACTGGTCGTTCGCGAACATTCGAGCCGTGTCCACCGCGGAAGGGTTTCCGGCCGCCGGATCCGCACCCGCGTCGAGCAACGCTCTGACCACGGCAGACTCCTTCTTGAACACGGCACCCGCCAGAGGTGTCTGGCCCCGGTCGTTCGCCCTCCCCGGATCAGCACCCTGCTCGGCGAGCATCTGGACGGTGGCGGCGTGACCGTGATAAGCCGCAAGCATCAGCAAAGTGTCACCTTTGCTATTGGTGAGATTTGCCGGAACACCCGCGTCCACATAGGCGCGCAGCGTCTCCGTATCGCCCGCCCTGGCCAGGTCGAACATCCTGCCGGCGAACTCCTCGAGCTCCGGGTCCCCGTCCATGCCCCCCATTCTGCCTCGATAGGGTGCCCTGCACGGAATCGTTGCGGCTCGTCGTAGGTTCTGGTGAGAGTACCTAGGGAAAGGCTGTCCAACCGTGTTCGACCCGACGGATCTCTACAAGCTCGCAGATGATGTGCCCGAGCTGGCCGATCCCGTGCTCTTGTACCACTTCGACGGCTTCGTCGACGCGGGTGGTGCCGGACGCCTCGCGCTGGGCCACCTGCTGGCGGAGCTGGAGCACCGGACCGTGGCGACGTTCGACGTGGATCGCCTCCTCGACTATCGCTCGCGGCGGCCCATCATGACCTTCGACACCGACCGATGGGTCGAGTGTGAGAGCCCTGAGCTGGCCGTGTACGCCGCGAAGGACGACACCGGCACCCCGTTCCTGGTGATGAGCGGCCCCGAGCCGGACCGTGAGTGGGAGCTGTTCACCCGGGCGGTCGGCGCCCTCGCCGACGAGTTGAAGGTGAGCAAGATGGTGACCATGCACGGCATCCCGATGGCGGTCCCGCACACCCGCCCGCTCGGCATCACCATGCACGCCAGCCGTCCCGAGCTCATCAACGCCCAGACCAGCTCGTTCGGCCGGGTCCAGGTGCCGGGCAGCATCGCCGCCCTGATCGAGTTCCGCCTGGGCGCCAAGGGCTACGACGCGCTGGGCTACGCGGTGCACGTGCCGCATTACCTGTCGCAGGCCGAATATCCGCACGCCGCGGTCGCCGCCCTGGAGGCGGTCACGCGGGGCACCGGCCTGCTCTTCCCGATGGACCCGCTGCGCGAGGCGGCCCAGCGCACCACGACCGAGATCGAGGAGCAGATCCAGGCGTCGAGCGAGCTGTCCACGGCCATCACCGGCCTGGAGCAGCAGTACGACGCGTTCGCCGGCGGCGCCGATCGCGAGAACCTGATCGCCGAGGCCACCGCGATGCCCACCGGCGACGAACTCGCCGCCCAGTTCGAACGCTTCCTGGCCGAACGCGACGACGAGTAGCCCCGCGTTACGCTGGGCCGATGAGCGAGATCGAGGTCGGCCTGGTCGGGTATGGCACAGCGGGCGCGTTCTTCCACGCGCCCCTGATCCACGCCACGCCCGGCCTGCGGCTGTCCGCCGTCGTCACCGGCAACCCCGTGCGGGCCGACGAGGTGGCCGCCCGCTACGGGGCGGTCGCCGTGCCCAGCCTGGACGGGCTGTGGGACCGCTGCGACCTCGTGGTCGTCGCCTCACCGAACAAGACCCACGTGCCGGTGGCCACCGAAGCGCTCACCCGCGGCAAGCCGGTCGTGATCGACAAGCCCCTGGCCCGTACCGCCGAGGAGGCCCGCCGGCTCGTACGCCTGGCCGCCGAGCGGAACCTGATGCTGACCGTGTTCCAGAACCGGCGCTGGGACGGCGACTTCCGCACCCTGAGCCGGCTCACCGCAGAAGGCCGCCTCGGCGACGTGCTGCGCCTGGAGTCCCGGTTCGAGCGCTGGCGGCCGGTGCCCAAGGGCGGCTGGCGGGAGAGCGGTGGTGCCGAGGAGGTCGCCGGCCTGCTCTACGACCTGGGCAGCCACCTGGTCGACCAGGCGCTGCAACTCCTCGGCCCGGTGCGTGAGGTCTACGCGGAGAGCGACGTCCGGCGCGAGGGGGTGGCCGCCGACGACGACACGTTCATCGCGCTGACGCACGCCGGTGGCGCCCGGTCGCACCTGTGGGCCGGGGCGATGGCCGCGCAGCTCGGGCCGCGGTTCCGGGTGCTCGGCTCGCGGGCGGCGTACGTCAAGCACGGGATGGACGTGCAGGAGGAACGCCTGCGCGCCGGGATCTCGCCCGACTCGCCGGGGTTCGGCGCGGAGAACGAGGAGATGTGGGGGCTCCTGGGGACGGAGGACGCCAATGCCGCGGTCCCCACCGAGCCCGGAGCGTACCTCGACTTCTACCGCGGCGTCGAGTCCTGCCTGCGCGCGGGCACGCCGCCACCGGTGAGCCCCGAGAGCGTGGTCGACGCGCTCGCCGTCCTCGAGGCGGCCCGCCTGTCGGCGACCGAGCGCGTCGTCGTCCAGCTGAACGAAGAGACCTGATCGAGCCTATTCGCGCAGCCGGGCGCGCATGGCCTCCGTGTCCGCCGCCGTCCACCCATGCGACTCCAGCCAGGCGATCGGCCCGCCGAACCGCTCCTCCAGCACCGACAGGAACTGCTCCATGTACCGCGCCCGGGGCATGTGGTCGTCGGCGGGCCGCGAGTCGAGGTCGTCGCGGTAGGTGGCGCTCCCCCGCAGCCGCCGCAGCACCTGCTCCAGCCGCTCCCCGGTGGCCTCGTAGTCGGCGATGATCCCCTCCCGGGTGACCCCCGCCACCTCCAGGGCGAGCGCCGACAGCACCCCGGTGCGGTCCTTGCCGGCCGCGCAGTGCACCACGGCCGCGCCGTCGTTCAGCGCCATGGCCCGCAGCGCGGCCACCACCGCGTCGGGCCGGTCGCGCAGGTAACCGTAGTAGAACCCGGTCATCCGCAGGTCCTCGTCAAGCTGACGCTCCTGCCAGGGCAGCACCCGGTCGCCGTCGATGGTGTCGGCCTCGACGTCGGTGTGCCTGCCTCCCTCGGCGAACAGCGTCAGATGGTGATGCGTCACCTCGGGCATCCGGCTCAGCGGCCCGGGGCCCTCCAGCGCGACCTCGGCGTTGGAGCGCAGGTCCACGACGTGCCGCAACTTGAGCTCGCCGACCAGCCGGGACACGTCCTTGTCGGTCAGCCCCTGAAGATTGTCGGCCCGAAAAATCCGTCCGTAGCGGGTGACACCGCCGTCATGGGTGGTGAGTCCACCCAGGTCACGCACATTGACGGCGCCTTCCAGATCGATCCATCGCGTCATCTCGTTCATCGTTTAGACCCTATATGTCTCTCAAATATGAGCGGATTCGAGGTTCATAACGCAGCATGAACTGTATGGATCCGCGCGCCTTGCCCCCGCAGCTGGTGGTAGATCCAGCCCTGCCTCCGGACATCTCCTTCCAGCTGCGAACCAGCCCGCATTTCCTCCGCATGGCCAGAGCGGGCCGCCTGATGGACCCCCCGTACAATCTCGCCCTCCTCCTGGTTCTTCCCGGGCTGCTGTTGATGATCTTGGCGCTCACCAATCGGGGCGTCGCGGTCGTGGCCGCGCTCGGGATGGGCATGGTCGGGTTGATGCGGTGGATGGCCGTAGAGCCGACGCGCCGGGCGACCAAACGACGGCTGCGGCTCGCCTACGAGTACGCCGCCCACTACGTCCTACCCGAAGAGCTCGACTATCCCTGCCAGATGCTGCTGCGCCGCGCCCAGGACGCGGTGGACGCGATCCTGAACTCCCAGGTGAACAGGGCAGGGCTGATCGACACCATCGACAACCGGGTGACGTTGCCGGAGGAGGTGTGGCAGATCGCCCAGCGGCTGGCCAAGCTGTCGTCCATGCACGCCGAGCACCGCCGGCTCATCCCTCGCGACCTGCCCGCCGGCATGGAGGACGCGTTCAAGCCGTACACCACCGCGCTCGACGCGGCCTGGACCTCGCTGTCGCGGCGGGTGCGGCACCTGGAGAAGTACGCCAAGCAGGTGGTCAAGGCGGACAAGGTCTTCCACGCCCACCATCGGCTGGAGGCGCTGGCCGCGCGGACACCGGACTACCAGCAGCTCCTCGCCGAGACGGTCCATGACGACCTGACCCGTACGCACGTCAGGGAGCTGGCCGACCAGGCCGCGCACGTGCGCAAGCTGTTCGAGGAGAGCATCTACCAGGCCCGGCAGTCCGCCGGGGAACTGCTCAGGACTCCACTTTCCTGAGCAGCTCCAGCGTCCTGCGCATGCCGGCCTCGTTGCCGAGGCTGCGGTAGATGTCCCTGGCCTGCTTCAGCGGCTCGACGGCCGCGTGCGGCCCGCCCGAGTCGAGATGCGTCTCGCCGAGGTAGCGCAGGCTGAGCGCCATCCACCACCGGTCGTCGAGCTCCTCGAACGCGTGTACGGCCCGGCGCAGCTCGTGCTCCGACTCCTCGATCCGGCCCAGCCTGGCCAGGGCCCGGCCGGCCGACAGCGCGGTGCGCGCCACGCCCCACGAGTCGCCGAGGGCCGTCAGGATCTCCTCCGCCCGCCGGACGAAGTCGAGCTCGCGCAGCCCGTTGGACGGGTCGCCGACCTCACCGGCCGCGCGCAGGCAGCGGGCCTCCTCCCACAGCTCGCCGCGCTGCCGGAACATCTCGGCGGCGCGGTCGAGGCTGAAGCCCGCCTTGGTGAAGCCCTCCAGCGCGGCCCGGTGCTCGCCTTCGCGGCGCCTGCCGCGGGCCTGCGCGGCGAGCACCTCACCGTAGGCACGCAGCGTCTGGGCCTCGGAGTAGCGGTTGCCCGCCTGCTTGAACACCTCCAGGGCATCTTCGAGCAGATCCCTGGCCTCCTCGGGCCGCCGCTGGGCCAGCCGCATCTCGGCGAGGTTGCGCTGGGTGCGGGCCATCCACCAGAAGTCCTCTTCGCCCTTGAACGCGGTGATGGCGCCGATCAGGAAGTCCTGCGCGCGGTCGAGGTGGCCGTCGTTGAACAGCCCCATGCCGATCGTCCGCATCGCCCTGGCCGCCCACCACGACTCGCCGAGCTCGGTGAAGATCTCCAGCGCCTGCTCGGCACCCACCCGGCCCAGCTCGTGGCCGCCGAGCCCGCCCTGCACGGCCGCCCGGTCGAGCAGCGCGATGGCCAGGGCGCGCCGGTCGCCGGTGTGCCGGGCGGCCTCGCAGCCGGCCTCGGCCGCGATGTGCCAGTCGGCCCAGTAGGCGCGCAGGGAGTGACATAGCGAGCAGAACGCCCTGGCCAGCCCCGAGGTCAGCTCCCACAGCTCCAGCTGCCTGGCCAGGTTGATCATGGCGATCAGCGAGAGCCGCTCGGCGTTGAGCCAGTCGGCCGCGTGTACCTGCCCCTCGACGCCGGAGCTGCGCCCGCCACGGCTCCAGTCCTGTGGCCAGCGGTCCTGGGCCGCCTCCTCGGCGCGGCGGCGGTAACCGGACAGCACCCGCTCGATGGCGGCTCTGCGCCGGTCCTGGTCGTCCCCCTCGGCCAGCTCGACGGCGAACAGCCGGACGAGGTCGTGCAGGCGGTAACGCATGGCGCCGGTCGGGTCGGCGCCCGAGCTCTCGGCGAGCTGCGTGTCGATCAGCGCCTCAAGCTGGTCGGCGCCATCGAGCCCGGAGATGTCGAGCAGCTCGCCCGCCACCCAGCCGGGCACGTCGGGCGAGGTGAGCGCGGACAGCAGGCGCAGCAGGCGGCGCTGCATGCCGGTGCAGTCGTCGTAGCTGAGCTGCACGGAGGCGCGCACGCTCTTGTCGACGGTCTGCGCGAGTTCGAGCTGGTCGAGGCGGCGGCGCTCGTCGGCCAGCCGGTCGGCCAGCTGCCTCATCGTCCAGTGTTCGCGGGTGGCCAGCCGGCCGCCGCAGATGTTGATCGCCAGCGGCAGGTAGTCGCAGATCCGGACGATCTCCTTGGCCGCGTCGAGGTCGTCGACCACCCTGGCGCCGCCGGCCAGCCTGGCCAGCAGCTCCACGCCGTGAGCCTCGCTGAACACGCCGAGCTGAGTGTCGTGGGTGCCGTTCAGGAACAGCGGCTGGCGTGAGGTGACCAGCACGGCGCAGCCGGGCTCGGCCGGGATCAGCGGTTTGACCTGGTCGGCGCCGTGCGCGTTGTCCAGCCCGATGAGGATCCTGCGGTCCTTGGTCCAGGTCAGCCAGAGCTTGCGCAGCTCGTCGAGGCCGCCGGGGTCGGTGGTCAGCCGGACGCCGAGCGCGCGCAGGAACCCGATCAGCACCTCCTCCGGGCGCACCGGGGCGTCGACGCCGCCCCGCAGGTCCGCGTACAGGCGCCCGTCGGGGAACGCGCCGGCGATCTCCTGCCCGAACCTGGCCACCAGCGCCGACTTGCCGACGCCGCCCCTGCCGTACACGGAGACCACCAGCGGCGGCGAGACGCCGCCGGACTTGCGCCGCCCGCCGAAGACCGTCCGCAGCTCCGCGAGCGGCTCGGCGCGTCCGGTGAAGTGCTCGGGGACGGGCGGCCACTGGTGGGGCGCACGCGCGGACGGCTCGGCCGCCGCCTCGCGTTTGGACCGCCCCTCGGTCGTGGCCCAGGTGGTCAGCCCGACCAGGAGCGCCGCCGCCATGGTCACGCTCACCTTGGCGACGGGTGGGATCTCCCAGTCGACGGAGGCGGCCAGGATGCTGGCCGCCGCGGCCGCGATGCCCGCCGAGACCGGCGCGGCCAGTGGCACCTTCCTACGCCGCGACGGCGGCTTGTCTGGTAGCTGCCCTGTCAACGAACACCCCCTCCGGGGGTGATTCAAGCGGATGGGGTACGGCTGCGCCAGCCGTACCCCACCCTTCTGCTAAAGGCCGATCACCGGACAGGTGGCCGTCACCGTCTTGGTGGGGTCGCTCTCCGAGGTCGCGGTGAGCGTGACCTTGGCGAGCCGGTCACCGCCCGAGGCGCGCACGGCGTTGACCGCGACCACCTCCTGCTTGCCGAAGTCGACGGCGGCCAGGGCGTTGGGCAGCTGGGCGGTCCAGCCCTTGCCCTGCACCTCGGCCTTGAGCCGGTAGACGTCGGAGTTGAGGTAGGCGCTGACGTCCTCGGGGTGCGTCCCCTGCGCGGGGGCCGCCTTGCCGGTGTTGAACAGCGGGAACTTGCAGGTCGAGTAGCCCTTGCCGGTCGGGATCCCGGCGGCGGGGAGCACCTTGACGCCGCGCTTCTGCGGGCCCGCCCCGTCGAGCGAGCGGATCGCGACCGTGTACGACAGGGTGCCGTCGCGGCCGCGCTTCAGGTCGGTCACGTAGAAGTGCAGGCGGTTGGCCTGGTCGACGTACTCGTACTGGCTGCCGGAGCCGGTGCCCGCGTGGAAGAGGGCGTCGGCCAGCTGGCGGTAGTCGCCGATCGTGATCGGCACCTTGGTCCCGTCGGGCATGACGTAGTCGGTCATCCCGATGTCCTGCGGGTTGGCGTCGATCACCCACTCGAACGGCGATCGGTCCTGGTTCTTGGTCTTGGCCACGAGCACACCGGAGTCGGGGGTGAAGGAGTCGGTGCCGACCCGGTCGACGACCTCGACCGTGTAGTTCTCGTAGCCGCCGCCGTCACAGAGCGGGTTGGTCTGCGTGCTGCAGGCCGGGCTCTTGTCGCCGGTGTCGAAGGCGATGTTGACGCCCGACAGCTCGTTCTTGCCCGGCTGCGACTCGCGGGCGATGACCCTGGCCTTCACCAGGCCCGACTCGTCGAGGGCCTCGCGTGACAGGCGCAGCACGTTCTGCTCGTCGACCATCTGCAGCTTGATCTTGTTGCGCAGCATGTGCTGGGCGCCCATGGACGCGCCGGCGGTCGGCGGGATCAGCCAGCGGGAGTGCGGGCCGCCGGGGCCGTTGAAGCTGCCCCGGCTGAGCATCTCCCAGATGCCGGTGTAGGCGCGGCGGGCCGGGATGCTGTACGGGTTGTTGTAGTTGTCCAGTACGCCCATGATGTGGCTGAACTCGTGGGCGTAGACGGCCATGCCGGAGCTCTCGGCCTGGACCGAGTCGACGCCGATGTTGGCGTTGGGCCAGAAGTTGGAGCCGGCCTGCCAGGAGGTCCAGTCGACGTAGCGGGTCTGGGCCCAGTTCGGCAGGTTGGGGTCGGGCGGACCCCACTCGTCCGTCACGTCCTCCTTGGTGGGGAACTTCATCATCCCGAACTCCTGCCAGGTGGACGACTCGTCCTGGCCGGCGCTCACGTAGAAGATGAAGTCGAACTGCTTGGCGGCCTCCTCGCCGATCGCGCCGATGAACGCGGCGTGCCCGTCGGTGCGCAGGTTCCGGTCGCACGTGTCGCCCGCCGGGCAGGCGGTGCCGCCCTGGAACTCCATGGCGTACTCGTGGTCCTTGCCCGGCATCGTGTACGGGCCGAAGCCGGTCAGCTCGACTCCGTAGCGGCCACCGGAGTCCTCCATCCAGTACTCGTGGATGGTGTGACCCTTGTTGAGGGCGTTCGGGGTGTTGAGGAAGTCCTGGTAGAACTTGGCCACCTGGTCGCGGGGCACGTCATGGGCCTCGGCGCTCGGGTTGGCGTAGATCGTCGAGCCCTTGGGCTGGGTGACCACGAACGGCTGGTTCGGGTAGTCCAGGAGCACTAACGCGCCCTTGAAGGTGCGCTTGGAGCCCTTGACCGCCGGGTCGTTCCACTGGGTGCCCGGCACCTTCTTGTAGTCCGCCCACGTCATGTGGTCGGGGTTCTCCCAGTTCTGCGGGTCGATCGGCTCGATGCCGCCTGTCGGACGGCCGCGGAGTGCCTGGGCGTCGGAGGATGCGTCCTGTTGCCAGGGCTGGGTCTGCGGCCAGTGGTTCTGCCGCCAGGGGTACTCGGGATCGTCTGTGGGGGGTGCTGCGGAAGCCGGGGTCGCCACAAGGCTCATCGGAATCAGCACGAGGGCCGCCAGCAGACCTTTCAGCAGCTTCTTGGGGGCATTCACGGATAGACGTTATAGACGAAGTTGACGGAGATCATCGATCAGTTGTAGGGAAGACCTGTAGTGGTCGTTCCGACAAACGATGAAATGTCCAGGTGACGTAGTGGCGGATCTCCAGCGGACCGTGGACGAGCTGGCGGCTCGCCTTGACAGACCGCTGTTGCTGGAGGACCGCGTGCAACGCGTTGTCGCCTACAGCGAGCAGTACGGCACGATGGATGACATCCGCCGCGACTCGATCCTCCGCCGGCACTCCACGCCCGAGGTCCGCCAGTGGGTGCGTTCCGCCGGGATCCACGACGCGCCCGGGCCGTTACGCGTCCCGGGCGCGCCGCACCTGAGCCTGCTCCCCCGGGTCTGCGTTCCGGTACGGCACGAGGCCGGGCTGCTGGGCTTCCTGTGGTTCATCGACTCCGGCCCCGCCATGTCCGGTGAGCAGATCGCCGAGGCCGCCGCGGCGGCGCCCGCCCTGGCCCTGGCGCTCTTCCACGAGAGCCTGGCCACGGGGCTGGCCTCGCACCGGGAGCTGGAGGCGGTCACCGGTCTGCTGCTCGGCGAGCCGGACTCGGCCAGGCAGCTGATCGAGGCCGGTGCCTTCCCGCAGGCCCAGCCGGTGACCGTACTGGTGGCCAGGCCGCTGTCGGACGAGCCGGACGAGGCGCTCCGGCTGGCGCTGGAGCAGGGGCTGCTCACGTTGCGGCGGCGGCTGAGCGGGCACCACCCGCTGCACCTGGTCCGCTTCGACCACGCCGTGCTGCTCACCGCGGGCGGCCCGGTGGCGGCCGACGAACTGCACGCGGCGATGTCGCTCCCGGTGGTGGTCGGGATCGGGCGGGCCAGGCCCGCGCTGGCCGAGGCCGCCGGGTCGTACGCGGAGGCGCGGCACGCGGCCGAGGTGGCCGCCCGGGTGCCCGAGCTCGGCCGGTCGGTGGAGTGGGCCCGGCTCGGCGTCTACCGGATGCTCACCCATCTCCCCCACCACGAGCTGCATCCGGGACTGGCGGAGCTGCTCGCCGACGATCAGCACCTGCCGCTGCTGGAGACGCTGGAGACGTACCTGGATCTGGCGGGCAGCGCGGTGGCCACGTCGCGGGCGCTGCGCCTGCACCGCACCTCCCTGTACTACCGGCTGCAGCGGCTGGAGGAGCTGGCCCGCACCGACCTGAAGGACGGCGGCGAGCGGCTGGCCCTGCATCTCAGCCTCAAGCTCGCCCGGCTTTCCGGCAGGTACCGGCCCAGGGACGCGCGGCCCGGTCCGTGATTGCACGGCTGGCCGGGCTCACGTTTAATGCCGAGAGGGTGATTTCCAGAACAGGAGATCCGATTTGCCGTCCGCGAAGCGTGCCGCATCTGGCCGAAGGTCGAAGCTCGGCCGGCGCACGCCCGCGCCCATCGTCCTCCACTCGGCGCCGCTGGTGCTGCCGATCGACGCCGAGCCGCTGCGCGGCGCCGCGCTCGCCGTGCGGGGCGACCGCGTCCTCCAGGTGGGGCTCCGGGACGAGCTGCTCGCCTACTTCCCCGTCACCCGGGAGCAACGCTGGCCGGGCATGATCGTGGCGGGGCTGGTGGACGCCTGCGCCCCCGCCGCTCCGCCGCCACCCGGGGTGACCGCCCGCGCCGGGCTCGTCACCGACCCGGCCGAGTCGGCCCGGCTGCCCGGTGTGTCCTATGTCGAGGTGTCGTACGAGTCCGAGCAGGTCTGGGAGGAGACCGGGCGCGACGCGGTCATCACCGCGATCCGCGAGGTCGACCGGCCGCGTACGGTGGGCATCGCCGCGTACACGCCCGACCCGCAGGTGCTGGAGGACGTGGCGGTGCTGGCCAGGACGTTCGGCCTGCGGCTGCTGGCCGACCTGGACCGCCACTCGCCCGCGACGCTCGACGAGGCGGGCATCCTGGGGCCGCACTGCCACGTGGCCTGCGGCCGGCCGCTCGATCCCGGTGAGCGCAAGCTGCTGCGGCTGCGCGGGAGCGTGGCCGCCCTCTGCCCGTCGCCGCCCGACGACCTGCTCGCGCTCCTGGACGAGGGCAACCGCGTCGCCTTCGGCACCCGCGCCCCCGCCTCGGCCGACCGGGTGCCCGACCTGCTCGGCCTGGCCAGGTCCATCAGGCAGCAGGCCAGGGGGCGCGGGCCGCGGCCCCGGGGCCTCGATCGCAAGCTGGTCGAGGCCGCCACGCTGGGCGGGGCCCAAGCGCTCGGCATGGCGAGCAGGAGTGGCCGGATCGGCTCGCTCGGGCCGGGCAGCCGGGCCGACTTCGCGGTGTTCGACGCCCGTGGCCGCTACCCGTACGCCGCCCTGCTCAGCGGGCCGCCCTGCCTCGCCACCGTGGTCGGCGGCACGGTGGTCGGCGGCGCGGTGATCAGCGGCACGGTCATCGAGCACGGATCGCCCCGCGGCGCTTAGCCGAACTTAGCCGAACTGGCCGTCGATCGCTCCGAGCAGGTCCTTGAGCTGGTCGCGCTGGTCCTCGGAGAGGACCGCGAACAGGTCCTGACCCGCCTGCCTGCGAGCCTCCCGCGACCGCTCGTACATCTCGCGGCCCGCCTCCGTGAGCACCACCAGCGTGGAGCGCCGGTTGGCCGGATCGATCTCCCTGCGCACCAGGCCCGCCTGCTCCAGCGCGTCGATGACGGGCGTGACCGAGCGGGGCACGATCCTCAGCTCGTCGGCGAGCTGCACCATCCTGAGCGGCCGGTCGGCGTCGGCGAGCGCGCGCAGCGCCCGCGCCTGCCCCGGGTTGACGCCGAGGGGGACGAGCCGATGAACGTAGCCGTGCCGCAGACGGCGGCTGACCCGGTGCAAGAGCTCCGACAGCTCCACGTCCTCCATGTCGGAACAGCTTACCGGAATAATTATGAGCTAACCTCCGTTTGAGGGAGCATCTGAAAAGGAGTCCTACTTGGCTGAGGAACCCCGCGCGCCGTTGCGGCGCATCATCAAACTCTTCCGCGCCTATCGAGGCCGGCTGGCCGTCGTCGGCGCACTCATCCTCCTGTCGTCCCTGGTCTCGCTGGCCTCGCCGTTCCTGCTGCGCGAGGTGCTGGACGTGGCGATCCCGTCCCGCGACGCCATGCTGCTCGCGCTCCTCGCGCTGGGCATGATCCTGGTCGCGGTGATCACCAGCGTGTTCGACGTCCTGCAGACGCTGGTCTCCACCACGGTCGGCCAGCGGGTCATGCACGACCTGCGCACCTCCGTCTACGGCCATCTGCAGCGCATGTCACTGGCGTTCTTCACCCGCACCAAGACCGGCGAGGTCCAGTCGCGCATCGCCAACGACATCGGCGGCATGCAGTCGGTGGTCACCTCCACCGCCACCTCGCTCATCTCGAACCTGACCACCGTGATCGCCACGATCGTGGCCATGCTGGCGCTCGACTGGCGGCTGACCGTGATCTCGCTCCTGCTGCTGCCGGTGTTCGTGGGGATCAGCCGCAAGGTCGGCAGCGAACGCCGCCGCATCACCTCCGAGCGGCAGCGGAAACTGGCCGTGATCTCGTCGATGGTGCAGGAGTCGCTGTCGATCAGCGGCATCCTGCTCGGCCGGACGATGGGCCGCTCGCCCGAGCTGACCGAGCGCTTCGCCGACGCCTCCGACGAGCTGGCCGAACTGGGCGTGCAGTCCAGCATGGCGGGGCGCTGGCGGCAGTCGTCGATCCAGATCGTCATGGCCGCGATGCCCGCCCTGGTCTACTGGGCGGTCGGCTACACCGGTGTGATCTCCGTCGGCACGCTGGTGGCGTTCACGACGTTGCAGGTCAGCCTGTTCAGGCCGGCGGTGTCGCTGCTGCGGCTGGGCGTCGAGGTGCAGAGCTCGCTCGCGCTGTTCGGCCGCATCTTCGAGTATCTCGACCTGTCGGTCGACATCCACCCGGGCACCCGCACGCTGAGCGGCGTCCGCGGCGAGGTCCGCTACGAGCGGGTCGACTTCTCGTACGGCGAGGAGCCCACGCTCACCGGCGTGGACATCACCGTCCCCGCAGGCACCAGTCTGGCCGTCGTCGGCGAGACCGGCTCGGGCAAGACGACACTCAGCTACCTGCTGCCCCGGCTCTACGACGTGACCGGCGGCCGGGTGACGATCGACGGCGTGGACGTACGCGACCTCACCTTCGACACGCTGGCCGAGACGGTCGGCGTGGTCTCGCAGGAGACGTACCTGTTCCACGCCACGATCGCCGACAACCTGCGCTTCGCCCGGCCGTCGGCCACGGACGAGGAGCTGGAGAAGGCCGCCAGGGCGGCACGCATCCACGACCACATCGCCTCGCTGCCCGACGGCTACGACACGCTGGTGGGCGAGCGCGGCTACCGCTTCTCCGGAGGCGAGAAGCAGCGACTGGCCATCGCCCGCACCCTGCTGCGCAACCCGCCGGTGCTCGTGCTCGACGAGGCCACCAGTGCCCTCGACACCCAGACGGAACGGGCCGTACAGGAGGCGTTGGACACGCTGGCCGAGGGCCGCACCACGATCATGATCGCGCACCGCCTCTCCACGGTCCGCGACGCGGACCAGATCGTCGTCCTGGACCACGGCCGGGTCGTCGAACGCGGCACCCACGACACGCTGATGTCACTGGAGGGCCACTACGCCGCCCTGGTCGACCGGGACCGCCCACTCGAACCGGTTTGACCCACTGACGGGGGTTCGGGACCTAGCAGGGGGTAAGAGAGCGCGTATGACCGCACAACCTCCGGACAGACACGGCTACAGCGACGAACAGGGCATCGAGGTCGAAGAGTGGACCGATGACCTCGGTATGAGCCATGACATAGAAGAGGACGACCCCGCGCACGAGGACACGCTCGACGAGCGGCTGCGGCGCGAGGCGCCGGATCGGGAGCGCACTCCCCGCGAGTCGCACCGGCTCACCCAGCCCGACGAGGGGCTGGCGCCGGACACGGACAGCGAGGAGTGGGCCGAGGATTGGGGTGCGGACGACGGCGATCTGTCCGCCGAGGAGCGTGCCGTCCGCGTCGACCCCGACGACGGACTCAGGTGAGCCGCTCCAGCGCGGGCAGCAGGGCGGGCAGATCGTCGACGATCACGTCGGCGACCCGCGCCTGCGGCCGCTCGGCGTGCAGGTATCCCCAGGGGCCCCGGCGCAGTAGCGCCGTGCGCATGCCCGCCCGCGCGGCGGGGAGCACGTCGTTGTCCAGCCGGTCACCCACGTAGAGGATCTCGGCGGGCTCCCGCCCGGCGATGGCGGCCACCTTGGCGAAGAACTCGGTGGCGGGCTTGGACACGCCCCAGCCCTCGGACGTGTGCACCGAATCGACGGGCAGATCCATGGCGACCAGCGCGTCGAACGCCCTGGCCGGCTGGTTGCCCGCGACGATCACCTGGTACCCGGCCTCTCGCAGGGCCTTGAGGCTCTCGCGGACGTCGGGGTAGAGGTCGTCGGCGTCGAAGTGGTTGCGCAGGCTGTGGGGTTCGTCCCGTTCCCAGGCGGCGATCTCGGCCCGCACGTCGATGCCGGGGCGTACGAGCTGGAACGCCTCGCTGTGGGAGCGGTCGAGCGCGGCCATCCCGCCGAGCGCACCCATCAGCACGAAGCGGCTCACACCGAGCCGGTCGGCCCAGCGGGACCAGATGCGGGTCTCGTCGATGAGCGTCTCGCCCACGTCGAACACCACTGCCTTGATCATCAAACCTCCTGGATAGTCCCTCCAACTGTACGGATCCCTCATCGACCTTCGATGAGGGGCCGTTCGGGGTGCGTTCTGCCACGCCGGGTGGAATACTTTCGGCCGATTGCCCCCACTGGGACGACCGTGAGCTGTTGTCCTCAGGGCTGATCATGGTCGCCGAGGTCGTCTCCGCCGGAAGCACTCTCAGAGACCGCGTAGAGAAGCCTCCCCTCTACGCGGCCGGCGGCGTGCCGATCTACCTGCTGATGGACACGGTCGCTGAACCACCGTCCGTCACCGTCTACAGCGACATCAGAGACGGCGCCTACCGGACGACGTCCACCGTGGAGGTCGGAACCCCGCTCCGCCTGCCGGCTCCGATCGACTTCGAGCTCGACACGTCCATTTTCAAGGCGTGAGCCGCTCCATCGCCTTCGTGATGCGCTTCTCCGACACCGGTGTCGGCGTGCCCAACGTCTGGGCGAAGAAGCTGACCCGGAGTTCCTCGATCATCCATCGGATCTCCACCACGTCCGGGTCCGAGCGCCGCGCCGGGTGCAGCCGGGTCAGCAGGTCCTCGTACGAGTCCTCCATCTTGTGCACCCGGCCCATCCACTCCTCGTCCCGCCACGGCTCCTCGGGCAGCTTGGTCAGGCGGCGGTCGATGGCTCGCATGTAGCGGAGCACGTCAGGCAGGCGCCGGTGGCCCGTCGCGGTGACGAAGCCCGGGTAGACGAGCTTGGCGAGCTGGTCGCGGACGTCCGAGGTGGAGTCGCTCTGGCGGAGGGCGTCGAGGCGGGTGCCGACCGCGTGCCACACGGTGAGGATCTGTTCCGTCCGGGCCAGGACGTCGGCCGACATCTCGTGCAGGTGGGCCCGTACGTGCTGGTAGAGGCGGTCGAACGAGACCGGGTCCCAGGCGGGGCCGCCCAGGTCGAGCATGAGCTTGTCGATCGCCGCGTTCACCACGTCGTCGAACAGCGCCACGGCGCCGCCGTGCGGGCTGCGGGACAGGGCTAGCTTGGCCTGGTTAGACAGGCCGCCCAGCAGTGACTTGGCCGGGTTGGTGACGTTGAGCAGCAGCAGGCGGCGGATGCCGGGCCAGTGGGAGCGGCGTTGTTCGGCCTCCGTCTCGAAGATCTTGATCGACACGGAGTCACCGTCGTCCACCAGCGCCGGGTAGCCCTTCATGCGACCCTGCTCGAAGACCTTGGGCAGGGTGCCGAAGCTCCAGGTGTGCAGGCCCGACTGCTCCAGGTCGTCGGCGGCGGCCGAGAGCGTCTTGCGCAGGCGCGGCGCCAGGCGCCGCTTGAGCGCGTCGAGGTCCTTGTCCTCGGCGATCGTGCGCTTGCGCTCGTCGATCACCCGGTAGGTGATGCGCAGGTGGTCCGGGACCTGGTCGAGCTGCCAGGCGTCGTGCGGCACGCGGACGCCGGTCAGCCGGAGCAGCTCCCGCTCCACGGCCTCCAGCAACGGTTCGCCGCCCTGCCGGACGCCTTCGAGCACCTGCTTGGCGTAGTTGGGGGCGGGCACGAAGTTGCGGCGCAGGTGCTTGGGCAGCGACCTGATCAGGGCGGTGATCAGCTCGTCGCGCAGGCCGGGGATCTGCCAGTCGAACCCGTCGGCGCTGACCTGGTTGAGCACCGCCAGCGGCACGTGCACCGTGACGCCGTCGGCGTCGGCGCCGGGCTCGAACTGGTAGGTCAGCTTCATCCGCTGGCCGAGCTGCCGCCAGGTGTCGGGGTAGTCGCGGGTGCTGACGTCGGCGCCCTCGTTGACCAGCATCTCGGGTGAGTACGTCAGCAGGTCGGGCTCGGTGGTCCTGACCTTCTTCCACCAGGAGTCGAAGTGGCGCGCGGAGACGACGTCGGCGGGCACGCGCTGGTCGTAGAAGTCGAACAGGGCCTCGTCGTCGACCATGATGTCGCGGCGGCGGGCCCGGTTCTCGAGCTCCTCGACCTCTTCGAGCAGCCTTCTGTTGTCCTGGAGGAAGCGGTGGTGGCTGTCCCAGTCGCCTTCGACGAGGGCGTGCCTGATGAACAGCTCGCGTGACAGGTCGGGGTCGATGCGGCCGTAGTTGACCTTCCGCCCGGCCACCAGGGGTACGCCGTACAGGGTGACCTTCTCCAGCGCGATCACCGCGCCCTGGTTCTTCTCCCAGTGCGGCTCGGAGTAGGTGCGTTTGACCAGGTGCTGGGCGAGCGGCTCGACCCAGTCGGGCTCGATCTTGGCGTTGACCCTGGCCCACAGCCGGGAGGTCTCGACCAGTTCGGCCGACATCACCCACTGCGGCTGTTTTCTGGCCAGCGCGGAGCCGGGGAAGATGGCGAAGCGGGCGTTGCGGGCGCCGAGGTATTCCTGGATCGGGCGGCGCCCGTCGGGGGCCCGCTTCTCCATGACGTCCTTGACGCCGATGTGCGACAGCAGGCCGACGAGCAGCGCCGCGTGCACCTGCTGCGGATCGGCCTGCGCGCTGTTGGGCTGGGCGCCGAGCGACTGGCGGATCTGGCTGTAGATGTCCTGCCATTCGCGTACGCGTAGGTAGTTGAGGAACTCCGACTTGCACAGGCGGCGGAAGGCGCTGGAGGACAGCTCCTGCTGTTTCTCCCGCAGGTGGTTCCACAGGTTGAGGTAGGACAGGAAGTCGGACTCGGGGTCGGCGAAGCGGCGGTGCTTCTCGTCGGCCTGCTGCTGCTTGTCGACGGGGCGCTCGCGTGGGTCCTGGATCGACAGCGCGGCGGCGATCACCATGACCTCGCGCAGGCAGCCGTTCTTCTCCGCCTCCAGGACCATCCGGCCCAGGCGCGGGTCGACCGGCAGCCCGGCCAGCTTGCGGCCGACACCGGTGATGCCGCCCTGGCCGTCGAACGCGCCCAGCTCGTGCAGCAGGCTAACCCCGTCGCGTACCTGACGGCGGTCAGGCGGCTCGACGAACGGGAACGCCTCGATGTCGCCCAGCCCGATCGAGGTCATCTGCAGGATGACCGAGGCGAGGTTGGTGCGCAGGATCTCCGGGTCGGTGAACTCCGGCCGCTTGAGGAAGTCCTCCTCCTCGTAGAGGCGGATGCAGACACCGTCGGACGTCCGGCCCGAGCGGCCCTTGCGCTGGTTGGCGCTCGCCTGCGAGATGGCCTCGATCGGCAGGCGCTGCACCTTGGTGCGGTGGCTGTAGCGGGAGATGCGGGCGAACCCCGGGTCGACCACGTACTTGATGCCCGGAACGGTCAGCGACGTCTCGGCCACGTTGGTGGCCAGCACGATGCGCCGGCCCGTGTGGCGCTGGAACACGCGGTGCTGCTCGGCGGCGCTGAGCCGGGCGTACAGCGGCAGCACCTCGGTGTTGCGGAACTCGGCCTTGTCGAGCGCGTCGGCGGCGTCGCGGATCTCCCGCTCCCCCGACAGGAACACCAGGATGTCGCCGGGGCCCTCGGAGACCAGCTCGCGGCAGGCGTCGACGATGCCCTGCGTCTGGTCGTCGTCCTCGTCGAGCGGCCGGTAGCGCACCTCGACCGGGTAGGTGCGGCCGGAGACCTCGACGATCGGGGCGTCGTCGAAGTGGCGGGAGAAGCGCTCCGGGTCGATCGTGGCGCTGGTGATGATCAGCTTGAGATCGGGGCGCTTGGGCAGGAGCTGCTTCAGGTAGCCGAGGATGAAGTCGATGTTGAGGCTGCGTTCGTGCGCCTCGTCGATGATCAGCGTGTCGTACTGCTCCAGCAGCCGGTCGTTCTGCAGCTCGGCCAGCAGGATGCCGTCGGTCATCAGCTTGACCAGGGTGCGGTCGCTCGCCTGGTCGGTGAAACGCACTTTGTAGCCGACCGTCTGGCCCAGCTCGGTGCCCAGCTCTTCGGCGATGCGCTCGGCCACCGTGCGGGCGGCGATGCGGCGCGGCTGGGTGTGGCCGACCAGGCCCCTGACGCCGCGCCCCAGCTCCAGGCAGATCTTCGGGATCTGGGTGGTCTTGCCGGATCCGGTCTCCCCGGCGATGATCACGACCTGGTGGTCGCGGATGGCCGCGAGGATGTCGTCCCTACGCTGGGATACCGGAAGATTTTCCGGATAGCTCACTTCTGGTACGGCTTCGCGGCGCCGCGCGAGGCGTCGCTCGGCACGCTCCACGTCGGCGACGATCTCCGCGGTGATCTTTTCCCGGGCCTCGCGGGAGCGCACCCGGCGTACGCCGTCGAGCCTGCGCCGAAGTCGCCGCTGGTCGCGCGGCATCAGGTCGGGCAGGCGTGACTGGAGCTCGGTGAGTGGAGAGGACAACGCAGAGGTTCCCATACTGCTATCAGGATATTTGAGCCCCGCGTCGCCGGAGCCAACCGCCCCATGCTGCCCGACGGCGGCGGCTGTCCGCATCTCAATATCCAGCGCCCATCGTTGACCGTGATCGCCCAAGACGGGCCCACTCTCCCCAGAGTTGTCGCCTTGGACGACCACGGTCACTAATGAGACTCCCGAAGAGCCCATCAGGTTGCGCTCCGGCCCCACCTTTCTTGATCACCCAGGTCGGAGCGTTGCGAAGATGATCATTTGACGGCGAGGGCGGCCCCGATGATCCCCGCTTCGTTGCGGAGGCGGGCCGGGACGATCGGGGTGTCCACATGCACGTACGGCAGGAACTTGTCCGCCTTCTTGCTCACGCCCCCGCCGATGACGAACAGCGACGGCCAGAACAGCATCTCCACGTGCCGCAGGTACTCCTCCACCCGCCCGCCCCACTTCTCCCACGTCAGGCCGTGCTCCTCGCGGGCGCGGTCGGAGGCGCGGAGCTCGGCGTCCTTGCCGTGGATCTGCAGGTGCCCGAACTCGGTGTTCGGCACCAGGACGCCGTCGACGAACACCGCGCTGCCGATGCCCGTCCCGAACGTCAGCATGATCACGGTCCCCTCGCGGCCCTGTCCCTCGCCGAATCGCATCTCCGCGATACCGGCCGCGTCGGCGTCGTTGAGTACGGTCGCGCCGTCGAAGAGCTTCGTCGCGTCGACGCCGATCCAGGAGTGGTGCACGTTCGCGGCCGTCATGATCACGCCGTTCAGCACCACACCCGGGAACGTGACGCCGATCGGGCCCGTCCAGCCGAAGTGCTTGACGATCTCCACCACGACCTCGGACACGCCCTGCGGCTTGGCCGGTTGCGGCGTGGGGATGCGCAGGCGCTCCTGCGTCAGCTGCCCCGATGCGGTGTCCACGGGGGCGCCCTTGATCCCGGATCCACCGATGTCAATGCCCAGAACTTCCATGTCTCTCCACTCCCCCGGAAACGGCCTCATTGACATGCCGGGCCACTATTTCTGGCCCTTACTGAACCGCACTTGCGTCTCCCGCGTATCTCCGGCCACAAGCGCTAACAAGGAGGCACGGATGCGGTTCCGCATCATCACACTCTGCGCTGGTGCGGTCGTCTTGAGCACGACCCTCACCGCCCCCGCACAGGCAGCGACGAATACCAAGTTTGACGTCGTGAATCTCGTTTCCGACATCAAGGGAAAGGCAGCAGTCACCGATCCTAAACTGGTCAACCCTTGGGGGCTGGCCATGGGCAAGACCCTGTGGGTCTCCAACACTGGCACGGGCTCCGCCACCGTCTACTCGGGAGCGGGACAGAAGGAAGCGACCGAGGTGGCCATCCCCGGTGGCGCTCCGACCGGCCAGGTGTTCAACAGTTCAGGCGAGGGCTTCACCGTCAAGGGCAAGCCCGCCACGTTCATCTTCGCCAGCCCGAGCGGCGCGATCAGCGGCTGGAACGCCGAGGTGGACCCGAAGAACGCGATCATCGCGGCCTTCACCCGGGGCGCCGACTACAAGGGCCTCGCGATGGTGAACACCGATGACGGTGACTTCCTGCTGGCCGCCGACTTCGCCAACGGGCGCCTCGCCGCGTGGAACTCGGACTTCGAGAAGCTCACCCTGTCTCACCGGGCGTTCAGGGACTCGGCGGTTCCCTCCAACTACAAGCCGTACAACGTGACGTTCAGCGGTGGCAGCGTCTGGGTCGCCTATGCCCTGCGCGACTCCGAGACCGGCAAGTCCATCCCGGGCGCCGGCAAGGGCTTCGTCAGCCGCTACAGCGTCAGCGGACGCCTGCTCGGACGCATCGCACGCACCGGGCTCAACGCCCCGTGGGCCGTCGTCGCAGCACCGAAGCAGTTCGGCGTGTACTCCGGATCGGTGCTGGTCGGCAACTTCGGCGACGGGACGATCCACGCTTACCGCGGCAACCGCCACCTGGGCGCGCTGCGCGACGGCAACGGCAAGACGATCTGGCTGCCGGGCCTGTGGGACCTTGAGCAGGGCACCGCGACCACCGGCGGCGAGAACGCCCTGTGGTTCTCCGCCGGCATCGAGAAGACCCAGCACGGCCTGGTGGGCCTGATCCGGCCCGCGGGCACGGGATCGCAGGTGAGCACGCCGTCGGCGAGCCCTACGCCGACCAACCATTCGTCGCACAAGCCGACGACGACGTCCAGTCAGTCCCCGTACGGGAGTTACTGACCGGACCCGCTGAGCGTTTCCGGCACGGCAGGCGCGAGCCGTGCCGGAAACAAGCACTTGTTTTTATATGAATGCTGTGCGACTTTTATGCGGCTCGGCCGGGGATAACACACATCCCGTGCGGGCCCATACGCATTTCTGCGAAATAGTGGTGCTCTCCGAACCGAATATCGCCGGCGCTTGACCTTGTCCCTGGGGTAACCCTCAGCGTGGAGGGTGACAGGACGAAGGAGGCGGCGATGGGCCTGCTGACGATCGGGGCGTTCGCCAAGGAGTCCAGGCTCTCGCCGAAGGCGCTGCGGCTCTACGACGAGCTCGGACTTCTCATACCGGCCAGGATCGATCCGATCAACGGCTACCGGCTCTACGAACCGGGCCAGCTCGAACGGGCCAGGCTCGTCGCCTGGCTGCGCCGGGCGGGCATGCCGCTGGCCAGGATCAGGACCGTCTGCGACCTTGAGCCCGCCGCGGCGGCCGAGGAGCTGCGCGCCTACTGGGCGCGGGTCGAGGCCGAGCACGCGAGCCGCCGGGACGTCGTCGCCTTCCTCGTCGAGCGGCTCACGGGAGAGGCCGGTTCGATGTTCGAGGTAGAGGTACGCGAGGTACCGGAGCGGATGCTGCTGATCGCCAAGCGCAGCGTCACGATCGACCAGCTCGGCGGGTTCACCACGGAGCAGGTGGCGCGGTTCGGGAACGGCCTGCTGCCCGTGCTGCCGGGGATCGGCGGGGCGCCGTTCCTGGTGTTCCACGGGGAGGTCGACGCCGACAGCGACGGGCCGGTCGAGTGGTGCCGGCCCATCCCCGCCGAGCAGGCCGGGGAGATCGGCCGCCGGTTCCCCGACCTCCAGGTGCGGGCCGATCCCGC
This sequence comes from Nonomuraea sp. NPDC049269, assembly GCF_043197155.1. Taxonomy (NCBI): domain Bacteria; kingdom Bacillati; phylum Actinomycetota; class Actinomycetes; order Streptosporangiales; family Streptosporangiaceae; genus Nonomuraea; species Nonomuraea sp. NPDC049269. The sequence goes on from NZ_JBICSO010000004.1 coordinate 445,615, forward strand.
GCATCGGGAGGCGTACGTGCGGCTGACCGCGGCGCAGGTCGACGAGGCCGGCTCCATGCGGGCGATCCAGGCGCTGCGGGACTGGGCGGGCGAGCGGGAGTTCAGCGGGCCGCCCCGGCAGGTCTTCTTCGCCGACCTGACCACGGCGGCCGCGGACGCCCCGGTGAGCGACCTGGTGGGTCCCTTCTAACTGAGGACGGCGGTCAGGTCGGCGATGCCGCGGTAGTGCACGCCGGTCATCCCCAGGGCCCTGGCGCCCGCCACGTTCTCCAGCCGGTCGTCGACGAACAGACAGCGCTCGGGCGCGACGCCGGCCAGCTCGGCCGCCAGCTCGTAGATCCGCCGGTCGGGCTTGGCCAGCCCCACCCGGGCGCTGCTGACCACCGCGTCGGCGAAGTACGTGAGTCCGAGCCGGTCCAGGTGCTCCTCCAGCGTGTCCGTGGCATTGGTGACCAGCACCACCGGCACCTGCTCCTGAGCCCGCGCCAGCAGCGCCCTGACCTCCTCGTCCACCCAGAACGGCACCGCCGCGAACTCGGCGACGGCCTGGCGGGCGCGCTCGTCGCCGCCCAGCGCGACGGCGATCGACTCGATCCACTGGGCCTCGGTGATGTGGCCGAGCGTGGCGGGGCCGATCAGGTCGGGGTCGAAGGCGGTCTTCCGCAGGGGCAGGCCGTAACGGGCCTCGATGTCGGCCTGGACCGCGTGGTCGAACTGGCGGAGCACTCCATCTAGATCACAGAGAACCGCGTCAAAGGGGATCACAACCACCCATTGTGCCGCGCCAACTGGGCGGCCTCGATCCTGTTCCGGGTGCTCGTCTTGCCGATGGCGGACGACAGGTGGTTGCGTACGGTGCTCTCGGAAAGGTGCAGCCGCGCCGCCACGTCCGCGATCGTGGAGCCGTCGAGCGCGGCGGCCAGCACGTCCCGCTCGCGGTCCGTGAGCGGGCTGGGCCCGGCGTTCAGCGCGGCGGCGGCCAGGGCGGGATCGATGATCCGCTCCCCCGCCACCGCCCGGCGGATCGCCGCGGCCAGCTCCTCCACCGGCCCGTCCTTGACCAGGAACCCCGCCGCCCCCGCCTCCATCGCCCGCCTGAGGTAGCCCGGCCTGGCGAACGTGGTCAGGACCAGCACCGCGCACTCCGGCAGCGCGGCGCGCAGCACGGGCAGCACGTCGAGACCGCTGCGGCCGGGCAGCTCGATGTCGAGCAGCGCCACGTCGGGCCGGTGCTCCGTGGCGGCCGGTACGATCTCGTGGCCGGAGGACACCTGGGCGACGATCTCCAGGTCGTCCTCCAGCCCGAGCAACAGCGCCAGGGCGTCGCGCATCATCCCCTGATCTTCAGCGATCATGACCCTGATCACGACGCCTCCTTCGCCTACTTCCAGAAGGCCAGCTTGTGCTCGGCAGCGTAGTCGACCGGCCGGATGGCCCCCGGGGCCAGGGACAGGGTGCCGGCGGAGACGCGCGGCCAGGCGGGCAGGCCGCGGCCGTTCGGGTCGCCGGTGCGGGCGAAGTTCGTCCAGTAGCTCATCATCTGCCCGGACAGCCGCTCCTGGGCGGGCGACAGCTCGGCCTTGGTCTCCGGGAAGATGTACGGCAGGTCACTCGCGTGGTAGGCGCCCCAGTCGAAGTCCGCCTCCAGCGGCAGGAACATCGGCGCCTTCCGGTCGGCGAACTCGTAGCCGTAGACCGGCGCCTTCTTGGCCAGCAGCGCGTTCTGCTCATGGGTGGACCGGGCCCACATACGATCGGTCAACACGGTAGCCCAAGCGATACTCGGCGACTTATAGCGACTTACCGGATATTTCCGGGCAATTTGCTCAGCGTTCGCTCCGAACGCATCTTTTAGCAATTGCCGGTAAACCGGAGAGGCGCCCTGGACGTCGTAATTCATTCCGACAAAGATCCGGTGTTCGTCCCGCGTCGTGCCCGCCAGCACCGGCATCGGGGTGGTGTGCCCCTTCCGCATCGCGTCGGCCGGCGATTCGGGCAGGACGTCGTTCCCGTACGCGTACGACTGGAAGGCGTTCATGATCTGCGGCACCTCAAGGATCTTCTTGACCGGCAGCGCGCGCAGGCAGGCCAGGTCCGAGCAGCCGAGTTGCTTGGCGTACACCTGCCCGATGGCGCTGACCTGGGCGGCGGGCCGCCACGCGAACGACGGCAGGGCGGGCACGCCCGGCACCATGCTGTTGGCGGGCATGTCCATCAGGGTCTCGCCGCTCTGCATGATCGCCCGCTGGAACAGGCCCTTGGCCCCCGGCGAGGAGAGCTGGCCGCCGATCGACAGCGCGCCGTAGGAGATGCCGAAGGCGGTCACGTTGCCCGGGTCGCCGCCGAACGCCGCCGCGTTGCGCTTGACCCAGCGCAGCGCCTCCTGCTGATCTTGCAGGCCGAACGTGCCGGAGTTACGCAGCCCTGGGTAGCCGAAACCGCTGAACACGCCGAGCCGGTAGTTGATCGTCACGACCACCACGCCCTTGGCGGCCAGCTTCCGGGCGTCGGAGAAGTGGCCCGCGCCGACCGCGCCGTCACCGTGGATCCACACCATGACCGGCCGCCTGCTGCCCGGAACGGCGGGCGTGGTGACGTTCAGGAACAGGCAGTCCTCGTTGTCGCTGCTGGTCGGCGCGTACGGAGTGCCGACCTGCGGGCACAGGGCGCCGGGTTTGGTGGCCTCCCGCACCCCCTGCCACGCGGGCACGGGCTGCGGCGAGTCCCAGCGCGCCGCCGTGGCGTACTTGATGCCCTGGAAGAGGCGGTTCGCCGAGGTCACCGTGCCGCGCACGGCCCCCGAATCGGTCTCGACGACCGCCGGATCCGCGACGGCCCCGGGCTTGCTGACGGCCGGTTCGGCGCACCCGGTGACGAGCACGGCCAGCGCTAGCAGAATCTTCATGCCTCCACCGTCTCGAAGACGGGGTGGCCGGCAGAAGATTCGCCTGTACGGGATCGCCCAGGACAAAAGTCCTGGAGCAACCGTCGGGACTACCATCTCCGAGACAGGATTCGGTAGTGAAACGGTAGGGCATGAACGATCATCAGCTGCCACGTGAGGTGTGCCAGCTGTTCGCCGACGGCGGCAGAGGGCGGCTCCTGCCGGTCGGCCTGCCCGAGGGCGACGTCGTCTGGCCCGATCCCGGCTACACGCACCAGGGCGAGGCGGCCAGGCCAGCGTTCTGGATGAGCGACGAGGCCGTGGCGGGCACTGACTGGGCGCGGTTTCGGACCGCCCACCCGCGTAGCGGCCTGTGGCCCGTCCTGCTGGACGAGTCCGCGCAGCCCTGGTCGATCGGCCAGGTCGTGCCGGACGAGGTGCTGATGATCGAGCACTTCACGGCCGAGGGGTTCATGGCCGAGGTGTGGCAGGAGTGGGTCGGCAAGATGCCGCCGGACGCCCTGGAGGAGCTGGAGCCGTTCGGCGCGCTCTGTCCGGGCCCGGCGCCGCCTGGGGTGCTGAGGGCCGACCCGGGCGCCGTCGCCGACTGGTACGCCGGTGAGCTGTCGGCCAGGGGCCTGCCGCTCGGCCTGGTCGCCGCGCACCGGGGCGCCGACGCGCTGGCCGTGATGGGCTGGCAGGGGGCGCTGCACCACAACGAGTGGATGGTGCCGCTGGCGGCGGTGGTACGCAGCTGGGAGGACCGGTTCGGGGTCCGCGTGGTCGGCGTCGGCTTCAACACGCTGGAGCTGAGCGTCGCCGCACCGCCGGTCGAGCCCGAGCACGCGCTGCACGTGGCGGCCGAGCACTGGACCTTCTGCCCGGACAACGTCGTCCAGGGGCCGGGCGATCTGCACAGTTACGCCGAGCAGATCATCGGCCGGCATTACTGGTCGTTCTGGTGGGACTAGCCCTGGACCCTGAGGGTCCGGCCGGTGCACCGGGCCGGACCCTCGGTCGCGGGGGGCACCCGCGAAGGCGCCATGGCCGGGCGTATCAGGGAAGGCGGGCCACGGCGCCGTAATTGCCCGACGAACTCGGCTGGTCCGCACACGGGGAGTCCAAGCCGTCGGGCCGCCAGAGCGGGACCCACACCAGTCCCGGCTCCAGCAGTTCGAGACCGTCCAGCAAGGCCGCCACCTCGGCACGCGAGCGGATCACGTGTCCCGGCAGCGTCATCGCGAGCAGGTCGTTGATGGCGGGCAGCAGTTCGGCGGGGATCCCGTCGAAGGTGGTCTGAAGGAGCCCCAGGTAGCTGCCGTCCACGACGGCGTGGCGCAGGCGCTTGATCACGAAGGACGCCAGCTCGTCGTCGTTGAGGCTGTGAGTGGACAGGAGCAACACCCCGACAGGCCGTTCCCAGTCGATGAACCGGGCCACGACCTCGTCGGCGAGCAGCTCGTCGATCTGTCGTACGTCACCTTCCACGACCCGTACCAGGTCGTGGACGCGCTCGATGGTGACGTGGGCACTGGCCAGGACCATGGGGTCGTTCTCGACATAGACCACGCGAACGTCAGAGGCGGCCGAGGCGTCGCGGGCGACGTCATGTAACTGATGTCCGGGCGGCAGCGCGCTGGGCACGCCACTGCCGATGATCAGGAACTGGTCGATGCCGGAGCCGGCCAGATGGCTCACCACCCGTGCCAGGTAGCGGAGGACGGCTCGTGCGGCGGAGCCGGTGACCGGAACCGCCTCGTCGTAACGGCGCACCGCATCACTGTCAACCTCGAAATGGTTCTTTCCCCCCGCGGCGGCGTCGAGTATTCGGGTGACACTCGCGCGGGTGGTGTCAAGGTTGGTCAGATTTCGGATGGCACGCTGACGCATTGAGTGTTGCCCCTTTCCCCTCGCCAGGAAGAAAGTTGATCCCACTGACCCCACTCATTTGGTCCAACAATACCAATGATCCATCAACGCCCGGATCTGACAATAGAAAGAGCAATATTTGTTGGGAAATATCCATTTCCCGTTGTGGCGCGGGGAAGTGTCAGATCATCTATGGGTCAGACGGTCACGGTGCGCATACAGCAACTCGTGGGTTTCGTCGCCCATGGTGGTGGTGACCGACAGCTTGGTGAAGGCCTGGTGATAGGCCTCGACCGCGGCCGCATCGGTGATCACTTCATCGGAGTCGATGGCGTGGGCGCAGGCCACATCGGGCTCGAAGGCCTCCGGGAAGCGCCACATGGTGAACGATCCGCTACGGGGCAGATAGATCGGATCGTCGATCGGCACGATGTGCAGCGAGATGTTGGGCCGCTTCGCGTACTCGATCAGCCGGTCGAGCTGAGCCGCCTGCGTCTGGAGGTCGGCGATCGAGCGCAGCAGGACGCTCTCGTCGATCACCGCCCACAGCACGGGGCCGTCGCCATGGTTCAGCAGCGCCTGGCGGGAGCGGATCAGGCCCACGGCCGCGTCGGCCGACGTCTGGCCGAGCCCGGCGTTGCCCGCCACCTCGATGGCGGCCCGCGCGTAGGCCTCGGTCTGCAGCAGCGGCGGGACGAGCTGGGTCTGGTAGGTGCGGATCAGCGAGGCCCGCTGCTCCAGCGCGTACGTCGCGGCCATCCAGACGGGCACGGAGCCGGCGTCGTACCAGGAGGGCGGGCGTTCGCCGCGAGCCAGCGACAGGACGTACTCGCGGGTCGGCGGGGCGGTCACGCCGTAGAGGGTGAGCAGGCGCTCGACCGTGACGGGCGCGGGCGTGACGCGGCCCTCCTCGATCGCGCCGATGGCGGCGGCGCCCCGGCCCAGGGAGGTCTCGACCTCCTCCGGCGACATGCGCGCGATCAGCCGGAGGTTGCGCAGGCGGTCGCCGAGCGCTTCGCGTTGCGGCTCGGTCAGCGGGGCCGCGGCCTCGGGGATCTCGGGGGCGGTGGTCTCCGGTTGCTCGGGCAATCCCTCGGCCGCGCGCGCGAGCCCTATCACGCCACGCAGGACACTCAGCGACCCGTCGGAGAGCCCGGAGGCGGACGCGCCGATCGCGGCGGCCCGCAACTGGAGCTCCTCGACCGCGCCGGAGTCCACGGCGTCCTCGCCCAGCAGCCAGCCCACGCTCACCTGGAGGCAGGCGGCGAGGGCGCGTAGCACCTGGAGGGTCGGGTTGGTCTGCTTGCCCGTGCGCAACTGGCTGACGTAGGCGCGCGTGATCGGGATGCCGGCTTCGGTGAGGGCCGCGGCAAGTTGAGCCCCCGAAAAGCCGCGCTTGCTCAGAGCGAGATCGAGTCGCTCGGCGAAGTTCGCCACTCGTACCTCCCAGCCGCCACAAGCCTCCAGCGTAAAGGAAGCCTGGCTCGCCGTCCCCTGCCCCGCGGGAAGCGAAACTCCGCAGCGGGAGGTCAATGTATACGAAAACTGTCAGTTGACACAACGAGCGGGGGACGCCCACTATCGTACTGATCGTGGTAACTGAGACTTGACAGCCGGAGGGTTCTGGAGAGTCTCCGGCGAGGAGGTGGCCGGACGTGACCGTCGATTCCGTCGATTCCAAGGTCCGTTCCTGGTTCTCGAAGAATCCGGCCCCGCCCGCGCAGGCGAACGTGATCAGACGCGTCTGCGCTCGGGCGGCCCCAGAGAGGAATGTGATCCATGTAGCCGAGCTGCCACTTGGCGGCGTACAGGTCTGGGTGGACGACACCCCCGACCGGTGGAGTGTGCAACACCGCATGGCCCGCGAGCTGCGGCTCGCCGGGTGGCACACGGAGGCGGGCGCCGATCGCCTGCTGGTGCTCGGTTGGAGCGCCGACTGCCTGCACCACCGCGCCCGCATGCTGGCCGCGGCGCTGAGGGGCCGGCTGGCCGACTTCGACCAGACCGCGGTCATGGCCGTCATGATCGCCAACCCGCTGAAGGACCGGGACCTGTCCGTCGACGAGATCACCCTCGAGGTGGAGACGCAGCTCAGCCGGTCGCTGCGCTGGCCCGACAGACTCGCCGACCTCGACGGGCTCGAACGCACCGCTACCGTGGAGCCGCTGCGGCTCAGGCTGGCGCAGATCGCCGGTCTGGAGGCCAAGGTGGCCCGCCGCTGTGCCGAGCACCTGGCCCTGGCCGCGCAGGTCGCCCTGACGCTGGCCGGCGGCGACGTGCCGTCCAGGGTCCGCACGAGCAGCCGCGACATCGGCCTGTCCGAGCGGGTCGTCGCCGCGAGCGTGCCGAACAACAGCCCGGTGCCGGTTCCCGCCGAACCCGTTCCGGCCCCGGTCGAGCCCGAACTCAGCTACGCGGAGTCGGCCCGATGACCTTGACGCCCATCCGCGAGGGCGTCACCGGTCCCATGGTGGTGCCCGCGATGCCGTCGGCTCGCCGGATCCGGGGGCGGTTCGCCGTACTGCGGCTGGTCGCCTCCGGGGTGGTGGTCGCCATCATGGCGGACAGCACCGCGACGACGTTGGCGATCCCCGTGCTCAGCCGAGACCCGCTGGCGGCGGCCCTGCCGCTGGCCGAGGTCACCTGGGTGAGCACGGTCAACTTCGCCGCGGTCGCGGCGCTGCTCGCCACCGCCGGACGCTTCGCCGACCTGCTGGGCAGGCGCAGCGTCCTCGCGCTCGGGCTGGCCCTGTACGGCCTGGGCGCGACGACGGTCATCGCCGCCCCGTCCTGGACCCTGCTCCTCACCGGGCGGGTGGCCCAGGGGGTGGGGGCGGCGCTGATGTTCCCCGCCTCGCTGGCGCTGCTGCTCGGCGAGCTGCCCGCCAACCGCCGCGCCGGAGCCATCGCGCTGTGGAGCGCGTCGTCCGGCATCGGGGCCCTGGCCCTGCAAGGGGGCGGGGGCTGGCTGCTGACCGAGTACGGCTGGCGCGGCCTGTTCCTGCCCGGCGCGGGACTCGCGGCGGCGCTGCTGATGCTCACCCCGGCGCTGCCCCGCAACCGCGGCACCAGGCAGGGCGTACCGGACCTGTTCGGCGCGGTCCTGCTGATCGGCGCGGTCGCGGGAGCGGTGCTGGCCATCTCCCAGGGCAGCCTGTGGGGCTGGACCTCCATGCGCACGCTGGCGTGCGCGGGAGGCGGCGGCCTGCTGTTGGCCGGGGCCATCGCGATCTCGTGGCGGCATCGCGCCGGAGCGATCGACATGAGCCTGTGGCGGCGTCCCGGCTTCCTGTGGGCCGGCGCCACCTCCTCCATGTACGGAGCCGCATCCTTCGTCGTGCTGGCCATGGGGCCGCTCTACCTGCGCAACGCCGAGTTCGACACGAGCACCATCGGCCTCTGGCTCACCCCGATCTCCATCGCCATGATCGTTTCAAGCCCGATGGCCGCACCGATCAGCCGGCGCATCGGCATCAACGGCGTCATCTATGGCGGTGCCCTCATGCTCGGCACGGGCTGTGCGCTGATGCTGGCCCAGCCGCACCCGAACCTGTGGTGCCTGTTGGGCGCGGTCATGCTGGGCACCGGGTTCGGCTTCCTGTCCACCGGAACGTTCATGGTCGGCTCGATGGCCGCCGACCCCAGCCAGTACGCCTCAGCGGTCGGCGCGATCAACACCGCGCGCATGCTCGGCGGAGCCATCGGCGTGGCCGGCGCCTCGGTGCTGGTCGACCATCCCATGCTGGCCGGACCGATGCCGGGCTTCTCCACGGTGCTGGTGGCCTGCCTGGCGGTGGCGGTCCTGCTCGGTGTCGCGGCACTGATCCGCGTAGCCGTCGCGGCCACCAGCAACCGGCCACGCCGTCCCTCCCTGCGAGAAGCGGAAGCGGAGCTGGTGTTGCTGCGCAGCCTGCTCGCCGAGCTCCGCGACAGCTTCGTCCAGGTCCGCAGCGAGGCCGAGCATGAGCTGGCCCGCTTCGGCGTCCGAGACCCGTCCGCATTCCGGACCCTTGACCAGCGCTGACAGGAGTGATCATGCTCGCGAACGAGACCCGCAGGCCGTACCCGCATCCCTACGAAGTGCGCTCGCCCAGCGTCCGGCACGTGCTGCCGCCAGGTGCCAGGCCCGATACCGACGACACACAGCCCGCGAGCATTCCACCCCAGAGCATTCCGCTACAGACCATTCCCCGTCAGAGCGGCCCCCGTCAGAGCAGCCCCACCCAGGCGGCCGCCAACGGCGGCGTGCCGCCGCAGACCCCGCCCGAGCTGACGGCGCGCACCGTCCACCGGCTTCGCCACATCCGGCAGGTGTCGGACCAGGCGATCAGCGTGATCGACCAGGCGCTCCACCAGCTTCCCTGACTCCTCTCAGGCCGTTCCTTGAACCCCCCAGGCTCCCTCGCAGGAGGAACTCATGCTCACCATCCAGGTCGAATCCCCGGCAGGACTGGCAGTAGATAGACAACGGGAGTTCGCCGATACCGTGATCGGGGCAGCGGTGGATCTCCTAGGAGTGGAGCGCGGCGAGATCCGGCTCGTCCTCACCGACTGGGACGAGGCGCGGGCGCGTCGGGAGGCGGCGTTCTGGGCCGCGGCTTGGTCGGGTTGCTGATGCCCGCCACCCTCGCCCGCCGGGCGACCGCCGGCGAAGGCGGGAACGCTCTGGGGGCTTCGTACCGCTGCCCTAATGGCTCCAGAAGGGTCCCAACGGTGCCGGTGCCGCCTACCGTCCCCGTCGTACAAGCACTGAAACGGAAGGCGGCCGCCGTCGCGGACGCCGAGCTCGGACGGCTTGCCTCCCGCGCGCCCAGCCTGGACGCCGCGGCCCGCGCCGAGATCAAGGACGCCGTCCAGCGGGTGGTCGACGCCTTCCTGCGCGAGCCGATCAGCCGGGTGACCAGCCATGCCGACTCCCCTCTGGGAGAGAGCTACGCGGACGCCTTATGTGAGCTGTTCTCCCTCGAACTGCCTGCTTTCTCACTCGACCATCCAGCCAGGAGCGCCTGATGAGCCGCGGCCGGGTCGGCGTGCTGGTACCGCCGGCGAATCCATCGGTGGAGCCCGAGCTGGCCCGGCTGTTCGGGTCCCGGGCCGACATGTACGTGAGCCGCTTCCCGGTACGGCCCGGCCTGACGCTGGCCGAGCGGCTGGAGACCTACAACGAGGTCCTGCCCGCGATGATCTGCTCGTTCGGCGACCTGCCGCTCGACGCACTGGTCATGGCGTGCAGCGGCTCGCGATATCTGTTCGCACCCGAGGAGGATCGTGAGAGGTGCGACAAGCTGAGCGGTGAGGCGGGCATCCCCTTCGCCTCGGCGACACTGGCGACGCGGGAGGCGCTGGAGCACATCGGGGCGCAGGAGTTCGTGCTCGTCTCGCCGTATCAGCCCTGGCTCACCGAACTCGCCGAACGGTTCTGGGCGGCGACGGGCCTGCGCGTCACCCGCGTGATACCGGTACGGGCGCAGGGCGGCTTCTCTCCGTACACCGTCACGCCGAACGAGCTGGTCGAGCAGGTGGAACAGGCCGGCCTGCCGGCCGACGCGGTGGTGCTGTTCAGCGGCACCGGGATGTCCACCCTGCCCGCGCTGGGGCCCCTGGGCGCCGGCAACGACCGGATCCTGCTCACCTCGAACCTGTGCAGCGCCTGGTGGGCGCTGGCGCACGCGACCGGTCAGCCGGTCACGCTCAGCCGGGTGCCCCACCGCCCGGTCGCGCAGGGGCGGTCATGAACGGCGTCACCGTGGTCGGCGCGGGCCCGGTCGGGCTGACCGCGGCGCTCACGCTGGCGCGGGCCGGCGTGCCGGTGACGGTCCTGGAACGCGAGCCGGGCCTCGGCCGGCAGTCACGGGCCTCGACCTTCCACCCGGCCACGCTCGACCTGCTGGAGGAGCTCGGGATCGCCACCGCGCTGATCGCCCGTGGCCGGGTGGTGGAGCGGGTCCAGTGGCGTGACCGGGCGGGCCGGGTGCTGGCCGAGATGCTGATGGGCAGCCTCGACGGCCTGACCGAGCACCCGTTCCGGCTGCACGCCGAGCAGTCCACGCTCACCGCGCTGCTGCTGGAGGCGCTGTCGGCCTACCCGGAGGCGGAGGTGCGCTTCGGCACCCCGGTCGACGGGATCGCCGAGGGCGGCACGGGCGTCCGGCTGCGCATCGGCCGCACATGGGCGCGGGCCCGCTACGTGGTCGCGGCGGACGGCGCGCACAGCACCGTGCGCAGCTCGCTCGGCCTGCCGTTCCCGCGCTCGGAGTATCCGACGCAGGCGCTGCGGGTCTTCACCGACTCACCGCTCGACGCGCTGCTGCCCGGCCTGGCGCCGCTGACCTACGTCCGCGACTCCCGCCAGTCGTGCAGCCTGCTGGCGCTGCCCGATCACTGGCGGATCATCATCAGGATCCCGGGCAACGCCCGCGACCCGCTCAATCCCCAGAACATCGCCAAACTGGTGCACCGCGCCCTGCCCACCGAGGAGACGCCGATCCGTGTGATCGGGGCCGACCGATACAGCCTGGCCCGCGGCGTGCTGGCCGACTACCGGTGCGGGCGGGTGCTGTTCGTCGGCGACGCCGCGCACCTGACCTCCACGGCCGGCGGCCTGAACATGAACGCCGGCATCCACGACGCCGTCGAGATCGGCCAGGTGCTCGCGGCCGTGCTCGGCGGATTCACCGCACCCGCCGCGCTGGACGCGTGGGCGTGGCGGCGGCGCACCGTACTGGTCAACCGGGTGATCCCGCGCAGCGAAGCGCGGGTGGCCGGTGTGCAGGACCGAGACACCACGAAGCTGGCGGCGGCCATGGCGGGGCTGCGCGCCATCGCCGGCGATCCGGAGTCCACCCGCGCCTACCTGGCGCAAGCCTCGATGCTCGACACGATGCCCGATCGCTCAAGGCCCCATCAATCTCACGTGAGGCATGGCTGACATGCGCATCTGGTTCCAGAAACACACCGTCGAGGGTCGGTCCGCCCTGCTGGACAAACTGTACGCCGAGCACTTATCCAAGATCACCGAACCCGGCACCGAGGTGGAGATCCACACGTTGCCGGCCGACACATACGGCACCGACCTGCCCGAGCACCTGGTCGGCTACGGGCAGCTGGGACTGCTGTTCGGCAACTACTTCGCCCAGACGGCCGTGGCGGCGGAACGCGACGGGTGCGCCGCCTGGATCAGCGGCGCGGGGCAGGACCCCGGGCTGGCCGCCGCCCGCTCACGCGTGTCGATCCCCGTGATCGGCTACGGCGACGCGGTCTGGCAGGCGGCGCGCATGGAGCGCCACCGGCTCGGCGTGCTGGGCTTCATCCCGTACCTGGCCGAACCGATCACCGAGAACATCCGGGCGGCGGGCGCCGACCTGGCCTCATATCAGGTGGTGGAGGACGGCACCACCCTCGTCCAGCGAGCCCTGGCCCAGGACTTCGGCCCGCTGCTCAAGGCGTACACCAGTGCCGCGAAACGGGCGGCGGACGCGGGCGCGCAGTGGCTGGTGCCCGCCGAAGGCATCCCGAACGAGATCCTCGTCCACCTCGGCGTGCACGAACTGCACGGCCTGCCGGTGATCGACCCGGACGGGCTGGCGGTCAAGACGGCCGAACACCTGTGCCACCTGCGCCGGCTCAACATCACCGCGCGCAGCACCAGCGGCTACTGGTATCGGCTCCCGCCCGCGGATGCTGTCAGGCACGCGGAACGTGTTTTCCTCGGCAAGGTAATCGGAGGCTAGGACCCATGAGCTTCCCCGCTGACCGTCCCCGCCGCCTGCGGCGCACATCCGCTCTGCGCGGCCTGGTCGCCGAAACGCGGCTGCATCCGGCCGACCTGGTGCAGCCCTTGTTCGTCCGCGAAGGACTCGACGAACCCCGTGAGATCCCCAGCATGCCCGGCCAGGTCCAGCACACCCGCGACAGCCTGCGCAAGGCGGCCTCGGCCGCGGCCACCGCGGGCGTCGGCGGCCTGCTGATCTTCGGCATCCCGGCCGAGAAGGACCCCGAAGGCTACGGCGCCTGGGACCCGTGCGGCATCGCGCAACTGGCCATCGCCGACGTCGCCAAGGAAGTGGGCGACGCCACCGTGGTGATCAGCGACATCAACCTGGACGAATACACCGAGCACGGCCAGGTCGGCGTCCTGGACGCGAGCGGCGACGTCGACAACGACGCCACCCTGCGTGCCTACGCCGAGGTCGCCATCGCCCAGGCCAACGCGGGCGCGCACGTGGTGGCGCCGAGCGGCATGATGGACGGCCAGGTCGCCGCCGTCAGGCAGGCGCTCGACCGGGCCGGCCACGATCGGGTGGCGATCCTGGCCTACGCCGCCAAGTACGACTCCGCCTTCTACGGCCCGTTCCGCGACGCCGTCGAATCGCGGCTGACCGGCACCCGCTCGACCGCCCAGCAGGATCCCGCCAACAGCCGCGAGGCGCTGCGCGAGGTGCTGCTGGACATCGAGGAGGGGGCCGACATGGTGATGGTCAAACCGGCGGGTCTGTATCTGGACGTCGTACGCATGGTGGCCGACGCGGTCCACGTGCCGGTCTCCGCGTACCAGACCTCCGGCGAGTACGCCGCGATCGAGGCCGCCGCCGCCCAGGGGTGGCTCGTCCGCGACCGCGCCATCCGGGAGAGCCTGACGGCGATCCGGCGGGCGGGCGCCGGGAGCGTGATCACCTACTGGGCGACGGAGATCGCGGAGCAGTTACCCGGCTGAGGCTTCTTCGGTGACTCTTCGGCTTTCAGCAGCTCTGGAAGGAGGTGGCACAGGTGATGTGGCGGACGTTGACCGAGGACGTACGTGATGAGATCCGCGACCTGTGCGACGAGTACGGGTCCCACCTCTACGACTACTGCCGGACGGAGCTCGCCCAGAGCGAGGCCGAACTGGCGGTCGCCGGAGCGCTGCTGTCAGCGCACGGTCACACGCACCGGGTCGTCGACTCCTCCCTGGTGCGGCCGTGGCTCTACGGGCTGGCCCGGGCGCATCGCGCGACCGTGGCCGGCCCCGCGAGCACCGGCTCGTGGTCGCGTTCCGGCCGGATGCCGGACCTGCTGCCCGAGGCTCTGCGCGCGCTGGACACCCTGCAGCGGGAGCTGCTCGACCTGTCCGTACGGCACGGGCTCACGCATCAGGAGATCGCGGTGATCTTCGATGTGACGCCCCCGGACGTGACGTCCATCGTGAGCGAGGCGGCCCGCGGGGTGGAGCGATGGTTCTCCGCCGTCATCGCCGCCCGGGCCGCCAACGGCTGCGGCCAGCTCGCCGCCAAGGTCTCGGCCTGGGCGACGACGCCCACGCGGCGCAACCGGGCCCGCATCAGCCGCCACATCCCCATCTGCCCCACGTGCCGGGCGGCGCCCCGGGCCGTGGTGGCGGCCACATTACTGCGTGAGCTGCCCATCGCCACCGCTCCACCCACGCTGCGCGACCGCCTGACGTGGGCCCAGCCGCTGCCGGACGCGGGCGAGCTGTGGCGCGTGGACGGGTTCCCCGTGCAGGTTCGGGGGCTGGTCGAGGCCGCTCCGATGCTGATCTCCCCGATCGCCGACCCCACGGCGGCGACCAGGGGAAGCTCCTGGCCGGCGGCGGGCGCGGCTGCCGCCGGCCAGGAGCGCAAACCCCACAGGAGCCACCGCGCTCCCACCACCGTCCCAACCCGACACAACAGACCAACCACCACCCCGGCCCGGCCCGACGCGCCACCCGCCATTCCGGCCCGACACGACGCGCCACCCGCCACCCCGCCTCGTCACGACGCCCCGGCCGCCATTCCGCTTCAGCGGTCCGACCCGGACGCGAGTCCGGCGCCTCGCGATCACGAGACCACCATTCCGCTCGCCCGGAAACCCGCTGCCGGCGTCCTTCCGCGGAGCGCCGCGGCTACTGGCCCGTCCGCTCCCGGCATCCTGGCCGCCCCCACGTTTGAGGCTCCGGCGGCTCCCCCACAAGGCGCCCCCACCAACCGCCAGCAGGACCGGAATGCGAGCCCAGCTGACTCACCACCGCCCGAGGTGACCTCGCCGCCACCTGAGCCGGTCTTGCGGCTGCCCGAAGCGGCCTCTCCGCCACCCCAGCCGGTCTTGCGGTTGCCTGGGCTGGTCATCGGTGGGCCTCCGGTGCCTGAAGTGCCCGCACAGAGTCGCCACGAGTTGGGCACGCCACCGGCCAACCCGCACGCGGCGACCGCGCCCACCGGCAACCGGCGACCTCGGACCGCCCCCATCGCCAAGCCGCCCACGCTGGGCGCCCCCGTCGGCAACCGGCCGCCTCTGGGCGCCCCCGTCGGCGAGCCACCTGCGCTGGGCGTCGACGACCCGCCCGTGCCGGGTGCGTCCACCGGCCAGGCGCCGCCGGATGCGTCCGATCGTGGTCCGGCGGCCGGTGCGGGGCCTCGTGGCCGGCACCCCTTCGGCGATCGTCACCGGGACGTCCTGGTGGCCACCGCCCGCGACAGGCAGGGCGTCTTCGTAGCGGCCAGCGGCACCCGCCGCGAAACCTCCGCCGCCAGGAGCCGCCCGGCCCCCTCGGCCCCGAGCAGCCGCCGGGACGCCACGACCACGAGCCCGCACCGGGACGCGGCCACGTCCGGTAACCGCCGGGACACCCCCACCCCAGACACCCACCGAGGCGCCGCGACCACCGCCCCCGGCACCCGCGGAGACGGACCGTTCGCCACGACAGGCACGCGTCCGGACACTCTGATCGCGACCACCGGCACCCGCCAGAACGCCCTGACCTCCACCCCCGCCACCCGCCGAAACGGACCGTTCAGCACAGCGGGCCAGGATGCTCTGCTCACCACCCACCGAAACGAGCCATTCACCACAAACCGCCCGGACGCCCTGTTCACCACCGCCGGAACCCACCGTGACGCCCTGATCATCGCCGGCGGCGAGCACCGAGACCTCCTGGTCGCGACCCCCAGCACCGACCTCGGCCCAGGAGGCGCCGAGCCGGACGCGGACATCTGGCGCGACCGCCCGGAGGACCCGGACTCGGAGTTCTGGCGCAACCGTCCCGACGACTTCGGGCCCGACGGCCGGTTCACCATCCGGTCCGTGGCCACGGTGGGGCTGCTCGTCGGCGCCGGGATGCTGGTGGCGAGCCTCGCCTGGTCCGGCCTTCAGAGCCGCCAGCGCCCCGCCATGTCCGAGACGCACACCACCCGCCTGTCGAACACCGGCACCATCCCGGCCGCACCACCGGCCAACGGCCCCAACGTCACGCTCAACCCCACGGTGGTCCCACCACCGGCCGGCGTGACGGCGACCGGCCCCGCGCCCACCCCGTCGGCCAAGGGCGACCCGAGTGCCACGGCAGCACCGTCCAAGCCGGAATCCAAGATGAGCGACACCCCCACCGGCGAGGTCCGGCCGCAGAAGATAGCCCTGCCCGGTCCCAATCCCCCGGTCGCGAGCCTGTCGCCGTCGTCGATCAACCTGGGCACCCGCCGTACCGGATCATTCAGGTTGGTTTGTCCGGGTGACTGTAAGATCACCGCGGTGTCCGGATCGAAGGGGATCGCGGTCTCCACGCACGCGTTCCGGGTGCGCGTGCCCGCCTCGCGGCCCGGCTGTCCGGGGCCGCCCGCCACCGAGTTCGGGCGGATCACCTTACGGTGGACCGGTACGTCCAGCGGCGACGGCGCGAACACCACGGGCGTCGCCCGCGGCAGCGGAACCCTCAACCTGCGCCTGTCCTGGACCGTGGCCAACGCCAAGGGAGCGTTCGTGGCCGACGGAAAGGGCGGCGGCTACTGGACGAACTGCGGATAGCTCCAGGAACCTCAGGTGGGGGGGGGGGGGGGGGGGCCCCCCCCGGGGGGGGGGGGGGGGGGGGGGGGGGGGCGGGGGGGGGGGGGGGGGGGGGGGGGGGGGGGGGGGGGGGGGGGGGGGGTA
>NZ_JBICSO010000004.1:462273-997793 GCF_043197155.1 Nonomuraea sp. NPDC049269
GCCCTGGGAGCGTTCGGCCCCGCCGCAAGGGGCGGGGGATACTGGACGACGGGCTTAAAGCACCTCTAACCTCTGGGGGCGGCGCTCCGCCCCCCCACCACCTGACTGCTGCTAGAAGAAGGTGTTCTCCGGCTCCGGCAGGTCGATCCGCGCCGGTCCGCGGAACTGGCCCGCGTCCTTCGGCACGTCCACCGTCGGCGCCCCCTGCGTGAACGGCACGATCACGCTGCTCCTGGCCAGGTCGAGCGTGACGTTCGCGCCCGTACCCGCCTCAGAGGTGTACGTCGTGTCGGTGCCCGCGACGATCAGGGCGATCCGGTGCCCCTTCCTGAAGGTGTAGTCGTGCGGCAGCGTCTGCCACTTGACCTTGCCCCACGTTCCGACCGGCAGGGGCGACGGAGTGCTCAGCGAGTCGCGGTTCCGCATGTCGATCCAGCCGCGGGCGACGATCTCGGCGGGCCGCGTCACCGTGTTCGTGGTCACCTTGCGGTAGCAGGCGTCGTCGGCGGCGGTGCTGTCGCCGTGGCAGTCCTCCTCGGTGAGCGTGGTGATGCCCTGGCCGCGCCGCCAGTCGACGCGGGTGGCGTCGCCGAAGTCGACGAGCAGGGCGGTCAGATTGGCGTCCGGTTTGTCGAGCTTGACCCGCAGGTCGGCCGTGGGCGTACCGGACAGGCGCAGGTCGAGCGGGAGCGCGCCGCTGGTGAACGCCACCCGGCCCGGCTTGGCCGTACCGACGTCGGCGATCATCTCCTCCTCCTCGAGCGCCACGTCGGTGAAGGAGGCGCTGGCATCGCGCCTGGCCTGGACGAGGCCGAGCGAGCCGTCGGCGGCCGGCCGCAGCGCGACGTTCGCCGCCAGCGGTGCCGGCCAGTCGCGCTGGGTGATCCACTGCGTCGGGCCGGTCTGCACGTCGGCGCGCGGGGCGTTCATGACCTCGTTGCGTACGCCCTGCAACCAGTGGTCGAACCAGCCGTGCAGCGTGTCCACCCACACGTCCCTGCGGCCCTCGAAGTCGAACGGGTCCACGTGCTGGTACTGGCCCACCCAGATCTTGCGCGGTACGTTCCGCTTGGCCAGGGCCTGCCACCAGGTGGAGAAGTTGTCCGGCTTGACGTTCAGGTCGTTGGCGGTGTGCACCACGAAGACGCTGGCCCTGACCTTGGAGACGTCGCCGAGCAGGCCGTTGATGTAGTCGCGCTCGGCCCAGAACGCGTTGTAGTCGCCCGTGTCGTCGCCGTCCTCGGCGTCCAGACGATCCCGTACGGCCTGACACTTGGGCTCGGGGTCGGTGTCGACGTAGTTGGCCAGCCAGGAGGCGTAGTCGTAGTTGTAGACCACG
Source organism: Nonomuraea sp. NPDC049269 (assembly GCF_043197155.1). NCBI lineage: Bacteria > Bacillati > Actinomycetota > Actinomycetes > Streptosporangiales > Streptosporangiaceae > Nonomuraea > Nonomuraea sp. NPDC049269. The sequence goes on from NZ_JBICSO010000004.1 coordinate 463,613, forward strand.
CCGTTCGAGCGCTGGTACTTGTACCAGGAGCTGATCGCCGAGATCGGCACGATCGTCTCAAGTCCGCGCACGCCGGTGGCGGCCACGGCGTTGGCCAGCGTGCCGTCATAGGACTTGCCGATCATCCCGGCCTTGCCGGTGGTCCAGTCGGCCACGGCCTGGGTGCCGTCCGCGCGGTAGGCCTTGGCCCGGCCGTTCAGCCAGTCCACGACGGCCTTGCCGCCCAGGACGTCCGCCTTGCCGCCGATGTCGGGGCAGCCGTCGGACCTGGTGGTGCCGAGCATGTCGACGTTCAGGACGGCGTAGCCGCGTGGCACGAAGTAGTTGTCATAGAAGAGCGGAAATTTCGTGACATTCCCGGCGGCGTCGTAGACCTTCCGCTCGGCCTCGTTGCCGCGTCCAGAATTGTCGTAGTACGGGCTCTCGTCGATGATCACCGGCACCTTGAGCCGCGGACCGGACTCCTTGGGCCTGATGATGTCGACGCGTACCCGGTCCAACCGGCCGTCGGAGTCGCTGTCGACGCTCGACTCGACGTACACGTATTCGCGGACGGCGTCCGCGTAGGAGAAGACCGGCTGCGTGCGGCCGTTCTCAACGGTGATCCTGGGGCCGGCGGCCGCTTGCGCGGGACTCGCGATCGCCATGGTGAGGGCGACGGCGACGAGGGCCGGGCGTAATTGTGGCACGCGTGTCCTCCGAGACGGGTGGGCGCCAAGTAACCGCAATCTCTCACCCGGCAGGGGGCCTGACAAGATCCGGTGCGTTGACGTACAGGGGCGTGTTGGACAGATATAGCCGCATCTGACGCCCGGCTCTACGGCCTCGTCCGCGAGCGCTACCCGCCGATGATCGTACGGAAGGTCACCGACACTCGCCGCCCCCGTAGGACCCGGCCCGCCGCACCCGGGTCGCTTTTACGGGCGGCGATGCCGTGCCGCCACGCATATCTGGCGGGTCCGGTCATGACGCACAGGCTGCCTGGAGCGAGCCGCACCGGCGACCGCTGTCCCGCCTCGGGGTGAGTGAAATCCATGTCGCAGCCAGAGCCCAGGGATATCGCCGCGACAACCGGGCCGAAACAGGGCACGCAGTCGATATGTGGGCTGATGCCCTGCCCCGGCTGATACTCGTTGATGATCGCCTGATCCGGTTCCCGGTCCATGATCCCTTCACGCACCAGGCGCATGGAATCGCCCCCGCAGGTCAGCAGGCTGACAGCCATCTGACGAAGACGGCCCTGGACGGGATGCCGCTGGGCACCACCGCGACGTGGTCCCACTCGTACACGTTGCTCGGCCCCTCGTCGCCCTCGGCGGGCACCATCTGGGGCGAGTCCAGAACGCTCTCGCCCGTGCTGCCCACGCTGGCCACCACGCGCTGCTGGGCGTCCATGAAGACGAGCTTGCTGTGCCAGACGTCGGCGTGCTTGGTGAAGTCGGTGTCGCTCACCGCGTGCACGTGTACGCGAGTAGTGCCACTTTCGATGAAGACGTAGCTGGGAAACTCCAGATGGCAGTCCCCGACCTTCCACGGGCTGCCGAACGCCCCTCGGGCGAAGAGCGAGCTCGACGTGAGTGAGAGCAGCCTGGAGTCGGTGGCGGCGTCAGCGGAGGCCGGGCTCTGGATGCCGAGCGTGGCGATGAGCGAGACGATCGCGGCGACGGCGCAGGCTCCCCGTCTGAAGATGCGCATGGATCCTCCTGAGAGATGGGTTTGCCCTTTAGGCGTTCCATGCCGTTCCCGCGTGCTCCGGGGGTGAGCCGCCGGCCGCCGCTTGCGATACGGTGCCGTACTAAGTAATCACTGAGAATCGGCGATCGGCTCATGCGAAACGTGGCGCGGACCTCCCTTGTGGATGCCGCGATCGAAGAGCTCCGCAAGGAGATCACCAGCGGCGCCTGGCCGGTGGGGACGAAGATCCCGTCTGAGCTGCGGCTCGCGGAGAGCCTCGGCATGAGCCGGCTCTCGGTCCGTGAGGCCGTACGCGTGCTGGCCCACTCCGGGCTGCTGACCACCCGCCAGGGTGACGGTACATACGTCACGGCGGTCGACGAGTCGCAGGTCGCGCTGGGCAGGCGGATCGCCAAGGCGGCCGCGATGGACATCATCGACGTACGGCGCGGGCTCGATCTGGTGGCCGCGCGGCTGGCCGCCGGGAAGCGGACCGAAGAGGACCTCACCGGCATGCGCGAGGCGCTGGTACGCCGGGACGCGGCCGGGCGGGCGGGGGACGTGGACGCGTTCGCCGACGCGGATGTCGATTTCCACCTCCTGGTGGCCGACGCGGCGCACAACCCGCTGCTCAGCGACCTCTACCGGAGCATGAGCGACGCGCTGCGCGACAGCGTCCGCCACATGGAACAGGCGGCGCTGGTGCTCGACGGCTCGCACGAGGAGCTGTTGCAGGCGATCGAGGACCGCGATCCCGGCGCCGCCGTGGCGATCTCCGTCGCCATCCTCGACCAGCAGGAACGCGACCTCTGACCAGCCGGGCAACGCCCGATCGGCTACCGCGACGGCAGCACCAGCAGGACGATCCCGCCCGCCACCCCGAACGCCACGGACGCCACGGCGATGACCGGTGCGAGCCACCCCCGAGCCGCCCCCCCAACAGCCTCCCTGGCGAAGAGCGGCCGGATCCATCGCAGGTAGTAGAAGACGCTGGCCACCGTGTTCACCGCCACCACCACGGCCAGCCAGGCATAACCGCCGTCCCAGGCCGCCGCGAAGACGAGCAGCTTCCCCACGAACACCCCGGTCGGCGGCGTGCCGATCAACCCCAGCAGGCACACCACCAGCGCGAACGCCGCCCACGGCGACCTCCTGGCCAGCCCCGCGTAGTCCCCGAGCCGGTCGGAGCCCAAGGACACGACCACGGCGAACGCGCCCAGGTTCGTGATCGCGTACGCGGCCACGTAGTACAGCAACGCCGGCGAGGCGATGCCGGTACGGCCCGCCATGGCGACCGGCACCAGCAGGTAGCCGGCCTGGCTGATCGTGGAGTAGGCGAGCAGGCGGCGCACGTTGTCCTGGTGGAAGGCGGCCAGGTTGCCCAGCGTCATCGTGGCCACGGCGAGCACCGCGATCAGCGCGGGCTCGTCGAACACCTCGCCGGCCAGCCGGAACAGCGCCACCAGCGCGCCGATCTTCGGCACCGTGGTGACGAACGCGGCCACCGGCCGGGAGGCGCCCTCGGTGACGTCGGGCACCCAGAAGTGCGCGGGCACGCCCCCTGCCTTGAACAGCAGCCCGGCCAGCAGCAGGATCACGCCCACGACCGGCGCGTCCAGGCCGGGGTAGGCCGTCGCGCCCGCCATGCCGTACACGAGGGTGACGCCCGCCACCATGAGCACGCCGAGGAACGCGCCCATCAGGTAGTACTTCAGCGCGGCCTCGGTGCCGGGCGCGTCCTTGCCGAAGCCCGCCAGGGCGTACGCGGGGATGCTGGCGAGCAGGTACGCGGCGACGAGCACGAGCAGGTCGTCGGCGCCCGCCATGAGGACGGTGCCGAGCGCGGCCAGCAGGAGCAGCGTGTAGACCTCGGTCTCGCGGGGGTGTCCACGGGCCCAGCGGGTGGTCATGATGATCACGAGCAGGGTGGCGAGCGCGACCGTGGCCCGGGTGACGTTCGTGAGGGGGTCCACGGCGTAAGCGGCGAACGCCATCTTGTCAGGATTTTTCATGACAACGGCGGTGGCGGCCATCGCGCCGGCCAGGGCCAGGCCGCAGATCCAGGCGGCGATCCACTGCCGGGGCCTGGGCAGGAAGAGGCCGGTCAGCAGGCCCGCCACGGCACCCAGCAGGATCAGCAGCTCGGGGACCAGGTCGAGCGGGTTCTCGGTCATCGGCTGACCAGGTTCACGATGGCGGCGGCGGCGGGTTCGATCAGGTCGAGGAGCCAGCGGGGGGCGATGCCGATGATCAGCGAGAGGATCAGCAGCGGGGCGATGGCGGCCAGTTCGCGGGGGCGTACGTCGGTGACCTGCGAGGTGAGCTCGCCGGGGCGGCCCAGGAAGGCGCGCTGCAGGACACGCAGGAACAGCGCGGCCGTGATGAGGATGCCCACGATGCCCAGCGCACCGGAGATCACCGCACCTGCACCGATAACGCCAGTGAAGATCTGAAACTCCGCGACAAATCCAGAAAGGCCGGGGATGCCGAGCGAGCCGAACGCGGCCACCGCCATCAGCCCGGTCAGCACCGGCGGCATACCGCCATATTTGCCGATCTCGTAGCTTTGGGCCCGGTCCCACAGGATGCCGGTGATCAGGAACAGCGCCCCGGTGAGCAGGCCGTGGCTGACCATCTGGGTGACCGCGCCGCTGACCGCCAGCTCCCTGGCCTGCGTCGGAGCGCTCAGCCCGGCCGCGCCCAATGCCAGGACGATGTAGCCCATGTGGTTGACGGAGGTGTACGCGATCAGCCGCTTCAGGTTCTCCTGGGCCAGGGCGACCAGCGCGCCGTACAGGACTCCGGCCACGCCGATCACGATGATCACCCAGGCGTACTCGCGCCACGCCTGCGGCAGCATCGGCATCGCGATGCGGGCGAAGCCGTACGTGCCCATCTTGAGCAGCACCCCGGCGAGGATGGCCGAGCCGGCGGCGGGCGCGTCGGTGTGGGCGGGCGGCAGCCAGGTGTGCACGGGGACGGTCGGCGTCTTGATCGCCAGCCCCACGCCGATCGCGAGCAGGACCAGGGGTCCGGCTTTGGCGGGGTTCGTGGTGAGGTCGACCAGGTCGAAGGTGTGCGGCTCGGCGCCGAGGTACAGGCCGATGAAGCCGAGGAGCAGGGCCAGGGACCCGAGGAAGGTGTACAGGAAGAACTTGAGCGCCGAGCGGGCCCTGTCGCCGTGCCCCCAGCCGACGATCACGAAGTACATGCCGACGATCGACAGGTCGAAGAAGACGAAGAACAGCAGCAGGTCGAGCGCCGCGAACAGGCCGATGGAGACCGTCTGCAGGAACAGGAACAACGCCGCGTACGCCCGGCCGGCCTCCCCCAGCGAGTAAACGGCGCAGACCAGGAACAGCAGCGCGGTCATCGCGATCAGCGGCAGCGACAGCCCGTCGACGCCGACGTGATAGCCCGCGCCCACGGACGGCATCCAGCGCAGCCTGGTCTCGTAGCCGATGCCGCCCTGGTAGCCCGTCCACATGACGATCACCAGGGCCAGGTCCAGCGAGCAGACGCCGACCCACACCCATCCGGCGGCCTTCCCGCGCGGGATCACCGCCAGCAGCGCCGCCGCCACCAGGGGGAGGAAGATCACGATATCGAGCACGCTCACCTCGCCAGCGCGAACACGACGGCCAGCACGATCAGGGCGACGGCGGCCTGGGCGAAATACGTGTGCACCTGGCCGGTCTGCGGACGCCGGGCCAGTGTGCCGAGCCGTCCGGCCGCGCCGGCCACCGCCCGTACAAAGCCCTCGATTCCCGACTCGAACGGCCTGCGCGCCAGGCGCGCGGCGGCCATCCCCAGCCGGGGTACGGCGTTGACGGCGCCGTCGACGACCCGATCGTCGAACCACGCGGCCCCGCCGGCCAGTGCCGTCAACGGCCGCCACACCAGGACGACGGCGGCCTTCTCCAACCACAGCCAGCCGGCGAGCAACCCCCGCATGCCCGGCACCGCGACCGCCGGACGTGCGGCCGCGCCCGGCACAGTGTCCGGTCGATTCCGTGTCGCGAAGGCGACGGCGAGCACCACGGCCGCCGCCAGCGTCCCCGAGAGGGCCAGCTCGCCGACGGCCAGGTGCCGTCCGGCGCCCACCAGGACGGGCAGCCCCAGCACGACCGCGCCCAGCGCGAGCACCGGCAGCGGCAGCCGTTCCAGCACCCCAACCCGCCGGGTGCCCGGCTGTTCGGTGTCGTCACGGGTACCCGCGTCGACGGGCCGCCAGACGGCCACCAGCGCCTTGGCGGCGTAGGCGGCACCCAGCAGCGCACCCGCGAACGCCACCCCGTACAGCACCGGCTCACGCACCGCCCCGAGCACCGCGTCCTTGGTCAGCCACAACGACAGCGGCGGCACCCCGGCCAGAGCCAGCGCCCCGATCCCGAACGTGACGCCGACCAGCGGATACCGCCGCGCGGCCCCGTGCAGCCCGGTCAGGTCCTTGGTGCCGAGCGCCGCCAGCCACGCCCCGGCCCCGAGGAACAGCAGGCTCTTGACCGCCGCGTGCGCCACCAGCTGCGCCGCACCGCCCGGCACCTCCCCCACGCCCGCGCCCAGCACCATGAACCCGATCTGGGCGCAGGTGGAGGCGGCGAGCAGTTGCTTGAGGTCCCGCTGCGCGACGGCGACGGCCCCGAGCAGCAGCGCGGTCGCCGCCCCTGCCCACGCCACCACCGCCGCCGCCCACCCGGTCGCGGCCAGCAGCGGCTGAGCACGCAGCAGCAGGTACGCCCCCGCGGCCACCATCGTCGCCGAGTGCAGCAGCGCGGACACCGGACTGGGCCCGGCCATCGCCCGCGACAGCCAGAACGAGAACGGCACCTGAGCCGACTTGCCCAGCGCCGCCAGCACGATCCCGGCCGCGATCAGATCCCGCCACGGGGGCGGATCACCGGACAGTACGGCCAGCTCGAACGCCCCGTCCCCGTTGCCGGTGGCGGCCAGCGCGCCCGCGAAGGCGGCGCCGGCGGCGAAGTACAGGCCGAGGTCGCCAGCCCGGGTGGTGACGAACGCGATCGTCGCCGAGCGCACCCGCTCGGGGTCGTGCCACCAGTAGCCGATGAGCGCGTACGACATCGCGCCCATGACCTCCCACCCCATGAGCAGCAGCACCAGGTCGGTGGCCGTCACGGTCAGCAGCATGGCGCCGACGAAGATCAGCATGAGCCCGAAGAACCGCGCCTCGCGCAGCTCACCGGCGGCGAAGACCAGGACGGCCAGCGCCACCCCCGCCACGGTCACGACCATCGCCGCCGACAGCCCGTCCACGGCCAGCCCGGACTCGAAGAACAGCCGCGCGCCGACCCGGGGCCGCGCCACCGCCGCGTAACCGGCCAGCCCCAGGGTGGCGACGGCCGTGGCGAGGGCCACCGGCCTGGCGGCCCGCCGTACCAGGAGGAGGACGGCACCCATGGCGAGGGGGAGGGCGGGCAGCAGCCAGAGGAGGGCGTTCATTCCTTGAGGTCTCCGGCGTCGTCCGTCGTGTCCACATCGCGGGCCCGGAATATCGCGGTCACCACGGCGAACCCCATCGCCATCTCCAGCGCCATCACGGTCACGGCGACGAGCACCAGCACCTGTCCGTCGGCGTTCTGGGGGGCGACGTAGTACCAGAAGGCGCCGCCGGCCACGATCAGGCCGTTGATCATGAGTTCGAGGCCCATCATGAGCATGACGATCGACTGCTGGGACAGCGCGCCGTACAGGCCCACCGCGAAGAGCGCGGCGGCGAGCAGCAGGAAGGCCTGGAGAGTCATCGGTCGTAGCGCCCCTTGTGCGTGGCGAGCACCACGGTGGAGATCATCGTGGCCAGGATCGCCACGCCGATGACCATCATCACGAGCATCTTCGGCCCCATGATCGACAGGCCGAGCGCGTGGGTGGGGTCGCCGCCCGGACGTCCCTTCGCGGCCGGCCAGGGGGTGAGCAGCGCCCCCGCCGCCAGCAGGACGAACGCGGCCCCGGCGATGATCGCGGCGGCCCGGTTGTTGTGCACCATCTTCATCGGCATCAGCCCCGCAGGGTTCATCATGTACATGATCATGAAGATCGCCATGATCATCATCTCCGTGACCATCATCAGCACGATCAGCACGCCGAGGTAGCGCAGGTCGATCAGCAGGAACGTACCGCCGACGGCCAGCAGCGACGCGAGCAGCGCGAACGTCGCCCGCGCCATCGAGTCCACCACGAACACCATGACCCCGGCCACCACCGCCACCACGGCGAGAACCCAGAAGGCGACGCTCATGGCAGCACCACGATCCCGACCACCAGCAACTGCGCCAGCATGAGCGGGATCAGCACCATCCAGGAGAAGTCCATGAACCGATCCATCCGTACGGCCGGCAGCCGATGCTTGGCCACGACCAGCAGGACCAGCACCGCGACGGTCTTGACCAGCGTCCACGCCCACGCCGGCAGCAGCGGCCCCGCGCCACCCCCGAGGAACAGGGGCACGGCCGCGGCGGCGGCCACCACGAGCACCCCGTACCGTCCGGCCAGGAACAGCAGCCGATCGGCACCGGACAACTCGGCGGGCACTCCCCCGGCGAGGTCCCGGCCGAGCGGCTGCCCCATCGGCCCCCAGAACGCCATGGCCAGCGCCGAGACCAGGTAGACGAGGAAGGCGACGGGCATCCAGACGGCGTACCAGAGGCCGTGCTGCGCCTGGACGATGCCGGTCATCCGCAGCGACCCCGCGCCCAGGGCGACGGTGATCAGGGCGAACATGTGCGGCAGCTCGTACGCCAGCCCTTGGGCGACGTAGCGGTAGCCGCCGATCAGCGGATAGACGGAGTTGGCGCCCCAGCCGATCAGCCAGAGGGCCGGCCAGACGCACACTTCCATGGCGTTGAACCACACGACCCCGACGTCCAGGTCCGCCACCGGCGCCTCGCCGAGGGGCAGCACGGCGGCGGCCAGAACGGGGGCCAGGAGCAGCGTCAGGAGGCCGATGCGGGTGAGCAGGACGTCGGGCAACAGCGTCAGGCGCCGCTGCTGCACCAGCAACCGGGCCACCTCCCGCAACGGCCCGCCCTGCGGCGGCGGCCCCGGGCGCCTTGCCGGATGCCGCGACCGCGGGGGTGAGCCCAGGCGGGCGTCGAGTGCCGCAGCGCCCCATACGAGTGCCGCCAGCGCGACGGCCAGCCCGAGGACCGCACCGGGCTCAGCCATGGAACGCCTCCTGGGGGAGCTGGTCGAGGTCGGGGTCGAGACCGGCCACGATCAGGCGGGCGGCGGCCAGCTCGGCTCCGTCCAGCAACCGGGGAAGCACGTCCAACGCCGCCGCCGACCGCCGCTCTCCCACGGGGCCCCTGGGTCCGTCGTCCCCTACGAGCGCTGTCGTGTCGTCCAGCGCGTCAATGGCGGCTGCGGTGCTGTCCAGCCACCAACGCAGCCGACTCAGTACGTCCGTCTCCGACAAGGCGAGGGCTCCCGCGTCGGGTCCCGCGCGAGGTCGCACAGCGGCTCCCGCGTCGGACTCCACGCCAGGTCGCACAGCGGCTCCCGCGTCGGACTCCACGCCAGGTCGCACGCCGAGGCCCACGCCGCGGAGCATCCAGGCGAGGATCCTCGACCGCCGTACCCGCCGCGCGAACCGGGCGTGATCACGGCTCAGGCCAGCTCGGGAGTCCCCCGCCAACGTACGGTCCCGCAGCCATCTGGCCCGCAGAGCCGCCGAAGGCCACCCGGCAACGGCCAGCAGCCGCCCAAGGCTGTCGAGGTGCGACGCGGCCCTACGCCGCTCCGCCTCCCCCCGCGTCACCACCCGCCCCTCCGACGCGGCCACCCAGGGCTCATCCCAGAAGCTCACCCCACCCCCGACGCCGCCAACCACACGCACGGTCGCCTGCTGGATCACGTCACCCTGGAGCACCGTCTCCACGACCAGCCCACTGGGCCAGTCCACGAGCACCGGTCCCAGCGGGACGTGCAGCCGGTCGAGCTTGAGCCCGTCCCGATCCGGCCCCCGCTCAGCCATGGCCACCCCACCGGGACTCCCCATGTGATGCTCATGCCCACCGCCCCCCATGCCCCCATGCCTCCCACCGTGATCCATCCCACCGTGATCCATCCCACCGTGGTCACTGCGGTCCATCGGCTCCTGCGGCCAGGACTGCGACTTTCGTTCGGCCGCGTCGCGACGCTGGCCGGGCTCATCCCCCAGCGCCACCACCGCACCGTCCAACGCCCCCGCGACCACGTCAGGCGTGGCGTCCGACGGCAGCTCCACGAACGCCCGAGGACTCGCGACACCACCCCAAACGACCGTAATCGCCGCCGCCAACTCCTCCCCCGGCACGCCGCACACCACCACCAGGCTCGCCTCCCCCGGCGACAGAGCGACGGCCCACCCCCGGCCCGCCACCTCCGCTTCCACCAGCAGCCGCGTACGCGTCCCGTACACCCCGGCGACGACCAGCGGCCGCACGGACGCCCGCCGCATCAGCCACCCGCTCAAACCCACCGGAACGCCCCCTCCCGCCACGTGTAGACGACCCCGACCATCAGCAACCCGAGGAACGCGAACATCTCCACCAGCGCCACACCGCCCATCTCGGCCACCACCAGCGCCCACGGGTACATGAAGATCATCTCCATGTCGAAGGCGAGGAAGACGAGCGTCACGGCGTACCAGCGAACGTGAAACCGGGCCAGCGCGTGCTCCCGCGGCAGCCCACCCGACAGATACGGCCCCACCCGCGACGTCCCCCGAGGCGCGACGACCAGCGAAACGGCGTAGACCCCGGCCACACCCACGACGACAAGGGCCACCAGACCGAGCACTGCCAAGAACGCCTGCATCGATCACACCCCAGCCGTCTGCCAAGCGCGGTAGTGAGCAATCTCCACCGTATAGATGCACAGCATCCCCACTGACGACACACAATGGGAGACAAGGCGAGGAGCGAGGAGGCTGTTCGCCGTGTCCGCCGTGGGACGTGACCACCTGGCCGCGATGCTGGATGTCCTGGTCTTCGAGAACGTCCTGCTCGTCTGGCGGCGAGCGCCTTTCGGCCGGTACGAGATCGTCTCGCGCGACGGCGAGGAGACCACGCTCACCCTCGGACAGACCGAGATGTGGGCGCATGGCGCGTTCGCCGTCTATCTGGCACTCGTCGACCAGGGCCGCATCACACCACGCCTGCCGGGCGGTAAGCGCCCCTAAGGTCTGCGGGCGAGCCCCAGGATGTGGGCCATGGCCGGCGACTTCGGCGTCGCCTTATGGACGAACCGGTCGATGTCCTCGATCACGAACCCCGCGTCCCGGATCGCCGCCGCGGTGTCCCGGTTGGGGCGGCAGTCTCCGGCCATCAGCCGCCACAGCGGGGTGATGAGATCCTGCAGCACGCCCCGGACCGGGTTCGCCGAGCGTACGTGCTCGAAGAAGCGCAGCTCACCGCCCGGCTTGAGCACCCTGCGTACCTCCGCCAGCACCGCGGCCTGGTCGGGGACGGAGCACAGCACCAGCGACACCACGGCCGCGTCGAACGACCCGGCGTCGTACGGCAACGCGCCGGCATGCCCCCGGACCATCGTCACGGGCACCGGAGCCGGAGCCGCGGCCCGCTCGCCCAGCGCGCGCAGGTGGTCCTCGGGCTCGACGGCGACGACCTCGCGCACCTGCGGGGGATAGTGCGGGAAGTTCATCCCGTTGCCGGCGCCCACCTCCACCACCCGGCCGCTCAACCCGGACAGCAACCGCCGCCGCAGCCCGGCCATGCCGTTCCGCTCGGCCTCGGCGCTGAGCCGCTCGTACATACGGGCGAAGCGTCGATGCTGGAACTCCGAAAGGTCCTGCATGCCCCCACGCTAAATCGCACACCGTCCCATCGCGCGCCCACGGCCCCGCACGCCTGGGGGCGCCGCCGATGTGATCGGTGGCGCCCCCAGACGTGCTTGAGCCTGGAGACCGGCCGCTGAGAGGCAAGCAGGCATGTCACCGGCCCGCTCAGGTCGGCTCGTTGTCCATGAAGAGGTCGATCTTCCACTCACCGTCGGCCTTCTTGAGAAGGAAGAACTCGCGGTAAGTCTCGTCACCCTCCTTGCTGGTGGTGCGGACGAAGGCCGCCTCGTTCCCGAAGGTCCGCGTCTCGTCGAAGGTGTGTGTGCGTTCGGCCTTCGCCTTGAACTCGTCCTCGAACAGTTTGCGCAGCGCCTCGGTGCCGTCCGCAGTCGGCTTGCCCGCTATGGCGGCCATGCCGTCGGAGGCGAACGCGTCGGCGGCCTTGTCCGCGTCACCGGCCTTGGCCGCGTCGAAGTACGCCTGTACGGCCGCGCGCGGCGAGGTCATCTCGGGGCCCGAGGGTTCCGGGCTCATGGTGCCCGACTCGGACGGCATCGGGCTCGTGGTGCCCGTCTCCGACTCGGCCGGTGTCGGGCCTGATTCCGAGGGCATGGGCGGAACCGGGCTCGCCACCGCGCCCATCAGTCGCATATTGCTACCGCCCGCGGCACAGCCCGTGACGAGCATCGCCGGGACGACTGCCGCCAGCAGGAGTGCTCTGGCCTGGGATTTTGTGCTCATAGCGGGCTAATTCCCCCCAACACCCGCCCCGAATGCACCATTTATCCACTTCGGACAACCCTTTTACCACCCCCCGCCACAGCCACGGGGATTGCTCACAGTAACCTTCACAGGAGTTGGTGAGACCGTTCAGAGGTTGGATCGTTGCCGGGCCGCGACCAACCCGCCGCCGTGTCCGATAGCGTCGAACGAGTGCCGCACCTGGAGACGAGCCTGAGCACCGAACCCGAGCCTTTGCCGCAACGCGACGATGCGGAGCGCTGCGACAGCATCGACTCCGAACGGCGCTGTGTCCTGCCGGTGGGACATCAGACCGCGCATGTATACCCACCGGCGGAGATGATGCTCGAGCACTGAAGCCAGAAGAGGCGACCCGGTCGCGCTCGATGAGCGTGACCGGCCCGCCTCCTCAAACCAGAGCTGTCAGACGCCCACCTGCACCAGCCCACCGTCCACCCGGATCGGATACACCGGTACGGAGAACCCGGGCTCGTCCAAGCACTCCCCGCTCACCAGCGAGAACACCTGCTTGTGCAGGGGTGACGCCACAGTGGGCTCCCCCTGCCGGGTGCCGACGATCCCCCGCGACAACACCTGCACCCCGCTGAACGGGTCCAGATTGCCGATCGCGTGCACCGTACCGTCGAACGTACGGAAGACGGCCACCTGCCGTCCGTCCACCAGAGCGCACACCCCGCGCTCCGGCAGCAACGCCTGATACCCGCAGACGGGAATCCAGCTACTCATCGGGCCAACACCTCCACCGGCTTGATCTGGTCGCGTTCGGTCTCGAAGACGATCGACGGGTCGGGAACCCCCGGCGCGTTGACGAAGCTGACGAACCGGCCGAGCTTCTCCGGATCGTCGATGGTCGTCTGCCATTCGTCCACGTACGTGGAGACGTGGTGCTCCATCTGGGCGTCCAGCTCGGCGCAGATCCCCAGGGAGTCGTCGATGATCACCTGCCGCAGGTAGTCGAGCCCGCCGTCGAGCGACTCCAGCCAGGCAGCGGTGCGTTGCAGCCGATCGGCGGTGCGGATGTAGAACATGACGAACCGGTCGATCGTCCTGATCAGTTCCTCGGTGCTCAGATCGGCCGCCAGGAGGTCGGCGTGGCGCGGCTTGAACCCGCCGTTGCCGCCGACGTACAGGTTCCAGCCCTGCTCGGTGGCGATGACCCCGAAGTCCTTCGACCTGGCCTCCGCGCACTCGCGGGCACAGCCGGACACGGCCGACTTGAGCTTGTGCGGCGCGCGCAGGCCGCGGTAGCGCAGCTCCAGGTCGATGGCCAGGCCGACGGAGTCCTGGACGCCGTAGCGGCACCAGGCCGATCCCACGCACGACTTCACCGTCCGCAGCGCCTTGCCGTAGGCGTGCCCGGACTCGAACCCGGCGTCGACGAGCCGCCGCCAGATCTGCGGCAGCTGCTCGACGCGGGCGCCGAACAGGTCGATCCGCTGCCCTCCGGTGATCTTGGTGTAGAGGCCGAAGTCGCGGGCCACCTCACCGATCACGATGAGCTTGTCCGGCGTGATCTCGCCGCCGGGGATGCGCGGGACGACCGAGTAGGTGCCGTTCTTCTGGATGTTGGCGAGGAAGGCGTCGTTGGTGTCCTGCAAGGCCGCCCGCTCGCCGTCGAGGACGTGCCCGTTGTGCAGCGAGGCGAGGATCGAGGCCACGGCCGGCTTGCAGATGTCGCAGCCCCGGCCCTGCCCGTGCGCGGAGATCAGGTCCGAGAACGTGGTGATGCCGCGCACCCTGACGATGTCGTACAGCTCGGCCCTGGAGTAGGTGAAGTGCTCGCACAGCGCCTTGCTCACCTCGACCCCGGACTTCTCCAGGAGCTGCTTGAGCATGGGCACGCAGCTCCCGCAGGTGGTGCCCGCCCGCGTGCACCCCTTGATCCCGGGAACGTCGGTGAGCGACTTGTCGGCGATGGCGGTGCGGACCGTCCCCGCGCTGACGTTGTTGCACGAGCACACCTGCGCGTCGTCGGGCAGGTCCAGCTCGGCTCCCGACCCGGTGAACAGCAGGTCGGACGGCGCCGCCGGCAGCGGCTTGCCGACGAAGGGGCGCAGTGCGGAGTACGGCGAGGCGTCGCCGACGCAGATGCCGCCGAGCAGCGTCTTGGCGTCGTCGCTGATGAACAGCTTCTTGTAGACGCCGCCCACCGGGTCCATGTAGGTGACGTCGAGCGCCCCGTCCATCGCGCCGAACTGCGCCACCTCGACGCCGAGCAGCTTCAGCTTGGTCGACAGGTCGGCCCCGTCGAAGGTGGCGGCCCCGCCCAGGATGCGGTCCGCGGCCACCTCCGCCATCGTGAAGCACGGCCCGACCAGCCCGTACACCATGCCGCCCGCCAGCGCGCACTCGCCGATCGCGTAGATCGCCGGGTCGGACGTACGCATCCCGGCGTCCACCGTGATGCCGCCCCGCTCGCCCACGTCCAGCCCGCTGGTCCGGGCGAGCTCGTCGCGCGGCCTGATCCCGGCGGAGAAGACGACGATCTGGGCGTCCAGCAGGGTGCCGTCGGGCTTGCGCAGCCCGGTGACGCCGCGCTCACCCGCGACGATCTCCTTCACGCCCGCGCCCGCGTGCACGCTGAGCCCGAGCGCCTCGATGTGGCCCTTGAGCACCGAGCCGCCGCCCTCGTCGACCTGGCGGGGCATCAGCCAGGGGCTCATCTCCACGATGTGCGTCTTGAGCCCCAGCCCGCGCAGCGCGTCGGCGGCCTCCAGGCCGAGCAGCCCGCCGCCGACCACCACGCCCTCGGTCGCGTCCTTGGCGGCCATCCTGATCGCGTCGAGGTCGTCGATGGTCCGGTAGACGTAGGCGTGCTCCGCGCCCGGCACCGGCGGCACGAACGGCGCCGACCCGGTCGCCAGCACGAGCACGTCGTACGGCTCGGCCGACCCGTCGGCCAGCGTGACCGTGCGGGCCTCGCGGTCGATCCCGGTGACGCGCCCGCCGAGCCTGGTCACCGTGCCCGGCGGCACCGGGTAGGTGAGGTCCTCGACGCTGATCCCCGACAGGTAGGAGGTCAGCGCGACCCGGTCGTAGGCGGGGCGGGGCTCCTCGCCTATCACCGTGACCCGGCCGTCGAAGCCCCGCTCGTGCAGCGTTTCGACGAGCCGATGGGCGGTGGGTCCGTAACCGACGACGACGATCCTGTTCATGCCGAGATCCCTTCCTGCTCACACAGCCAGCCGACGATGCCTTCCACGGCATCCCGGCAGGTCCCGCACCCGGTCGTGGCCCTGGTCGCGGACGCCACCGCGGCCACGTCCCGCGCGCCGGCCTCCCAGCACGCCCTGATCTGGCCCTTGGTCACGTTGTTGCACTGGCACACCTTCGCCGCGTCGGGCATGAGCACCGGGCTGTCGGCCACGGTGACCGTCGCCAGCCCGGGGAACAGCAGCCCGGCGCGGTCGCCCGGCAGCGGCCCACCGCGGTCGAAGAGCTGGGTGAGCGTGCCGACGGCGTCGGTGTCGCCCAGCAGGATCGCGCCGACCAACCGGCCGTCGCGGATGACGAGCTTGCGGTAGGTGCCGCGAGCTCGGTGGCTGAAGCGCACCACCTCGGCGTGTTCCTCGGTGAGCTGGGTCTCGCCCATCGCGGCCAGCTCGACGCTCCTGGCCTTGAGCCTGGTCACCAGCCGCGAACCCCGGTAGAGCGCCTTGCCGCCGGTGATGACCTCGGCGGCGACGGCCGCCTGCTCCCAGGCGGGGGCGACCAGGCCGTAGACGGTGCCGTCGTGCTCGGCGCACTCACCGATGGCGAACACCGCGGGGTCCTCGGTACGCATCTCGTCGTCCACGACGATGCCCCGCCGTACGGACAGGCCCGAATCCTTGGCCAGCCCCGTCACCGGACGCACGCCGCACGCCAGCACGACGAGGTCGCCCTCGACCACCTCGCCGTCGGCCAGCCGGACGCCCTCTTCCAGGATCGCCTCGGCCGACACGCCGGTGCGGATGTCCACGCCGAGCCCGGTGAGCGTCTCGCCGAGCACCAGCCCGGCCTCGGCGTCGAGCTGCCGTTCCATCAGATGGTCGGCCAGGTGCAGCAGCGTCACGGGCAGGCCGCGCCCGGCCAGCCCGCGCGCGGCCTCGATGCCGAGCAGGCCGCCGCCGACCACCACCGCCCTGTCCGCGCGCTCCGCCGCCTCCAGGATGCGGTGGCAGTCGTCGAGCGTGCGGAACGGGATCGCCAGCTCGGCCCCCGGCACCGGCGGGACGACCGCCTGGCTGCCGGTGGCCAGGACCAGCATGTCGTACGGCGTGCTCCGGCCGTCGGCGGTGATCACCGTCTGGGCGCTCCGGTCGATGCGCACCACCTCGCTGCCGAAGACGGCCTCGACGTCGTGGGTGGCGTACCAGCTCGGGTCGAGCAGCCGTACCTGGTCGGGACCCGAGCTTCCGGCCAGGACGTTCGACAGCAGCACCCGGTTGTAGGGCTGCCAGGTCTCGGCGCCGAACACGGTGACCGACAGGTGCGGGTCACGCGCCCGCACCTCGCCGACCAGCCGCGACCCGGCCATCCCGTTCCCTACTACGACGAGCCTCATGCGATCTTCTCCACCCTGACGGCGCAGACCTTGAACTCCGGCATCCGCGATGTCGGATCGAGTGCGGGGTTGGTCAGGCGGTTGGCGCCCTCCCAGTGGAACGGCATGAAGACGGTGTCGCGCCGGATCGATTCGCTGATCCGGGCGAGCCCCGTGCTCTCACCCCGCCGGCTGAGCACGCGCACGACGTCTCCGGCGGTGATGGCCAGCTGCTCGGCGAGATCGGGGTGGAGCTCGACGAACGGCTCCGGCGCGGCCTTGGACAGGGCGGCGATCCTGCGGGTCTGCGCGCCGCTCTGGTACTGGGCCAGCACGCGGCCCGTGGTCAGGTAGACGGGGTAGTCGTCGTCGGGCTCCTCGGCCGCGGGCCGGTGCTCGACGGGCACGAACCTGGCCCGGCCGTCCGGGGTGGCGAAGGAGTCGAGGAACGGGCGCGGGCGGCCTGGGTCCTCCGGCGACGGGCAGGGCCAGAACACGCCGGTCTCCTCGGTGATCCGTTCGTAGCTGATGCCCGCGTAGTCGGCCGCGCCGCCCGCGCTGGCCCGGCCCAGCTCGTCGAACACCTCCCGCGGCTCGGCGGAGAACCGGTGGCCGAGCCGTCCGGCCAGCTCCCGGATGACCTCCAGGTCGCTCCTGACCCCCTCGGGAGCGGGTACGGCCTGGCGGCGCAGGAGCACCCGGCCTTCGAGGTTCGTCATGGTGCCGGTCTCCTCGGCCCACTGCGTCACGGGGAACACCACGTCGGCCCGCGCGGCCGTCTCCGACAGCACGATGTCGGAGACCACCAGCAGGTCGAGCGCGTCGAGCCGCTCGGTCACGTGCGCGGAGCGCGGCGCGGACACCACGGGGTTGGAACCGAAGACCAGCAGGGCGCGCGCCCCCTGGGGCGTCCCGAGCGTGTCGAGCAGCTCGTAGGCCGAGCGTCCCGGGCCGGGCAGCTCGTCGGGCCGGACGCCCCAGACCGCGGCGACGTGCTCGCGGGCGGCCGGGTCGTCGATCTTGCGGTAGCCGGGCAGCTGGTCGGCCTTCTGGCCGTGCTCCCTGCCGCCCTGGCCGTTGCCCTGCCCGGTCAGGCAGCCGTACCCGGAACCGGGCCGGCCGGGCAACCCCAGCGCCAGGGCCAGGTTGATGAACGCGGTGACGGTGTCGGTGCCCTTGGCGTGCTGTTCGGCGCCCCGCCCGGTGAGCACGGCGGCCCGCCCGGCCGCGGCGAGCGCCCGTACGGCCTCACGCATCCTGGCGACCGGCACACCGGTGATGCGCTCGACCCGCTCGGGCCACCATGAGGCCAGCGAGGTGCGGACCTGCTCGAAGCCCGACGTCCTGGCGGCGACGTAGTCCTCGTCGACCAGCCCTTCGGCGATGACCAGGTGCAGCATCCCCAGGGCGAGCGCCAGATCGGTGCCCGGCGTGGGCTGCAGGTGCAGCCAGGCCAGCTTGGCCGTCGCGGTGCGGCGGGGGTCGATGACGATGAGCCGCGGCCCGGTCAGGTGCCGGACGAAGGGCGGCATGGTCTCGGCGACGTTCCCGCCGGCCAGCAGGACGACGTCGGTCTCGGCCAGGTCGGTGATCGGGAACGGCAGACCGCGGTCCATCCCGAACGCCCTGAGCGAGGCGGCCGCGGCCGACGACATGCAGAAGCGGCCGTTGTAGTCGATCTGGCTGGTGCCGAGCGCCACCCTGGCGAACTTGCCGAGCTGGTAGGCCTTCTCGTTGGTCAGCCCGCCGCCGCCGAACACGGCCACGGCGTCGGGGCCGTGCGCGGCGCGGATGGCGACCAGCCGGTCGGCCACGTAGTCGAGAGCGGTCTCCCAGGCCACGGGCCGGCCGTGGAGCAGCGGCGTGGTCAGCCGTTCGCCGTTGGTCAGCAGGTCGGCCGCCGTCCAGCCCTTCTGGCACAGGGCGCCGCCGGAGTTCGCCGGGACGTCGGTGCGCGGCGCGATCGTGATCTCGGATCCCCGGGCGGTGATCGTCATGCCGCACTGGAGAGCGCAGTACGGGCAGTGGGTCGCGGTCACCACGGGATCCTCAGACACGGGCGTCGGCCAGGCTGCCCACGAGCGAGACGCCGACCTTGCGCGTGTAGCACCACCAGGTCAGCGTGAAGCAGGCCACGTAGAAGGCGCCGAACCCGACGAACGCGGTGGCCGGGCTACCTGTCTGGGCGAACGACATGCCGAACGCCCGGTTGATGAAGAAGCCGCCGAGCGCCCCGACCGCGGAGATGATCCCGATGGCCGCGGACGCCTGCCGCTTGCCGTACATCAGGGCCTCCTCGCCGGCGCCGCGCTCGGCCACGGCCTTGGCCTGGAAGATCGCCGGGATCATCCGGTAGGTGGAGCCGTTGCCGATGCCCGCCGTGATGAAGAGCACCTGGAAGGACAGGAAGAACAGCCAGAAGTTGCCCGAGGTGCTGGCCAGCCAGATCAGGACCACTCCGACGCCCATGCCGGCGAAGTTCCACAGGGTCACCGGCGCCCCGCCCTTCTTGTCGGCGAGCCAGCCGCCCACCGGCCTGATCAGCGAGCCGAGCAGCGGGCCGACGAACGCCACCGCCGCCCACGGCGAGCCGGGGAACAGGCTCTTGGCCAGCAGCGGGAAGGCCGTCGAGTAGCCGATGAACGAGCCGAACGTGCCGATGTACAGGAACGACATGATCCACGTCTGCGCCCGCCCGGCCACCGCCAGCTGCTCGCGCGGCTTGGCCTTGGCCACCGCCAGGTTGTCCATGAAGAACCAGGCGCAGACGGCGGCCACGACGACCAGCGGCACCCAGAACCAGCCCGCGGCGGCCAGCCCGAACCCGCCGATCACCAGCGGCATGACCAGCTGCACGGAGCTGACCCCGATGTTGCCGCCGGCCGCGTTCAGCCCGAGCGCCACCCCTTGCCGCGAGCGCGGGTAGAAGTAGGTGATGTTCGCCATGCTGGAGGCGAAGTTGCCGCCGCCGACCCCGGCCAGCGCCGCGATCACCAGGAACATCCAGTACGGGGTGCCCGGGTCGCTGACCGCCAGCCCGAGCAGCACCGTGGGGATGACCAGCAGCAACGCGCTGACCGTGGTGAACGTGGCGCCACCGAACCTGGCCGGCCCGAACGTGTAGGGGACGCGCAACACGGAGCCGACGAGGTTGGGCAGTGCCACGAGCCAGAAGAGCTGGTCGGTGGAGAAGTCGTAGGCGCCCATCTTGGCGGCCACGATGCTCAGCAGCGTCCACACCGTGAACCCGAGGTGCTCGGCCAGGATCGAGAAGACGAGATTGCGCCGGGCGATCCGCTTGCCGGAGCCCTCCCAGAAGGCCTTGTCGTCGGGGTGCCAATCGGCTATCCAGCGCGCCATCGTTCCTCCTACATTCGGTGGCGAGGACTCGAATGTAGGAAGCGCGCGTTACGCACTTTGACGATCCGTGGCTGTGCGTTCGTTACGTGTAACTCACTGGCGTAACGAGCAATCAACATGTGTCACGGTGGAAACCTGCCGTTAATCCAGGCTTCCGCCGGCGTGGGCGGCGCGGAGCAAGGCGACGTCGAAGTGGACGGTGCGGAACGGGTTGGGCAGTCCGGCCTCGGCCGCGCGCGCCTCGTGGTCGACGAGCGCGAATCGCCGGATCAGGCTCTCCTTGACACCGAAGACGGCATCGGAGTCCAGATAGGGGCTGTCGTCGACGAACAGGTGCGTAGTGACCGGGCGGTATCCCGGAGCGGTGACGATGAAGTGCATGTGCGCCGGCCGGTACGGGTGCCGGCCGGTCGCGGCCAGGAGCTCGCCCACCGGCCCGTCGTCGGGGATCGGGTAATAGCGGGGCACGATCGTCCGGAACCAGAACCTGCCATCCTCGTCGGAGGTGAACAGCCCGCGCAGGTTCAGCTCAGGCTGCACGCCCGGCTGCTGCACGTCGTAGAAGCCATCGGCGTTGGCCTGCCACACGTCGACCAGCGCGCCGGCCAGCGGTTCGCCGTCGGGTCCTTTGACCTGGCCGGTGACCAGGCACGGCTCCCCCTTGCCGTCCAGCGCGATGTTCTCACCCAGTTCGCGTGGCGGGGACTCGACCATGTGGAACGGACCGAGCACCGTCGACTCCGTCGAGGTGCCTCCGCTGCGGTGGTTGATCGTCTCCACCAGCATCGAGACGCCCAGGACGTCGGAGAGCAGCACGAACTCCTGCCGCGCGGCGTCGCACTTCTGCCCGGTCCGGGTGAGGAAGTCGATGCCCGCGCCCCACTCCTCCTCGGTCAGCTCCGTCTCTCTCACGAAGGCATGCAGATGCCGCACCAGTGCGGTCAGCACGTCCCGCAACCGCGGGTCCGCCGTGCCGGCGAAGCTCTCAGCGACCACGTGCGCCGATCGTTCCTCACTGAACAGCTCCATGCGTGTACTCCTCGTCGTCCTGTTCGGTCGCGGCATCAGACCGATGCCGCGCTCGCTTCCGCCTCGGCGTCGTAGGCGTAGATCCACCCATTGGCGACCAGCGGATCCGCGTCCGCGAGCGCCGCGTCCCGGGCTTCCTGCTCAGGCCCGTCCGGCAGGTGGTTGACGTGGGCCCGGGCGTGGCTGACCTCCTGCAGCCGCGCGGTGCGTGCGATCCGGAGCGACTCGTAGCGACGCAGCGCGTGTACGGGGGCCTGCGGGTCCTGCGCGATGCAACGGGCCAGGACCGCGGCGTCCTCGATGGACTGCGCGGCGCCCTGGGCGAAGAAGGGGAACATCGGGTGCGCGGCGTCGCCCAGGAGGGTGAGTGGCCCGTGGCTCCAGCGTTCGAGCGGCCTGCGGTCGAGCAGCGCCCATCGGCCCGGTGTGCCGGCTGCCTGGATCAGCTCCCGCAGGCGCGGGTCCCAGTCCGCGAACTCGGCGAGGAACTCCGCCACGGTCGCGGTGGCGCTCCATGACTCGGCCGTGCAGTCGCCGGCCGGGGCGATCGCCACGAGGTTGACCACGGCTCCGCCGCAGATGGGGTAGTGCACCAGGTGGTGGTCCGGGCCGAGCCACAGCGTCTGGGCCCGGCGGCGGGCGAAGGCGGGCGCGTGCTCGGCCGGCACGAGGGCGCGGAAGGCGCAGATTCCCGAATAGGTCGCCGGTGTGGGAGTGGTGACCGCGCCCCGCACCGTCGAGTGAACGCCGTCGGCGCCGATCACGACATCGGCCTCGGCCGAGGTTCCGTCGGCGAAGTCCAATACCGCGCGATCGGCGCGTACCGTGACGGAGGTGCAGCGTCTCCCCAGCTGGACCGCGCCCGAAGGGACCGCGGAGCTGATCGCGTCCAGGAGGTCGGCCCGGTGCACGGTGTAGGTACGTTCCCCGTACAGACGCTCGCATGCGCCGACCAGGTCCTCCGCCGACAGGACCCGCCCGTCCTCCCACCGGCGGAACTCCCACCCCACCTCCAGCGGGACCACGTGGTCCGTCAACCGGTCCATCGCGCCCAGCCGGCGCAGCAGCCGTACCGCGTTGGGCGCCAGGACGAGCCCGGCGCCGACCTCTCTCAGTTCGGGGGTCTGCTCATAGACGACACTCGGGATACCCGCGCGGTGCAGGAAGGCGGCGGCGGCGAGGCCACCGATGCCGCCACCGACGATGGCGACATGGACAGGCGATGCGCTCATGCGGTGATCCTGTGCCAGTCTCGCTCTTCAGGGAACCGCGGTGCTCATTGAATGATCGAAGCTCCTTCCACCTTCGCGCCGATGCCGCACTTACAGTGCGTTGGGAACACGACAGGGGAGGCAACCGCGATATGCCGCGTACGAGCGAACCGGGGCGAAGTGTCAGCTCCCGGCTGCTTGAACTGCTGTTCTGCTTCGAGCCCGGCCAGACCGAGCTGAACCTGGCCGAGCTTGTGCGCAAGACGGGCCTGCCGCGCCCGACGGTACGCCGGCTCGTGCTGGAACTGACGCAGGCAGGCGCCCTTGATCGCCGGGCCGACGGCCGGTTCTCCGTCGGTCTGAAACTGTGGCGGTTGGGCACGCTGGCACCCCTGACAGAATCGCTGCGGGCCATGGCCCGGCCGTACATGGAGGATCTCTACAGCGCCCTCCATCAGCATGTTCAACTCGCGGTGCTGGAGGGCAACGAGGCGGTGGTCATCGAGCGTCTCTCCGCCCCTCAAGCCATGGAGCTGATGTCGCAGGTCGGCGGACGCCTCCCTCTGCATTGCTCCGGCGTCGGGAAGATCCTGCTCAGCCACAGTGGACCTGACCTTCTCGAGGAGGTTCTTGACAGGTGCCTGCAGCGATTCACTTCCCGGACGGTGACCGATCCGTCGACGCTCCGCAAGGAGCTCGCCAACTGTCGCCGTACCGGTACTGCTCTTGTTCATGGAGAGCTGACCGACGGCGCCGACTCGATCGCGGCCCGGATCATCGACAACGAGGGAAAAGTGGTGGCCGCGCTGTCGGTCGTTTTCCGGTCCGGGTCCGTGGACCGGCAGGCGATCCTTCCCGCGGTGATCACCTGTGCTCTGGCCATCTCACGCATGCTGGGGTGGCGCCCCGGCGTGAAGGTCCGTGAGGGTCTGTTCCAGCCCAGTTGACAGGGCGGAAGTGTCAGTGGGGCTCGACATGATGGACCCATGACCGAGACACCTCCCATCACCGCCCTGTCCGACGACACGGCCTACGCCGAAGCCGTGCAGTTGGCTGTCGATGCGGCCGCCGCCTACTACGCCGACGGCACCTCGACGCTCGACGACGATGCCTATGACCGGTTGGTCCGGGGCATTCAGGCGTACGAGAAGGCGCACCCTGCGTCGGTGCTGCCGTCCTCGCCGACCGGCAAGGTGGCCGGTGGGGCGGTGACGGGCGACGTGCCGCACACGGTGCCGATGCTCAGTCTGGACAACGTCTTCGGCCCCGAGCAGCTCGCGGACTGGGCGGCGGGGCTGGAGCGCAGGCTCGGCAGGCCCGTGACGGCGTGGAGTGTGGAGCCGAAGCTCGACGGGCTGGCCATCTCGGCGCGCTACCGGAACGGGCGGCTGGCCCAGCTGGTCACGCGGGGCGACGGCACCGCGGGCGAGGATGTCTCCCACGCCATCGGCACCATCGTCGGCCTGCCCGAGCGGCTGGCCGAGCCGGTCACGGTCGAGCTGCGCGGTGAGGTGATGATGACCGCCTCGCAGTTCGAGGACGCCTGTGCCAAGCGGCAGGCGCACGACGGCACCACGTTCGCCAATCCGCGCAGCGCGGCGGCGGGCACGCTGCGGGCACAGGACCGGCCGTACGTGTGCGAGCTGACGTTCTTCGGTTACGGCGCGCTGCCCCACCCCGACGACGCCTCCGAGCCGGCAGTCCGGCTGCGCGAGCTGCCGCACAGCGAGGTCATGGAGTGGGTGGCCGGGCAGGGCGTGCAGACCACGGCGGCCACGCCGGTCGCGGGCATCGTGGCCGAGTCGCTGGAGCGGGTTCAGGAGCGCGTCGGGGAGATCGCCGCCGCCCGTTCCGAGCTGTCGTTCGGCATCGACGGCATCGTGATCAAGTGTGATCTGGCGGCCGACCAGGCGCAGGCCGGGTTCAGCTCGCGCGCGCCGCGCTGGGCGACGGCCTACAAGCTGCCCGCCACCGAGAAGATCACCAAGTTGCTGGCCGTGGAGTGGAACACCGGCCGCACCGGCATCATCGCCCCGCGGGCCGTGCTGGAGCCGGTCGAGCTCGACGGCAGCATCGTCACCTACGCCACTCTGCACAATCCCGCCGACATCGCGCGGCGAGGCTTGATGCTCGGCGACAGCGTCACCGTCTACAAGGCGGGCGACGTCATCCCGCGGGTCGAGGCGCCGGTGGTGCATCTGCGCACGGGTGAGGAGCAGCCGATCGAGATTCCGGCGGCCTGCCCGTCCTGTGGCGACGCGATCGACAGCTCCCAGGAGCGGTGGCGGTGCGTGCGCGGGCGTCAGTGCCGCGCGATCGCCTCCATCGTCTACGCCGCGGGCCGCGACCAGCTCGACATCGAGGGACTGGCCGAGAACCGCATCAAGCAGATGCTGGACGCGGGCCTCATCGCCGACTTCGCCGACCTGTTCTTCCTGACCCGCGAGCAGCTGCTCGGCCTGGAGCGCATGGGCGAGACCAGCACCGACAACCTGCTCGCGGCCATCGAGCGGGCCAAGGGCCAGCCGCTCAGCCGGGTGTTCTGCGCGCTCGGCGTGCGCGGCACCGGTCGGTCCATGAGCCGGCGCATCGCCCGGCACTTCGGCAGCATGGACGCCATCCGCACGGCCGAGGCCGAGGCGATCCAGGCGGTCGAGGGCATCGGCCCAGAGAAGGCCCCGGTGGTGGTGGCGGAGCTGGTCGAGCTCGCCTCCCTCATCGACAAGCTGGTCAAGGCCGGCGTCACCATGACGGAGCCGGGCTGGACACCACCCGCCGAGCCCGGTGCCACGAAGGCCGACGGCGGGTTCGAGCTGCCGCTGGCTGGGATGTCCGTCGTGGTCACCGGCGCGATGAGCGGAGCGCTGGAGGCGCTGAGCCGCAACCAGATGAACGAGCTGATCGAGCGCGCGGGCGGCAAGGCGTCCTCCAGCGTCTCGGCGAAGACATCGCTGCTGGTAGCCGGAGAGAAAGCGGGCTCCAAGCGGAGCAAGGCGGAGGGCCTGGGCGTGCGGGTCGTCACCCCTGAGGAGTTCGCCGGCCTTGTCGGCTCGTTCATCTGATCAAAGCGGCACGCGAGGTCAGCCACGCGCGACCGAGCCGGCCTGCGCGTCCATTCGGCCGGTGGGCAGGTCGCGCAGGCGGCGCAGCGGGCTGGCCAGCAGGATGAGGCCGCTCAGCGCGAAGACGCCCAGCATCACCCACAGGGCCGCGCGCACGGAGAACGCCTCGGCCAGCGTGCCCGCCAGCAGGGCGCCGAGCGGGATGGCGCCGAAGTTGACCACCTGGATGCTGGTGCTCACCCTGCCCATCAGCTCGCCGGGCACGTACGACTGCGTGAACCCGCTGAAGATCACGTTCCCGGCGACGATCCCCCCGATGATCGTGATGCTGGCCGCGACGAACAGCACCAGCCCGACACCGCGATCCGCGCACGCGATCAACAGGCCCAGCGGCGCCAGACCGGCCTTGCCGAGCAGGACGGCCCGCGCGCTGCCCAGCCGGGCCGCCAGCGGCCGGGCCGCGAAGGCCCCGGCGACGCCGCCCGCGCTGGTGGCCGCGAGCAGCGCGCCGGTGACGCCCGCGGACAGGCCGATGTCGCCGACCAGGAAGACCACGAGCAGCGACTGGTAGCCGGTCAGCGCCAGGTTGGCCACACAGCCGTAGAGCATGTTGCCGCGCAGCAGCGGATCGCCCACCACCGTACGCAGCCCGTCCCTGATCTCGCTGCGCAGCCGCCGCCGGGGCCGCGGCTCGACGATCTCGACGTGCCTGACGCGCATCAGGCAGAGCGCCGAGACGGCGAAGCTCACCGCGTCCACCACCAGACCGCCGAGGGCGGAGGCGAACTGGGCGAGGAGCCCGGCGACGCCAGGCCCGGCCAGGTTGGCCACCTGCTCGCTGCCCTGCAGCTTCGCGTTGGCCTCCAGCAGGTCGCGGCCCTCGACCAGCGACGGCAGGTACGCCCGATACGCGGTCGCGAAGAACACCTTCGCCATCCCCGCGACCAGCGCGACCGCGACGAGCTGG
The DNA here is from genome assembly GCF_043197155.1 of Nonomuraea sp. NPDC049269. Classification (NCBI taxonomy): domain Bacteria; kingdom Bacillati; phylum Actinomycetota; class Actinomycetes; order Streptosporangiales; family Streptosporangiaceae; genus Nonomuraea; species Nonomuraea sp. NPDC049269. Next base: position 490,002 of record NZ_JBICSO010000004.1, read on the forward strand.
CCGGTGGTCAGGACGCCGAGCAGGGCCGCGGCCGGAACGCTGAGGAAGGCCGCCATCGACACCCAGTCGGCGGCGAGCATCACCCTGCGCCGGGACAGCCGGTCGACCCAGGCCCCCGCGGGCAGCCCGACCAGCAGCCACGGTAACCAGACGGCCGCCGCCAGCACGCTGACGGCGAACGCGGAGGCGTGCAGCACGGTCACCGCCACCAGGGGCAGCGCGACGCCGGTGACGGCGCTGCCCAGGCTGCTGGCGCTCTCGCCGATCCACAGCAGCCGGAAGTCACGCTCCCGGAGCAAGCCGAACCTGGGCTTGGTCAGCGTCTCGGCCGTCATGGCTGCCCCGGGACGCCGCGCGCGAAGGTGAAGATGGTGGCGCGTTCCTTGCCGTCATCAGGGATGTCACGCTCGGCCCATTTGTCCATGACGGCGATGATCTCGGCGGCGAACTGCGCCAGCTCGTCGTCGGTCGCCTGGATCCAGGTCTCGGTGGAGAACGGGCCGCGCTGCCAGCGTTCCTGCTCGGACTGGGGCTGGTCGGCCCAGCGCCGTACGTGGCCGACCTGCCGTTCCAGGTTGAGCGACTCCAGGGCGCGGGCGATGGCCTCGCCCGCCGCGTCCTCGGCGAAGTCCGCGGAGGACCAGCAGAGCTTCTCGGAGGTGCGTCGCCACCAGCGCTCGCGCCGGTCGCGGGCCAGCTCGGGCGCCTCCTCTATCAGGCCGGCGGCGGCCAGGGCGCGCAGGTGGTGGCTGACGTTGCCCACCGCCTCGCCCGTCCGCTGGGCGAGCGCGCTCGCGGTGCCGGCGCCATCGAGCTTCAACAGGTCGAGCAGGCGCCGGCGCACCGGATGCGCCATGGCTGCGAGCACCCTGGAGTCGGTGATCTGGGACATGACGCCACCCTAAATCCACAAGAGTTGTTGTGCAACATCTCTTGTACTTTAGGTGCGGCGACCGAAACTTCTGAGAGATTTTCCGGCTCGCCTGTCGATCCGGGCCATCGCGGTTCGTGTGAGGGGTAAGACGCCGGCACGAGGCCGGCGCCGAACCAGACAGGAGCTCGCCATGACCATTGTCGTGACCAGCAGCGCGACGACCACCACCGCGAGGGAGGCGTGATGACCCAGTACCTGCTCAGCGTGTACCAGCCGGACGGGCCCCCGCCGCCTCCGCCGGTCCTCGACAAGATCATGAACGACCTGGAGACGCTGAACCAGGAGCTGCGCGCCGCCGGCGCGTGGGTGTTCAGCGTGGGCCTGTATCCACCGAGCACGGCCACCGTGGTCCGCGCCGGGGACGGCGACGTGCTGATGACCGACGGCCCCTTCACCGAAGGCAAGGAACACGTCGGCGGCTTCACCGTGATCGAGGCCCCGGACCTGGACGCGGCGCTGGCCTGGGCCGGCCGGATGGCCCAGGCCACCACCCTGCCCATCGAGATCCGCCCTATCCGATGACACGTCCTATCCGATGACACCCGATCCGACGCCGCCCGATCCGACGCCGCCGGATGTCGAAGGCGTGTTCCGCGCGGAGTACGGGCGCGCCGTGTCGGTCCTGGTCCGCGTCTTCGGCGACATCGACCTCGCCGAGGAGGCGGTCCAGGACGCCTTCGGCGAGGCGGTCAAGCGGTGGCCGTCCACCGGCCCGCCGCCCAGCCCCGCCGGTTGGATCATCACCACCGCCCGCAACCGGGCCGTCGACCGGCTGCGCCGCGAGGCGACTCGCGACCGGCGTCACGCCGAGGCCGCCCTGCTGCACGCCCGCGACGAACCGGCCGAGGAGGGCCCCGTGCGCGACGACCGGCTCCGTCTGATCTTCACCTGCTGCCACCCCGCGCTGGCCACCGCCGCCCAGGTCGCGCTCACCCTTCGGCTGCTCGGCGGCCTGTCCACCGCGGAGATCGCGCACGCCTTCCTGGTCCCCGAGCCGACCATGGCCCAGCGCCTGGTCCGCGCCAAAGGCAAGATCCGCGACGCCCGCATCCCCTACCGCGTGCCCGCCGACGCCGACCTCCCGGCCCGGCTGCGGTCCGTGCTGGCCGTGGTGTACCTGATCTTCAACGAGGGCTACACCGCGAGCTCCGGCGACCGGCTGACCCGCGAGGACCTCGCCGCCGAGGCGATCCGGCTGGGCCGCCTGCTGGCCGCGCTGATGCCCGACGAACCCGAGGTCCTCGGGCTGCTCGCACTGATGCTGCTGATCGAGTCGCGGCGGGCCACCCGGACCACCCCGGACGGCGACCTGGTGCTCCTGGCCGACCAGGACCGGTCCCGCTGGGAGCACTCCCTGATCGCGGAAGGCCAGGTCCTCGTCCGCGCCTGCCTGCGGCGCGGCCGGCCGGGCCCGTACCAGATCCAGGCGGCGATCAACGCGGTGCACAGCGACGCGCCGTCGGCCGCCGCCACCGACTGGGGGCAGATCCTCCAGTTGTACGACCAGCTGATGGTGCTGACGCCGAGCCCGGTGGTCGCGTTGAACCGGGCGGTGGCGGTGGCCGAGGTCAACGGCCCGTCGGCGGCACTGGCCCTGGTGGACACGCTCGACCTGGACGATTTCTACCTGTATCACGCGATCCGCGCGGACCTGCTCCGCCGCCTGGGCCGTGGCGCGGAGGCGGCACTGGCATATGAGGCGGCCATCGCGCGCAGCGGCAACGCGGCCGAACGCGCTTTCCTGCGCCGTGCGGCTCTGGCGGTGGCTCCCGCGCCGGACTGACCTGCCGGCGCTGCCTCCGCTGTCGCGGGGGTTTTCAGGGAAGCCACGGCCGGCGATCCGCCGTAACGGCGCCGGGCCCCGTGCGGGTCAGAGGCCGTCTCCCTGGAGGCCATCGGCCACGTACGGCGGGTGGCGCCTACCAGGCTGTGCCGTACAAGAAAGATCAAAGGTGTGAACTACGGAGATCACGTCGCCGCGGCGGACGAAGTGATCACGGCGGGTGGGGAGTACGGAGGTCACGTCGCCACGTGAACGATGTGACCACGGCGAGTGTGAAGTACGGAGGTCACGTCGCCACGTGAACGATGTGACCACGGCGAGTGTGAAGTACGGAGGTCACGTCGCCGCGGCGGACGATGTGACCACGGCGAGTGTGAAGTACGGAGGTCACGTCGCCACGTGGACGAAGTGACCGCGACGGGTCGGGAGGACGGTGGCGCACGCTTCGGGCTCGTCGAGCCCGTCGAGCAGGATCGCGGCGAGCTGCCGGCGCTGGGAGCTGGTCAAGGTCATGGGCAGCACGATGGGCATCAGCTCGATGGCGTCGCCGGGCAACTCACGGACATGGCAAGGCAGGAGGAGAGAGGTGTGAAGCACTCCCCCACTATCGCAGCCGCCACCGACAGATCATGGCGACTTGGTCTCACCGAGACCTGAGCGAATCCTCTCCGACTCCTGCGGGACACGATTACCGCCCCTGACCTCGGGTAACAGCACGAGGACAAGGGGGAATCATGATCAGAATGCTCCACAAAATGGGCATCAAGTCCAGCCATATGTACGCGGCCGGCGCCGCGTCGATCGCCGCGTCCATCGCGTCCTGGATGATGTCGAGGAACTACGAGATGGCCGGCGTCGACCGGGCGGACCGTTGGGGGATCTTCGTCGGCCAGTGGGCGCCCACGTTCTTCGCGCTGGGCATCGCGCTCCGCATAGAGGAGACGCACGCGGCCATCGAGGAGGAACCGAAGACCGAGATGTTCGACCGCGCCTCCGGCGGCGTCCGCGAACGGGCACCCGCCGGTACCTGACGCACGGGACGCGGAAGCGCAGCGGGCCGGACACACGTCGGCACGCAGCGAACAACCGCACGCTGGCACGGAGCGAACCAACCGCGGGCCGGCACGCGACAAATCGACCGCAGGCCGCCTCTCACGGACGCGGCCTGCAGGCCGATTCCGAAAAGGTCTGAACCCCGGAGAAGGCCGGTGAGGTAACTCCGCCAGAGATCTAGCGCGCTACAGCGGCAGACTCCGCCAGGCGCTGGAGCGGCTCGTCGGTCAGCCTGAACATCGTCCACTCGTCGAGTGGCACGGCGCCGAGCTTGCGGTAGAACCCGATGGCCGGTTCGTTCCAGTCGAGCACCGACCATTCGAGCCGGTGGTAGCCGCGTTCGGCGCAGATCCGGGCCAGCTCGGCCAGCAACGCCTTGCCGTACCCGGAACCGCGCATGCCGGGACGCACGTACAGGTCCTCCAGATAGATCCCGTGCGTCCCCCGCCAGGTGGAGAAGCTGAGGAACCACACCGCGAAACCGGCCACCTCACCGTCGTGTTCGACGACGTGCGCGAACACGGCGGGCTCGGCGCCGAAGAGCACCTCGCGCAGTTGCGTCTCGGTCGCCCGTACCTCGTGCGCGGCCTTCTCGTACTCGGCCAGCTCGTGCACGAGCTGGAGCATCGCGGGGACATCGTCAATGGTGGCGCGGCGAATCATGGGTCTCAGCGTAGTGCTGGGATGCAAATCCCAGAACCGGTTGCAGTCATTCCGGCGCTTAGAGACCCGATGTTTTTTGCGCGATAACCCCTCGATCTGGATGTTTCCAAATCCTATCCCTTGTCACATCCGACCTTTGAGCCTAGCTTGAGCGTCAGGTCTGCAACCGACTGTTAGGCAGGAGCACCCCCCATGAGCGAATCCGCCTTAGCAAGAGCAGCCTCCTGGGTTGCCGCCGTCGTTCTGGCGATCTTCTCGATCGTCATCCCCGCCCAGTCCGCGGGGGCACTGGCGGTGTTCAACGTCAAGGACTACGGAGCGACAGGCAACGGCTCCACGAACGACACCGCCGCCATCAACGCGGCGATCACGGCGGCGAACAGCGCCGGCGGCGGGACCGTGCAGTTCCCGTCGGGCACCTACAAGTCCGCCAACTCCATCCACATGAAGAGCAACGTCACCATCCAGCTCGACAGCGGCTCCACCATCATGGGCGCGTCCAATGACGACTACGACGCCCCGGAGTCGAACCCGAACGACGACTATCAGGACTACGGGCACAGCCATTTCCACAACGCGATGATCTGGGGCGACCGCCTCACCAACATCGGGTTCGTCGGGACAGGCACCATCGACGGCGGCGGCAACCTCATCACCGGCAACCCGGACTCCGGCGAGGCCGACAAGATCATCTCGCTCACCCGCTGTGACGGGCTGACGGTCAGCGGCATCCGCCTGCGGCGCGGCGGCCACTTCGCGATGCTCACCAACGCCTGCAACAACATCACCTCCGACGACCTGCGGATCGACACCGCGAGCGACCGTGACGGCTGGAACGTCATCAGCGCGCAGAACGTCACGATCCGCCGCCCCAACATCGCGGCCAACGACGACGCCCTCGTCTTCAAGAGCGACTGGGCACTCGGCCAGACCTACGCGAACGGCAACGTCACCGTCACCGACGCCCAGCTCTCGGCCGTGTGCTGCAACGCGCTGATGTTCGGCTCGGAGACCTGCGGCAACTTCACCGGCTACCACTTCGAGCGCATCTCCATCAACGGCTCGAACAAGTCGGGTCTCGGCATGGTGTCGATGGACGGCACGGTCATCTCCGACGTCCACTACAAGGACATCACGATGACGAACGTACGGGCGGCGATCACCGAGAAGATCGGCACCCGCAGACGCTGCGGCAACAGTCCGGGCGTCGGCCGGATCGAGAACATCACGTACGAGAACGTCACCTCCTCCGGCCAGAGCGGCAACAACTTCACCGCCACCCTGTGGGGCGAGTCGAACACCAGCAACCGGATCCGCAACGTCACGTTCACCAACGTCGACCTGACCGTCCCCGGCGGCAACGGCTGCGTGGGCACCGGCGTGCCGAGCAACGACCCGACCAACTACAACCCCAACAGCATCGGCACCCGGCCGGCGTACGGCTGGTACATCCACAACGCGCACGACATCAAGTTCGTCGACAGCTCGGTCCAGTTCAACTCCAATGACTGCCGGCCCGCGGTGATCGCCAACACGGGCAGCACGGTGACGTTCGACCGGTTCACGGCCGAGCGGGGCAGCAACAGCCCGAACGACATGGTCTTCCAGACGATCACCGGCTACTGCGTCCAGAACAGCCAGAACACCGCGGGTGGCGCCCTGCGCGTCAGTGCCACCGGTTCCACCGACACCTGCACGCCGGGCAATCCCGGCACCGAGTTCCTGGAGGCCGAGGACGCCACGATCTCCCAGGGCGTCGTGGAGTCCAACCACGCGGGCTTCAGCGGCACCGGCTTCGTCAACGGCGACAACGTCGTCGGCAGCTACGTCGAGTGGAATGCGCCGGCGGAGCAGGCGGGCAACGCCACGCTGACCTTCCGCTACGCCAACGGGACCACGACGAACCGGCCGATGGACATCACGGTCAACGGCGTTCTCGTGGCCGACGAGCTGGCCTTCCCGCCGACGGGCGCCTGGACCACCTGGCAGTCCGTGACGGTGACCGCGCCGCTGAACGCGGGCGCCAACGCCGTGCGGGCCACCTCCACCACGGCCGGCGGCGGCCCGAACCTCGACTATCTCGACACCGCCGCGGCCGGGCCCGCCCCCACGGAGTACCAGGCGGAGAACGCGACGATCTCCCAGGGCGTGGTCGAGTCCAACCACGCGGGCTTCACCGGCACCGGCTTCGTGAACTACGACAACGTGGTCGGCAGCTACGTCGAGTTCGCGGTGACGGCCGCCCAGGCGGGCAACGCCACGGTGGTCCTGCGCTTCGCGAACGGCACCACGGCCAACCGGCCGATGGACATCACGGTCAACGGCGTTCTGGTCTCGGACGAGCTCGCCTTCCCCGCCACCGGCGCGTGGACGACCTGGAACACCGTCACCGTGACCGTCCCGCTCAACGCGGGCGCCAACGCGATCCGTACGACCTCGACCACGGCCGGCGGCGGCCCCAACCTGGACCGGATCTCCGTCGCCTGAGCCTTCCGCCTTCCTGCGGCGGAACGGACCGCCGCCCCGCACCCACCGGCGGGGCGGCGGTTTCAAAGGCAGCGCCCCCAACCCCATGCCCGGCTCCGGCGGCACGATATAAAGATCACCACGGAAAGCGTCGGGGCGTCGTTTGGGAGCGCTCCCGGAACCGATCGGGATGGACCAAACACTGGCGACCCGAGGGGAGGGCCCCGCGACGTGCCCGCCAACGAACGGGAGGACCTCCCCTTTGTTCCACAACCGCATCGCCGCGGTGATCACCGGTCTGGCACTCGTGCTCGGCAGCACAGCCACACCCAGCTCGGCGACTCCCTCCACAACAACGGACGAACCGCTCAAGCCCGGCACCATCACGCTGATCACCGGTGACGTCGTCGACTTCACGCCGGGCGTGAACGGCGGGCCGCCGATATTAGCCACCCGGGCCGCACCCAGGCCGGACGGCGAGCCGGTGACGTTCGCCACGCTGCCCGACCGCGACGGTGGCACCCTGGTCATCCCGTCCGACGCCGCCGACCTGGTGGCCGCGGGCACCCTCGACGACGAGCTGTTCGACGTCGAGACGCTCGTACGGGAGCACCGCACCCAAGCGATCCCGCTGATCGTCACCTACGGCGGCAACCCCGGTGAGGCGGCCGTCACGAAGGCCGCCGAGGCCCTGCCCGGCACCGAGCGCACCCGCACGCTCGACGTCATCGACGGCGCGGCCGTGACGGTGCAGACCGCCGAGACGGGCAAGCTGTGGTCGGCCCTCCTGCCCAACGGACTGAAGGCGAACCGGCCTGCCAAGATCTGGCTGGACCGGCGCGTCACGGCGTCCCTGGACCAGAGCGTCCCGCTCATCGGCGGCCCCACCGCGTGGCAGAAGGGTTTCGACGGCGCCGGCACCAAGGTCGCGGTCCTCGACACCGGCATCGACGCCGGGCACCCCGACTTCACCGGCCGCATCGCCGCCACCGAGAACTTCTCCACCACCCCGGACACCACCGACGTGGTCGGCCACGGCACCCACGTCGCCTCCACCATCGCCGGCTCCGGCGCCGCCTCCGACGGCAAGTACCGGGGAGTCGCGCCCGCCGCGTCACTGCTCGTCGGCAAGGTGCTCGACGACGACGGCTACGGCGAGCTGTCCTGGCTGATCGCGGGCATGGAGTGGGCCTCGGCCCAGGGCGCCGACGTGGTGAACATGAGCCTCGGCGTGTGCTGCGGAGACGGCACGGACCCGACGAGCCAGGCGGTCAACGAGCTGACCAGGAAGTACGGCACGCTGTTCGTCGCCGCCGCGGGCAACGAGGGCGAGCCCCAGACGGTGAGCGTCCCGGCCGCCGCCGACAAGGCGCTCGCCGTCGGCGCGGTGGACAAGATCACCGGTACGACCCTGGCCCCGTTCTCCAGCATCGGCCCGCGGCTGGACGACGCCGCGGTCAAGCCGAACATCGTGGCCCCCGGCGTCAGCATCGTCGCCGCCCGGTCCGGCGCCTCCGGGCAGCCGTCCATCCCGGGCAACGACCGCTACACCTCCTTCAGCGGCACCTCGATGGCCACGCCGCACGTCGCGGGCGCCGCGGCGGTGCTGGCCCAGCAGCATCCCGACTGGGACGCCGACGAACTGAGCGCCGCCCTGGTCTCCACCTCGGCGCGCAACGAGAAGCACAACTGGTTCGAGGAGGGCGGCGGCCGGCTGGACCTGGGGCGCGCGGTCACGCAGAGCGTGTTCGCCGACCCGGTCGTCGACTTCCTCCGCCTCGAACGGGGCAAGGGCACCGTCACCAAGAAGGTCACGTACCGCAACACCGGCCCTGAACCCATCACACTCGCCCTGAAAGCCGACACCCGCGCCTGGAGCGGCGGCCCCACCCCGTCGGGAGCGATCCGCCTGGGCGCGGAGACCGTCACCGTCCCCGCGAACGGCACCGCCACGGTCGACCTCACCGTGAACCCGGCGCTGGGCCCCGAGGGCGCCTACGGCGGCTGGGTCACCGCGACGGCGGGCGACTCCCGTCTGTCCACGCCGTTCAGCTACTACACCGGCCCGGACACGCACCTGCTGAAGATCTCGCTGACCAACTCCTACGGCGCCAAGGAGTTCTCCTCCCGTCCCGGCCAGGGCGGGCGGCTCGGGCCGCTGGTCTACATCGTCCCGTTGCGGCGGAGCAACAGCAAGGATGACCCCTTCCATCCGTACGCGTACTACTACGGCCGGCTCGACCTGACCGGGAACGGCGAGCAGTACCTGCCGGACGGCGACTACGAGGTGATCGCCGTCGCGAACGAGACCTACATGAGGACCCGCACCTCCCTGGTCATCGGCAACGTGACCCTGAAGGGCGACCAGACCCTCGACCTGGACGCCCGCGACACCGTGCCGCTCAAACCGGCCGCGCGCGACGCCATGGACGCCGAGGGCAAGGTCCAGTACGTACGGACCTTCACCGACCGGCCCTCGCCCATCTCGATCACGGCGAGCACCGAGAACGGCAGGCACGTGGACCTGTACGCCACGCCGGTGTCGTCGGTCAAGGCAGGCACGATGAGGCTGTCGCACATGTGGCAGCTGGAGCCGGGCGTGCTGGCCACCGCCACGGCGGGCAGGCTCACCCTCGACCCGTCGTACGAGGTCGACACGGTGCGCTCGATCATCACCAAGCCCACCACCTATCCCGTCGTCTACGCCGGCCAGGGCAGGCCGGCCGACTTCGCGGGCCTCGACGTCACCGGCAAGCTGGTGCTGGTGGGGGTGCCCCTCGGCACCGGCGCGACACCGTACAGCGACGCGACCCCGCTGATGGACGAGGCGTCCGCGCTGGCCAAGCAGGGTGGGGCCGCCGGGTTCATCGGGTTCTACGACGCCGACGGGGCCGGGACGCGGCTGCCCGGGTTCGCCGACACCAGGTTCCTGCGGTTCGGGCTGGACGCGGCGCAGGGTCGTGCCCTGCGGGACACCGTACGGCGGGGTACGAACTCGCTGCGCCTCACCCCCTACACCGGAGAGTCCACCTTCTACCGGCTGCGCTATGACGAACAGGGGAAGATCCCTCGCAAGCCGGCGAAGCTGGACCGGGACCGGCTGGCCCGCGTCGACACCCGCTACCACGCCGACCAGCCGAACGCCCAGGGACACCTGCTGGTGACGACGTCCGCCGGCGCGTCCGCGCTGTCGTTCGGCCAGTGGGTGACGATGCCGTTCGAACGCACCGAGTACTACGGCCCGGCCGGGGACGACGTGCTCTGGTCGCGCTGGGTCGGCAACCAGGGCCTGGAGCTCACGTCGCAGGACACGTTCGCGCGGGCGGGCCGTACGGACGAGGACTGGTTCAAGGCTCCGCTGGTGCCCGGCGCGGCCGCCGTGCCGGCGCGCTACCCGGCGACGGTGCCGTGCGCGCTGTGCCGGGACGGCGACCGGTTCGTGCCCGCCGAGCAGTGGCTGGACTCGGACCCGCGCCACTACAGTGCGCTGAGCACGGTCTCCTCCGCCCCTCACCTTGTGGCGGGCGGCACCGAGATCCCGGTGAAGGGCTGGGGCCCCCGCTCGTTCACCGTGCCCGCGGGCTCGTCCGCGTACCGGCTGGACGCGGTGGACACCAGCTACCGGGCGCTGTCGCCGAAGGTGACCACCGGCTGGCGGTTCACCTCCTCGGCAGACCCGTCAGGCACGCCCCGCGGCGCCTCCTGCTCCTTCGGCCCGGCCTGCACGTTCCAGCCCGCTTTGGTGCTCAAGTACGACCTGCCGGTGGACCTGCTCAACCGAGCCCCGTCCGGGCGGCCTTTCACCTTCGAACTGACCGCCCGCCCGGCGGCGCCTTCGGCTTCGCAGGCACGGTCGGCCAGGGTGGAGTACTCCGTCGACGACGGCACCACCTGGCGCCCGGCCGAGAACGTCCGCAAGCTCGGCGACGGCCGTTTCCGCGTCCGCATCCTCCACCCGGCACTGGCCGCCACCAGCGGTTTCGTGTCACTGCGAGTCAACGCTGAGGACAAGACGGGCGGCACGGTCACCCAGACCGTCGACCGCGCGTACGGGCTGAAGTAAACTCCTTCGGCTTCGGCGGCCACGGGACGCTCGCGCGCCCCGTGGCCGCCTCCTCGCTGGATCAATGCACCAAGCCGGGCACGGCGTACGCTCCTTCCGCCCGGAGCGGGAACAACTTACGGGCCTTCCCCGTCAGCACATTCACCGCGTAGGCCACCGCCGACGCATCGCTCCCGGGCGACCGCGCGACGGCGACCAACGTGACCTCGTCGGCGCTCAACCAGCCGCCCAGCTTGGCCGGCTCCAGATCTCCCGGAATTCCGGACACCGGCACCCGCGCCTGGATGCCCCCGGTGAGGGCGTCGAAGGTGACGATCATTCCGTCTCTCCGCACCATCGGCTCCGTACTGCTCAGGAACTGCCCCATGCGAACGAGCCTGCGGCCATCAGGGTTCAAAGCGCTGAACTCGTAGGTGAAGGTGGGGATGGTGACCGGCTTATGGCCGCGTACCCAGACCTTGGTGCTCTTGTCGTACGGCTTGGCCAGCACCACCGGGCCGTCACCGTCTGCCACGCTCACCGGCCACCAGCCACTGTCCAGTTGCTCCACCGTCCCCTGCTCGATGTCCACCAGCATGTTCGGCTCACGCCGACCACCCCAGCCGGAGACGATGAACCGCAACCCGTTGGGTGACATCCGCAGGGTGTACTCGACCTTGAAGTCCTGCTTCGGCTGCTTCAGCGGCGCCTTCCAGATCTGGCCACTGGCCAGGTCGCGCACCACGATCCTGCGGTCCTTCTCGCTGTAGTAGGCGATCCGGCGCCCGTCAACCGTGGCCTCCACCGGCCCCGGCACCTCGGGCAGCTGAAAGGTTTCGCCGCGTCGGGTCACGATGCGCCACCCGCTCTCCTGGCACCCGCCCCGGCAGAACGGCCGATAGACCTGCTCCACCGGCGCGACCCCCTTGTCGGGCAGCGGCAGCGCCTTGGTCTCCGGCGGTGTGAGAACGACCGGCGGCACCGGCCGTACCTCCTGCTGAAGACGTATGACGGAGCCGCCGGCGATCCCGGCAGCCACCACGGCGGCGGCCAGCGACAGGCGGACCACGCGGTTGCGGCGGCGCGCTCCCCTGATCGCCACGTCGGCCAGGTCGACGTCGGGCGCGTGGGCGGCCAGCTCGTGCAGATCCTCGCGGAGCGTGTTCATCGGTCCACCTCCTGTGGGGTGAGCGCACGCAGCTTCGACAGCGCGTAATGCGTCTGGCTCTTGACCGTGCCTATCGACGTGCCCATGAGCTGGGCGGTCTCGTGTTCGGTGTGATCTTCGTAGTAACGCAGCACGATCACCGTCCGCTGTTTCGGGGTGAGCTGGGCAAGCGTGTGCAGCAAGGCGAGCCGCCGCACGGTCGCCTCGTCGTGCGACTGACCGACCTCCGGCAACTCGGCTCCCGGCAGCTCGACCCGCTTGCGTCTGCGCCACGAGATGTTCTGGTTGACCAGGGCCTTACGGGCGTACGCCTCGGGATTGCCGCCCTTGGCGAGCTTGGCCCAGTGTGAGGCGACGCGGGTGAGGACCGTCTGCAACAGATCCTCGGCGAGGTGGGTGTCTCCGGTGAGCAGGTACGCCGTCCGCATCAGCGATTGCTGACGGGCACGCACGAACTCGTGGAACCCCTCATAACGGTCCATGTCCTAAAGAACTCCGGAAAAGACCCCGAGGTTGGAAACAGGCTCAAGAACGTGACCGCTCGCGAAGAGCCGGCGTCGGCTCAGAGCTCCGGCCCGCGGATCTCGACCTTGTCGGCAGGCAGCACCGCGACCCTGCCACTCGCCTTTTCAAGCACGAACACGGCGGCTTCCGGATCGAGACCGAGCCGCTCACTCTCCTGCTCGCTCGCCACCCGGAAGATGCCGCAGTCCCCCGGCTCGATCACCACAACGGTGATGTCGTCCGATCCGAGACGTACCACGGTGCCCCAGTTCGGGACCGTGTAGACGTAACCGCTGTCCCGCAGATGATTGATCGCCTCGAGGATGGTGCTCCGAGCCACGCCATACTCGCCCTCAAGCTCCGCGACCCGAGGCAGGCGGTGGCGAGGCAGCCATTCGCCGGACTCGATACGCTCGCGGAGGGACGCCGCGACCTGCAGATATACCGGCTGCTCGCCCGTGGGATCGATCACGGTCCCACGTTAAGCCCCGACCGCGCTCGACAGACCGTAGCGCCACGCATACTGCCAGGCGCGTCGCGATCAGCCCTGACCGTCACCCAGAAATCGCCGCGCAACCTGGTCCGAGGCCGCCGCTGAGTCATGGCACAGTCCAAGCGCACGTCCCGAGGGCCGGGCAACCTGGCGGCCTACAGGGTGTAGGCGAAGCAGCCGGAGGCGCGGCCGATGCTGACGGTGATGCGGACGTGCCCGTCACGTGGCAGCAGAATCGCGCCGGGGTAGATCGTGTCCCCGGAGGGTGTGCCGTCGTCGTTGGTTGTGGTGGCGGTCGCCGCGGCGTCACGGACGAAGTAGGCGATGGTGCCCGATTCGACGTGCTCGATCCGGATCAGCGCGTCCGCCCGGCCCTTGGCATCCTGCGCGACCCATAGTTTGGCCACGCCACCGCGTTGCTGGCGCAGGGACGCGCCGAACGGGCCTGCCCGCACACCGCCCACCGAGGCACCCTTCTCTCCGGCCTTGTCGGCGTCGATGCACGGCACACCGCCAGGCGGGGTCGCCGGCGATGACACGGGGGTCGTCCAGCCCAGTGTGCTCGGGGGGCTCGATGCCTGTTTTACCTCCGCTGTGCCCGATGAACAGGCCGTTTGGCTGCATAACAGAACTAGTGCCGCCGAGCATGACAAGATTTTTGACTTACTCATTGATCAAAGTATTGCGGCCATTTATGATCACGTCCATGGACATGGCCGAATTAGTTGGAGTGGGCTGCGGCCTTCTCGCCGCCCTCTTCGTCGCCAGCGGCGTTCCCAAGATCAGACGGCCGTTCGCGCTCGCGCTCGCGCTGGTCCGCTTCGGTGTCGTCAAGCGCGTACGGCCCGGCTTGGGCCGGATTCTCGGCGCCCTGGAGGTCGCGGTCGGTGTCGCCGTAGCGGTGAGCCCGGCCCTGCTTCCGGCCGCGACCTGCGCTCTTGTGCTTCTGGTCGCCTTCACCGCGGTGGTCGTACGGTCGGTCATGGCGGGGAAGAGCGTGGAGTGCGCCTGCTTCGGCACGGGCGAGACGACCTCGTGGGCGACCGTGGTGCGCAACCTCGTCCTGATCGGCGTCGCGGCGTTCGTCGCCGCGGCATCGGCGGTGCCCACCCTGGACCAGCGCATTTCAGGACTGCTCATCGGTACGGCAATCACCTGCGGATATCTACTATTTTCCACACTGGCCGTAGTCAAGCCTTTCAGCGTCCGACTCGACGGGTGAATGAGACGTCATGAGCTATACCGCACTATTTTTCCTGGCTTCCGTCTGGTTACTTCTGCTCGCTCTCGGACTGCTGGTCGTACGCCGTGAACTGTCGATCCTCCAGGACCGTGTGTCAGTGAGCGGAAACGCGCCCGCCGACGGACTCGCCGTGGGCGCGCTCGCCCCGCAGTTTCCCGGCATGCGGCCGGACGACGTGGTCCTGTTCTTCTTCGGGGACTGCGAGCCCTGCCACGAGGTGGCGACGGAGGTGGCCCGGTCCGCCGATCCCGGCGGGTTCGCCTGTGTGGTCAGCGACGGCACCATGGCCGGGTCGTCGGCCGGTTTCCGGCAGATCCTGCCCGAGAACGCGCGTGTGCTCACGGGCGATGAGGCCGCTGCCGTGAGAGACCGGTACAAGGTCCACTCCGGCCCCTTCGGCGTGGCGGTGTCCAATGGCCTGGTGGTGGCCAAGGGCATCCTGCGGTATGCCGACGACCTGGAACATCTCCATAGCTCTGCCTACCGCGCGACCTCGGTCGGCAGGTAAAGGAGACATGATGGGTGGCATCCTGGCCAGCCCTCGGATCAGGCCGGCGTTGGCGACACCGCTGGCCGCGCTGGGTGTGCTCGCCGGCCATCTCCTGGGCCTCCAGCCCTGGACGCTGCTCGTCATGTCCGCACTGATAGTCGCGATCGCGCAGCAGACCCTCCCTTGAGGCCCCAACGTGATCATCATGATCACGCGCGCCCGCGTGTCCGGGTGCTTCGGTTCCTCGGTGGTGGCTGGTGCCGTCCTCATATTGTCGGCAATGGCCGGAGCAGCGCTCACCGGGGCATTCGTCGGTCTCCTCGGCGCGGTTATGGAACCCTCGATGCGGGTTCTGCTCGCTGTGACCGCAGTGTCGGCAGTCATCATCGGAGCGGCGTTCAAGCCCGTTCCCTGGCAACTGGACCGTGAGACCAACACCCGCTGGCTCACGTACAACGACTGGCGCACCGCCGCGTACAACGGCTTGGCGCTCGGCGTCGGCTTCACCACGCGTATCGGTTTCTGGCTCTGGTACCTGGTCCCGCTGACCGCCTTCATCACGGCCGACCCGGTCCTCGGAGCGCTCGGCTTCACCGTCTTCGCGCTGACGCGGGTGGGCCTGTCCGCGCTGCTCACCTCAGCGGACATCTATATCTCCGACGGGATCATTCGCGCCCGCATGATCGCCGACCCGCTGGCCCTCGCCGCGCTCGGCGCCCTCTACCCCATCCTCACGCCGTTGCTGTGACCAACAGACCGTTGTGTCACCAACAGAAAGGAAGAAGTAATGAAGGAGGAAACAACCAGACGCGGGCTGTTCGCCGGAGTCTTCAAAGACACGGCCGGCAGCTCGCCACTACCCCCGTCCGACGCCTCTGCCGGCGTCCTGGTCAGCGGTTCGGGCCAGGACGTGACAGTGCGCCGCTACGGCTCGGCCGGCCTCACGGCCGCCGCGCCCGTCCCGGCCAAGGCCGAGGAACTGCCCTACGGCTGGACGCTCAGGCCCGGCGACCTCGTCGTGCTCGACGAGTCCACCGCGGGTCAGCGCGTCGCGGTCACTCTGCACCGCAACATCACCGGAAGCGTGACGGAGGTCACCGCCGATCGCATCTCGGTGAACGGCCAGGTCTGCCTGCTCGACCCGCGGACGCTGCACTATGAGGGCATGTCGGCCGAACCGGCCGCCAAACCGCTGGCCCAGCCACTGAAGGCCGGGGACACCGTCGCCCTGGAGTGCTTCGACAACCGCGTGGACGGCACCCTGACCGTCCACTTCATGCGGCGGATCAGGCAGGCTGCCTGATGGAACGCGTTCTCGCCGTCGTGCTGGTGGCGGCGTGCGTCGTCCTCACGGTGGCCTTCCTGGCCTGCCTGCGGGGAATCGCGGAGCTGCGCCTGCGCCTCACCGGGCGCGGCATGGATCCCAGCGCCCAGCTGATCATCGGCAGGAAACTTCCAGACAGCCTGGTCTCCCTGATCCCCGACGCGACGCAGGACGCGTTGCTGCTCTTCATGTCCAGCACCTGCGGCACTTGTCACGGCCTCGCGGCAGATCTGGACAAGTTCGCGGACCGTCAAACGGTGGCGATCATCGCCGGCGACTCCACCGCCGAGTTGCTCGCGATGATCCCATCACACGTCAATGCCTTCGACGGCGAGCGGGCCAAGGCCGTCGACGCCGACCTGCCCATGGCGATGTGGCCCACCGTCGTCCTGCAGCGGGACGGCTTCATGGTCGCCGTCGCGACGGGCAGCGACGCCGACAGCGCCGCGGACCTCGAGGTGCTGTGGGAACAGAGAGTGGACGTACCAGAGGGGATGAGAGCATGATCGTCGAGCACGTGAAGAAGACTCGGCTGACGAGGAACAAGTTCCTCGCCGTCGCCGGGGCGACAATCGTCGGGGTCGCCACCAACGCGTGGTTCCCCGGACGAGCCGAAGCGGCGCCGGACGGCTGCTACGGTTACGACGGCTGTAGCTGCTGCTCAGCCACGACCTGCTGCTCGAGCGGCTGCACCAGCATCAACAGCTGCGGCGGCAAGCACTGCTGGACGACATGCGCCTACTTGGGGAGCACGCTGTACCGGTTCGAGTGCTGCGACTACAGAAAGAGCGGCACCAACTGCATCTGCAGGGTGAACAACCGACCCTGCACCTGAGTGATGATCATGATGCGGTGGGCCCGGCCCACCGCATCATGATCACCGCTGACCGTCACCCAGGAATTGCCGCGCGCCGCGCAACTCGGTCCGAAGCCGCCGCTGGGTCATGGCGCAGTCCAAGCGCACGTCTATGGGGCCGGGCAGCCTGGTGTCCGCCCGCCTGCCTGACGGCAAGTGGTGCGTGTCGAGGCCATCGCGGCGAGCGATGAGCAGCCCAAGCTCGTATCGGCTTACGGCATCGGCTCCGGCGACGTGGTGGATACCCCGATACTCAGCAGCGGCAAGTTCCAGCAGCGCCGCAGCAAGATCGACGACATGCACGGGACACCGCACGTCATCGGTGAACAGCACTCCTCTCGCGCTCCCTGTGGCAAGTGAATGCACCAGGGCCTCGTGCGGGGAGTCACCGTCGCCGATGATCAAGGATGTCCGGGCTATCACCGCGGCGGGCACGATCGCGTTCACCGCTGTCTCGGCGGCGGCTTTGGCCGCACCATACGGGCTGATCGGGTCAGGGACGCACATCTCGTCATAGCGAACCGCAGCGCCGGAGAAGACCGCATCGCTGGACACATGGACGAGGCGTCCACCTGCCGTGGAGATCGCGAGGGCCACGTTCGCGGCGCCGATCGCCGTTGTAACCCAATCGGTCTGCCGGTAGGCAGCGTTTATGACCACCTCTGGCCGGAATGCGCTGATCAACGCATCGACGTCCTCTCGTCGGCGCACGTCGAGCTGCGACCACTCAACGCCGGCGGTCTCTCCCGGTCGGGTCAGGTACGTGGCGGCGACCTCGTGTCCTGCCAGCGAACACTGTCGAGCGAGCTCGCCGCCGAGCAAGCCACTACCGCCGACTATGAGGGTTCTCATGGCCGGTCACCATAGTTGGTCAGCTGGGTCGCAGGTGGGTCGTGCCCAGCCCGGCGCGGAACCGCATCGCCCCACGAGCTCGGCTCGGGTCGGCCCAGGGGCTCAGGACCTCCGCCGTCTAGCGTTGCTTGAGGCGGACTGCTTCTTTGCGGGTCTCGGCCTGGACGGTCCGCTCGCGCTCCAGCCACGCCGGGTTCTCCGCCTTCAGCGCGTCGATCTCAGCGGTGGTGAGCGGTTCGGTGATCCCGCCTCTGGCCAGGCCGGAAATGGAGACCCCGAGCTTCGCGGCGACGACCTGCTTGGGGTGCGGGCCGTTGCGGCGCAGGTCGGCGAGCCAGGTGGGTGGCGTCGACTGCAACTCGTTCAACTCGTCCCTGGAGACGACACCCGCCTGGAACTCGGCGGGCGTGGCCGAGAGAAGGACACCCAGCTTCTTGGCCGCGGTCTCAGGCTTCATCGTCTGGATGGTCTTCGGTTTGGACATGGCGCAAAGCGTAGTCAGTCGAAACGGGTTCCGCTGACATCGGTACGCTGAGGAAGTGACTGATGGGGAGACCGGCGACGAGTTCCGGCTGGCGTACGTGCCCGGGGTGACACCAGCCAAATGGGTGGGCGTCTGGACCGAGAGACTGCCCGACGTACCGATCACCCTGGTCGCGGTTCCCGCCGCCGAGGTGGTGGGACTCCTGCGCGAAGGCGGCGCCGACGCCGGATTCGTCAGGCTGCCGGTCGACCGGGACGGGCTCAGCGTGATTCCCCTGTACGTGGAGACCACGGTGGTCGTGGTGCCCAAGGACCACGCGGTTACCGCCGCCGACGAGGTGGCCATCGCCGATCTGGCCGACGACGAGGTGTTCCATCCTCTGGACGAGATAATCGAGTGGACGGTCCGGCCCGGAGTGCCCGCCTTCACCCGCCCGGCCACGACTGCGGCCGCGGTCGAGCTGGTAGCCTCCGGCGCTGGGCTGCTCCTGGTCCCGCAGTCGCTGGCCCGCCTCCACGACCGCCGGGATCTCACGTACCGGCCGGTGCTGGACGCGCCGCAGTCTCAGGTCGCGCTGGCCTGGCCCACGGACGCGACCACCGACCTGGTGGAAGATTTCATCGGCATCGTACGCGGCCGGACCGTGAACAGCTCGCGGGGCCGTACTCCAGCCGCCTCCCCTGCGGAGGAGCGGACACAGCGGCAGCCACAAAACCCACGAAAGCCACAAAAAGCCTCGCAGAGTGGCTCCGGCCGCCGGACCGTGCCGACCAGCCGTAAGAAGAAGGGCAACCGCCCTCGGTAGCCTGCAGGGCATGAAAGCGCCGCCACCCGCAGGGGGTGGCGGCGTTCATGGTTCAGACGTCAGCTGCAGTGTTCGAAGGGGCTGTTGTAGGTGGCGGTACCGGCCTTGCCGCCCCACTTGACGCACTTGTCCGCCGCACTGGCGCGTACCGGACCCGCGAAGTAGGTGAAGTTGCCGGTGTCGCTGACCCGCGTCTTGCCCTTCACCTCCAGGTAGGCGCTGGCCGCGGTGGCCTTGCCAAGGGAGGTCGCCTTGATGGTGGCCACGCAGTTCTGGCCCTTGGCCGAGTTGAACAGCAGGTAGACCTTGCCCGCCGTACCCAGGGCGGCCGAGTCGATCACCTTGTAGCCGCTGCCGCACACCGACGCGGCGGTGTGCGGGTTACCGCCGCCGCCTCCGCCGCAGTTCTTGGAGGTGAGGGTCTGGTTCGGGTAGCCGAACGTAACCCCGTTGAAGACGGCCTTGCGGATGTTCGACGGGTAGCTGCTGCCCTGGCGCACCTCGAAGTGCAGGTGAGGCGAGATGCCGTTGCCCGGCTTGCTGGTGTTGCCGACCGCGCCGATCTTCTGGCCCTGAGTGACCTTGGCCCCGGCGGCGACGGCGCGCGAGTTCAGATGCGCGTAGAAGGACGTCCAGCCGCCCCCGTGGTCGATCTTGACCAGGTTCCCGTAGCCGTTGACCGAACCCTGGTGGGCCGAGATGACCACGGTGCCCGCGGCGGCGGCGACAACGGTGTCCCCGAGGTCGGCGTTCGGCGTGCTGCCCCGGTTGAAGTCGATCTCATAGGACCGGTGAGCGCTGCTGCCGCTGTTGTTACCGTTCCACGACTGGCCGCAGGGGAAGGGGAGCTGGAAGCCCGGGGCGGCCAGGGTCGACACCTGCGGCCCCTCAACCTGGTTCGGGGGGTCGTTGTTGTCCGCCCCGGAGGTCGGCGTGGGGGTGGGTGTGACGGTCTTCGTGGCGGTCGGTGTAGCAGTCGGCGTCGGACCGGCCTCGGTCCCCGTCGTGCTCGCTAACGCGGCCTGGCCCGACGCGAGACAGACGAACAGAGCGAACCCAACCGTGAGTACCCCTTTGGGTCTCATACGAAATCCTTTCTACGTGTGCCGGGGACGAGGCTTGGCCGGCACCGTGCGTTGTCTATGAGGTCGTGCGAAACGTCTCTTGCTGGAGATCAAGAGTGCGGATGAGCCATACAGAGAACATCCAAAACCCGCATAGAGGGCCGGCCGGTTCGGGCACCTGTTGGTCACCGTCAGTCACCGGAAACCGGGAGAGCGGAGGTTGACCTGCGGTTCGCGCTCACGCTGCGGAGCCGGTACGCAGAGAGGGCACGCGGGCGAAAGATGTGCGCGAGGCCACCAGATCCGACCAGGATCAACGACCGCGGGGCGCTTCCAGCCGGGCCTGACGGGTCAGCCGCCCCGAGGCGGCCAGGACCCCGGCGTGTCCGGCGAGGGTATGAGCGAGTTTCCCCCAAAGGGCAGCGCGCCGCGCCGCCGCTTGATCTTCATCAAGGCGAGCAGCAGGATGATCTGAACAGCACTTACCCTGCGCAGCCAAGGAGCCGACTCAAGTGAACTTCACAATGTGGGCAGTCATATTAGGACTCGGATGCGTCCTCGCGCATTCGGGATATACACGCTGGTCACCAATCGACTCCCCCGCCCGTTGATCGGCAAACGCGCGCAATATGAGCCTCGCCGCTACGGCTTGGGGCAACTACTCATGGGGCTCTTCTCCGTTTTCCTGGCACTGTCCAATATGGTGATGGGCTGGTCACATGGATTGTCTCTGGCGCTGATCTTTCTCGCGATCGGATGCACCATGGCAGGTTCATGGTTCTTGTTCTCGGCGATGTCCTCCCGCCGCGCACCTTGAGCGTGCCCACTCGTTCGGATGATGTCGGCTCTCACCTGGGCAAACGTTCCACCGGGATCACTGGCTGCCCCCGTACGCCGCCAAGGGCGCCGAAGCCGCCGGCACCGTCGTTCATCGCCTGTCCTGCCGGGTGTGCGCCGGACGCGGGCGGTTGAGCCTGACGGCCACCTGCGACCTATGCCACGGCACGGAACGCAAACCGGATCTGAGCCTCGACGCCATCCCCGTCACCGACCAAGCGCGTCGCATGATCCGTACCTGCTGGGACCTGGCTGGAGCGCGGCCTCGGCGCAGGTCGGTCGCCACGGTGAAGATGCACAACACCTGCGCCGACAAGCATGTGGTTGCCTGCTCTCGGGCTCGCAAGCTGCGAGCGTGGAAGGACACGGACCTCGTGTTCTGCACACGGACGGGGACGCCTGTCACGGCCCACACGTACGGCGCGACTTCCGAAAGGTCCGCCAGGCTTCCGCCGGATCCCATGGCACGACGATCATGCTCTTCCACCATGTCACTATGCCGTCTGATCAGGGTTTCCTCATCGCGCCAGGGCCAGCGAATGGCACGCCCGCACTGACCGCCTGCGGCGCCCGTCGCGATTCCCGGAGCCGAGGCCCCGCCGCAGGCTCTATCTACGGCGTGGCAGCAACATCGTGGCAAGCCAAATGATGGTGGGCAGCAGAAGGAGCAACACCATGAGGCCGACCCCGAGAGCGATCTCGACGTTGGTCACTGGTCCACCTGAGAGATCATCGTCCACCCCTCGATGCTATCCGCTGCGCTCCCTGATCCTGCCGCCACCTTCGCGAGCCTGCGCTGGGGCGAAGTGGCAGCCCTCCGTCGAATGGACCTGGACCTCATCCTGCGGCGGAGCGACTTCCGAGGCGCGGCCAAGTGGGACGAGAACACACGGAAGATCGGCTCCCGGCCCGCACTTCCATGAAGCAGACCGTAAGATCGCCGACGCGACGAACGCCATGATCAACGAGCACAAGCCGTTTTCTGCCGGTGGGCGATACTGATATCGAACCAGTGACCCCTCGCTTGTAAGCCAACCCGGGAAGGGGCGGGAGCAGCACCAGCACCTACCCTGATTTGGGCAGACAGTCCACGGTTGGCCACCACTGTCCGAGCCTGTACACGGCCGTCGGCACCCAGATGGTCACCCAGTACGGCGGCGCCTGCGATCAGCCGGGAAGCAGAGTGAAGGCCTCGTCGTGGCGCGGGCGAACCACTAGCAAGTGCCGGTGTTCGACGGTTGCCACCTCCTGAGTCCCAGGCACTCGGCGATCGCGATGACAGCGGCGTCCACCAGGCCGAGAGAAAGATCTATAGACCTCTCGACGAGTTCGGCCATGCGAGGAAGGTCCTCGTCCTCCGACCCGGCCACTGAAACCCGTTGCCACCGAAGGACTTCAGGAACGTGACTTCGGCCTGCGGAGCCGCGCCTGGATGCCGCTCCCCTATCTTGCGTGCATGCAGCCCGGAGTTGAACGGTGGGCGACGCCGGCGAGCACCAGGTCGAGTTCCGCCAGCGAGTCCTCCAGAGCGGCACGCTGGTCCGGGGCGCGTGCGATGTCCAGGGCACTCTCGCAGATCCCCCCGTACAGCAGCGAGGTGGGGGGGTCCAACGGCCGGTTCGGGATGCATCCGGCCTCGATCGCGATGGCCAGCCCGCCCCGCATCTGCTCCTTGCACCCGGCCTGGATGTCTCGCATGGCGGACCAGCCGAGCGCGCCCGGCGCCTCGACCAGCGTGATCTGGCGTACGGCGGGTTCGAGGGACGCCTCCAGCAGGCGTCGGCAGCCCGCCGACACCCCGTCCCACGGATCCCGCTGGGCCTGGAACGCCCGCCGGACGATCATCGCGAGCGCCTTTTGGTCGGCGGCGTAGACCTCGCGGAAGATGTGTTCCTTGTTGCTGAAGTGATGGTAGAAAGCGCCACGTGTCACGCCGGCCCTGGCACAGATCTCGTCCACCGCGGTGGCGGAGAAACCGTCGCTGATGAAAAGCTCGCGCGCCGCCGCGACCAAGGCGCCCGTGGTCGCCTTGGTGCGCTCGTGCTGGCTCCGTCGCACATTCGTGTTCTCTGCCACCCGCATATCTCCTCTTGCTCTCAACTCGAGGTTAGAAGAACATACGCGGCGAACGTATTTTCTGAGCCGTCACGGGTGCCCGTGCAGGTGGAGCAGTGGCAGGACCTGGCCCGCGACCTTTTCCAGGGCCGCGTGATGGTCATCAGCGGCCAGCCGGATGATGACGTGCCGGGCTCCTACCCGGATGTAGGAGTTCAGCTATCTCGCCGAGACCGGTCAGCGTCGGAGCGTGGACCTCACGACCGGTCTCTCACAACCGCGCGGGCACGTGCCGCCGGCAGCAGCCGCCGTGCCCGGCCCCATGAACCAGCACGTAGGCCATCATCGCGCCGCCGCCTTCGCCCGCTCCCGCCAGGCGGCGAACCGCGCCGCGGCCTCGGCGGTGGACAGCCCGAGTTGTTCGCACATCTGATGGAAGTCGAAGAAGAACCGCTCGTGGGCGATCAGCCCGTCCCGCACTCTCCAGTGGCAGGCGAACGGCAGCGCGAAGGCTCTGCCCGTGGGCTCGATCCCCACCAGGCTCTCCACCATGGTGGCTCGGATCGTCCCGGCGCCGACGACCAGGTCGCCCGCCGCAACGAGATATTCGAGCTCCACACCGTAATCGGGGAAGGTGCGCAGGAACGCGGCGTTCTGTCGGGCGACCTCATCGATGCCGGTCGCGACGGCCTGGAACGCGATCGTCTCGAAAACGGTGTCCGGGCTGCAGTACCGCAGAGCCGCCTGCATATCGGCGCGGCTCTTGGCCTGCGCGTAAGCGTGGACCACGTCAGCCGGTGTGGTGTGCTGTTCCGACACTGCTCCTCCTTAATTCATCTCGCCGACGGCGAGCACAACCTTGCCCCTGGTACGCCCCGAACCGAGGAGGTCATGCGCCTTAGCCGCCTCCGCCAGCGGAAACACCGCGTCGAGGTGCACCTTCAACTGCCTCTCGGCCACGAGGCCGGCCAGTGCGGCGAGCCCGGCGCCGTCGGGATCGACGAGGTAGGCCACGGCACGCACGCCGAGCTCGTCGGCACGCTCGTGCAACCCGGGGGTCCAGGCCGCCTGCCCGCTGACCAGGACGCCGCCCGGCCGCAGGCACTCCAGCGCTTTGAGCCCGGCCTCACCGCCGAACATCTGGACGACGACATCCATGTCACGCGCCACGGCGGACACCTCTGTCGTGGTGTGATCGATCACTTCGTCCGCCCCCAATCCGCGGACGAAGGCATGCTTGGCGGCGCTCGCGGTGCCGGTCACGTGGGCGCCGCGGGCTTTGGCGATCTGGACCGCCAGGTGTCCCACGCCCCCGGCCGCGCCCGCCACGAGGATCCGCTGCCCCGGGGCGACGGCGGCGACCTCGGTGAGCATCTGCCACGCCGTCAACCCGGCGAGCGGCAGCGCCGCCGCCTCGGTGAAGCTCAAGCCCTCCGGCATACGGGCGAAGTGGCGGGCAGGGGCGGTGACGTACTCGGCATAACAACCCGCGGCCCGGGGGAACCACGGCATCCCGAACACCCGATCGCCGGGCCGGAACCGGGCCGTGCCGTAGCCGGTCCTCACCACTGTCCCCGCGACGTCCCAGCCATTGATGAACGGCAGGTCGAGCACCCGGTTGTACGCCTGCCCCCGGCGCGTGAAGACGTCCACCGGATTGACCCCGGCCGCCATGACCCTGACCAGCACCTCGCCGAACACCGGCGCAGGCTCCTCCACCTCGACCAACGCCATGGTCTCGGCCTCTCCCCACGCCGACTGCTGCATCGCCCGCATGACCGCCCCTCCTGGAGTGATGATGACGCGAGAATACATACATGCACCATGTATGTAAATGTAGAGCGAACGGTGAACGGGCGGTGACGGCGGCATTGAGACGACTGGCAAGACGCTCGATCAGGAGGCTGGTGACGTCGGCGGCGCCGGACGGGGGGCGCCTCGGACATCACGTCGATCGGGAACTCGTCAGGCTGCGCGATGCTCGGACAGCCGGCTCCGGGGTGCTGGGCTCTCTCGGAGGCGACGCGTCTGAAGGCGCCGAATCGGAACAGGACGAAATGTAACCGGAAACCGAGTAAATGTAACCAGCACATGATTACATTTACCTGTGAGCCAGAGCGTAAACGAGTTGGTCGCACGTCTCCGCACAGCCGGAGGCGACTACGACGATGTCGAGGTCAAGTCGGCGGCAGGAGGGTTGCCGCAGTCGCTCGCCTCAACTCTGAGTGCGCTGGCAAACCATCCAGGCGGCGGGATGATCATCCTCGGCCTCGACGAGGCCACCGGCTTTCGTCCGGTACAGCTTTCAGATCCGCAAGCTCTCAAGCAGGGCCTCGCTCACAAGGCTCGCTCGTTCTCGCCGCCTGTCCAGCTTACGATCAGCGACGCGGAAGTGGATGGGGCACCGGTCATCGTCGCCAGGGTGCATGAATGCGATCCGTCGGCCAAGCCGTGTCGGATCACGGCGTCGGGTACGGCATACATGCGGGGGTACGACGGGGACTTCCCACTGTCGGATTTGGAAGAGCAGGCATTCCTTGCCGCCCGGAAGCCGCCGCTCTTCGACCGGCAGCCCGTCACAGGCGCCAGCCGCGAGGACCTGGACAGCGACCTTGTCGCAGCGTTCCTACGTTCGGTCCGCGAACGGGATCCCTACGGCCTGGGCCGTTTCCTTGACGATGCCGAGTTGCTGCGGCGTGCTGGAGTTACTCTGCCCGACGGCACTCCGACCGTCGCAGGAGTGTTGGCTTTGGGGGTTCATCCACAGGAGTGGTTTCCGCGCTTCGTCATCCAGGCTTCGGCAGAGCCATTGCCGACCGATCCCGTAGGATCGCGGGCTCGGAACCAGACAACGATCACTGGAGCTATTCCACGGATGCTGGAAGAGGCCCTGAACTGGGCACGGCGAACCTTTGACACCAGCGTCGTGTCGGCACCGGACGGGACTGTTCGTGATCGGCCCGCCTATCCATACATCGCATTTCGCGAGATCATCGCGAACGCTCTTCTCCATCGCGACCTCGATCATTGGTCGGCTGGCATGGCCGTGGAGGTTCGGCTCCGCCGTGACCGGCTGATCGTCTCAAACCCGGGCGGCCTGTACGGCATCACGGTCGATCGGCTCGGCCGGGATGCCGTCACCTCAGCACGCAATGCGCGACTCGTTGCGATCTGCCAACACGCTCGCACACCAGAAACAGGCGCGCGAGTGATCGAGGCGCTGGCAACCGGCATTCCGATCGTGGCCGATGCCCTGGCAGAGGCCGGGCTTCCACCTGCGCACTATATCGACGCCGCCATTCGATTCACTGTCGTCCTACGGCGGCAGGCAGTTCCCGTCATCCGCCCGGGCGACGACCTGAACGAGACGGAGCTACGCGTCTACGACACCTTGGCGGCCGGGACACGCAGTGTCGCTGACCTCAAGCAGGAACTGAACCTGTCCGCACCCAACATCCGCAAGGCACTACGCGAACTGAGATCGAGGGGGCTCGTCGAGCAACTTGGGGGCCAAGGGCGGCCAACAACCTACCGGAAGCTCTCGGAGTAGGGGCGATGCTGATGTCCATGTACGGCGGTTCGCCCAGCCAGACAAGATGGCATGCGAATGGCGTAAGCGGCCCTGTGGCGTGATCGCTGCGGGGCTTCTTGATGCAGGCAGGCGGTACTGGGTTCGAACCAGAGACCTTTCACTTGTAAGGAGCCTCTTGAGCCCAGCGTGCCACCAGGCAAGCCGCTGGGCGATCGACGGACCCTCCGGCGGCCACTGTCCGGGCGGTGGGGACACATCCGATCTGAAGGAACTGCCCGCGGCGGTGCGCAGTTCCTTCGTCGGCAGTCAAGGTACCGGCCAAGCGCCCGGCAGACCGTCGAAGGTCCACCGCCTCACGGCGCTCTCCCTGGGCATGCAGCGTCCAGCCGCAGAGCCTAAGCAGGAGACGGGAGACCCGGGCACCTCGGCCCAGCAGGATCTTCAGCGACCCAATGTCATCGGCGCTCGGGGGCGAGCGTCTGTGTGAAGAGCGCCTTGCCCTCGACGTCCTTGAGGGTGACGGTCAACTGCTGCGTGCGCGGGTCGATGTCGACCTGGCCGAAGAATTGGTAGCCCTCCAGCGGCGAGGTGGACGGCCGCGGCGGCACGGCCTGGAAGACGGCCTCCGGGCCGAAGGTCGCGTCGAGCGCGTTCGGGCCGAAGGCGCCGGCGTTGAGCGGTCCGGAGACGAACTCCCAGAACGGGTCGAAGTCCTGGTACGCCGCCCGGTCGGGGTGGTAGTGGTGCGCGGCGGTGTAATGCACGTCGGCGGTGAGCCAGACGTGGTTGCGGATACCGAGGCGCTTGATCTGCGTGAGGAGGTAGGCGACGTCGAGCTCGCGGCCCAGCGGCGCACCCGGGTCGCCGTTGGACGACGACTCCTGATTGCTCCCGTCGGGCACGACGAGGCCGATCGGCAGGTCGTTGGCGATCACCTTCCAGGTCGCCTTCGACGCCTTGAGCTCGCGCAGCAGCCACGCGGTCTGCTCCGTGCCCAGCAGGCCACCGTCGGCGACGGTCTCGAGGTCGGTGGTGTTCGGGTCCTTGTAGGTACGCATGTCGAGGATGAACAGATCCATCAGCGGCCCGTAGGACAGCTTGCGGTAGACGCGGCCGATCTTGTCCGGCGAGGCCGGGGAGACCGGGATGTACTCGTGGAACGCCTGGCGGGCACGGGCCGCCAATGGGTCCGCGAGCGTGCCGTCGGGGAACCCGGCACGGCCGACCAGGACCTCGCCGGGGTACCAGTTGTTGAGCACCTCGTGGTCGTCCCACTGGGCGACGATCGCGGTCTCGGCGAGGAAGGCGCGCCAGTTGTCGGCGAGCAGGTTGTACTTGAACTGGCCGCGGTATTGGTCGAGCGTCTGCGCGACCGCGGTCTTCTCCTCGATCACCAGGTTCCGCCAGATCCGGCCGTCGGGCAGGGTCACGGTCTCGGTGACCGGCCCGTCGGAGTACACGTTGTCGCCGGAGCAGAGGAAGAAGTCGGCGTTCGCCGCGCGCATCGCGTCGGCGATCCGGAACCCACCCAGGTCGGGGTTGACGCCCCAGCCCTGGCCGGCGATGTCGCCGGACCAGATGAAGCGGATCGGGCGGTGGCCGTCGTGGCGGCCCAGGCCCGCGCTGAAGTGGCCGACGAGCGGCTCGCTGCTGCGGTCGTGGTCGTGCTGGTCGACGGCGGTGATCCGGTAGTAGAGGTCGGTGGCGGTGGGCAGGCCGCGCACGTTGATCTGGCCGGTCAGATCCGAGGCGGGGGTGACGGTCGGCCCTGCGACGCTGCGCAGGATCCGGCGGAAGGAGGGGTCTGCGGCGATCTCCGCACGCAGCCGGGCAGGGCGGTCGACGCGGGTCCATAGGGAGACGGAGCCGCCAACGGCGTCGCCGGCCTGGATGCCGTGGGTGAGAACGGGGCGGTTGGCGAGTATCTGCCCGGGGGCGCGGCGGGTCGGGCGGGCGAGAGCAGGGGAGGCGAGCGCGGGGGCCAGGGCGAGCCCAACTCCGATGGCGGTCGTGCCCCGGAGCAGCGTGCGGCGGTTGAGCGCGGTCATGCGCTGAGCCTGATGCGATTCGGTCAACGCTGGGTAAAATGCCGGGAACCGGGTGCTGAATCCGCAGCGATCACGAGTACCAGCTTGGCGGTGACCTGCGCTTTGATCACGGCGGCTGGCCCCCGGCGCACCGGGCTGCTTACCCGGACGGCATTTCGCACCGCGGGCAGGCTCGGCCCTCAGCTGACCTTGCCGGGCAGATCGTCACTGGCTGAGGACATCCCGGAGTTCCCGCTGTTCAGGCATTGCATCGCTTGCGGGCCGGCCAGTACCGCGTGTTCGGCCAGCCACCAGCAGTTCTTGCGCTCGATCCCGGACAGCAGCCCGGTCAGGTAGGCGCGGGCGGTACGGCGCGGTCCACCCGGCAGAACCGGTCCGCGATCCGGCCCATCAGTTCCTCGAAGGTGACCAGCCCGTCCTCAGCGTCTACGCTGTCGCCCACGGCCACGGCATGATCACGCGGTGGCCGTACTCATGTGGCCTCAACAGCAAGACCGCGAAGTGTCACTGGGGCCCCATGGAGCACTAGGAGGCAGCGCATGCCCACGAAGCCGTCCCTGCCCGAGGTGGTCGCGGCGCTGCTACGCCGAGACCCGGTCGTGCTGTGCACCCGGCTGGCGCTCACACACGAAGGAGTTGCCCGGCTGCCGATCCCGGGGCGCCGGAAGTTTTGGGTGGTGAGCGATCCCGAGTGCCTGCATCGAATCCTGGTCACCGACGCGAGACACTTCGACAAGGGCGGGCCCATCTATCGGATCATCGCCGATGCCCTGGGCGAGGATGGCCTATTCACGGTGAACGATGAGGCGACCTGGCGCCTGCTGCGCCAGATCATGAATCCTGCCTTTCGCCGAGCCGAACTGCGCACCGTAATGGAGTTGACGGCCGATGCCTGGCGGAGCCGAATGGACGCATGGGACCTGCGCGGTCCGATAGAGCTCTTCAGCGAGCTGAAGCTGCTGAGTGTCGAGGTGTTGATGCGGCATGCGCTGGGGAACGCAGTCGATACGGCCGAGCTCACGCGGCTCGCCCTGCCGGTCTTCGACGGCATGGCGGGGCGAATCTTCCTCCCGCACTGGGCACCCGGGGCGAGCGGCTATCGAAAGGCCATCGCGGCGCTGGATGGCAGAGTTAGGTCAATCATCTCCTCGCGCCGGGATCAGGGCACCGAGGCCGGGGACCTGCTCGGGCAGCTGATGACCGCCACCGATCCGCAGACCGGTCACCGCCTGAGCGACCGGCAGGTACGAGACCAGGTCTTCACGCTGTTGATGGCGGGATTCGACTCCACGGCAACCGTGCTGTCGTGGGCGTGCGTCCTGATGGCCGAGCGAGGGGATCTGTTGGACCGGCTACGGACCGAGGTGGCCGATGTCTGCGCGGACCGCACCCCTACGCTGGAGGACCTTCCGCGGCTCGTCACCGCGCAGGCTCTGCTGCAGGAGTCGCTGCGCCTGCATCCCGCGTTCCCCATGTTCTTCCGCAACGTCAAGGCGGAGACTCGACTTGGCAGGCACCGGCTCGCCGTGGGCGACCAGATCATCGTCGCCCCCTATGCGACGCACCGCGATCCAGCCCGATGGCCGGATCCGGCGGGCTTCGACTCCGGCCGATTCGCCGGCAGGCTCGACCACGAGCAACGGGCGGCTCATCTGCCGTTCGGCGAGGGAAAGCGGAAATGTATCGGTGAGGACATGGCCACCATGACCGGGCTCCTCATCCTGGCTATGTTGGCGCAGCGGTTTGCCGCCTTTCGCCGCCCGGACGGCCATAGCGGCCAGGCGGCCCGATATGCGATGACCCGTCCATCGAGGGACAACGCCCGCTTGATCCTCACGCCGATCGATGAGTAGGCCGACCTAGTACGGCAGCCTCCATTTGTTAGCTGAGCTGCTTGTATGCCGTGGCCAGGCGGATTTGTTGGTGGAACCAGCGGGCGCGGACTTGGTGCTGGCATCGCCAGTGTGACCAGCGCGGGATGTGGTTCTCGTCGATGGGTGGTCGGGTCAGCAGGGCGAAGAGGCGGCGGATCTCGTTGGCGGAGATCGCGATGAGCTGGCCGGCGCCGGTTCTGGCCGACGAGGCAGGTTCGGGGCTGGGGGCGGCACGGGTGGCGGCGAGGAAGGCCAGGGCGAGCATGGCCAGGGTGACGTAGCAGTACCAGGCGGGATAGAGCCGGCAGAGGTTGACCGGAAGATCGCGAACGCGATGAATTCCAAGATCACGCGGGACGCCGATGGATCTTCGGAGGGGCCCTCCGACGCTGGCCAATGGCACGAAGCCCCGGTTCCATGATCGGAAACGGGGCTTTTCTGCTGGTGGGCGGTACTGGTATCGAACCAGTGACCCCTCGCTTGTAAGGACTGTCCGGCGAAAGCCACCACCAGCCGATATGTCCTTAGCGGCAGGTCAGGCGTGGTGTAGAGGTGCTTTCGGTGGCGTTCGATGCGCACCCGTGGGGACTGATCGTCCCCATCTCGTCCCCGGCACTTCCACCGCACCCATGACAGTTTCGTTGAATCATTAAGTAAGGCCGTATCAGGGCTATTGGACGCGACTCATATAACACATCATGTGGACGGTCCCGACGGGGGAACACGCCGGGCCAACGGTCGCCTAGCACCAGGGGGGTCAACGATGCCCGCTCCGCAACCCGCGCATGCCCGCTCACAACCACTCAGCAAACGACTGCTTACCATCTTGGAGCAGACCTACCCTGCCTACTACATTCGGCGGCGAGCATCAGGCATGTGGTCCGCCGCACGCTTCACCCCGCCCTCCGCGGCGCAACTGGAGGCCGGGCTGCACCGATACATCGTGCAGCCCTCCGGAGAAGCGCTGGCCGCCATCCTCGCCAGGCAACTGGAGATCAGCCAGCGCATCCGCGGCTAGTCACCCGTCCAGTTCCGGCCAGTCCTCGGTCGGCACAACAAATGTGCCCTTGCTCCGCCGCACCACGACCAAGCCCTGCTCGGCGAGCGCACTGATCACATGAAGCGCCGTGTTGCGGCCGATGTCGTACATCTGCATGAGCCTAGGAACCGCGGGGATGGCAGTGCGTGGCGGATATTCGCCGGCCAGGATGCGCCGACGGAGATCATCGGTGACCTCTTCCCACCGATGCTGCGGCTGCCATTTGATCATGAAGAAACGCTAGTGGGCCTGGGCAGACCCCATCACACCGGGAATTACCCAGGACCACCTGGGCGGTCCTAGGTCGTCCCATGCGGTCCCTCGTCGCTCTAGAACCCGCTTGTGCGCAAGTGATACACATAAGGGCGTGGCGGCGGGGAACAGACCCGTCCCTTGTACGGGTCTGCCGGGCCCCGCCGCCACGCCTCACACCTGGATACGCAGCAGAGCCGCTTCCGGATGCGTGGAGTGCCCTCCGGACATGCACGGCTGATGGCCGGCTCGGGCCCTCCTGGTAGAGAGGATTACACCTTAGGTGTACCTAAGCTACACACACCGCAGAATCTCTCATACCGTGAGATCGCTTGCACTTGACAAACGATCGATTGGGCCGATGCCTAAAGCGGCAGAGTATCGCAAACGTGAACGCGTTTCGCGTAGATGCGGATCTCTCCCCCGAGGTGGACTCCTCGTGACCGCCGGGATCGGAATACCACTACAGGATGTAACCCTCGGCCGGTTCCCGACAGGGCCGAGTCTCTCTAAGGTGAGCGATGGGCCTCCTACCTGCTGACGTGCGAAGCCCTGCCGGTAGGAGGCCCAGCCACCGTTAGAACCAGTGGCGCGGGTCGAGCATCGTCCACAAGATCTTAAACACCGTGCCAGTCACAGTCAGCGCCGTGCGGATCTTCTGGTGACGCTCCTCCCGCTCGCGCTTCTCGCCGGTCATGCCGATCTCCTCCTCGTCCACCGGACCATCCGGTGAGCAGTCCTGACGGACCAGAGGACCAAGGCCTGCATAGGAAGTTCAGGCCAAGGGCGAGTCGCCTGCTCAACATGGCGCACCTCTGCCAGTCGTGCAACGAGGACAATTCGCACTTGGGGAGTCGCTTCTCCCTCATGGCGCGTAAGAAACAGTCCGCGGGGGGACGATCCTTAACCACAATCTCCCAGGAGTCGTTTCAGTCTGTCGGCAAATGGGCAGCTTTCGGGGCTCGCGGATCTCCACCTTGTCGGCCGACGGCAGCTCGATCTCGACACCACGTTCAGGGCTTGAAGCAGTCCTCAGTCTGGCTGCGCTAGCGGTCGCTGTCGTCGCCTTGCGCGGCCTGGAGCCTCTCGGTGGCACCCTCAAGCACGTAGCTGCCCGTGCCTGGCTCCGTCTCCACCAGGCCCGCCTCGCGCAGCGCTCGATGGACCTTCTGGGCGACGGTGTTGGACATGCCGAATGTCTGCATCAACTCGTGCACGGTCGGCACCCTGTCGCCGGCGGCCAGCTCACCCTCGCGGATCTGCTCGACGATGGCGGCGTACGCCTGCCGCCATTTCGATCTGCTCGGATGCACCCGATCAAGATTGCGTGCCGTACCAGGGCAAACATAGGTACACCTAGACGCCCTGTACTACACGTAGTGATGGTTTAAGACACCTTGACGTGGCACACTCGTTTGCAGCCCTAAATGCAGTCGGGCCCGCCAGGCGCGCGAACGCCGGGACGGGCCCTTGATCGGACGGTGGAGGTCCGATTTATGCGCAAGCCTACGAGGCCCACCGAGCCGCAGTCGAGCGCTCCCCCCGCGCCCAAGCTGCTCCGCTACAAGACGTGGTACGACGCCAGCGAAGGCTGCTACGTCGCCGAGTACGAACTGGGCCTGTCCGACGAGGCCCTGGCAGCGGGCTGTCTCACACGGGTCAAGGCCGCCACCGTCGAGGGGCTGACGCATGCGGCCGTCCGCAACCGCCAGCACATCACCACATGGGTGACCGGGCAGCTGACAGCCGAGGCTTCGGACCGGCCATGAAGCTGAAGCGAGTTCCCCTCCCATTCATCAAGCGGCCCAGGGAGTTGCCGTTCCGGACGGGCGACCCGACGTGACACGAACCCGGGGCGGGCTGCGCATCCCTGACCAGAATCTGTGGACGGGCGAGCTCGTCGACCTTCCGCTGACCTTCGTGTGGGATTCGGCGATCGGCAACATCCGGCTGTCCTACCTGGATCCCAGCGACGACGACTGGCAGCACGGCGTGCTGTGGGTGAGGCACGGCCAGGACCGCGCAGGCTTCCCCAGGTGGAAGGCGATCAACACCCAGCGCACGCTGGAGATGATGGCCAACCACCTGTGCCTGGTGTGCAGCGGCTCGTGTGTGCGTGACGATGGCCGAATCTGGTGGCTGTTCGTTGAAGACCCTGACGTCGCTCCGGATGGCACGCCCATGACGAACCTGCCGCCCACCTGCCGCGCCTGCATGCGCGAGTCGTTGCAAACGTGTCCGCGACTGATCCAGCGATCCCGCGTCGCCACCGTCGCCAGCACCAGTTGGTACGCGGTCACCGCCGACCTGTTCATGCCGTCCGAGCTCGACGAGATGCCCATCAAGGCCGTGCACGAGGTGAACATTCCCCTCGCCGGAGAGAATGCGAGCCTCCTACAGGTCGCGTTAGGCAAGCAGCCGTGGGTGCTTCTTCACGATCTCCGCAAGGAGTCGACCCCTTAGACAGCCCGGCCTTCGCCGCCTGGAGGGGACGAGCGAGGGCCGGGCCCACAACTCTGGTCGCAGTCGCTTACGACTCGGGACCGTCTTGACCCTTCTTGGTCTGCCGGCCCTTCCTCAGGAGCAAGGCGCTGGCTGCTTCATCCAGTGGGTAGGTCGCCGGGCGTTGGCCGGGGATCTCCTTACCTCTGAGGAGCCTGCGAATCTGCTGATGCCCCACTGGCTTTTTGGCCAGATACTCGGCGAGCTGGGCGGCGGTGGCCGTCAGGGCCTCTTGCTTGACAGGTGCGCCATCGGGCCGCTCCCGTTCTGCCGTTGCGTCACTTGGCTGACCGACAGGAGCCTCAGCAGCATCGAGTATCTGCTGACGGACCTCCACCAGCCACTGCTCAATGCGCTTGTCGATCCGGTCGGCCAGCTCGTTGGCGACGCGGGCCCGGACCTCGCTTTCGAGCCGCTCCTCAAACCTCTCCTTGAAGCGTTCATCGAACCGCACATCGAAGCGTTGCTGGAAGTTGATGCTGTCGCCCCACGTATCTGCGTAGACGGTGAACAGTGTGTCGAAGAAGTTGTTCACCCAGGTGTCGACGCCGGGCATCCCGCCGTCCTGCCATGTCTTGATTTGGTCGTGAAATGCTTCTTCGAAGCGGGCCTTGAATAGGGCGTCGAACCTGCCCTGGAACTGGCCTTCCGCCGCAGCGTCGCGCTCCTTAAGTCGTTGGTCGAGTTCCGCGTCGAACCGCTCGTTGATCCACTGATCGAACCGTGCGCGGAACCACTCTTCGAATTGCTCCTCTGTCCACCGTGCCCTGAACCCCATGCAGCGCCCTCGCCAAGAGCAGGAAATGGATCAGTCAAGTGGACGATACGAAGGAACTGCCAGGTCGGATAGAAGATGACCAGGCACGGTTGGGTTTCTCTAGAGCGACAGAAGCCGACCGTTGACTTGACGGTTTGTGAGTTAAACGCGGAATACGGAGAGTGTCGTTGAGCGAGCCTCAACAGCAAGACCCGCCAGCGTCTGCGTTATACGCCATCCGCTACTCCTACGACTGGCTGCGAACTTGGCGGTATGTGGTTGTCCAGCCCTCGGTGAAGCATGTCGGCCTCGCCGCCGCGACGTTCAGCAACAAGCGCGGCCTACAGGTGTTTCCCGGCGTCAAACGGCTCATGGCGATTACCGGGCATTCCAAGCCCAGCGTGATCGACGCCTTGGCCACCATGCGCTACCTCGGCTTCCTCTGGCGCAGATCGTGCGGGCAGGGATCAGAGAGCGGCCAAGCCGACGAATACCAGCTCTGCCTCCCCCGGACGCAGGACCACCTGCCGATGATCGACGCCAAAAGCGGCAAGGAACCCGCACTCCACTCACTGCCGCCGATCGCCCAGCAGATCGCGATCCGGCTCGGTGTCGCCGCACGCCTCGCGAAGAGGGGTGGTCAAATGACACAACCAGGGTGGTCAACTGAGACAACCACCCTGGTTGGCTCAGTTAACCACTGGTGGTTGTCTCAGTTGACCCCACCTACACATCTCACCTACGGATCCACCAACACAGATCATCACCATTCCGATCGACACGATCGGCCCGACGCTGGCGCGTCAGGGCGCAAATATGACTTCAACGACGAGGACGACTGCTACGACTACGTCTGCGATCACGTCGGAGACATCGACCCCATGGAGTCATCAACAGTGGATGGGATGCTCTCAGGCGGAGTACATCCGAAAGCGATCGTGAACACCATCCTGGCCGTGCGGCGAAACCCGGCCGCATAGCTCCGCCCATTCCTCTGTGGTTCAGTCCAGAACGTCATCGAGATGGTCCTGGACTGGACCGTAGAACGGGAACGGCACCAGTTCGGCGACGCGGGCCTGGCCGCACCACTCGACCTCAGCGATCTCGGCTGCGTCAGCCACCCAGGCCGTACCTGCAACCACGTTGCATGCGATGTAGACCATGCGCCGGCCGGTCGCTGGATGGATGCGCTCCCCCAGGCTCTTGACCACGGCCACGTCGAGTCCGGCTTCTTCGCAGGTCTCACGGACTGCGGCCTGCTCGGGAGTCTCGCCGGGCTCGACCTTGCCGGCTGGAAACTGCCACACCAGGCGGCCTTCAGGCACCGCACGTCGGACAAGCAAAACGCGGCCACCATCCACGATGATGGCGGCCGCGATCGAAGATGTCTCAGCCACCGGGGCGGAGCGCCTGCTCGATGTGATCGAAGATGTCGGCGTCGGTCTCGCGCTGCCACTCCGGCAGGTCATCCCAGTCGGCCACGTACGACGGCTTTGGGTCCGCGACGTGCTTGTAAATCTGCCCGAGCCAGCAGATCGCTACGAACCTCCCCCGCTGCTCGCGCGTCAGCTTCGCCGTCTGGCCAGCCGCGGCATCGACGAACGCGCGCACCTGCTCCTCCACCGCCGCGGCGCACGAGCGCTCCCAGTCGGGCGTCTCCTCCCACGGCGTGATATACGACGGCTTCGGCTCGCCGGGGAAGTGCTTGCGCACGCTGTCGATCCACGCCTCACGGAACAGGCGGCCAGGCTCCTGCAAGATGACTCCTCAGATTCAGCCGGCCGCGGCCAGCTCGGTGATGTCGTTGTGTAGCGCGCGCACCTGGTCATCGGTCAGAAGCTCGGCCATCTGCTTCTGCAGTCCGCGAAGCTTCTGACCGATGACGCCGGATCCGGTGCGGCGGGCGAGCTCGACGGCGGTTTTGCCGTAGTCGAGCATCTGATCGCAGTCACCACGTTGGATTCCGAGTGCGGCGAGGTCGACCAGGACGCTCCCGCGTCGGCGCGTGGTCAAGTTGTGTGCGAGAACGTCGGTGAGAGCGGCTTCTGCAAGGTCCGGGCGACGCAAGGTGGTGTAACAGGTGCCGCGTTCCTCGTGGAGCCGTCCACCGTCGAAACGTAGCCACCCGCCGTTGTGGACGCGGCCGGTCATGTCGCGCACCTGCTCGGCGGCATCGAGGGCGCGCTGACATCCGTCGAAGTCGCCAAGGCCCGCGAGCGTTTCGGCGTGGACTGCGGCGACCCAGTGGCGCGTGGACAGATGGCTGTCTCCTCGTCTGGCGAGGTTGGCTGCAAGGTCAAGCATCGGGGCCGCCTTGCCATAGTCGCGTTCGTACACGCCGATGAAGGCGTGTCGGGTCATGGCGCAGGCCCATAGGTCGTAGGCGCCCGCTTCTTTGCTGGCGCTCGCGGCGAGGGTGTAGCAGTGGGCGGCATCGGTGTACTGGTTGGCGTCGAAATGGATTTCACCGGCAAGCTGGAATAGGTCACCAGCCAGGGCACACAACCGTTGGTGCATTGCCGCTGTGGTTGAGCGCTGGAGGGCAGCGATGAGTGCGGAGAGGTGATCCTGTACGAGCGGGTACACCTTGCTCTTTGAGCTGGCCAGCATGAATACCTGCCACAGGTGGCCGTTCAGCGCTTCGTACTGGGTGGCGGTCTCCAGGTCGGGCCTACCTGCACGGCTAGTTACCCGATCAAGATCTAGGGTCTGCTGTCCGACTTGAGGTGTGGCAATGACGGCGCCCGCCATGGTGAAGAGGCGCAGGAGTTCGCGGCGGTTCATGTCGTCATCGGTCCACTCCTGCGCGAGGGCTGGTTGAGTCGTTGGGGTCTGCTGCTGGAGCAGGTAGGTGAAGCG
Organism: Nonomuraea sp. NPDC049269; assembly: GCF_043197155.1. NCBI lineage: Bacteria > Bacillati > Actinomycetota > Actinomycetes > Streptosporangiales > Streptosporangiaceae > Nonomuraea > Nonomuraea sp. NPDC049269. The sequence goes on from NZ_JBICSO010000004.1 coordinate 527,981, forward strand.
GGCCTTGACGTGGTCGGGGGCTTGCCAGAGGAGGACGGTGAGCATCTGCTGCGTATCGGGGCACTGCTTCAGGGTGGGGTTGCCCTCCCATTTGGCCACGGTGCGCGCATCCACGCCGAGCCGTTCCGCGAAGCCCACCTGGGAGTACTCGTAGGCCTGTCGGAGGACCTTTGCGTGAGCTCCGGTCCACTTCTCTACGACTTCCATGCGATCTCCTTCGGTGAGATCGATTGTGCCCAGGTTTTTCGTGAGCGCCAGTGCGAGGGCAGTGCCAGTTCAGTGCGGGGGCGGTGCCGGTGCATGGCTGCTAGGTAGCCTCGCGCGGTCCTCTTGAAGTGGCGGAATTCCCGGCGCAAATGCCGAGAACCGCGAAGTCAGGAGGTTGCGGGATGGCCAGGCTCGACGGCGGTACCTGTGACACGGGGCCGCGGGCCTTTGCTTTTGGGTTGCGCCTCAATCCCGTTCTCTCTCGCGAGACGGCGGACGTAGGCATCCGTAAAGGGCGAATGCTCCGCAACGTCCGTCGGCCGCTCTCTTGCTCGGAGAGCGGCGAGCACAGCAGCAATCACGTTCTGCCGCGCCTCTGCATGTGCCGCTTCTGTCTGGCGATAGCGAGCCGTGCTTACGTCGAGCAGCACCAATGGATTCGTATCCTCCGTCATACGGAAGAGAGTACCGGAACATGGTTGCGCATCCCAGGGTCATCGACTAACGTCAGTAGCGCAACAGGGTTGCGCACTCAAGATCCGCAACAGCAGTCCGACGTGATGACGTCGCCCTTCTATAGCGGTGGGCCAGGCGATTCGAGCGCCCGGCCCACCCGATCACCTCGCACCTGTCGCCCAGGAGGAGAGATCTGTGTCGCATTCTACGACCGCGGCCACCGTGCCAGTCCCGGTCGAAACCCTGCAGAGAGTCGCGGAGTCGCTGATGCTCGTCGCGAGGTCAGCGGACGTGAACCGCTGCCTGATCGCCGACCTGCTCGGCGAGGAACTGCCAGTGGACGTCTCAGTTCTCGCCGAGCAGCTTCAGCCCTCTGCGTCGCCGCCTGCTGGTGTGGCGGACTTCGTCTCCTACCGTGCTCGTCGTCTCGCGGTGTCGTGATGACTCCCGCCCAGATGGCCGCGACCCTCGACAAGGTCTCCGCCACCACCCGCGCGAGCATCCAGCACACCGAGAGCCTCCGCCGAGAGTCTTCGATCCTCGACCAGCGTTGGGCTTTCGACGAGAGCCGCTGCACCGACGTGAACTGCACCAGCCGTCGCTGCTCCTGCAAGCGGGGCTCCTGATGAACCAGCCCGGCCACCGCGCCCCCGCCCTCCTGCGGTGGCCGGGCATCCCAACCCAACCCCTGGAGATCGACATGAGCACCGAGTACGAGATCCACATCGAGGACATGACCGGCGACTGGGTCACCTACCGGCGCCCGACACTGCCAGCCGCTCTGGCCACTGTGCGACACGCACGCGACGAGCTCGGCGCACGGGCGGAGATCTGGCAGCGCGAGCCCGGCAGCGACTGGGTGTTCGTAGGGCCCAAACGCCGTTGGTTCCTGCCCTGGACGTGGAACGCCTACCACTTCTGATCTCCCCGTCTGGAGCTCTACATGACCACCTACGCAGACGCCTACCGCCAAGCCCGCCAGTACAAGAACGCAGGCCTCTCCCCGGCCGAACTGGCAGCGCTGGCCCTCCGCTACGACGACGAAGGAAAGCACCCCGCTGCCGCCGCCTTTCAAGCGGTCGCCGACGAATAGCCGCAGCCCGACCGGACCGCGAGGAGCCGGCATCCCAGGGAGCAGGCCCTGGGCGGGCGCTAACCACCGCACTCCCCCGACAGGAAACCGGAGCCATGAACACCAGCCAGCACCCAGAGCGCGTCAACGGGGCCGCCCCTGCGGTACTGCCGCCCCGGCCCACCCGAGCTGAGCGCCTGGCCGCCGACGCCGCCGCAAACGCCCGCCGCGCCGACATCCTCGACGAGGCCAAGCGCGACCGCGCACGTCGTGCGGAGGAGTGGGCCGCCGAGCGCGAGCAACTCCGCCATGACCGCCGGCGCACCCGCAAGACCGCGCAGGACGACGCGCGCCGCGAGCGGCTCACCGTCTGGCAGATCCGCCTCCAGCGGTGGTGGCACGCGTTCATCCTTGTCGGCGCCATCGTCGGCGTGAACATCGTCGCCGTCGTCGGCCAGGTCACCGCGTTCACCGCCGCCAAGGCCGCGAACGGTTTCGAGTGGAGCACACCGCAGGCGCTGGCCACCGCGGCCGTCATCGAGTCGATCGCCATCTACGTCGGCTGGCACGCCCACGTCGCGCTCATCGAGGGCGACAGCGTGATCCGGCTCCGCCTCACCTCCTACACGATCGCGCTAGGAGTCGGCGTACTGAACTACCACCACTACGCCCCCGACTGGCATCCCAGCGACAAGGCCGCCATGTTCGGCGCCGCTTCGATGCTGTCGCCGTGGCTGTGGGCCATCCACTCCCGCCACCAGCACCGGCAGGACCTGCGCAAGGCCGGGCTCATCGATCCCAGGGCGCCGAAGTTCTCGGCGCTGCGCTGGGTCCTGCACCGGTCCGAGACGTGGCGGGCGCTCCGCTGGGCGGTACGCCACAGCGAGCAGTCGCCGACCGCCGCGATCCTGGCCAGCCAGGGCGAACGCGGCCTGTCAAACGCGACGCGGTCCGTCGACCGCGCTCATGTCGCGCTGGCCGCCGGGCGGGACGCTCTCATCCGGGCGCAATCTGCCGCGCTGGCTGCCACCGAGACGTACGTGCTGACGCTGGAGAACCGTGTCGGCGAACTGTCACAGCACGACGCGATCGAAGCGCCGCAGGCGGAGCCCGTCCCTGACACTTCCACGGACGATGTCGCTGACACTCCGGATGTCAGCGAAGAGATCGCCGAGGCGGAGCGGGAGCGTCCGGATACGCAGGACAACCGCGAAGCCGAGAAGTGGATCCGTGGCAAGATGCGCGCCGGTCGCACCCCCAAGCAGGCTGACATCGCGACGAAGTACGGCTTCTCCAACGGGTGGGCCAGTTCTCGTGTCAAAGCGGCTCGCGCCGATCTGTCTGCGGAGGGCTACCGGTTCCTGCCCGGCAACGTCGTCATGCCCCCCTCCGAAGCCGACACTTCCGCCGACGTCGCGGATGTCAGCGAAGCGGACGCCGAAGTGTCTGGAGACCAGTCATGACCCGCTACCAGGACCCCATCTGTGGCCACATGCACAACCTGGAAGACCTCCCCAAGTGCCCCCGGCATGGCGTCAACTTCAGCCGCCACTGTGATGGCTGCCAGGGCGTAGCCGGCAAGACGCCGTGCGGAGGTGGCCAGTCGTGAGCACCATCGTCGTCCTCATGCTGGGTCTGCTCGGCGTGCTGGTGATGGGTGCCAGCCGCGACGCAGGCGCCGATGCGCGCACACCCAGCGAACTGCTCGGCGCGATGAAGGCCACCGGCTGGCGAGCCGTGTTGTACGCGGCTGGTGGGCTCGTCGTGGTTGCCGCCCTCGTTGCAGGGTCCGCGTCTGGCCTGGCGCTGAATGTCGCGGCGAAGGCGGTGTACGGGCTGGCCATGGTGTTGGCCGCGCTCGCCTGGCATCTGCGCGGCCTCACCACCGCAGTGCCCCGCCAGGAGCCGTTCGCGATGCCTCGCGGGGAGGCGGCGTGAGCAGGCCTCTGCAGGTGGTTCCCAACACTCCCGACGACGACCAGAGCGGCGTGATGAGCGACGTAGACGTGGAGGACGCCGAACTCGCCGATGTCGAGGACCGGCTGCCGGCGGTCGCAGAGCAGCGCAAGCCGGTCCCGGTCGCAAACGGGCTGGTCGTGAACACGCCCTGGTCGTACGCCTTCCAGGGTCGCTCGATCCTGCCCGCCTGGCTGATCCAGCGCGAGCAGCGGCGGGCGGCGGTCCGGTGGGCGCGCGACCTGGTGGTCCACGAGGTGGCGTTCCAGACGGTACGGCTGCCGCTGTACGGGCTGCGGTTGTGCCTGTACACGCCGCGCGGCGTGGGTCGTTCGCTCGCGGCGTGGGGACGCTGGGTATCGGACGCCGAAGCCCGGCCGTTGCGCCGCAACAGCATCGCCGCCGACAACGTCGCCACCTACCAAGCCCTGACGCAGCTACGCAACAGCCGCATCAAGTCGCGCGGCATCACCTCACTGGCCGCCGCCGGCCTACTGCTGATCCTGCTGCTGATCGTGATCGTGGTCTGGCCGTGGCTGCTGAAGTGGCTGCTCATCGGCGCCATCCCAGCATTCGGCTACGTCGGCCGGCGGCGCGACAAGCCGATCGTCGAGCACGCCCGCATCGCCAACCCGAAGGCGGTCCGGCTCACCGAGGATGTGCTCACTCGCGCGTTCATCGCCGCCGGGCTGTGCAGCGAAGAAGACTCGATCGCGGTGTTGCAGCCGATTCAACGCGACGGCGAGGGCTGGCTGGCGTTCATCGAACTGCCGTTCGGCAAGAACGCCGAAGGCGCGGTGAAGAAGAAGCTCGACATCGCGGGCGGACTCGGCGTGCACGAGGTGCAGGTGTTCATCGACCGGATTCCCGGCCGGAGCCCCCGCCACCTTGAACTGTGGGTCGCCGGGGAGGACCCGTACGCGTCCATGCCGCCGGTGACGCCACTGCTGGCGTTGGAGCGGCTCGACTTCTGGAAGGGCTTCCCGTTCGGAGTGGATGCCCGCGGCCGGGTCATCTACCTGTCGCTGATCTGGTCGTCGATCCTGGTCGGCGCGATCCCGCGGATGGGCAAGACGTTCGCTGCCCGCCTGCCCGCGCTGGCGGCGGCTCTGGACCCGTTCGTACAGCTCATCGTGTTCGACGGGAAGGGCGGCAAGGACTGGAAGGCGTTCGAGCGGATCGCCTATCGGTATGGGTCCGGCGTCCGCACGGTGATCGTGGAACTGCTACTGCGGACGCTGCGTGAGCTGCAGACGGAGATGAACCGCCGCTACGAGCTGCTGCAGAGCCTGCCGGACGATGTGTGCCCCGAGGGGAAAATTACGCCCGGTCTGTCGCGGAACCTGTCACTGAACCTCCAGCCGATCCTGGTCGCGATCGATGAGATCCAGCGCTATCTGGAGCACGGCACGTTCGGCGAGGCCATCAAGGAAGTCATCGACGACCTGGTCAAGACCGGCCCCGCCGTCGGGATCATGTTCGATCTGGCCACGCAGAAGCCAGACGGGAAGGTCATCCCGACCGGGATCCGAGACAACATCGGCACCCGATTCGCGCTGAAGGTCATGTCGTGGCAGTCGTCGGAGGTGATTCTCGGCTCCGGAACCAGCAAGGCGGGGATGGACGCCTCCAACTTCCAGCGGGCGCATAAGGGTGTCGGCATCCTGCTCGGCGCAGACGACGGGGAGTTGGCGGACGCAGGCGCGCAAACGGTCCGCACTCACCTGGCGGACCTGACGACGGTGACGACGATCTGCGAGCGGGGCCGGGAGTTGCGGGTCTCGGTGGGCACCCTGACCGGGCATGCAGCCGGGGAGCAAATCGAGGAACGCGCCACCATCAGCGTGCTCGACGACGTGGCCGGCGTGTTCGCCCGCGGCGAGGACCGGCTCTGGTCGGAGGAGATCTGCGACCGGCTGGCCGAGGTGAACCCGGCCGCCTACTCCGGCTGGGACGCCACGACGCTGGCCAAGATGCTCAAGCCGTACGGCCTCATCACCAAGGACGTGTGGATCAAAGACCCGGAGGACGGCGGCTCCCCGACGCGCAAGGGACTCAAGTACGAGTGGGTCCTCGCGGCACAGGGCGGACGTGCCGGAAAGGGGCGTCCATGAGTCCCCACAGGGTGCCCGCTAGGCGGCTAGGTGCCTGGTCGGAGCGCATCGCGTTGCCGCTAGGCCTAGCGGCAATGGGGCTAGGTCTAGCGAGGTTCTAGCGGGTCCTGAGTGGCTGTTTCGACGCCACATCGGTGCCTTCCGATCCACCAATCCATACAGAACAGACCGGTAGAGAAGGGATCTTCAGATGAACCAGAGGAAGTTCCGCACCCAAGGCGGCGGCGTCGTCGAGTGGACGTACACGCACGACGTCCCGGCGCAGGTGGGCTCGTACACCTGCTCGGGCTGCGGCACCACCAGCAGGCGCGTCCAGTGGGGCGTCGCCAACTCGCACGCCGCCAACTGCCACCAGATCCCCTGACCGCGCGGTGGCTGCGGGGACTGTCTCGGCCATGCCGGGACGGTGCCCGGAGCGTCCGCTCCACCCTCTCGAAGCAAAGGACACCATCGTGAAGCTCCCCTTCAGCAAGCCCGGACTGTCCTGCCCCACCTGCGGCGGTGCGGGACAGGTCACCATGCAGAGCTTCGGATTCGGCGGCAAGAAACTCGTCTCCCGCAAGTGCCCCAGCGGTTGCCGCAAGGGCACGCTCAAGCGCCGCTAACCCACCCTGGAAGGACCATCACCATGGCACGTCTCTTCACCCTGGCCGCGGGCTTCATCTTCGTGGCCGCCAGCTCCGTGATCGTGGCGCGGGTAGCGTCCGCCAGCATCCCTACGGCGTACCTGCTGCTCGCACTCGTAGGCGTGTCGGCGATCGGCGGGATCGTGCTCCTCGCTCGCCAGACCCTGCGTAACCCATGGACGGCACTGGGCAAGGCCGACGCCGAAGAGGACCCCGCAGAGCCGACCGGGCCTGACCGCGCTAGACGCCGGGTGGCGCCGTGAGCACGGACCGCTACCGCGTGATCGTCAACGGCCACAGCGCCGAGAAGACCATCACCAAGCGCGGCGCCGAGTCGCTGGCCCAGCTCGCCCTCGACAACGACCTACCGGCCCACGTCGAACCGACCGAGGTCTGCCCGGACTGCGGTCTGCATCGCCACGGCGGCGAGGACACCTGCCCGGACGCTCCGGAGCGGTAGGCGCTGCCTGAATCCACACCAGGAGCCCGGTTCCACCTGACGTACGTCGAGGACAAGCGGTCGGGCACGTCCAAGGTCGTCGACAAGAACGGTGAGGTACAGAGCCGCTTCTCCTGGTAGGGACGTCCACCGCTTCACGGAACGACTCGGAACGAAGGAGAACGACATGCCCGACGAGAAGATCAGCAACGAGGACCGGCGCCGCAAGTCGGCAAAGACGGCGGAGGCGTGCGTGAACGTCTTCGCGCGGGCCACCCGCCGCAGGGACGGCTACGACGCCCCGAACGCGAGGCCGCGGTCCGTCGAGCTGTTCGAGGTCGAGGACGACTGACCCCAGCAGCCGGGTGCCGGTGTGGCCGTTCCGCCAAGACCCGCCACACCGGCACCCCCTCACCACCCCGAAGGAGAACGACATGAGCAAGATCCTCGGCAACAAGAAGGACCGCGACGAGCTCACCGCAGCGCTGCGCGACGCTCCGGCCGTGGAGACCGCGGACGACCCTCGCCACCAGGCCAGCCAGGAGCGCATCCGGCGGGCGGAGTCGACTCTGCCCCCGCTGGCCCGCTTTGTCGCCCGGGAGAAGTCGCGATGAGCCAGTGCTGTCCGCGCTGCCACACCGCGCTCGACGAGGGCCCCGTCATCTACCGGTGCCCCTGCTGTCGGCGTGCGGTGCCTGCCGCCGACCTGGACACCGAATACCACCCCAGAACGCTCGTCACGACAGGAGCCAGCACGTGACCGCCGAGAGGAACGTCTACATCGTCGACATCGACCAGCCCGGCGAGCGGACGCTTGCCGACCGCATCATGGGCGGCCCCATCTACGTGTATGGCGACGAGGACCTGGAGCTCCGCCAAGAGGCCGCCAAGAAGGCGGGCGTGAAGCTGACCGTTCGCCCGGCGCCGAAGGTCTGACGTCGCGGACCTCCGCACGGCAACTCAACGAACAGGAGAGATGACCATGAGCGCTGCCGTCTACCAGGGCCCGTGCCCCGACTGCGGGTCCTCAGTCAGCACCATGCACGAGAACGGCACCGTACAAGTCTGCGACAAGTGCACGTTCATCCTTTGGGAGGACCTGGGCTGATAACAGAGAGCCGAGGTTGCGGGTCCCCGCCCGACCAGCGCGGGCGGGGTGCCTGGAGCGTCCGCTCCCACCTATCCGCCGGAAGGGAGCCCGTCATGGGCCAGAGCAAAGCTGAACGCGAAGCCGCCATCAAGAAGATCAAGGACAAGATCTGCGCCGACCTCGACGTTCGGCCGGACGAGGTCGTCCTCAAGGACAACCACGACATCGTCGTCGACCGGCGCAAGACGCACCCGGGCGCCGTGCCCATGGTCGTCGGTAGGTGGAACTGACGTTGCGGATCGCGCCTGGCCAGACCAGGCGCGTGTCCGGAGCGTCCGCTCTGATCAGCACCACCAAGGGAGAACCATGAACAAGACCCAGGTCATCAACGCGGTCACCGAGCGCGCCGACCTCGACAAGGCAGACGTGTCCGCTGTCGTCGGCCATATCATCGCCGTCATCCAGGACGCGGTCGCTTCTGGCGACAAGGTCGCCATCGCAGGGTTCGGCTCGTTCGAGCAGGTGTACAAGCCTGCCCGTACCGCCCGCAATCCGCAGACCGGCGCCGAGGTGCAGGTGCCGGAGTCGTGGGCGCCGAAGTTCCGTCCGGGCTCCGAGTTCAAGGAGCTCGTCAACGAGGGCGGCAAGACTGCGGCGACCGAGCAGGCCGCCTAACCACGGGCCGGTGTGTCCCAGCCGGAACCCTGCGGCTGGGGCACACCCCCACACCGAAGGAGATCACCGTGATACCTGCACCCACCCCCACGCCGGCCCAGCTCGGGAATGTCGATCTCGACTCGTGGCGGGTCGTCCCCGGCGAGGACAACCCTGAAAAGCTCGACTGGGGCAGATGGGCCGTGGCCGGCGGCGACGAATTTCTGGAGCCCTACATCGAAATCGTCGGCAGCGACACCGCCAAGCAGATCGCCGAGTTTCTCGTTGAGGCGGTCCAGCAGCACGCCCGCAAGCTGTGGACCGAGGGCGCCATGGCGGCCATGCTGCAAGCCCGCCAGCAGATTGGCGAACCCGCCCAGACCCTGTTCGCCTGGGGCGCGGTCTGCGACCTGATGCAGCAGATATCCGCGATCAGCGCCATATTCCAGGAAGGGCTCACCACCAGAGGGCGCGACCGCGACGAGCGGCTGTATCCGCTGTACGCCAACCTGGCGGCGACCCTGCTGATGCACATGGAGCAGATCAGGGCCGACGAAAGCAACTACGGGGGATGACCGTGCTCGTTCAAGAATTTGAGCGCGTCAAAGGCAACGGGTCCGTCGACCGCATGATGGCGTTGGCCGGTGAACTGGGGCTGACGGAGGCCGACCTCGCCCATCTGCCCCATCAGTTCGCAGCGGAGATCGCCGAAGGCTGCATCTGGGACGGCGAGCAGCACGGCGTAGTGGACGACGCGGACTGGCACGCCATCTTCCGCGCCGAGGCCGACATCGCCGTGGCGGCCGGGCTGGAGGGCATCGTCGCCTATCTGCTGTGCCAGTTCTGGGAGGAGGGCGTGGAGAACATCCTCCACCATCCCCAACTCAGCTCCGACATGTCGCCTGAGGATGTCGCCCGGCGGGTGCGGCTCAAGCTGCGAGCCGATGCCACGTTCCTGTAGCGAACCGCTCTGGGTGATCTCTGATTCCCGCACCCCACTGGGGGTGTCCACATATGCCCCGGTCGCCTTCCCCGCGGCCGGGGCCCACTTCAACCGCCTGAGCGCCAACCAAAGGAGACCCACCATGCGAAAGATCATCACAGGCTTGCTGCTGGCCCTGTCCCTCACGGCATGTGCCATGCCCGCCCCGAGCAGCAAATCGGGCAACTCCAGCAAGAGCACAAGCGGCGCCAGCCACGAAGCCGCCAAGAGCGGCATGAAGACCGTGTCCAAGGACGACATGCCGGGCGTCGTGCTGGCCCTGATCGGCGACGACGAAGGGCTGACCATCCTGCCCATCGAGGACGCGGACAGCTACGACCGGCGGGCGACGAAGAGGCAGATCCGCGCCTGCATGAAAGACGCCCGCTACCCGGACTGTCTGCCGTAGACCAACCTTGTGCCGGCGCCCCGACCGAATCCCTGCGGCCGGGGCGCTTCCATGTCCGCGTTACGTACAGAATGTCCAGTTCGGCTAACCTGTTCGAATGGCAGCATGGCACGGCCCGGAGGGCATCCGAGTCGAGGTCATCGTGCTCAACAAACGGACATGCTTGCGTGTCTCCCAGGTCGTGAACGGCCGCCGCTACCACCAGGCGTACTGCAGCCTGGCCGAGCTGCCCCAGCACGTCGACCTGGCCGACCTCGTCGAGGTCATTTACCTGCCTCGACGGTCCGCGAGCCGGCCGTAGCCGCCTGCGGCCAGCGACACAGGGCGGTCGTGGTCGCTGCCCGGCGGCGAGGTGCTCGTTGGGGGCCAGGCAGGCCGCGGGCCCTACGGCCTACTGCGGGGTCAGGTGGTGGTGCGTGCGATCAGGAGCCGGTGTGACTCCTGCACTCCGTCGGGAAGATTGTGCGGCGAGAACCATTTCGCCTCCAGGATTTCGACTGAGTCGATGGTGGGTGTGCCGCCGGTGAATTCGGCTTCGTAGGCCACTTCCACCCGCAGCTTGTATCCGCTCTTGACGTGCAGGAGCCGGCCGACTTTGACGTGCAGGCCGGTCTCTTCCCGTACTTCGCGGATGATCGTGTCCTCGAACGCCTCGGACTTGTTGGCGTAGCCGGTCGGGCACCCCCATGGGCGGTCTGGGGGCCACATGCGGTGCCGCAGGAGGAGCACGCGGCCCTCGCTGTCGCGGACGACGCCGGTGACCCCGACCATGAATTTGGCGTGCCACAGCCACAGCAGGCGCCATTGCAGCGGGCCGCGGATGAGCCGCCACAGGCGGGCGAGGAGGTTCTTCATGAAGATGCTCCCTTCGGGTCATCCGCGGCTTCCTGCCGTGGTGGGCGCCGCGGAGCTGGCGTGTTGCAGATTGCCATGTCCACAGGTCAGCCGGTGGCCGTTTTGCGGGGCTGACCCTGGACGGCGCGTGGCTACCGACCGGTCGGTAACCTGCCTCTAGTCAGCATCATCCCTTGTGGCCATCTTGTCGGCGGCCTCCCGGAGAGCCTTTTCCGCCTTCTTCCGGTCGTCTACCTGCCCCCACCACGTGTGCTCCTGGATCTCTACCGCCAGCCGTCGACACTCGCCTTGGAGGGTGAGCCACTCCTGCCGCTGCTCCTCGGTGGGCGGCTCTGCCTCCAGCGCGGCAACGGCGGCAGCGGACGGGATAGCCCGGCCGAGCGCGGACAGGCGGGTCTGCGCGGCGACGAAATCGACCCGCTTCTGCAGCAGGTCGGGCGGAATCTCGTAGGCGGCCATGGTGAATCTCCCCTGGTACGTGGTTCGGGGCGATCCTAGTCCGAACGTGAGTGCGATCACGGAGGCGGGGCGGGGTGTTGGCCAGAAGCGGACGCCCTCTCGCGACAACCAACACGGCGCATCCGCCGTCTCACCGGTTGTCACGTTCCACTCCCCCGCCAAAGGACTCGAAGATGCGTCCCGCTCCCGCCCTCGCCGCCATCGGCACCGCCGCAGCAGTGCTGCTCACTCTCACGCCGGCCGCCGAGGCCGCCACTCCCGTCGTGCAGATCACCAAGGTCTGGTACGACAGCCCCGGCAAGGACACCCGCTCCAACGCCAGCCTCAACGCCGAGTACGCGCAGTTGAAGAACCGCACCACCAAGGCGATCCAGTTGGAGAAGTGGATCCTGCGAGACGCCAGCGGCCACAAGTACAGGTTCGGCCGCTTCCTGCTCGCGCCGGGCAAGACCGTCACCGTGCGCACCGGGGACGGCTCCGACGGGACGAGCACCGTGTACTGGGGCAGCGGCAACTACGTGTGGAACAACAGCCCTGGCGGCGACGTGGCGGGCATCTACCGGGGCAGTGACCTGAAGCGCATCGACACCTGTTCGTGGGGGCGTAGCAGCAGGGCGTACACCACCTGTTGACGGAACTGTCGGAGGTGTCGCCTACGCTGGCCACGGCCTGATGGGCTTCCCCAGCATGACGAAGAGCCCGCCACTCCCGGCATGGGGTGGCGGGCTCCGCGTTTCCATGCCTTTGGGCAACCAGTGGGAGATCGATGTTAGGAAGTCCGCCAAGATGATCGTGGTGTTAGATTTTTGCTGATAATATCAGCGCCATGGCCACTCATGCTGACCAGCAGTACCTAATAGACGCCGTTGGCCCTCTATGCGCCCCGCTCCACAAGTCGCTGGAGCGGGCACGGTCGATCGCCGAAGCCCACTTCCTTGAGCATGGCATGAACGAGGCCGAGGACCAGTGCGGCGTCACCCATCTGACACGCTTTCACCTGCGCAGCCGCCTGCGCGTCGAGCATCTCGGCGGCTGGACCCTCGTGCAGAACAGGATGAACGGGCAGGTGCTCCTGCGGCAAGGCATGCTCAAGATGCGCGTCCTGCACGAGTGGCCGAAGGATGGGATTCCCGCTCCAGGCAGTAACGAGGCCCGCATCCACTACTGGCGCAACCCGGACGTAGGTCTGTACGGCGTGGAGGCGAGCCAGCTCGTTGGCGTTTGGGGCCTCACGGAGCAGGACGAGATCGACATCCGCATCGTACGGACGGTCGGCAGGTGGAGCACCGGCCAGGCTGCCAAGGTAGATATCGACTTCCCGCTGTCGCGAACCTGGGACGAACTCGCGAACCTGGAGTTCAAGCCCTCTACGGGCAGCATTGACGTGGTACTTCCCTTCGAGCGAGATGAGGACGAGGGCGATGCCGACACCGCTCGCGGGTGAACGCATTCGCGCACTTCGGCACCTCCTGGCACTCACGCAAGAGCAGTTGGCGGAAGCCGCTGGCGTCGGGCAGTCGCGGATCTCGGAGATCGAACGCGGTCGGCTCGCCGCCACCGACGACGTCATCGACGCCATCGCGGCGGCGACTGCCACCCCCCGACGCTTCTTCGAGGTGATCCCGCCGGACGTGCCGCTTGCGACGCTGCGGTTCCGCAAGTACGCCACCGCTCGCCGCACCGAGGCCAAGCAAGTCAAGGCGCTCTTCGATGAGGCATATCGCATCACGAGCGAACTGATGCGCAAGGCAGGGTACGGAGCCCCAGCGCTCCCCTTCGCCACGAAAGACGTGTCCAACGACGACATCGAGGACTTCGCCGCGCAAACCCGTGAAGCTCTCCAGATCGGTGGCGACGGGCCGATGATGCACGTGACCCGTGCATGCGAACGTGCAGGCATCGCCGTTGTACCGCTGACGTTGCCAGGTGAGGAAGACGAGGCCCAGAAGGTCGATCATTTCGGGATCAGTTACTGGCCAGCGCCATACGAGCCCGCTTTGATCGCCTATTTCACGGGCGGCCCCGGCGACCGGCTGAGGTTCACGCTCGCGCACGAACTTGGGCATCTGGTCTTGCACAGCAGGCGTCGAGATGTCGCTGACCCCGAAGGAGAGGCGCACCGATTCGCCGGCGCCCTCCTCCTTCCACGCAAGCGCGCCCTCGATCTCCTTCAAGATCCCGTAGTCCTGACCGATCTCGCCCGCATGAAGGCCACCTGGGGAATCTCCATACAGGCACTCATCATGCGCGGCTGGCATCTGGGCCTCATCGACGACGCTCGCAAGAAGTCGTTGTTCATCCAGCTCGGAGCCCGCGGCTGGAAGAAGAACGAACCTGTTCAGGTCGGCCACGAAGAGGCAGTCCTAGTGCGCATGCTTCTGTCCAGCCAGTACGGCTCTCACCTGTCAGACATGAAGATCGCCGACGAGGTCGGCCTTCACACAATGACCCTGAGGTCGATGGCGCCGAAAGTCTCCGCAGCCTGAGCCCTCAACAACGCGAAGAAGCCCGCCCGTCCTCGAAAGGACAGGCGGGCTTCTCGATCCCAGGCGTCTCGGCCAGAGTAGGCGCGGGTCCCGCATGGCACAAGGCGTTGTACAGCGCGGACCATATGCGGCTTGTGCCCACACTCTGCAGGTCAGGGCGCTGACGTTACATGGGACACGCCGCAAGACCGCAGGCCAGGCTTGTGGCTTCCGGCATGGCGGCTTCCGTTACCCGCCTGAGACCTTCGTCTTGTCTCCCCGTCGCGCCCCCGCCAGGCAACGCTGGCCGAGACGGGAACAGAAGGGCTCACCCCCATGCGCCGCATCGCCCTCGCCTCTATCAGCGCCGCCATCAGCGCACTCCTGCTCTTCCCGCTCGCCCCGACTGCAGCGTGGGCGGGCCCGCCCGGCATCCCTACCGCGCAGGTCGCCCTCGACGAGCTCGCCGCCGTAACCATCGCCGAAGAGACGCACGCCGACACCTACGACCGCCGGCTCTTCCCGCACTGGGCGACCGTCCAAGGCACCTGCAACTCCCGCGAAGAGGTGCTCAAGCGCGACGGCAAGGACGTGGTCACCGACGCTTCCTGCGCCGCCGTCAGCGGCTCCTGGTACAGCCCGTACGACGGCGCCACCTGGACGTCCGCCTCGGACATCGACATCGACCACATGGTCCCGCTGAAGGACGCCTGGCGTTCGGGCGCTTGGGAGTGGACGACCGCCAAGCGCAAGGCGTTCGCGAACTCGCTGCAGGACAGCCAACTGTGGGCCGTGACGGACAACGTCAACCAGTCCAAGAGCGACCAGGACCCGTCCACGTGGCGTCCTCCGCTGGCCAGCTTCGAATGCGAATACGCCCGCTCGTGGGTAGATGTCAAGTTCGACTGGGGCCTCACGATGCAGCCGGCCGAGCGGACCGCACTGGAGCAGATGCTGGCCACCTGCTAGCCCGTACAACACGAAGGAGCCCGCCCTCCGAAGAGGACGGGCTCCTAAGTTGCAGGCGGCGGCTCTGCCACCGTACGCCGCGAATGGGTTGAGACGCCAGAGAAGCGCCGCCCGGTCCCCGGGAACGCCCCGCCTTGGGGTCCTGGGTCAGCTCAAAGTGCAGGCGACGCCCGTGGGGTTGAAGGCCTCACCGCTGGAGGTCGCCGTCCTGATGACCTTGCCGTCCAGCCAGGTCTTCTTGATGATGTTGTAGCGCTTCTTAACACCGATCGGGTAAGCCCGAAACACCTGAGTGTTCTTCGTGAACGGCCGGGAGTTGCACTGGGACGTCACGGTCGCCGTGGTGGACTTGCTGAAACCGATCTGGCCGGCGACGAAGTCGCGCGACACACCGAGGTTGACCTGGATGGTGCGCTGGACGGAGAACGACCGGGAGATCGAGCAGGTGCCGCCGACAGCGACGGAACAGCTCGCCAGCATCTTCTTGTAGTTCACGGCACCGTTGTGGACGCTCGTCACCTTGATCGAGTACCTGATGTGGGGAATGCCGGGGATCGGCTCGGCGGCGGCGCTCTGCGCTGTGAACGGGATGAGCGCCATGGGGAGAACGGCTAGCGCGGTGGCCCATCGTCGAGTTCTGGCCATGGGATCCTCCTTAGGGTGCCTGCTTTTCCGGGAGGTCACGCTAGAAGAGAGCGGTATGTCGCCGGTATGTCGGCTATGGAACCTCACAGTTGTCGCGCTTATGTCGCACGCAGTCCGCTCCCGGGACCAGTTGATGAGATCCATTGGCCGTCGGTCAAACAGAGAAGAGGGCCGGGCGGCCCGAAGGCGACCCGACCCCGTACGCGCTCTCGACCGGATCCGAACCGGCGTCTCCGCCAGGGAGGCCACCTGCCCTCACGGGCGGGACTCGATCCCTACTCCTGGCGGCGTCCTGGGCCACTAGACGACGAGAGCGCCCCCGCCGCTGTACCGCGTGAGCGGGTGCCACAGCGTCCTGTGGCAGAGGCGGGCAAGTCAGCCTAGCGAGCCAGGCTGACACTCAGCGGACGATCTGCCGCTCCGCACGCACGAACCCCGGAGCAGGGTCAGCAGCGGGTGTGAGGCCGAGCGGCATCAGCAGCATCAGGACGACGTTCAGCGCCGCGATCAGCGCGCCCGACGACTGCTCGGACAGCGGCAGCCCGAACGCCACGAACCCGGTCAGGAGCGTCTGCACGGCGCCGGTAAGCGCCGACACGACGAGCGGACGGGTAGCCATGGCGACCAGCAGAGCGACGGCGCCAGCGGCCAGAGTCATGACCCAGCCGGACACCTCCTCCGTCAGGCCGAGCTGGTTGAGCGCGGGCAGGGTGACGAGGAACGCCAGCACCGCCTGAAGCGCGTGAAGGATGACCGCCGGTTCACGACCGAAGATCTTCATAGCCCCTCCTCAGGGACAAGCCCGCACCTGCGGCGGGAAGCTTGAGCTGGTGTCAAGGCTTGACGGTGTAGCCGCCGTTCCAGTCCCACGACTTGCTGGAGTAGACGTCGGCGCCGTTGGCCTTGGTCACCCAGGCGGTGTCGGCGTCGTTGTTGTAGAACTGGCCGAACGTGCCGCAGTCGGTGTCGCTGTTGGCGAACAGCTGGTACTCGCTGCCGACCTTGCGGTTACCACCCCACCGGGAGCCGTTGAACACGGTCACGTACTCGTTGGGCTGGACCATGGTGGTGGCGTTGGAAGGCAGGTCCACGATCTTGTACGTGTTGCAGGTGTGGGCGTCGCCCCCCACCGTTCTGGCGTGAGCCCAGTTGTCCTCGACCAGGACGCCGGCGACATCGACCGGGGCATTGGACACGTTCTGGAACTTCACGAACTCGCGGTTACGGTTCGCGTAGCTGTCCGCGCCCATGGCGTCGGTGCCGACCTCGACGATCCGCAGGACATCGCCTGGCACGTCAACCGTGGTGACCGCCGATGCTGGGCTGGTGGACAGGCTCGCGGCGATCAGGACGCCAGCGAAGAGGGAAGCGCTCTTGGAGATGCGCATTTCGAGGATGCTCCTTGAGGAGGTGACATGAGAAGAGCGCCTCACGTCGGGGTGAAGCGCTCGGCGGCGAACTACTTCCAGACAGGAAAGAGTTCGCTGATCAGTTGGCCTCGTCGATGAGGCCGGGCGTGCGCCCGTCTTCGGGCTGTCGCTCCTCCGCAGGCTCGGGATGCCGCGGCAGGAAGGATTGGTACGGCCAGTAGCGCAGCCAGAGGCCGTCCACGCAGGCCGGTTACTTGCCGACTTCGAGGTGGACGGACACGTTGTCCAGCGCTGTCCGGATCTGCTCGATCAGCGCGTCCACGTCCAGGTTGGCGTTCTGCGCCGCGAGCGCGTCGGCGAGCGTCTTGATGGTGGCGTTCTGCGCGTCCAGCTTCGCCTCCATCGACGCCATCCGGGCGCGCATCTCGTACAGCCACTTCGCCGAGTTGACCAGCACGTTCCCGGCCTGCCACTCCGGGTTCTCCTTGCTGCCGAACGGCACCGCCAGTTCGTGCTGCCACAGCTCCTTGGCGCTCACGTCGTCCTCCTCGTTCGTCTTTCCGTAGGGCGGGTTCCAGAAGCCGGCGACGACGCTCGGGCCGCGGACTCGCCGCTTACCCATGTCGTCGGAGTTGCCTTCGATGGTCTGCACCCGGCCGTCGCCCAGGTTGCGTTCGACCACGCCGACGTGGTCGACGCGGGAGATGGTGTCGCTGCCATCCCAGTCGAAGTAGATGATCGCCCCCGGCTTGGCATGCTTGCGGATGTTCTCCGCAGTGCCCGCGTACCAGCGGCCCAGATTGCGGCCGTCCTCAGCCCCGTACACCGTGTAGGCCCTGTCGCCGTTCGGGCATACAGCTTCGTAGTTGCCAGAGTGGAAGGCCGCCCACGTCACCGTCATCTCGCACCACGGCGTCGAACCGGGACGGAACTCGGCGCCGTTGCGGCCGGCGTACCAGGCGTGGATGGCGTTCGGCTCCCCCCACCCGAGCACCTTGCGCGTCTGCGCCAGCATCGCCGCGGCGGTCACAGTTCCGCCTCCGGATGCCCGTCACCCTCGTAGATGCCGGTCTGCGGGTTGAGGACGTAGCCGAGCGAGGCTAGGACCTCTTCCTCGTCGTCCTCGGTAGACCCCCACCCGCGGGTATCCACGCCCTCGGAGGTCAGCTCCGCTTCGGTCTTCTCGCTCACGATCAACCCTCCGGCTTGCATGAGTAGGTGGTGGATCCGGGCTCGTCGGGGGTGCACCGGTAGGTGATGACGCCGACCGTGAATGTCCAACTGGCCGGCGGCGGGCCGGTTTCCCCGCGGGGCCCGGTTTCGCCCTTGGGGCCTGGAACGGTGGAGTCGGCGCCGTCCTTGCCGTCTGTCCCGTCCTTGCCCGGCTCTCCCTTGGCTCCTGGAGGGCCGGTTACGGTGTCTCCCGGCTCACCTCTAGGGCCGGGGCTTCCCGCCACTCCGGCGGGCCCTGCGGGTCCTGTAGCGCCCGGCTTCCCGTCTCGTCCTGCGGGCCCAGGCGGGCCGCTCGGGCCGGTCAGGCCGCGAGGCCCGACGACGGTCTGGCCAGCGGGACCGACTGGCCCGCGCTCACCCGGAGGGCCCGGAGACACCGACACCAAGGGGACGCCGCCGAGGCGTTTTACCTGCTCGGACAGAACCTGCCCGTCCGACTCCGCCTTCCGGAGTTGGCTACGAACGTCGCCGATCGCAGCCATCCCCGCGGCCATCAGCCCCGCGAACGCGACCGCCGCGCCCAGAGGCAGCCACCAAGCTCGATGCCGTGACGGCTTCTCGGTGACGCCGTCTTCGTCGAGCCCGTCGTCTTCATGGCGGCCCATCTCAAGATCCCTTGCTGGTCAGCCACAGTTGGATCAGGAGGATCACCAAGGGGGACACGAACGCCGTGAACACCGCTGTGACGATCAGCTTCCGGTCGCCGCTGCGCTGAGCCTTTTCAGCGTCGCGTTCCGCCTTCAACGCAGCGATTTCGCTCTCGTGGTCGTCGAATTGCCTCTGGACCGCTGCCTGGTATGCCTGGAACAGGTCGTTGGTGACGACCCGGTCCAACCTCGTGTTCAGCGCGTTGAACCCTGCTTCGACGGTCCGCCGGAGGGCTTCCACGGTTCGGTGGAGCTCCCATGGGGTGGGCTCATCAGCCACGTCACTCCTAGCGGGGGAAAGAGGGTGTGCCGCCCGACTGCACTCTCAACAGAACGGGCGGCACGATCAAGGGGCCTGCTGATGTAACGCAAGGCGTCCATTTGCGGACATTCCGTGTAGTGAACGAGGGGGCGGCCAGTAGGCGTCTCACGAGTCCCAGATCTGGAGTCGCCGTCATGGGTTACCCGCAGCAGCCTGGCCAGTTCCCGTACGCGCCGCCGGCTCCCGAACGCCGCACGAACGGCTTAGCTGTTGCCGCTCTGGTGCTCGGCCTTACCGGCTTCCTGACGTGCGGGTTCACGTCGATCCTGGCCGTCGTGTTCGGGCACGTGTCGCTCGGCCAGATCCGGAGGGACGGCACGGACGGGCGCGGCATAGCTCTGGCGGGGACGATCCTCGGTTGGTTCCTGACCGGCACGTGGCTGCTGTTCTGGGTGCTCAGCTTCACCGGCGCGATCTCGTCGGTCCTGTACACGGCGGCGTCGCCCTCACAGCCTGCGGTGGTGCGGACGCGTCTCGGCGTGTCACCGCAGCCCGGCGAGGCGACCGGCGCGCAGCAGCAGGGCGGGCACAAGGTGACGCTCGAAGCGATCGGCACGGACGGCGCCACCTCGGCGATGAACATCACCTGGAGCCAGGACTTCACCATCAAGCAGGAGTCGGGTGTGGCGCTTCCGTACAGCAAGGAACTGGCCTTCGACGGCGACCAGCCGCGCCTCTACCTGTGGGTGCAGAACGCGGGCGACAAGGGCGTCATCGAGTGCCGGATCAAGGTGGACGGCAAGGTCATCCGCGAGTCGAAGGCGACCGGCGCGTACGCCGTGTGCCAGGTGACGGCCGACAAGCCTTAAGCGTCAGGTGCACCGCGCACCCGCTCGACCTCGGCACGCGCCTCGTCTCGCTCGGCCGCGAGTTGATTGATAAGCACCTGCGCCTTGGCCAGTTCGGTGTGTGCCGAGTTCCGCTGGCCCTCGACCACCGCAAGCACCGCGTCAGCAGGCAGTGAGATGGGCTGATCAGACGACACGACGTCTCCCTTCTACTACGTCTTTCACGTCGCGGATCCGGGATGCGCTCAACGCCGTGTCCATGTGGCTTCGCAGATGCTGCATCACATCCGCCGACAGGTTCGCTTTGAGGCCAAGCCGCGCCCTACCGGCCCTCGCCTCGTCGGCTGGCGCGGCCACGGGCAGGACGGCGCGGTGCTCTGTCAGCCGATCCTTAGCCACCTGCTTAGCGCGCGCCCGGCCAACCTTCATCGGGTGCTTGAGGAACTCATCATCGGCGTCCTGCTCGGCCAGGATCGTGTTCAGGTACGCCTGGTGGACGACGTGGTCGAACAGGTCTTGCCTATCCCGCTCGTCGCTGATGTCGTAGCCGTAGACGGCGGCGTACACGTTGAAGCTGTCCTTCGGGAACGAATACGAGTACACCCCGTCCGGGGCGTGCTTCGTCGGCACCGAATAGGTGATCAGCAGTCGCTCCCCGTCCCCCGCCCCAAGGTCTTCAAGGACGTCGAGGATCTTCCAGTCGCTCACGGGTTCCACAGCCTTACCGACCAGTAGGTGATCCTGTCCGAGCCCGAGAATCCGGGACCGCCGTTGAGCCAGGTGAAATAGTTGTCGCCCCAACCGTTCACGCTGAACGGCACCGCGTTCCCTGCGCGAGGCGTCGCAACCGGGTACATCTGATAGGCGTGGATCAGCGGATATGTGATCGTGCCGCTAGTGCCCGACACGAGGGGCGAACCCGCCGTGAAGGAAGCGTCGTCGTACTGATCGCTCCTCATGTAACCACGCAGGATAACGCCGCTTTGGGCGTCGTTGCCGGAGACCAAAGCGATGGCCGCCGTCTTCCCCGTGCCGCCGTCGTTTTCGAGCATGCAAAACCCAGACCCGAGATACAGCGCGCCACGGCGTCCATTCCCTCCGGCAACCGACATGCCGATATCGAGTTCGGACTGGTCCACCGACAGGGGTGAGGTTACGTAGGCGTACTTGGTGCCGGTCTGTGGGTAGAAGCGAATCTCGGGGTTGCCCGCCCCACTCGGGTTGAACACAGCCCGACGACCGGTGTCAGCGGAACGGATTTCGCCGATAATGGTCGCAGTACCGCTCGATGTGATGTTGACGGTCTGGACGCCGCTGCCGTTGAATGCCTGGAAGCCTGTGCCATCCAACTGGATGCGCGCGCCAGATGCGGCGCTGCGCAACTCGAAGGTTCCGTCCACATCCAGCGACACGGTGCGGGTGCCGCCGCTGTTGTAGAGCTCCAGTCCGGTGACGGTGGAGATGTCGATGCGCGCCCCGGTCGTAGCGGACCGGAGAAAGAACACCCCGGTCGGCGCCAAGCTGACCAGCAGCGTGTTCGCCGAGTTGAACATCTGCAGCCCGGACGTGTTTAGCTCGACCCTCTGGCCGCTGCTTGCGGTCCTGATGCTGGCTCCGATCAGCCAGTTCGCCGAGATGGTGCCCGCCGTGACCTTGGAGACGGTCAAGTCGGTGATGTGCGCGTCATCGATCAGCAGCGCGGTCACCGAGGCGGCGGCCGACGCCGACGACCGGTTCCCGGCCTGATCGACCGCGATCACCTTCACCTGGCGCAAGGACGTATTCGACTCGGGAACCGTGCCGACAGCGGCGATGTTCGCCTGCATCATCCCGGCGTTCGCAGCCACCTTGCCGCGAAGCGTCGTGCTGTCGGGCGTGAACCCCGACGTTGCGCCGACATGCACTTCAAGGTGGTCGAGGTCGAGTTCGAGGTTGAACGTGCCGCCACTCGCCTTGCCCAACTGGTGGGTGATCTGGATGGCGATCAGCGACGCGGCCACGGTGGGCGCGGCGGGCGTGCTCGGTGGAATCGTGTCCGGGTTCGCTGTCGCCGTCTCCGTCGCAGACCAGGCGCCCTGGTTCCCGGCCAAATCCACGGCTCGGATCTGGAAGTCGTAGTCCACGCCGGGCGACAGGTCCAGGATGTTGGCCTGGAATGTCCCCCACGGCGCGAACTCGATCTGCCAGTCAGTCGCAGGGCTGATCCCGTACCGGATCTCGTAGTGCGAGCCGTCCAAGACGGTGGAGCCGTCGACGTTCAGCGGCAACAGCCACGACACCAGGATCCGAGCTTTGGTGAACCCCAGCGCGTCCAGGTAGACGCCCGTAGTGAATGGGAGATCCCAGGTGACGGTGCCCGGCACCGTCGTGTCGGGGATCGGTCTCGGCCCGACAGGCTCAGTCCCCGCGTTCGTCAAGGACCGGGACAGCTCCCCCACACCGATCGACGTCGACCCCTCCTCAGGGTCGAAGAAGTCGGTCAGGTTGATCCACGAACCGTCCTGGTGCCGGTAGGCGACCGTCATCTGATCCGTGACCGGCCATGACGTCTCGACTACCCGCAACTTGATCGGGTTGATCCGCTGGCCCCTGAACGTGATCTCCTGGCTCGTGTCGAACAGACCCGCGTCCGGGTCGTACACCCACACGTAGTCGCCAGTCTTGAACGACCCGTCGAACTCGAAGTTCTGCGCCGACAGTTTCAGCGCGTTCCGAGTCCCCGTGAAGCGGTTGAGCTGCAACTGGGCGCGAGTGTCCGCGTTTCCCGTCGAGGTGGCCGACTCGCTGACCAGCCGCACCCTCTTGATCGGGTTCCCCCTGATGTCCAGGTAAGGGTTGGAGATGATGTTCGCGCTGCCCGTGGCAGTTGACTCGCCCTCGCCCTCCGCCAGCAGCACCACACGCGTCGTGAAGTCCTCCACGTCCCGCGACAAGGTCATGTCGCCGGTCAGGCCGGTCAGCATCAAATCCTTGCCCGCGTCCTTACGGACCACCACACACGTCGGAGAGGTGACAAACAGGTTCGCGATCGGGCCGGCGTCGAGGGTGGCGTTACCGTTCACCCTCCACTCGCAGTTCATGGTCTGGCAGACGTAGTCGATCGCCTTGCCGCGGGACTGCCACACGTGCTGGCCGGAGTACGCACCCGCCGCCGAGTACAAGGTGCCTGCGACCACTGCAGTGCTGGAGCCGAGCAGGATGCTGATGGCGCTCGGGAACGTCTGCCCGGTGATGTTCACCGGCGACTCGAACACCTCGCCCTTGTCGTCGGAGTCGCCCAGCCAGAGCGCCATGCCCTGGCCGCCGATGCGCTTGACGTCGTCGAACTCCCGCTTCGTGACCACACCCACGTACCGGGCCATGGCCAGCAGGGCATCGTTGTACTCCGCCGGGTTCACCCTGCCGGGGACGATCGCGACGTGGCCGAAGTAGGCCAGCCGGTCAAGGATCTCGCGTGGGGTCCGCTCGTCCAGGGTGATGCCCCACGACCCGAGCCCCATCAGCTGTTCGTTGACGGTCACCGCTTCACCGCCATCGTGGTCTCCGGCATGCAGGCGATGTACTGATCCCTGAGGTTGGTGGCTTGATCCCCCGAGACGGCCGATCCGCCCGCTGCGACCACGCCGATGTAGAAGTCCAGCCATGTGGTGGACGTCTTGGTCAGACCGCCCGACGCGTGTGGATCGAAGTTCCGCGCGCTGCCTGCGATGGCGCGGTTGCCGTCGGCGTCGTTGGTCGTCTTCACCACGTACGAGGTGCTGTCGGTCATGCTCTCGGCGGTCGCCAGGTAGACGCTGAGCGTCCCCGAGTCACCTCGCTGGAGGTAGCCCTCAACCGTGCGCGATCCTCGCCTGAGCGTGAGGTCCAGCACCGCCCGGCCGACCGTAGAGCGATGCTCCGTTAGTCGCAGCACGCACATCTCCGGGTCGTTCCGGAGGATTGTGGCCGCCTCGAACCGGGCGATCTGCGTCCCGCCGATGTCGGCCCACCACGCCTTCGTACGCCACGCCCCGCCCGTGAACGCTGAGATCTCCAGCGTGCCGCCGGACAGCAGCGGACGAACCCTGACCAGGGCGTTGTTCATCTCCCAGTCGTCGGCGTCCACCGCCTGCCCGACACCGACGCGTTCGTAGCCGACCGACAGGATCCGCACCCGCCCGTTCAGGTAGTCGCCGACGGCGCAACCCCACCTCGGGGAGGTGTTGGCGGGGACTCCCCGGTAGACGGTCATCGCCCCGTCAGAGCCGGTCCGCGTCATCGTGGACGGGATTGTCGAACCGGTGTAGTAGGCGTAATGGCCAATCGGCGGAGCGTGCCAGCGCTCCCCCGACAGCGAGAAGTCGTTCGCCCGCACCGCGCCCGTGAGCCTGCTCTCCAGATCCACGTCGGTGTCGCTGCCGTACCGGGCGAGGCTCATCTTCCACTCGGCGGTCACCACGCCCTCAGCGGCCCGGTCCATGATGTCGCCGGACGCCGACGTCACCGTGTAGTAGCCGCTTCTCTCGGGCTTGTCCTCCCACACGACCGGCACCAGCAGACGTTGCGACCCGAGCGCGCTCTCATACCGGTACACCACCTCGGCTCGGGTCAGCGGCGGCATCACCTCACGGCCGGCCACCTGCAGGACGCCGGCGCCTGTCTCGGAGACGCTCCACGTCTCGCGGACCGTGTACCGGCCGATGCTCAGTTCGCCCACGCCGCCTCCTTCTCCAGGCCGCGGAGCCCTTCACGTACCTGCTCCAGGAACTGACGGACGGCCTGGTCGGGCTTGCGCAGGTCGAGGATGAGCCCGTCCACGGGCAGCACCAGGTCGCCGGCCACCGTGATACCGCCCGCGTTCGGCGACGCGACGGACACGTCCGTGGTGGCGGCGATGGTCGCGGTGCCCGCCAGCCCTTGAACGGCGGACTCCACCAAGCCGGAAGCCTTCTCGATGCCGATCGCCATACCGGCGGGCAGTTCTCGGCCCATCTCCATGAAGACCTTCGATGGGCTGGCGATGCCGAGCGCGTCTTTGACCCACTGCGGCATGATCGCGGAAAAGAAGCCCCAGATGGCGTTCTTGAACCAGTCGAACATCGCCACCATGCCGTTCCACAACCCGATGATCAGGTCATGGCCGACGCCTTGGAGCAGGCCGCCCAGGTTGCCGAGGACGCCGACGATCTGGCCGGGCAGGTTGCGGAACCAGTTGAGGACGTCGTTGATGCCGTTGCTGACGGCGTTCCGGATGTTGTTCCAGGCGTTGGACAGGGTGGTGCCGACGTTGCCCCAGAACTCGTTCCATCGCTGGCTGATCTGGTTGGCAACGTTGGAGATCGTCTCCCGGACTTGGTTGATGTGCTGGGAGACGGCTTCGCGGATGTTGTTCCAGATCTCGCTGACCTTGGCCAGCACGGTGCCGAGCCAGCCGCCGATCAGGCCGGGCAATTCGCCGAACCACTGGATGATGCCGCGCACCCAGTCGACGCCCTTTTGGAACCAGTCGCGGATGCCCTGGATCAGGTCGGGGATGATGCTGTGTCCGACGAGCAGGTCATACAGCCACTGGAAGACGTCCACGATGGCCTGGACGGCGACCTTGATGATGTCGGCCACCCATTGGATCGCGACGGCCAGCTTGTCGACGAGCCACGAGATGACGGTCGCGATGATGTCGATCAGCGGGGTGAGGACCGAGACGATGAGGTTGAGCAGGACTTCGATCAGCGGCATGACCGCCGTCACGAGCTGCGCGAACAGGCCGATGATGGTGGTCAACAGCGGCGCTATCGCGTCGATCAGCGGCAGCAGCGGTGTGAGGACGGCCATCACGAGTTGCAGCAGCACGTCGATCAGCGGGCTGACCGCCTGCAGTAGCTGCCCGAACACGTTGGCTACCAGCCCGAGGATCGGCGCCACGGCTTGAATCAGCGTGACCAGGACCGGCAGGACCGCCTGGATGAGCGGCATGAGCGCCTGGACTACCTGAAGCACGATCCCGATCAAGGGTGTGAGGATCTTGAGCGCCAGGTCGATGAGGATCGCCGCTACAGGCATGAGCGCGGCCAGCAGCTGCCCGACCACGCCGGCGAGGGCGACCACGACCGGCGCGAGCGTTTGGATCAGCGTCACGAAGATGGGCAGGAACTGGACGACGAGCGGGACGATCGCCTGCAGTAGTTGAGCAACCAGCCCGATCAAAGGCGTCAACGACGGCAGCAAGCCGACGACCGCCTGCACGATGGACAGCAGTGCGGGCGCGACCGCCTGCAGCGCCGTCACGAGGGCCGTGCCGATCTGCGACGCCAGTTCGACGATCACCGGCAGGACCGGTGTCAGTGCCGTGACCAGGGTCGTGATGGCCTGCACGAGGATGCCGCCCAGTTGGGCTGCGATCTGCGTCGCAAGCTCAATCAACGGCACGAACACCGGCACGAGCTGGGCGATCGACTTCGCCAGCGCCACCACGAATGGTGCGACCGCCTGAACCGCTTTCAGCAGGACCTGCCCGATCGTCACCGCCAACTCGCCGAGCGGACCCAGCAGCGGTGTGACCGCCTGCAGCAGGCTGGAGATGACCGACAGCAGCGTCTGCCCGATCACTCCGGCGATCTGCACCACGATCGGCAGCAGAGGCGCGAGCGCCTGCAACAACGTTCCGAACGCCGTCACCAGTTGGCCCACGATCGGCGCCAACATCTGGATCAGTTGCACCATGATGGGCAGCGCGGCGGTGACCAGTTGACCCAGGATCGGCGCCAGCCCGGCGATCGCCTGAGCGAACTGGGAGACGTACGGGACGATCGACTGGACCGCCGCCAGCAGCTGCTGGCCGATGAGCTGGTAGGCCTGTCCGAGCACCTGGATGAGTGGCGTGACAGCCTGCACGATGATGCTGATCGCCTGAACGAACGCGCCGCCGAGCGTCGCCGCGATCTGCGCGACGATCGGAATCAGCGGCGTGATCGCTGGCAGAAGCGCCCCTACCAGCGTCTGCACCAGCTGGGCGAGGACCGGCAGCAGAGGCGCGATCGCGTTCACCAGTGTGGTGAACCCCTGGATCAGGGCCCCGCCGAGCACGGTGACGACCTGCTGGAACGTCCCGATCAGCGGAGTCAAGGCAGGCAACAGCGCCGACAGGATTGCAGACGCGAGCTGGAGGACCTGCCCGAGCAGCGGCGTGACCGCGGCGACGAACTGGCCGACCGCGGCCACGATCGGCGTGACGAGCGGCGCCAGCGTGGAGATCGCGCCCGCCAGGGTGGTGCCGAGTGTGGCGGCCAGGTTCGCGACGATGGGCACGAGCGGCAGCAACGCGGCGCCGATCTGCCCGACCGCACCGAGCAGGGCTCCGCTCAGGGCAGCGGCAACCTGCGAAAGGGCAGGCAACAACGGGGTGATTGCGGCTAGCAGCCCGGACAGCAGCATGGCGGCGAGCTGACCCACCTGGGCGATCAGCGGCGACATGACGACAGCCACCTGGCCGACCGCGGAAACGAGCGGGCCCAGCATCGGCGTCAGGGCGGACACCGCGGACAGGAAGGTGCCACCGACCGTCGCCGCCAGCTCCCCGACGACGGGCAGCAGAGGGGCGACGGCGGTCACGACACCGCCGAGCACCTGACCGAACTGGGCGACGACCGGGCCGACCGCGCCGAAGGCGGCAGAGATGCCCTGCGCGATCGGAACCAGCGCCGGCCCGAGCGCGGCGATAGCCCCGCCGACGCCCTGGACGACGGCCTGGATGCCGGGCAGCAGTGCTGCGGCGGCCTGACCGATCTGGGCGAACACCGGCGCGACCGTCTGGAACAGGCCGGAAATCGTCTGCCCGAGCGGCAGCAGGGCAGGAGCGAGCGCCTGCACGGCGCCGCCGAGCCCGTTGATGACGGTGACGATGCTGGGCGCGATCGCGGCCAGGGCAGGCACGATCGCCTGGATCGCCGTGGTGAGGATCGGCCCGAACGCGGTCGCCAGGTCGGCGACGAACGGCGCCAGCGCACCTATCCCGGTCGCGATCGCGGTGATGACCGGCACCAGCGCCTTGCCGGCTTGGGCCAGCGACTGGAAGATGGCCACCAGCGCCTGCTGGCCGCTGGCGGAGTTCACCCATGCGTTCGCCGCGTCCAGCAG
The DNA here is from genome assembly GCF_043197155.1 of Nonomuraea sp. NPDC049269. Classification (NCBI taxonomy): domain Bacteria; kingdom Bacillati; phylum Actinomycetota; class Actinomycetes; order Streptosporangiales; family Streptosporangiaceae; genus Nonomuraea; species Nonomuraea sp. NPDC049269. The sequence goes on from NZ_JBICSO010000004.1 coordinate 555,851, forward strand.
CTGGCCCAGCACGCCGAGCGCGCCCGTGCCAGCGGATGCCATGGCGCCGAAGACGCCGGAGACAATCCCGCCGAGATCTTGGAGGATGGCGCCGAGCTGCTTGAAGACGACGAGCGCGCCGTCCATCCACGCCAGCGCCTTGCCGGAGGCGGCGGCGCTGGAAAGGAACTCGCCGAAACGCGCGACGGCGTCAGCGATGCCGGGCGTGAGACCGGACAGCCACTGCGCGCCGACGACGCCGAGATCCCGGAACCCGTCCAGCAGCGGCCGTAGCGCGGGCAGCATCGCCGCGATCGACGTGCGCAACGACTCGAAGACGGACTGGACGGCTGCGATCGTCTCCGCGGAGCGGACGAAGTCGACGATCTGCAGGGCGGCGTTGCCGAACTGCGTGGCCACGCCGACCATGCCCGCCGTGACCGCGTTGATGGCGGGCAGCAGCGACCACATCTGCCCGACCAGCGGGCCGAAGACGGCGTTCTGGACGGCTTCCTTGACGCCCTGGAAGGCCGGCGCCATCTGGAAAAGCTCGTAGGCGACCTCGCCCGCGGCGGCGGACAGGCCCTTGGTGCCCTCCATGAACTTGTCGAAGTCGCCCGAGATTGCCGCGGCGAAGCCCTCAGCAACACCCGAAAGCGCAAGCTTGAGCGTGCCGAGAGCGCCCGCCGCCAGCAGGCCCGCACCGGGGAGCGCCGCCAACGCCCCAGCAGCAGGAGCGAGAGCCGCCACGAGCCCTGCCACCTGTACGGCCGCCGTACCGGCGCCAGCGGCGAGGAGCGAGAACGCCCCCGCCCCGGCACCGATTTTCGCGATGCCCGCCGTGACCTGGCCAAGGCTCGGCAGCAGCGCCGCCGTCATAGTGACGCCGAACCTGCCGACCGCCGCCGTGGCGCCGTTCAGGCTGGGGATCAGCGATCGGGTGAAGTTCTTGCCGAACCGGTCTCCGGCCGGTCCGCCTTCCTTGGAGATGGCGTCGCCGAGGGACTTGCCTGCCTTCTGTCCCGAGTCTCGGATCGGGGTGTCGAGTTCCTTCTCCAGCGCCCTGCGGAAACCACGGGCGCTGGGCAGGATCGTGACGTACGCGGAGCCGACCTCGGCCGCCATGCCTCACCCCCGAGCGTGGTTGAGTCAGGCGGATTGCGGTCGGAACCGGTCCAGATAGGCGATGACCTGATCGGGGTCGCGGTCGGTGCGTCCGTGCCGCGTCTCCGAACCCCTGGGCGCGCCAGGCCTCGGCAGGGGCTTGGGTTTGGCGCCCTTGCCGCCGCCGCGCTGCCAGTTGCCTTGCCGCAGCACGTCGATGGTCATCGCCAGGAGCTGCTCATTCAGGCCCCACGGAGCGTCCTCGCCGAGCAACTTCCGGGCCAGCGCCGACTCTCGCGGCAGGTGGGACAGGAAGCTGCGGAGTTTGCGCCACGTCAGCGTGCCGGTGAACAGCTCTCCGAGTTCGCGATGGTGATAGTGGGACAGATCCCACTCGATCGCCTCCCCGTGCTCTGCTAGGAGCGCGTGGAGGCCTGCTATTCCCCCGGCTTCAGGCCGGAGTGCTCCGTCCACGCGGCGAACAAGGCGTTGAGGGAGCGCAGCTTCATCGGCGCACGGTTGAACTCTTCGTAGTCGTCGCCCAGGCCCGACCGAAACGCCTCGATCATGGCTGCCACGTCGCCCTGGTCGGCGGCGTTGAGCAGGCTCCGGTCGATGTCGTGCAGGTGCGGGAGGCTGTAGGTACGTCCGCCGAAGATGAACTCGAACCGTTCGCCTGCCGCCTCGGCTTCGACGGCATCCAGGTCGAACGCCGTGGTCGGCTTCGTCGCCTTGACAGCGCGGGGGGTTCTCGTGGTCATGCGCGGGTCTCCTCAGGCTCTTCAGGGGCGATGAGGACTCGACGCGCGAACAGCGTCAGCGTGACGAGCACGACATCGTCGCCCTGGATTGCGATTTCGTGGACTTTTACCGGGTGATCCTTCGGCGCCAACACCGGCTGTCCGTTGATGCGGATCTCGTTGGGGATGATGACGTCCCCGCCGGGCGGTGATGATTTGCTGTGCCGCTTCTCGACGATCTCGATGACGGCACCGCGAGGTGCTTCCATAGCGCGGGTCCTTCGTGATGGCGCGCGGGTGCATGGGTGATACCGGGGTGGGCGCGGACCCGCGCGATTCGCGCCCACCCCGGGGCTCTAGAAAGACGGGGGCTAGCTGTAGCCCCAGTAGGCGTCGTCGCTGAACTTGGTCAGCACGACGTCGTTGACCGGGTAGCAGGTGATCGTCACGTTGTACGAGATGGTCTCGTCGTTGACGTAGGTGATCTCGCCGCGTTCGGTAACCTCGCCGTCCGGCACGTAGATACGCAGATGCGTGGAGCCATCCAGGACATCGAGGATGAACTTCTTGCGGACGACGTTTGGCAGCTTCACGTCGATCTTGTAGCCACCGCTGACGGCCTCCATTGTGGAGCCCTTGTGGTACAGCTCCAGGGTGCTGGCCTTCGACTCGATCATCGTGAAGGACAGCGACGCCTTCGATGAAGAGATCAGCGTGCGGACGATCGCGCCGCCCTGCCACGCCTGAATGTCCTGGACATCCTCGTCATAAGCCTCAGTGACACCGTCTTCGGAGATGTAGCCGAGGTCGTTGTACCCGGCCGGGACGGTCGAGACGGCCGACGTGGGAGCGGTGGAGGAGGTCGGGCCAGCGTAAACCGCGCCTGTGACGGCAACGCGCACCTTCTGTGCGTCAAGCGTCATGATCAACCCTTCGGTGAGCAGCAGAAACACCGGCGCGGATGGCCGGATCAGGGGATGGATGCGCGGGTCTAGCTGGTGCGCAGGCTGAGCTGCACGGTCATCCACATGCGTGGTGTGCCGGTTTCGCGGTCGTCAGCCCGGGTCGGGCCGAGGAACTCCTCCACGCCGTAGCAGGCGGGCCCGAGCAGGGTCGTGCCAGCGAGGGCGTGGATGGCGGATCGGGCTGTCGTCAGCAAGTCGCGGGTGGCTCCGTCGTCGTGCGCCCACGCGAACACGTCCAGGCGGGGCTTGTCGCGGACAACGTCGTCAACGCCGCCGCTGCGCCGGACCTGCAGCCAGGCCGCGGGGCGCTCGCGGGGCACGCGGATGCTGACGGGCACGCCGACGATCGGCTGCAGGTAGCCGATGAGCAGGTCTTCGGCGTCCGGATAGGAGATCATTAGAGCCTCGCGGCGTCGATCGCCGTGCCGAGCGTGCGGTACTCCTGCTCCTGGCCGAGAGCGCCAGGGTGGTCGGCGACGATGACGCACCGCGCTCTCGTCGAGCCCCTGGATGCTACGGCGTAGTAGTCGACGTCGCCCTCGTGCGGCGGATGGCCGATCGCCTCGGCGGTGGCGGCGACCTGCTTGCCGCGGCGCAGCAGGTCTCGCTCCACTTCCTTGGAGCGGAGCATCTCCCGCATGCCGGAGCGGTTGAGAATCACGCGGACGTTCGCCATCAGCCCTCCACTCTGCGCAGCTTGGCTTCCAGGTGGTGAAGCCCGGCCGGGGTGTAGACGGGCCAGGCGGGGCCGTCGAGTTCGTAGACGCTGTCGGCCCATTCGATGCGGTCGAGCGGGTCGAGGTCGGTGTGGTTGGTGATGAGCTTCCAGCCGCCGATGATCAGGTCACGCCCGTTCGGGGTGTCCTCGGAGGCTGAGTCTTGGTCGATCCACGCCGCGATGGACGTGCGGGAGGCTGCGGCCCCGTAGTCGTAGACGGGGCTGCCGTACCGGTCCGTGGTCTGCGCCGGCCGCACCTTGGTGACGGTGAGCGGCAGCAATCTGGGCGGGATCATCGGAGCCGTACCTGCGTTGTGGCCGCTTTGGGCCGGTACCCCGCGTCGTCCAGGAACGCCTTGTCGGCGGCGGTCAGGGCCACGGTGACGCCCATGCCCGGCTCGGCGGTCCGGTATGAGTAGGAGCCGATCGTTTCCGACGTCACCCCGGACACTGCGGACGGTGCGGCCATGGTGCGGCCCACCATGGCGCACACCAGCGCCACGATGCCGGCGGGAACCGCGGTGTAGCCGTGCGTGTAGGTGACCCGGTACGTGGCGGGCAGCCAGGACCGGTCTTGCACTGCTTCGGGGAGATTGACCATGACGCTGTCCCAGCCAGACACGTCGACCACGTCCAGGCCGTCCCAGCCCCATCCGACCACGGTGATGTCGGGGATGCCGTTGATGCCTACCAGGACGACGGACGTGACCGCGGTGACGGGCCGTTTCGGCAGTCGCACCACGCCGGCGGACTCGCGCAGCAGGATTGTGTCCGACGTGGGAGGGCTGAAGCTCTGCCGCGTGTAGGACTGGATCAGGGCGGACGCATCGTTGAGCAGGACCGCTACCCGCCCGGCTTCGTCTCCTGTGAAGGTCCGCCCGAGACGGGTTTCCACGTCGGAGACGCACGCCAGAGCGGTCACGGTTGCCTCCTCACGCAATCACGCGGGCGGTCGCCTCGACAGCTTCCACCCACGTCTGAAGGTCAGGGGTTGGGTCGAGCTCGGCGGCGCGGACCTTGGCCCGCTTGGAGGCGGCCTTCCACACAGGGAGCTTGCGGAGCCGGCGGATTTCCGTCACCCACGCGTCCGGGTTGTCCCGGTCCGCGAACAGCCCAGCGTTGCCGAGCGACTCCTGCAGGCCGGGCGTGGGGTGTGCGATGACCGGGATGCCGGACACCATGGCTTCGACCGCGACGCGCCCCCACGATTCGTACTCGGACGGGACCAGCAGGATCTTGGTTCGGGCGTACACCGTGTCCCGCATCTGGTCGCCGGGGACGCACGCCTGAACGTCGACGTTGGGCAGGTCCTCGATGATCTGCTGACCGTAGGCGCCCTTGACGGCGAGGAATCGGACGTCCGGCATGCGCCGGGCGACCTCCCAGAACAGGTCGGAGCCCTTCTTGGCGCACATGTTGATCAGCGTGACGCGGTCACCAGGGGTTGTTTCGTAGTGCGAGGGGATCACCGGCGGGCGCACCACGACACCGTTCGGTGGCGGCCCCAACCGGGTGTCGTCCCACCAGGACAGACAGCTTTCCCGCACCCAGTCGGAGTTGTAGACGACCAGCGCCGGGCCTCGCTGCAGCCAGGAGCGTTCGTTGTCGTGGTCGTTGTGGAGCACGTGCACGACCGGGATGTTGTACATCTCGCCGAGCACCGTCGCCCGCGGCGTGTTCATCAGATGGGTGACGATCACGTGCGGCGGATGGTCGGACAGCAGCCACTCGAACGGGTCGCCCTTGCCGCGCCTGGGGTGCACTCGCACCCCGTCCAGCGTGTACGGCTCACCGATCGCGGACTCTTCGATGAGCAGCACGTCCACCTCGTGGCCCGCATGGACGAGCGCGGCGAGCAGCGTGTGCACCGCCCACTCGGCGCCGGCGTTCCCGGTCGGCGGATACAGGTGAAGCATGGCCAGGACACGCACGAGGGCCTCCAAGATGCCCCGCCAGGGCTCTCCCCGGCGGGGCGCGCGGGATCAGGAGTAGGTGTACGAAGCGGCGCGGAGCACGCCGAACGGGTAGCGAGTCGCCGAGTTGGCGTTGAGCGCGGTGATCGGGTTTGCGGTGGCGTAAGCCAGCCGCATCACGGCCCTCAACGCGACGGCGTCCTGCTGCATGAGGTTGAGCTGGACGGCGCCAGTGTTGTCGGTGATGACTCCCTCGGTGAACATCTTGAACGTGATGTCCTGGCGCAGACCGATGATGGCCTTCGACCAGTCGCCCGCAATCAGCTCCGCCTCGGTGGCGTTCCAGGCGCCGTTGGCGACCTCGTTCAGCGGGTAGCCGTACAGGGTTCCGCCAGGACGGCCCTGCAGGTCCGGCTGGTAGATCGGCAGACCATCGGCATTACGCTGACCGACCAGCTTCCAGTTCAGGCCAGGACGGGAAGCGAACGCATCCACCGGGAAGCCGTCCTTGGCCAGCATCTCGCCGAGTTGCGAGACGTTCAGCGCCAGGTCGGTGGTCGCGGTGACGACATTGCCCGCAGCAACAGCGGACTGGTAGATCGGGTTGCCCCAGGTGGACGGCTTCGACACGCCGAACAGCGTGGCGGCGTCGATCGCGACGCCGAACGCCTCCACGATGCGCGGCCGGACCTCATCCCAGATCGGCACCTGGGCGTCGTCCAGGTACGCCTCCGGGATCGGCACGATCACGGCCAGCTCTTCCACCACGAGCTCGACGTTCTTCCAGTCCTGGGCGCTGGTCTGCTTGAGCCCGGTGTCGCCGTTGACGAAGTAGGCCGTCGGCAGGACGTCGAGGACCGGCTGCCGCTGCGTCTTGGTGGACATGCGGACCTGCCGGGCGCGCTGCAGCATCACCGAGCGCGTCGGCATCTCCTGGATGATCTGCGCCGACACCGGCGTCGGGACCAGCGGGTCGTTGCTGGAGTCCCTGGAAATGATGGAGTTGTAGGGCACGGGGCAACCTCACTTTCAGGTGTGCAGCGGCCCCGGGCCCCGTGCAAGGAATCCGGTTGCTGCGAGATGGGTGGTTAGCGGCCCGCCAGACGCCGGATCCATGCGTCCGGATTTGGCTCGTTCGCCGCCGGTGCGGCGCCGGGCTTGAGCGACTCCACAGGCCGCGTCGACGATGGGTTCGCTGGAACTGGCGCTGGCACTGCGCTGGCGAGCTTCTCCGCGAGCAGGCGAGCCCGCTCGTTGATCAGTTCCTCGTCGCCGTCGCCGAGCAGGTCGATCAGGTCCGCCGGGATGCCGTGCGTTGTGGCGGCCAGCAGCCGGGCGTTGGCCGACTGAAGCTGGAGGGCCCGCTGCTCGGCGGCCGTGGCACGGTCCTGGAGGCGCTGCTGTTCGCTCTTCTGCGCGTCCTCGATCTCGGTGAGGCGCTTCGCAGCGTCGGCGTTGGTCTTGGCCGTGGTCTCGTGCTTTCTGGCCAGGTTTTTCCATTTGGCGGCCTCGGCCTGCCAGTCCTTCGACGCGGCGCCCGTGTCGGGCTCCTGCGCCTGAGGATCGGACGTGGACGGGTCCGGCGTGGAACCGACCTCGGCAAGCAGCTGCTCGACGTCGGTTTCTGGTGTCGCTTCGGACATTCGGTAACTCCCATGTCGGGACAGCCCGCCATGTCGGCAGGGGTTGGGGGCATGCGTGAGGGCCGGACGCCATGTCGGCTCCAGCCCGGAAAGGAAGATCAGGTTGCGCGGTCGTCCCAGTGGCGGCGCCAGACTCGGCGGGCATCCGCGCCGCTGTGCCCTTGAGTGACGTCCTGCCACTGCTCGTACAGGTCGCGGCTGTGCTGCAGCCACGCCTCATCTCGGGACCAGGCGGCGACAGGCATGCACGCGCAGTGGTCGTGGGCCTCGAATTTGGCCGTCTGCTTGGACCGGTAGACCGGCCCGCGTGAGGCGAGCATCGCGCAGAAGGCGCACGGGTGGGCGTCCGTCAACCGCGCCCAGCCGACCGCCTGCCGGTCCTCGCGCACGTTGCCGAGGATCGCGTCCCGGCCGCCGGACAAGACCAGCCTCGACACCGCCCCGGACAGGGTGACGCCAGCGATCTGCAGCGCCTCCGCAGGGGTTTTACCGAGGGAGATGGCCCGCTTGAACGCGGCGATCCCGGTCGCGTCCAGCACGACTTTCAGCAGTTCCTCGGCCAGAGCAGCCGGGGTGATCGGAAGGAACGAGCCGTCCGCGCCAGCCTCGATGCGGGCCTGCCCGTAGTAGGTGTTCGCCAACGTGGCCGACGTGCCGTGTTGCTGCTGGGCCATGGCCGCAAGCATCGACCGGATGGCCGGCCAGGTGCGGTCAGCGTTGTCGACGTCGAACAGGTCCCGCAGCAGAGCAACCACGTCGCGGCTCACGCCAGCGCGGAGCGTGACCTGCTGGACGCGGTGCTGCTCGGCGAGGCGCTCAGCCTGCGGGCTGGCCATCCGCCAACTCCGGCTCGCGAGCGTCGGCGGGGTCCATCTGCCGTTCGAGCATCTGGTTCAGTTGAGCGAACGCGTCCGCCTGCCCAGCGGTGATCTTCCACCTGGCTACGTCCGTCTGAGTGACGCCCGGGATCTTCTCCCACAGCTCCTGCTGCGGCACCCCGAGCATCTGCGACAGCTTGCCGAGCGCATCCACGGTGGCGGCGAGCGCCCGGCTGGAGGTGTCGCGCCACACGACCTGCGCCGCTTCGTCCTGCCAGGCGTCCTTGTTGCCGCTCGCCAGGCCCGCCAGCCGCAGTATCTGCTCGTGAGACTCGCCGAACGAGCTCTTGCGTTCCTCCACCTTGCGGTCGAGGCCGTCTCGGGCCGCCACCAGCGACTCGGCGGACAGGTTGGCCATCTGACCGAGCAGGTAGTAGGGCGGCGTCTGCGAAATGGTCGCCATTTCACGGATCGACTCCTCGCGGGACTTCAGATAGCCCTCAAGAGAGGTCTCGCCGAACTCGCCGAACTTAGTGTCCGAGTCCACGGCCATGAACAGCCTGTCCACGCCCGCCCGGAACGGCTCGATCGGGCGGCCCTCGGAGTCCAGCTCCGGCGCCATGCCGGTCACCCAGCGTTGCCTGAAAGCCGCGTACTGCTGCGCCATCAGCAGGTTGAACGTGGTCGAGTTGATCTGATCCTGGAGATGGATCAACGGCTCGACCTCACCCGCAACAGCCTCGTCCTCATCCAGGTCGACCTCGTTGAGGTAACGCACCACCGGGCAGACGCCCATCTCGTGGTCGTCGACCCTGCCCGCCTCAAGGCGGCGCCCTTCAGCGTCACTCACGAACCGGTAGGTGCTCTGCTCGTCGTACAGCCGGACGAGTTTCCGCGTCACCAGCCGCCCGTCGTCGCCCTTGGCCTTCTCGCTGGTCACCTCGACCGCGAACAGTGGCCACTCGTCGTTGACCGGGTCGCTGTAGAACGCCGTCATACGCCGCGGCGACATCGGAGTGATCACAGGGACCGGCTCGCCGGGCAGCACCGTCGCATACGAGATCCCGTACTTCAGCGCCGCCCGGTGAATCCCGTGCTGGCGGGCGTCCATCCGATTCGCCTGCCAGATCTTCCACGGGTCCGCGTTCTCGTCGACCCCGGTAGCCCGGTAGCCGTCCACGTACAGGTTCTGCGCGACGACCGTCACGACCAGCCGCAACATGTTGACCTTGGCTCGCTGCAGCAGCCACTTGTACTCATCCCGCGCGCTACGCGGCACGTACACGCTGCTGTGATCGCCCCGCACGTAGGCGGCGATCCACTGCAGACGGTCCTGCTCCGGCCTACGCAGTTCAAGGAGCGTCCGGACGGTGGCTTCAGCCTGTTCCTGCGTGAGCGCCACCAGATCTCCTAAGCGAATCCGTAAACGCGGCCCGTCCGCGGCTTCTTGGTTGCCTGCTTCTTCCACTCCGGCGACGCCAGCAGCTTTCTGCGGATCATCCGGGCGCCGATCACACCCACCACGGCGTCGATCTTCCGGGGGGATTCGCGGTGCTCCTTGCCGATCGCGACACCCCACCGGTTCGGCCGGCGGCGCGCGTTCACGGCATGCTGACGAAGAACCCGGTTGCCGTCATGGGTCAGCGTGAGCGTGCTAGTGATGTCGGAGAAGCAGCGTTCCGTGGCTTCGGTGAACTCCTGCTGCCGGACCGTGGCACGCATGTCCCACATCACCGGGTGATGACTACCGGCCGTCACCGTGGCCTTGATGACCAGGGCGTCGCCGTGGCGGATGCCCCATCCGTCGATGAAGCCGTCCCAGAACCGCTCCCCCGACTCGTCCTCGCCAGACCCGGGGTCCGCAGAGAACGCGCACACCCGCCATCGGTCGAACGCCCGATCCACAGCGGCGTCCACCTGCTCGCGAGGCACCACCCACGGCAGTTTCGAGTCCAGCCCGGCAGGACGCTGCCAGTGGTCGATGAGGAACACGTGCCCGTCAGAGACGCAACACCCCACCAGGACTGTGGCGTCGTCCGACTTGGAGCCGTCGAAGAACATCGTGACGACTTCGCCGTCCTCGACGAGCCGGTCCGCTTTGGCCAGCGCATCCCACTGGTAGGGCGCGATCCACGCGTCCTCCGCTGCGACGATCTGGTTGTACCAGAACCGCCTCGACCTGCTAGGAGGGTTACGCGGGTCGAGGATGGCCTGCACGATGCGCGGCACATCCAGCCATGTGGAGTCGCCACGGATCAGCTCGACCACCTTCGGGGCGGCCTCTGCTGACAGCGGCGCTTCCGGCGGCGCCTCAAGCGAGTCGTACAAGATCCCGGTCGCTAACGACTTGCCAGCCAGGATCAGTTCGTAGGCGTCTCGGGCCCGCTCGGCGACGGAGTCTTCGCCAGGCTCGTAGGCATTCGTGATGGACAGCGGCCGGGACATGCCGTCAGAGGACTTGACGGCGTTCCGGTCGATGACCGCGTCCATCTCGTGGCCCTCATTGTTGGAGAGCCAGTGATGGGGCTCGTTCCGCAGTGTGAACGTTGGCCGGCCGCCCTCAAGCGCCCGCGGCGAGGACGTGACGGCCTCGATGCGTTTGGCGCCCTTGTGCGCGTAGATGATCTCTTTGCCGAGGTCGATGGAGTACCGCTTGATCGCCGCTTTTGTGAAGAGCGACGGGAACAGGGTCATCGTGTTCCGGGTCTGATCCTTCGACACGGCGGCGATCTGAACCCACGCCTCCGGATGCGGGACACCGGCTGGATGCTCGTTCCCCCACGGATCCCGCACAGTGCGGCCAGACCTGTCAGGCCGGCACGGACCCACAAACTCAGTACCCGAAAGAGTCGCGGCTACCGGATCTTTGCCCCAGCCTTTGAGGCGTTGCAGGACGCCATCCCGGTACACCCACCGCAGCTCCGGCGTCACCGCGTACCACCACAAGACGAACCGCAACTGCTCAGGCGTGTATCGCCACGGCTGACCCGTCGAATGCTGCAGGTTGTCAGCCTGCCACATCACGATGTCCCAGCCGAGTGTCAACTCCGGCAGCCGCCACCCACTCGGATGGTCAGGGTCCCGCTCCCACGTCGGCCCGATCCGGACCGGCTCAAGAGCGTCGAGATCAACCGCGAGCCCGTCAGCCCCCGAGGGCGGTGCGATAGTCATCGAGCGCCGTCACACCGGCCGGCTTCTCACTCTCGCCAGGCTTGCCCCGCTCAATTTCAAGGCGGGCACGCCGACGAGCGCCTTCCGTCGTGAGGAGCTCGGTCATCGCCGACGACACCGCGGCGAACAGTTGCGCCGAGAACCTCGACGCCTGCAGCCCGCGCGACATGGCCTCGGCCACATAGCGCGCGGTCGCCCAGTCCGACGGCTCATAGAACACGGCCTGCCCGGACTCGGCCAGCGAGTCGTACCAGTCGCGAGCAATCTGATGCCAGGACTCGTCGGCGAGCGGGCGCACCACCGGCTGTTGCTCGGGGACAGGGACGGACATTACTTCGACGCCTTCCGGCTTGTTGCGCCGGCGGCGTTCAGAACTGCGCTTCGGGACAGGGCCCGTGGATCGCGCCATCTCAGTTCTCCCATGTCGGGACGACGACAAGCCCCCATGTCGGGGACTTGATTGGATGGTCGAAAGCGATCACCTGAAGGGGTGAACAGCTAGCCAGGCGCAGCATGTCGCCGCATCTGACTCGACGTGCTTGGTGGGCTTGACAACCCGTACAGAGCCGGAGGTGCTATGCCGGACCGGGCGGGGAAGAAACGGACAAAGGGGGCATACCCCACCTTGTGGCTCTGACCTGCGGAAACCGTCTGACCCTACATGTATGGAGTTCGTCCGGCTTGTCGCATTTGCGTCTCATGGTCGCGGCGTGGTGCGGGGCGCGCTGGTCACTCGTTCTGTTCTCTGCCGTCGATCCTGTGATGCACGACGAGCCGTCGGACGCTGCCGTCGTCCCGTTTCACTGACTGGTCTCGCGGTTTGCACGGACATTCGCTTGTGGTGGCGTGCTCGATCAGGTCGCCGACCGGGACGATGTGCAGGCTCACGTGGTGATGAGTCCGCTCGCGTGGAGTACGAGGAGGAAGGCGCCGAGGCCGAGGAGTGCGAGTGGCCATGCCTTCTGGATGGCTGACCAGATGGTGGCAGCGAGGAAGGCTAGGGCTGCGAGAAGGATGACGATGTCCATGGCCGTCTCCCGTCCTGCGGTTATCACTGTGGGTAGGCATAAAGCCCGGCGGATCGGAGACCTTTGCGACGCTCTGTGCTCGGTTTCGTGGTGTGGTCAGCGGAGTCCGGGGTGTTGTTCAGCCGGCCTGTTGCGTGGGATCCGCTTGGCTGCCGACGCCTGGCCGCCCTCGCGTGAGCTCTTCACCTTGTGGTGGGGGCCACACAGGGACCTGAGATTCGCCGGCTCATCAGACCCCCCCAGCGAGGCGGGGGTGATGTGGTCCACCTCGTTAGCCCAGGCCCCGCACACCCCCAGGGGGGTAGGCATCTGGCAGGCGTGATTGTCCCGTTTGAGGATGCGCTGTCTGATAGCCCCCCACCCTTGAGGCTTCGGAGTGGTCCGCCAGGAAGGGGCTGCCATGAGAGCACCCCCTGGGTGGGCTACTGGACGCGTACGCGGGTGTTGCCGCACTTGGAGCAACGCTGGTGGATTACCTTGCCGATCCGTTCGACCGTGACCCACTTGTGCGTGAAGGGGAGGCAGGCCATGTGCGTTCCCCGAGGTCTCCTCTATCGGCTCTTCTTCGTAGATGCCAGAAGGTAATTGCCACCTACGATGCAGCCGACTGAAAGGGCTGTGATGGCGAGCACCGTGATGACGTACGCCCAGCCCCTGTTGATGACCATGGACTTCAGGAATACAACGACGGGGAGCGCGATCAGGGCCACTCCGAGGACTCGTCTGACGACGGACGGGAGAGGAAGGATCTGAATGCGCACCTCAGACCACCTCATCGAGGGTGCCAGTCCAGTAGCGGACAAGCTCAGGGAGTACGTCCTTGAGCTCGGCTGCCACGCGGTCCATCTCGGGGTCTGGCTGCGTGTTTAGTGGAGGGCTTGGGTGACAGGCGGCGTGTACGGCTCTCGCCAGGTTGGCCGACGGTACTTCGACGGGTGGGGGCAGAAGGATCTGGATGCGCATCAGGCACTCGCATCTCTCGCCGCGACATAGTTCGCTTCGATCCAGCGGCCGTCCAAGGCCAGGGTTGCGTAGACAGGGTGGTCGGAGAAGCGGGCGATGCGGAGCGGGAATGTGTGCATCTCGTACTCATTCAGCGCTGCGTCGAGATCTTCGTTGCCGGGACATCCGCCCATCCTCACGCAGTAGTCGTAGCGCTCAAGCAGCGCCCGATCCGCCTCGATCACGGCCTCTATGGCGGCCAGTCCGGAGCACCCGCAGAAGCACCCAGCGCAGCACCCGCCGTAGCTCTTGATCCGCTCAACGTGCTGCTCTTCATCGGTCAGGCGTGCGCGAAAGAACTCCACGATCGCTTCTTCTCGGTGCATCGGTTCTCCTCATGGTGTGGCGAGAGCCCCGACTCATGAGGAAGCCGGGGCTCTCTGACCTCCAGGAGCTACCTGGAGGATCCTTGGCTGTCAGGCGGCCTTGAGAGCGCGTCTGATGCCTTCTTCCAACTCGACCTTCGGCGTATAGAAGGCGTTCAGCTTGGCCGGGTCTCCGACCCTGTAGGCGACGCCTTGGGGTGCGTCCAGGACGTGCTTCAGCGTCGGCTCGTACCCGGCTTGCTGGCACACGAGGCGGGCGAGCTCGTTGAAGGAGGTGTCCCGGCCGGTGCACAGGTTGACCGGTCCGGGCACGTCCTCCTCGATGGCGGTCAGCGTGGCGGCCACGATGTCCGAGATGTGGATCCAGTCGCGGACCTGGTTGCCGTCGCCCCAGATGGTGAACGGGTCCTGCCTGGTGGCGGCGCGGCGGATGAACGCCGGGAACGGGTAGGCGAGGTCTTGGTCTTCGCCGTAGCCGGAGAACGGCCGGAACACGTGGACGCGCAGGCCCTCGTTCTCGGCGTGGTGGGCGAGCTGCTCTCCGGAGAGTTTCGCCCAGCCGTACGTCATGTCCGGGTTGCCGATGTTGCCCGACAGCTTCAGATCCTGCTCGCGCATCGCACGGGGGCGGGCGTAGTCGTTTTGCAGGTCGATCGGGTACGCGGCCGACGACGAGAAGTAGACGATCCGTCGTGGTCGGGTCCTCAGCGCCCACGTGAACATGTCGGCGTCGATCGCCAGGTCCACGGCAAGCGACAGCGGAGCGCCTTCGATCTGGGCTCGGCCCCCGACGACTGCGGCGAGGTGGATGACGAGGTCGAACCGGGTGTGGTTGAGCCGGAAGAAGTCACGGACGTCCGTTCCCGTGACCACGTCGACCAGGTGAAGGTCGTGGCCGTCCAAGGCGTGGACGAAGTGCCGGCCGACGAACCCTGACGAGCCGGTGATGAGGACTTTCACAGCAGCGCCCTCAGCTTCTCCACGTCCGCCTCGAACGCGGGCCCGTGCCGGTACGCCTGGTAGGCAGCGTGGTCGGCGGCTGTTTGCTCGGGGCTGTTGGCCTCTTCGTAGCCACGGTCACTTTGAGCTTTGCCGACGGCTGGGTGCATGTGCTCGATGACCGTGTCCGGCAGGTAGGCGAGCCGGTCGATCGCCTTACCCCAGTCCACCCAGCAAAGGTCGAGGCAGAGGTGCACCATCTGCGGTGGGGCCATGTAGCCGAGCGTGGACACGATGTTCGAAGTCATCGCTACGGCGGTGGCCATCCTCTCGCCCTGCAAGAGGTCGTTGCCGTAGACGATGCCTGTACCAAGACCGTCGAGCGCCGCCATGATGTGGGAGTCCCAGCCGATCGTGCGAGGCCGGTGATCGTCGCCCATGAACGCGATCGCCTTGTGGTGTGGGGCTCGCTCGCTGGCGACCTTGTTGAGCGTGCCCGTGAGGCGCAGCCTCGGTCCGACCTCCAGTTCAACGCCCGTCAGCGAACACACACGCTGGTATTCGGGCAGCGACGGGTCATCGTCGTCGACCGCGACCAGCGGGTGGGCGTCCCTGTGGGTGGTCTCGCTCCATGCGACGTAAAGGTCGGCGATGTTGTGAGGACGTCCGCGGCTCGGGACGATCACCAGGAGATCGCTCATTCATCCCCCTCGAATCGCATGGATCAGGCATGGACGTAGACGCGGCGTGCTTCGGGTTAGGGGCCAACTCGGACGGCGCCGCTGCGGCGAACGACGCTCTCAGGTGGGGCCTCAAGGCGTATCCACGCCGTGTACGTGCCTTGGGTGAGCGTCAGAACCCCTCCGGGGCCGATCAGCAGCTTGTAGGAGCCGGCATCCCAGGCCGCTGCTTTCCAGTCGCTTTCGACGGGTTCGGCGCAAGAGTCGATGACAGCGATCTCGCCCGCGATGCTGGCCGAGCCGTCCGCGACAGGGATGTGCAGGTACTCGGTGCTGCTGGCCGGGACGGTTGCCACAGTCACCCCCTAGAGCGTGGGGCCCCCAACGGGCCAGGTCGAACGGGCGACCCCCACAGGCCAGCCGAGCTGTGGAGGGCCGACCAAGACTTGAACGCCGACGGGTGTGACGCCGTCGGACGTTCCGGCGAGAGCCGCGGCGAGGGATGGCAGGGTGGCCGCCAGTCCGCCTTGCGGTGTCACGATCTGCCCGGTCAGCGTGCAGGATAGGGCGGGTAGGACAGCTGTGGCGTCCCCAGCCACTCGGGCGTCGCCGGCCAGGCTCGCGGTCAAGCCCGGTAGCGAGAGACCGGCGGTGCCAGAAACCCCAGCCGCGCCAGAAAGGACGGCCGATAGCGCGGGCAGGCCAGCGGCGAGCATCCCTGTGCTCTTGGCTGACGCTTGCAGGTCGCCGGTCAGCGCGGGAAGTGCCGCGTCGAGCTGGCCCGCGACTTCGACGCTGGCTGAGACGTCGGCGGTGAGGGCGGGAAGCGATGAGGTGAGAACGCCCGACGCGGTGGCGGCACCGGATGACACCATCGTCAGCGGAGGCAGCATGGCGGTGAGCGATCCCGCTGCCGTGGAAGCACCTGTGGCGGCGGCTGTGAGGCTGGGCAGTGTTCCAGCGAGTGTTCCGCTGACGGTGACCGCGGCGTTGATGGTCGCCGAGAGCGGCGGCAGGGATGCCGACAGGGTTCCGTTGGCCGGGGCTCCACCCGCAGCGGGCAAGAGGAGCATCGGGGCGGCGGAACCCCACGGGATGGGCGGACCATCCTCGGTCGTCGCGCCGGTGCCGCCCGTGAGGTCGTTGCCCAGACCGGAGTAGTCGGTCGGCTCCGCAGAGACGAACGGGTGCCAGCGGATCAGATTGGTGGTGCGTTTCGGCTGCTGCTGACTGAGCTCTGCTTCCACGTCAGCTTGAGACAGGGCTGCATCCCACACCTTGACGGCGGCAATCCTGCCATCCCACCAGCCGCCAAAAGCATCCGTCCCGAGCCACAACTGGTTGGGTGTTGCGGGGGGCGCGAAGTTCGACACCGACACGGAGGCGAGCGGGTCTCCTGCGGCTGATCGGTAGAAGGTGGCGTTGGCTCCGTTGACGACGGCGGCGACCTGGTACCAGGTTTGCGCTGATGCGGCGAGTGGCCCGACGCCAGAGAACCAGTAGGAGACGTCCTCCATCATCTGGAGGTCGACGGGGTTGTCTCGGACGCCGACCCCGGAGAAGTGATCTCCGCTGGTTTGCCGGAACCAGTAGACGACCCTGTACCGGCTGCCGACCGCCGCAGACCACACCCATGCGGTGAATGTGTACACGTTGCCGGGCAGTCCCGCGGTGGCGGTGTAGTGCTGTCCGGAGGCGCTGAACCTGACGGCCACCGCAGCCTCCTCCTACGTGTCGCTGTAGGACAGTTCGGCGTCCAGGACGATCGCGTCTCCTGCGAGGGTGTCGTTGGCGTGGCCTCCGAGCCGCTGCAGCCGGATCCACACCAGGTCTCCTGCGGCGGCCGAGTCGGTGTTGGTGATGACGATGTCGTGGCCGTGGACGCGCTGCCCGGTCGTGCCGAGGTGGGTGTCGTCGGTGTCTGTCGAGGTGGCGAAGGCCTTCGTCTCTACGTCCTGGCTGTCCGCGTTGGGCGTGATGCACGCCACCGCAGCGGACCAGCGCACAACCCCGGACGAAGCAGTGTCGGCGTACCAGGTGACGTTCAGGGTGATGTTGCCGCTGCCGTAACCGGCGAGGCGACGCTTGAAGTAGGCGCTCTCCGTGCTGGCAGCGTCGTAAGCCAAGCCGGTGACGGGAAAGTTCGTGCCGTTGGTCTTGATGTACTGCGGGAACGCGGACGTTGCGACCTGAGCCTCTTCAGGGCTGATCGGCTGCCGGACGGTCGCCATCAGTCCTCCTCGGCCTTCAGCAGGCCGTGGCGGCGCATCGCCACGTAGCAGAACAGGAGCGTCTTCTGTGCCGGGGTAGCGGCTCCGCGGAACGGCTGCGGCAACGCGGCGTTGAATGCCGCGCTGTTGCCGTCGATCCACGAGTCAGTCGCGTCCAACGCGGCACGTAGGTCGGCTTTCGTAAATCCGCAGGCTTCAGGGTTGTCGCGCATCCACTGCGCCCACGCTCTGGCCCGGTTCGTCTCATCCAGCGCAACCATCGGCTACGTCGCCGGCATGGTGATGGTGCCGGAAGTGATCTCGACGTTCACCCCGACCGAGATCGTGGTGGTGTTGAGATTCAGTTCCGCGCCGGACGTGCTCACTGCGCCGTCGGCGATGGCCACGTTGTTGGAGTCGAGCATCCGGAACCAGGCTGCCGTCCCGGCTGCGAGCCCAGTCGTGGTGCGCGGCGTGCTGGCCATCGTGATCACACCATTCGAGGCGGCACCGAACGAGGGGTCCGCCAATGTGAACTCGGCGAGCAACGTCTGCGCGCCCACAGCGGTGTCGGGTCCAGCCGGCTGGGAGGCGGTGTACACCCGGATCTTTCCCGCGCCGGACCCGGCGTCGGGCAGGATTCGGAGGGCGTCGGCGAGGGCGCTGCGGGCGGCGTTGGAGATGCGGAGCGTCATCGGGCGCGCCTTCCTTTCGTGCAGATCGGCTCAGGTGATGTGGAGGCCGTACGGTCCGAGGACAGGGACCTCGGGGGCGGCGGTGATCTTCACCCAGATCCCGTACGTGACGCCCTTCGCCAGCACGAGCGCGGTGGCTGGCCCGATGAGGACGGCGGCGTCTGTGCCGATCCACTGCGCGGACTGCCAGTCGGGGCTGGTGGGGTCTTGGCCGGCGGGGACGATCGCCATCTGCACCGTGAGCGAGGTGAGGTTGGACGGCCCGGTGACGGGCACCTTCACGTACTCAACCGACAGGCTGGGGATCTTCAGTGCCGTCATCCGCGCCTCCCCCGGGTCAGGTGGTGGGCGGGCGGGCGGACCAACCACGACGCGAGGAGTTTGCCGACCAGGAGCTCTCCGGCTGACGGGATCCCCACCCGCGGTGTGGCGTACCGGGGGTGACGGTGATGTCCTGCAGCACGAGGACGGCAAGCCCGTCGGCTGCCGACACGGTTTCGCTCAGCGACTTCGGGAAGATCTCCGCTGCCAAAAGGGCGTCGGCTGCCGAGACGCTGTCATCCAGCCCGGCTGTAGCGACGACGGCCAGCGCGTCGACGGCTGCGACCGGATCGTCCAGGATCGGCGTCACCAGGGTGGTCAGGTCGTCGACTGCGGTCGCGGCGTCAGTGAGGTCGATCGGGACGCCGCCGCCCACATCGTCGGCGCCGACAATGGTGTCGGTGAGGACGGCGGACGCTTGGACGGTCAGATCATCTGCGGCAGTGACGGCCTCGGCGAGACTGGCGTCCACCGAGGCTTGAAGGGTGTCGGATAGGGATCCGGTTTCGGCCAGGGTTGTATCTGCCGTGACAGTGACGTCGTCTGCAGACGAGCCGGTCTCGGTCAGGTCTTTCCCGGTTGACCCGGACGTGATGGTCACCGTGACGCCGCGGCGGCTTGTCGGCGACGTCGTGATCGTGAAGTTTTGCGTCCCGGTCGCGGACCCCGACGACAGGACCTTGTACGCGCCAGACACGTAGACGAACTGGCGGGAGCCGATGTCGGCGAACTCGGTGTATGTGGCAGGGGGTGTGAGCGACTCGGACGTGCCGAGAGCGCCCGACGCGGAAACGAACCTCACATCGAGATCAGTCGTTCCGCCGGGAGTTGTGGACGGGGTTTGGATACTGGTTCCTGTGCCGCCCGTACCAGTGGCGAAGACCGGTGTGCTCGTGCTGCCGTCCTGGACAGCGATCATCGTCGCGGCGGCGTCGGCGCCGGAGTCCTGGTTGAAGGTGTAGGACGCCGGCTCGCTGCCACCCGCTATCTTCCAGTACAGCTTCCCGGGGTTGGTCCCGTCCACGCCAGCGGTGGTCAGCGTGCTCCATGCGGTGCCGCTCGCGGTGATGGACATGCTTGCGAGGGCGCCAATGTCCGCGGAGTGCCAGGCGAGCAGCAGGTCGCCGGACACGGTGCCTGAGGGCTTGTTACACGCAAACGATGCGCCGGCGCCGCCTTGGCTCGCTTGAGATGTGCCGCGTACGGGTGGCATCGGCTACCTCCGGGCGCGGGCAGCGTCCGTGATCATTTAGGAGAATGTGCAGGTTGCTGTAGCTGCCCAGGTTTGGCCAGCCACCTTCGTGCCCTGGGCGATCGACGTCTTGTGGTTGAACAAGGTGGCGTTGACGGTGGCGCCGCTGGCGACGGTGGGGGTGCCGATGTCGATCCCGAACTCATTCCAAGCAAAATTGCCGTCGGCAGTGCCGAGGGTCGCCTTCAGCGTGAGTACGCCCGCGCTGACCTGCGGGTAGGAGGCGTCCATGATCTGGAACCAGCGGTTGGCGGAGCCGGCGGAGGCGGACAGGTTGGTGTCGCCGACCGCGGCGGCGGGGCTGGTGGCGTTTCCGACGCCGATCCGGGCGCTGGTGTTGGTGATGGCCTGCCCGCCGCCTGCGATCAGAAGCGAGGTCAGGCGGGAGAGCCCTGCGGTGGTGACCAGGTTTCCGTGGACTTCGGTCGTCTCGTACGGCAGGACGCCAAAGCGGGCGAAGTCAGCTGCGCAAGGGGCGGCCAGGCGGGAGCGGCGCTGTACCCACGCGGTCTGGTCGGCGTCGAACCTGTCGATCAGCCAGTGAGTGGTGGCGCGTGCGAGCTCGACGGCGGGCATGGGGCACACTCCTGGCGATCAGTCGAACGGTTGTACGAGAATGGTGGGATGGTTCCAGGACGCGGCATGTGCACGATGTGGCATCAAGACCCGCGCCCGATGCTGCGGTCGGCGACGCTCGACGAGGCGGGACCGCAGCGGTTCGTCCGCAAGATGATCGAAGTGTTGTGCGACGACGGCACCTGGCGGCCGGCCGTGCTGGAAGCTTGGCATCAGGGCGTGCTCGGCCTCGAATGCCAGATCTCGTGGCGCGGCTATCCGACGAGGGAGTACACGGGCTGGTACGGATACCGGAAGGGATCGGTACGGCCGCGGCCCGACGCGAGGGAACCCGGGATCTCAGGCGCCGCAGAGGAGCCCTGACATGCGAAAACCCCGACCATTGGCCGGGCTTTCAGGCATGGCTCACGCGCACCATTTGATCTCTCAGTGGGCAATCTAGCACGCGACCGCTCGTTTGCGCCTCTTTCGGTCGCGTGTCGCCTCCGCCCTGAACACGTCTGCGAGCCGGAACAGTTTGTACTTGCCGCGCGTCCCAGCCGGGCGGAGGTGGCCGCGGCTCACCCACACGTAGATGGTCTGCGGCTTCATCCCGACCTCCGCAGCGGCCTCTTCGGCGGTGAACAACTCCTCGTCGAAGATGTCTCCGCCGGCCTGGAGGCCGTTCACGACGCCACACCCTCGGCGTCGCCGATCCCCTCGTCCAGCAGGGTGGCCAGCCACGGCCACTCGTTGAATGTCCACCGGTGCCGGACGGGCCGTTCCCACTGGCAAGGGCAGTCGTCGGCGTTGCACCGGCAGTCGCCGTTGACGCAGATGATCAGCTCCCGTTCGGGGAATGCCCGCATCGAGTTGGCGTCGCAGATGTGGCAGCGGAACTTCAGCTTGCGGATCTGCTCCACGTCGCCGATCGCCTTTGCCACCTGCCAGCGCAACCGGAGCGCCTCGGCGTGGACGTGTTCGGCGAGGTCCTCGTACAGGTCGATCCGGTCGAGCAGGTTGACCAAGCGCAGGATGCGCTCTGCGGTGGTCGCCCTTTCAAGCGGGGTGAGGCCGAGCTGCTCGCACACGGCCTCTTCCAGGTCGGGGAGCGACACGGCGATGTCCGCCATGATGTCCAGCACATCCAGCCTCAGCGGCGCCCTACCGTCGCCCAGCGCTTTGATTCCGCTGGCCAGGTTGACGAGCTTGGCTTCCCGCTCCTCGACCGCACGCCGGTCCATGCTGGCCCGCTGCTCCGCGGTGAGGTCACGTTCCGCCCACCGTCGCGGGGTGCCTGGCACCAGCGCGTCGTTGAGGTATTGGAGGGCGTCTCGTAGAGCGGCGAGGTGCTCGTACGTGCGTTGGGACATTTCGGTCTCCCCCGGAAGTACGCTTTGGGAAGACCTACTGAGTGGCTGTGGGGTCTGGAGGGGTTGTGGGCGGTCTCTCGCTGGCGGGCGGGAGGCCGCTTTCGCGTTTCTAGCGCTCGGGCGGGCTCGTGTGTTCCCGGCCTCGTTCAGCCAGCCACTCCCCCAGATCGACGAGCTGGTCGCCGGAGAGGCAGACGCCGACCGCGAGCAGGTATGACTCACCCGAGCGCGGGCCACGGTGTAGCTCGACACCGGACAGGCGGGGATGGCGGGAGATGAGAGCAAGGGATTCGGACACGATTCGCCCATTATCGCAGAACCGCCGCAGGTCAGCGATCAACCGCAGCGCGGAACTCTTCCAGGGACCGCTCGAACGCGGACCGCTTCTGCCGGTAGCGATGGTCTTTGGCCCCGGTAGCTTCGACGAGTTCGCCGGCTACCTCCGCGAGGTTGCGGGCGCGCTCTACGATGCGCCGCGATCTGCGGTCACGCCACAGGCTGACGTCGCTGAGCGCCCGTACAGTTCGTTCCATTTTCGGCATGAGCACCTGGTGGTAGTCGGC
Source organism: Nonomuraea sp. NPDC049269 (assembly GCF_043197155.1). Taxonomy (NCBI): domain Bacteria; kingdom Bacillati; phylum Actinomycetota; class Actinomycetes; order Streptosporangiales; family Streptosporangiaceae; genus Nonomuraea; species Nonomuraea sp. NPDC049269. The sequence continues at coordinate 577,846 of NZ_JBICSO010000004.1, forward strand.
CACCAGGGCGCGCTTGTCTTGCTCGCCAACTCGCGCGACTTCGGCGATGCGACCCTGCCAGCCTGGGGTCCGCTGCCCGAGCGGGAAAATCGTGAGCAGGCGCATACCCCCGGTGCGTAGCCACGAATGGTCCACCCACGCGGTTCGGTACGCCTGCACGCTGGTAGCCAGCATCACCGCGGCGGTGAGTATCTCGGAGATGGCCTGCTCTCTTGCCTTGCGGTCGTCTGCCCGGTTTCGCCGCCACTGCTGAAGGCCGGTGCCGACGAAGGTGACGATCGTCGCGGTGAGGGTGCCTCCGACGCCGACGTAGGCGACGAGGAGCGCTTCGGTCACGAGCCATCACTGTAGGTGCGAAGAGTCAGTCTCACTGGGCAAACGCCGCTTCCGGTGCCTTGCGGTCCACGTCGGTCTGGTCGGCGTTCATGGGCGCCACTCCTCGCGGTAGGCCCGGTGATTGGCGTACTCGGCCGCAAGGTGACGGAGGAGGCGGCCGTGGGTCTCGTCTTCTCGAATCAGGTCATCGGAAGCGGTGATGCGGGTGAATAGCCGGCGCTTGGGCGCCGCCCGTTCCGTCTGCGCCTCCTCAGCCAGACGGCACCGGAGGAAGGCGAGCATCTCATCCATCGGTCACTCCAGTAGGTCGGTTTGCCCGGCACAGTCCCACCCCGCGGGGACTCCGGTGATGCGGAGCGGCCGGCGCGGGGTGAGGCCGAGCTTAGAAGCGCAATCCGGGCCGAGTCCGAGAGCACGGTGGGGGGAGAGGGAGGGGGCTTCTGGGGGGTGCTGAGGCGACTCCTTGAGCAGGTAGGCCAGTGCAGTCTTCAGACGCTCAGGTGCATCGCCGAGGTAGCCAATGCCGCTGTTGCACGGGCCGCACAGGAAACCTCGAAGGGCGCCCGTCTCATGGCAATGATCGAGCGAGAGTCGCACGTACCGGCCGCCGGGGTTGGCTTCTTCGGGAGTGCGTCGGCACACCTCGCATCTGTTGTCGGCCGGGTACCTCTCAACGACCTCGACCCATGGAATGCCGAGCTTCTTGGCGTAGGCCCGCAGGCCGAGATACGGGGTGGAGAGCCGCTCCTTCGATCGGTCACGGTGGGCATTCTTTGGGCGCAGCCGGATGTCGGCAGCCTCGCACTCCCTGCACCGCGATCTCCACTTCGCAGCGCCTTCGGCTGCCTTCCTGAGCCCGAACGCATCCATCGACAGCGTGCGTTCGCACTGGCGGCATGTCTTCTCAGTGGGCAACTGTGCCGCTATGGCAGCGCGGCGACATGGGTCGCAGACGCCGCTGGTCCTTTTCATGGTGCCACCGCAGGCGGGACACTCGGTGCGGGTGATTCCCCGGTTGTAGTGGGGTCCGCAGAGACCGCGCGACCTCCGTGGACGCTCGCATCCGTCGACCAGGCACGGGCCGTCGCGCGAGATGACTCGTCGGGCGTCCATGGCAACACCGCTGAGGTGCCGCTGATAGTGGAACGGGCAAAACCCCTTGGCCCTGATGGTTTCCGGGCACCCCTCGATCTTGCAAATTCGTGCATGGAATTGGCTCACTGGGCTTCCTCCGGGCCCATTCCCATTGCGGATCCGGGCGACGCATTCGCGTCTGAGCTCACGCTGTAGTCGCGTACAGCCGAGTCGATGGCGTCCAGGACTCCGCCAGTGTCCGGCATGGCGCCCAGTCTCCTTCTCGGTCGGCAGGCCGGATGGAGGGTCGAGGACCGCATCCAACTCCTCAACGAACAGCTCGAAGAAGTTCCGCCCTGCCACACCCTCTATGGTGCGGGCGTTCTGCTCGTACACGTCCCTGAGGCGACGGACTCGGGCGATGGTGGCTGCGGCAATCTCCGCCTCTTCGTGGGCGGAGCGGTACAGCCCGTAGTTGACCTTGGCGATGAGGCGGAGCCGTTCCAGTTCCTCATCTCGTACGGCCATGACGGCGTCCAGCATCTTCGACGTGGCTGACGCCTCCCCCACGATCGCGTAGTCGGCTGCGGTACGAAGCGCTTCGGCGTAGCGCTGGCGGAGGTCTTCAGCCACGGTCTTCATCCCTCCAGGGCTGGTACATGCGCATCTCGTTGAGGCGCTGTTCGTCGATGGTGATGAGACCGAGTTCCAGTAGGTGGAGTAGTGCCGCACGGACCTGTCCGTGTGCAATGTCGGCCCCCGCCATGCCTGGCTTGCGGTAGGGGCCGTTGGGTCCGAGCGTCCAGCCGTTAGCGGCACCCACGGCGATGCGGCGAATGCGGGCAAACGCGCTGCCCTCCGTCTCATCCACAGTGACGGTCACGTGGTCAGACATTCTCGGTCCTCTCGGGTAGGGCGGCGAGCAGTTCCCGAGCTTCGGCCTGGGGGCAGCGCTCGCCAGGTTCCAGCGACAGGTAGCCATGGGCTTGGCAGCCGCCGTGATGGTCGAACCAGCACTCGTCCGGGTCGGTGAGGGCGTCGAGCAACTCGGCGGAGACGACGACCAGTCCTGCACTCTCGACGGCGTGCACGTGCGCCTCGGCAGCGCCGATGCAGATCGAGCAGGCTCGCCCGGCCTCGGGTCGGCTACAGCCGGACAGGGCGATCAACTCAACGGGAGTCATGGGCAACCTCCTCGGGCAAGGACGGCGCGAGCAGCGGCGAGCAGCTCGTCTCTGGCGTGGATGTGGTCACGCAAGTCCTGCGCGCTGGTGAGTTCGACTGGACTCGTCAAGGCGACGGGGATGTACGCGGCAGGGACGACCACCTTGCCCGCTCCCGCGAGGGCGTCTACGGCGATCCTGGCCGCGTCCTCTGCCTCACTCCCGGACATGGGGACACCAGCGCACACGCGCATCTGCTCGCGGAGCGCCGTCTCGATCAGCTCAGCGGGTGTCACGGGCTTCTCCTATCTGGCGGGCGAGCCATGCGGCAGCCTCCTGTGACGCCTGGAAGTAGGCGTGGCCGTCCTCTGGGTGACCCCACGACATGTAGGAGATCCCGTCGTCGCGTGTGGCAGGGCGCCGCTGGTGGATCTCGCCGCATATCGTGCACGACTTGGCGGCGGCGAGGAGGCCCCGCAGTACCTGGGCGGTGATGGCAGGAGCAGCAGCCTCCAGGATGACGCGAGCGATCGGCTCCAAGTCGGCTCTGCACACCATGCACGCCGAGTCGAAGTTGTGCTCACGGTGGGCGGCGTGCGGGTAGCTGTTCCACGGATGGGCGCCCAGCGCCTCGACTGCGGCCTGTACGGCTTCCTGATGGATGGCGTCCTTTGAGGGAACCGACACCGTGTCGGTTCCCTCAAAGGAAGTCTCAAAGGCGGACTGGCGGGCTTCCTCGGGAAGGTCAGGCATCGGTCGCCTTGGCCGTGAGTTTGGCGAGCCGCTGGTACTTCTCCTCCGTGCTATGGCCGTCCCACGTGATCGAGTCCGGGGTGACCCTGAGCACATGGTCGAACAGGTCGAGGTCGTCCGGGCTCAGATGCCACGACAGTTGACCCGCCGGAGTCTCGATGTAGATGACGGGCCAGTCCGGTTCATTCGGATCGTTGTAGGTGATCGCCGAGAAGTACTGGGCCGCCAGATGCGCGACGAGGTAGGCCCGTTCGCGGTAGGGGTTGGGCTGGTCGGGCATGGTTTTCTCCTGGTTGCGGGTGATCCACCGCAAGATTGCGAGGGTGCTGGAGAGTGAGCAGTCCATGCCCCGCTCGACGCGGGACAGGGTGTTGAAGCCGCATCCGGCCTGGTCGCCTGCGGCCCGCAGCGACAGTCCGCGAGCGCGCCGGACCTCACGGACAAGCTCCGGCAGTGCGGCCAACACCGCCTCAACGGCCTGTACAGCTTCCGCTGGGATGGGGTCAGGCATCGGGCTCTCCGTTCGCGATCTCCAGCAGGACGTCTGCGTGACACGGAACGTGGTTGCCGTGCTCATCCATGAGTGGACACCAGCAGGCGAGGTCCCTACCCGCGAGTTCGCGGCGGACGTCCTCAACGGTGATGTACGCGCGGCGCCGATTGGGATGCTTGCCGACCCACCTGCCGAGCCATTTGCCTCTCCCGCTCGGGAACGCCGCCCGCATGGAGGGCGTGTCCCGTTCAAGCAGGGCCAGCCGGAACGTCTCGACGATCTCGGCCCTGGTCATGTACCGAACGTGGCAGATGGTGACGGTGCCGTCCGGGTGGTGGTAGTCGTGGCGCGTGCCATCGCCGCTGATCCGCCCCTCGTACTCCCACTCGGCGGTCGGGTCGAGGACTGCTGGCACGCGGGCGAGACCGGAGTATGTGCGGTAGCCGAAGGGGTTGCCCCACTTGCTCGGGCGGCCTACGTACACCGCGCCCTCGGGCATCTTCCACCCGCCCGTCCTCTTGCGCTGGATGCGCTTCGGCTCTTGGTCAGCCATGACGGGGCTCCTTCAGTTCGGCTTCCCATCCCTGCACGAACGGGTCATCGGCCGGCGTCCCTGCCGCGTAGGACTCGGCGAGAACCATGGCGGTGATGGCCTGGTTGCGGTTGTAGCGGCCGGGCCTGCCGGTGACCGTCCAGGAGCCGTCCGGCTGGAGTTCGGCTACGGTGTCGGATTCGTCGCTCCACATGCGGCCCGCGAGGTCGTCGATCGTGGTCGTCACGGGTCAGCCCTCCTCGGGCTCAGCGGCGAACAGCGCTGCGAGAGCGTCGTTCGTCACCACGGCGGCATCCGTCACATACCGGTAGCCGTTGGCGGTGGGCCGCATCCGGTGCAGCCGGATGCGGCCAGTCATACCGACCCGGTCGAAGACGTTCGGGAACGGCCTCATCGCATCTGCCCGCTCGCACCTCTCGTTGGCGTCCAGTCCCCGTTGCACCTCGTGGGAGTTGGTGAGCGTCTTCACCACCGCGTAGTCGTCCCGGATGGCGATCACTTCCACTGAGCGGCCCCACTCCCGGGCGGAGTTGCACGCCCACACGCTGCCGACTGTCACGGGCGGTGCGTCGATCTTGGCCATCGGTCAGCCCTTCTCGGGGAGGGAGGAGTCCACAGGCGTCTCGTAGCGGGTGTTCAACGGGCTGGTGTTCGACAGCCACCGCGTCTCCCCCGGGTCGATGCCGTACTCCTTCCGGAGGGCGCGGACGTGGCTGACTGAGCACTCCAGGACTCGGGCGATCGTCGGGTCGTCTCTACCGGTCATGGCGAACCGAGCCGCGATTGCCGCCTGGTTGTCTGTGCTGGGCGTGCGCTCCACGGGTCTCCCTTGTCGTTGATGGTCTTGGGTCTGGTGCTCCCTCCTGCCTCTGAGGCTGCCCGTCCAAGCCGGGAGGAGAGAGCCGAAGGTCAGGGCAGGCGGCGAAGGGCGTCTGCGTGAGCGGCATGCAACTGGTCAGCGAGGAACAGCGCGTCGTCGATGTCGTCGAACCTGACGCGGTGCCCGCCGACGACGAGGGTGAGGTCGTCTCCGTCGCGGTGGACGCCCATCTCCTCATCGCCGCGACCGTCGAGCGAGCCGTAGAACTGGGTGTCAGGCATGTTGATCTCCGTTCCGTGAGGATTGGGCGTCTCCCCGGCAGGAGCCGGGAGACAGGAGAAGGTCAGTTCGCGACATGCAGGCGAGTCGTGGACGGATGGTCACCGCACCGCCAACTCCCCGGCTCGCTGAGCTTGCGGCAGCCTGGGTGGACGCACATCTCGCCCAGTCGCCGATCCATCTCGGCGCATCGGGTGCACGGGCAGAGCTTGGGGTGCGCGAGGTAGGTGTCGAGTAGGTCGTCGAAGTCGATCGCGGCGAGGTCCTCGGTGTCGGTGTGCATGTCGGTCTCCAGGGGGTTGAGGGTTGGCCCGGCAGGAAGCAGCCGGACCAGAGGGGTCAGGCGGTCGCGGCGTGCTCAAACAGCTCCCATTCGGCACGGTCAGCGAGGATCAGCGTCTCTATCTCGCCGTCCTCGAGCCATGGCAGGTGCGGGAGTGCGATCGAGCGGCGGGACAGGTCTCGCATGAGGACGCTCGCCGCCCATTCCTCGCCGCGCTCACGTAAGAGCTTCTTCGACTGGACGGCTGCACAAGGGTCCACGAAAGGGCTTCTCGCCGCTTCGGCCCTGCCCTGTGCCGCGAGTTCGGCGAGCTTTTCGGGAGTGAGGGTCGTCCGCATCTCGGGGCTCCTTGATCGTTAGGGTTTGGGTGTGGCCCCAGAGGGGTTCCGGGGCCGGGAAAGGTCAGGTGGCGCTAGGCCGAGGCGTGAGCGGGGCAACCCCCGCAAAACCCGCCGCGACGGCGGAGGTCAGGCGGGCAGATGCAGCGATCCGCCTCCGGGAACATGAAGTCCAGCGCGTCCTCGGCCAGCTCCCCCACCGCAATCCGCAAGGCGGCGAGAGCCGCCCCCACGGCGGGGATGGCATCCTCGCCATCTCGGAACTGCCCGAGCGCCTGCTCCAGCAAGTCGCCAGCACGGGCATGCCAGATTCGCGATCTCTCGTGCGGCTCAGGTCGAGCACAGGTCTCGGTGGCCATGAGCATCGTCACTTCTCCTACGTCGGGCGGGAGGGGTGGTCTTTAGGAAAGGAAGGTGGCCCCGGTCTCCCGGAGCCGGAGAAGGTCAGCGGGTGGAGAGGAACTCGGCCAGGGCGTCCATCGGCGAGGCGGGCGGCTGCGGCTCAGGGTTGGCCGATGTGGGCAGTTCGACCACGACGATCTCCCGGTGCAGCCAGCGCACCATGGCGTCGCTGTCGGCCTTGCACAGGTCGATCCAGCGCGGGCCAGACCTGGTCTGGATCACGTACGCGGTCGTTGCCTTCTTGGGGCAGCGTAGGCACGGGCGACCTTCCGCCATCCGTGCGTCGCGCTGTTCGGCGGTGTCGTTCTCGGGCGCCGAGGGCAGGTCGCCCCAGTTGATAGCCATGTCCGGTCAGCCCTGGAAGCACTCGAAGTCGAACGTGCAGTCGTTGCCGTCGCTGTCGAGGACCTCGATGTTCCAGGCGACGTCCTCGGACACCTTCATGAGCACCTTGCCGATGGTCTCGACGCCGGAGGCGGGCAGGTGGCGGACCAGCTTGACGACCGCGACGCTCCCCTTGACGTGGGTGTCGTACTGCAGGGTGAAGACCTTGGTGAAGCGGCCCTGGCGGTCGCGGTTGAGGGTGCCGAGGTCGATCTCGCGGACGGCGGTCATGCTCGTCTCCTCGCTGCCGAGTTTCGATCTTTGGTTTCGAAATCTACTTACGACTATGGCCTACGACGCTAGGTTTCGCAAGCCTCTTTCGGTACTATCTTTCGCATGAGCCCTGCCGATTCGATCGCCGCATCCAGCAAGCGCTGCCAGAAGCTTCAAGCCGCCCTAGACCAGGCCAAAGCAGAGTTCTTCGACCTGTGCGCCGAGAGGGTCCGGGCAGGGCTCGAATCTGCCGACAGCATCGCCCCCCGCTCCTTCACGACCGCCGTCACCATCCGGAAAGAGCTCCGAGCACGGGGTGTCGAGCCGCTTTCTCGTGGCCCAAGGACCCGCGAGCAGCCCGACCCCGAGTAGCCCTTCACCGGGACTCCCCCGCCACCGGGCGACTGGCGGCCAGCAGCTCCCTGCCGCACAGGTCGGCGATCTGATCGGCCCACTCCACGCTGAGCGGGGCCCGCCCGGTGAGCATCTGGTTTATGTGCTTCGCCGAGAGGCCCAACCGGCGGGCCGCCTCAGCCTGCGATAGGCGCGCCGAACGGAGCTCGCCAACGAGGAGCGAGCGGAGGTCGTCCTGCAAGGTCACCGGGACTCCCCCGGCCGCTCACCTCGCGTGCATGGACCGCAGTACTGCTGGCCGTCACGCTCGCTCCAGCCGTACCGCTCGACCGCGATCGCGAAGGCGGAGTCCACGTGCCTGGCGTTGATCTGGCAGTGCGCCCAGCAGCCGGGGGTGTCGCAGTCGAAGGCGACGTGACGGATGCTCACCGGGACTCCCCTGTCAGACTCGGCGCCAGCTCGTACGCGGCCACCTCGCCGATGCGCCGCGCGTAGGTGGTCTGCGCTCGGAGGACCGCTGCCTGCTCGACGGGCCGGAGCGGCGCCTTCTCCACCACCTCGCCGCCCTCGACGATGTGGCAGTCCTCGCACAGGTACAGGTCGCCGGCGCGGCGCCAGCCGTAGAAGTCGGCGCCGACTGCCTGCTTGAACATGGCCGCGATCTGGTCGACGTCGGCCCACCACACCGGGGACTCGGTGTCCGGGTCGGTCCACGGGGTGTTGCAGCGGGAGCAGTGGAGGATCAGCACGACCAAGGGTTCGACGATCACGACGCCTCCTCAGCCTCGTCGTCGCGGGGATCCCAGGTCGCGTTCGCGTCCCGTTCGGTGGTCGCCCACACGAACGTGGGGCACGGGTGAGCCCAGCCGCACTCCTGACACATCCCGGACGTGGTGCCCGCTCCGCCGTCGTCTTTCGCATGCGCGTCAGCGATCCGGCCAAGCCGCTCGCGCTCGGAGGATGGCAGCACGACCCTCGTTGCTCCGCTGTGGCCGTGGATCGCTTTGACGTCGTCGAGGTTGACCCAGTGGACGACCGACGGACGCTCTCCACGCCAGCGGACCGACACGGTGCCGTCCGGCCAGATCACCCCGTCAGCGACCTCACCCACGCCGGACACGCCACTGACGTCGTGATCCCTGACGAGCTTGAACAGCATCGGGGCGGTCATCGGGACGCCTCCTCAGGCTGCTCGAACAGGCTGCGCTGGCCGTCACACTGGGCCAGCCGGTGATCGGACGGGATCTCCCACTCAGGGTCGGCGTACGGGGCTGCCTCCAACACGGCGTCGGCGTAGTACGGCGCCCACGGGAACATGACGTCGAACCCGTCCACAGTGCCGCCGTACTCGTGGACGACGTCGGAGCGGACCCGCTGCCACAGCCACCGCCCGAGGTAGGCGGCGACGGCGATGTCCGTCTCGCAGCCGCCGAGGCCGTTGAAGTAGTCCAGCCATTCGCCGGGCTTGAACTGGGCGCGGAAGTCGGGCCAGCCTGCCCGGTAGTCGGCGAGGTACTCGTCCAGGTAGGCGGGGACGTCGAGGGCGTTGCCGTAGCTGGGCTCGTACTCGGGCTTCTTCCAGTTCACGGCCCGGTAGTGGGCGGTGAGGAGTGGGAGTCCTTCGCCGAGCGGCAGGCCGTTCTCGTCGGATCGGTGGGCCATGACCCACAGGCTTCGCGGATCGAACCGGTCTTCGCCGGCGGGCGTCTCGTCACCCTCGCCGGGCTCGGGGAGAGCGGCCTGCGGCGCCTGCGCTTCGTCGTCAGCGAGCGTGTAGGTGTCCGGCCAGCCCGTCAGCCACATGCCGGCGAACAGGTGGGCGCCGAGATGAAGACTGCCGTCGCCGACCTCCACCATGCCGTCGTCGGTGAACCCCGCGACCGTGTACGACTTCTCGCGGACGGAAAGGATCAGTTCGCCGCCGGGCAGCGAGCGGCCGTCGCGTTGCGACCAGGTCTGGCCGATCGACAGGACCGCGCCCGGGTCGGCGTCGTCCACCAGTTCGGTGGCGTAGCGGCGGGCCGCGTTCATGCTCATGCCGTGCGTCAGTACCAGGCCGTCGGCGTAGCGGGAGATCAGACGATCCCGCCGTTCGGGGCCGATCACGATGAGTGCGAGTCGGGCGCGCTCGGTCATCGGGTTGCCGCCTCTCCGGACTGCTGAGCGGCGAGACGCCGGCGGATCGTCATCCGCCACTGACGGGCGACCGCCTCCACCTGGACCAGCTCGGCGAGGAGCTTGTCCGGGTCGTCTTCGGCGAACGCTTCGGCGACCTCCTCGTCGAGGATGAGCTGCCACGTCACGCTGTCGTCGGCGGCGGCTCGCTGGCACATGCGCCGCGCGGCGGAGGCCCAGGCAGTGAACGCGGGTCCGCCGGTGCCGTCCTGGTGGTTCTGTTCGCCCCATTTGGCGTCCTGCCGGGCGAGTTCAGCGCGGACTTCGTCCTCTTCGCGGGTCAGGTTGCCGGTGAAGTAGGTCATGAGTCGTTCGATTCCTCTCTCGAACATGGATCACGAGTAGCTTGATCCACAGCTGAATTCGATCTTGAGTTCTGTTCACGGGGCTGTAGGGGCCCTCTGAGACGTTCACAGAGCGGCACCCTCAGACGGGTGCGGAATCCGCCCCAAATCCCGCGAGCGGCTTTGCTGGCGGCCTTCCCGGGGCTTCTCCGTCCGACCCGTGCGTGCCGGATGCGAGAGAAGCCAAGTCGAACTCGCCGTCACAGACACCGGCCACAAAGGCAGCCCACTCCCTCGGCGTGAAGACCAAGACAGGGCCGTCCTGCTCCTTGCCGTCCCGGAGCGCCACGTTGCCGTTCGGGAGGTGGCAGACCTCCACGCAGGAGCTCGCCCCGTTGCAGAAGCTGGATTTCTGATACTCGCCCGCGGTCACGAGACGGACACCTCCTGCGGCAAGGTTCCGTTGATGACCCGCGCCACGCGGACCCGCTCGCCCGAAGGCAACACCTCAGCAAGCACGACCACAGGCACGCGGGCGCCGGAACGCCAGCACTCGACGCAGAGCAAGTCCCCGTCATGCACCAGACCGGCGTGCCGCTCGCAGAACCGGTCCTCGTCAAGGTGCTCGCCCACGCAGCCGCTCACGTACGTGACCGTGACAGGCTCGTGGCAGTACGGCTGGTTGACCAGGTCCAGCAACTGGACCGAGCAGCCCGACGCGGTCTTCTCAGTGGTGTCAGCCACGCTCGGTCTCCAACAGGTCTATGCCGTCGAGGGCCCGGACGGTCGGGCACGGGTACGGCTCGTTGCCGTGGGGGCACTCCGTCCAGCGGAGGCCGAGAGCTTCGAGGTCGCGCAACTCGGGGTCGGTAGCGGCGGCGTCGTCCATGCAGGTGCACCACTGCACGCAGCGCACGCAGCGGCCTTCGTGCTCGGGGTGGGCGTCATGGACCCGCGCGATTGCAGCGTCGGCCTGAGCTCGGGCACGCGTTTCGGCGGCGAGTTGAGCCTTGGTCCGGTCCTTCCACGCCTGTAGTCCGACGAAGAACCGGTGGACGGTGAGCGCCTTGAGCACAGCACCTGAGAGGTCTAGCGCTTTGGGATCGTCCACCCGCCCGAGAACGCTGGCGATCACCTGTTTGGCACTCGGCCTAGCCACGGGACACCACCTCCACCCTGGCGGGAGCATCGGCGAACGGGAAGCTCAGCGAGGTAGTGCCGTTGACGGACTCGACCTGCCAGAGGTTGCTGAGCCGGAACATGCCCCCAGTTGTCCAGTTGCACGGCTTGCTGTTGCCGTCGATTTTGAGGTTCGGAAGGCCGCCGAGCTCCACGTGGACGCGGCCGATGCAGTCGAACGGCGCCCGACGCCCATCCGCGCCGAGCTCCTCGAAGCTGGCAGGGGTGGCGATGTTGCCGCAGGAGGCGCACTGGAACTGCCATTGCTTGATGTCTTCGCCGAAGCGGCGGCGGCCTTCGGCCTTCCAGTCGGCGTTGCTCATGACGTTCTGCGTGGCGGTCTCGGTCTTGGTGTCAGCCATGGGTCGGGATCTCCTTCTCGTTGCGATCTTGCGTTGTCGTGTCTGTCCGGTTAACGGCTGATGCGCCGCCATCCCCAGGCGTTTGCACAGGTTGTGGACGGTCTGGCGGTGCATGGACGATCACGTGGTCGCCGCCGTCGATGCGCGCCCGGCGTTCCAGCTCCTTGGCCCAGCCCTCATCGGAGTTGCGTTCGGCGACAGTGCGGCACGCGCTCCAGCGGCAGACAGGCGGTGCGGACGGAGTACTCGGCGCGGGCCGCCCACTCCTCTCGCGATGGCCAGGCGTAGCTCACAAGGTCTCCTTCGAGTCGGATGAGGCAGGGGTGCCGAGCCACCGCAGGACAGCAGCCGCAATGTCCACACGGCAAACCTCACCGGCTTCGATACGGCCCAGCGTCGACCGCGAGTAGCCGATCTGCTCTGCCGCCGACCGAAGGCTCAGCTCGCGGTCCTCACGCGCCTCTCGCAGCAGGGTCGGGAGGTCGACCAGGAGGCCGGCGAGAGCGGCGTACGGGGCAGGGCGGGCAGTCATCCCGACTCGCCATGCTCGAAACGGGCAGAACGGGCGGCCACGTAGGCGTATTCGAGGTACTCGGCGTACGGCGCACCGGTCAGCGGGATCGGCTCGGTCACATCACCGGTGGGCAGCTTGGTGGATGCTCGGCAGGCCGGGGCGAGGAGGGCGCCGTGCTGGCACAGCATGCGGCGGAAGCTGTCGTCGTCGACGTCGGGCAGGATGCCGCAGGCGGGGGCGAAGAAGTGGAAGCCGAACAGCGGCCCCGTGAACGCGCAGTCGCCGCCGCATCCGCCGCCGACGCTGGTCGGCTGGCCGCGGAGCGGGACGCCAATGGCGCGGGAACGCCGGATCGACAGGTGCCCGTTCGGGACCTCGCCGGTGGGGATGTCGCCGAGCACCAGCATGTTGGTCATGCAGAAGGCGTCCTCGCGGCCTAAACCGTGGACCGGGTCGACGGCGTCGAGGAGGAGCGGGATGTCGAGCCGCTCTAGTGGGCCTTTCACCTCGACCCACCAGCGCAGCTCGGTCAGGTAGAAGTCGGGCAGGTACGGGCGGCGCTTCGGCCCCACCAGGTAGCCCTGAGGTTCGTACTCCCAGCGGACGCCGAGCGTGTCGAAGAACACCGCCCAGCGGGCCTCGAGCCGGGAGCGGAAGCGGCAGCCTTTGTACGTCGTGTCGATCGCCTGGATGGTCATCGCCTCTCCAATTGCGCGGTAGGACTCCAGGGCTGGACGTGGTTGACGCACCGCCCGTAGTGGCCTTGCCAGCCGAGCGTCACCGAGCCAGTGCGGCCCTGGCGCTGCTTGGCGACGATCACCTCGACCGTGCCCGCGTGCTTGGATTCCGGGTCTGCGGCGGCCTCGCGGTGGAGCAGCAGGACCACGTCCGCGTCTTGCTCGACCGCGCCCGACTCGCGAAGGTCGGACATCTGGGGGCGCTTGTCCTGCCGGTGCTCAGACCCTCGGTTCAGCTGGGCGAGCACCATCAGGGGCACCTCGTGCTCTCGAGCGATGAGCTTCAATCCGCGAGACAGGTCGGCGACTTGCTGCTGCCGGTTCTCCGCCCTGCCGCCAGACATGAGCTGCAGGTAGTCCACGACCACGAGGCGGGCCGGGTTGGTCCTGGCCATATCGCGCAACCTCGAGCGGATGTGCGCCAGGCCCGCCGCGGGAGTGTCGTCGATCACGAGGCGCGATTCGGCGATCCGGGGCGCGCCCTCGGCCATGCGCATCCAGTCGTCGTCGTTCAGGTCGCGGTTCTGCATGCGGTGCAAGTCCACGCGGGACTCCGCGGCGATGAGCCGGTGCATGACTTCGCTGTGCGACATCTCGAGACTCACGAACAGGGCCGGGTACTGCCTGCGGACCGCGACGTGGCGGGCGATGTCGAGCCCGATCGTCGTCTTGCCGATGCCCGGCCTCGCCCCCACCACCACAAGCTGACCAGGACGCAGACCGGGCAGGATGTCGTCGAGGTCCTTGTATCCGGTCGGGACGCCGACCATCTGCGCCTCACGGTTGGCGAGGTCATCCATGGTGGGGCCGACCAGCTCGGCCGCAGTAACCATGGGCCGGTCGCCCCCGACCGCCAGCGCCTCCTCGAGCAGCTTGCGAGCCAGGTCGGGATCCGAGTCCACATCAAAGGCGTGGTTGGAGAACAACTGCTTGATCCGCTGCCCCGCCTCGTGTCCGCGCCGGCGAACCGCATCGGCCTTGACGATGCGAGCGTGGAAGGTGACCGCGGGCCCCACTGCGGCGTTCTCCATGAGTTCCGCCAGCGCGGGCCCGCCCCCAACACGCTCGAGCTTGCCCTCTGCGGCCAGCACGCCGAGCACCGCGGCCGGGTCCACGGGGTTGCCGTCCTCGGCCAGCGTCAGGACCGCGGCGAAGACTTCGCGGTGGGCGGAGTTGTAGAAGTCGTGCGGGCGCACAATGTCGGCCGCGTTCTCGGCCACTCCGCGGTTCTGGATCGCCGCACCGACCACGGCCTGCTCGGCTGCGATCACCGCGGGGCTCGGCCACCAGCCGTCCGCCTCAACACCTTCGATGCTCACTTGCCCTCCCGGCGGCGGTCCGGGCCATCAAGCACGACGACCGTGACATTCGCGGCGAGACGGGAAGCGATGCGCTCGCCGAGCATGGCGCGCAGGTCGGGGACGTTGCTGGTGATGATGGTCGGCAGCCGGTGATTCCAGCGGTAGTCGATCACGCCGTACATGTGCTCGAGCTCCCACGCCCCCAGGCGCATCGCTCCGGGGTCGTCGAGGACCAGCAGCGACGACCGGGCGATGTCCCGCACGTCCATCTCGTTGACGGGCGGGGTGATCAGCAGCTTCCACTCGTAGGCGCCCACCACGGTCGGGTCGCCGTCCCAACCGGCCGCGATCGCGGCGTCGGCGGCGTGCCAGCAGGACCAGGTCTTTCCGACCCCCACCGGCCCGACCATCAGCAAGTTGTTCGGGGAGCGCCGAACCAGGTCGTTCACCCACGAGACGATCCGCGGGTCCAGTTCGCCGGGTGTGCGCATCGACGGGGGGATGCGCTTGCGCCACTGCTCGAGCCTGAACTCCTGGGCCTGCCTGGCCCATTCGGCATGCAGTTCTGCGTCGTCGTCGTACGGCTCGGGGCTGCTTTCGCCCATGTCAGATCACCTTCTCGGGGTCGTATGTGGTTCCCGGCTTGAGGTGCGGTTCGGAGCCGGGTGCATATTTGCCGCTGTCGCTGGACCCGCCAGCGCCCATCCGGAGGAGTTCTCGAGGCAGGTCGGCGAAGCCCTTGCGGCCTGCCGCTTTGGCGGCCTCGACGAGGCGGGACGGGTCCTTGCCCTCTTCGAGCAGTTCGCGGGCCTGCCTGCCAACCTGAGCAATGAGGCGCCCTCCGGGGCGTTCGCCGCTGACCGCCTCCGCGCCCTCGACCCAGGCGGCAACGACATCTCCGGCGTTGGGAGGTGCGTCCTCCGGCGGGGTCCGGCGCGGCTTGGCCGTGCCCGCCGTAGGCGGAACCTTTGCTTCGTCAGAAGCAAAGAGGGTTTCGGGTGGTACTTCTCCGTAAGGAGAAGTACCGGGTACGGGGCTCACGCCAGCAAGGAGCAAGTTGCTGGTTTTGCTCACACCATTTGCTTGACTTGCTTGCGCCACTTGCTGCGTTTCCGCAGGTGGCGTTATCGCAGCCTCGACCTGAACTTGAGGGTTTGTGCCGGAAGCTGCGACGGCTGCTCGAGTTGAGGCGGTCGGCTCATTTTTTGCTTCATCTGCTTGACTTGCTTGGCGCTTTGCTTCGGTTTGCTTGCTTTTGCTTTCGTTTGTCTGATTGCGCCTTGCGGCGGATGCGAGACCTCCCCTTCTGCCCGCCTCTCGACGCTTCTCCGACAGATCCGCTGCGGTTCCCGAAGTCAGCCGCTCCCGAGCCGGCGCCCGGTATTCCTTCGCGTTGTGAATGACGAACCCGTCCACGTCATCGGGCAGATCGGCGTACTCCTCCCTGCACGCAGCGCAGTCGTTATCGCGGTCATGCCACAAGCCGTGCCGCACAAGCACCTCCGCCCAAGCAGTCCCCTGCGTGCGGTCGCAGACGAGGACACCCGGCTGATGCCGCGGAACGAACCCCATGCGCTTCTGGCTGTTCGTCCACGTGTTGGCCAGCACATGGAGCGCCAAGGCCGCCGCGTCTTCCGCGATGACCGCAGTCACCTTCGGATTGACGTGGAACTGATCGTCATAGCGGACCCACGCCATCAGACGCGCGCCCCCTTGCTGCTGTTACACGGCCGACAGAGGGTCTGCAGGTTGTCGATGGTGTCGGGTCCCCCCAGAGACCACGGGACGATGTGGTCCAAGGACAGGTCTGCGTCGACTCCGCAGCGGACGCACTGATGGCCGTCGCGCCTGTAGACCGCCCTTCGTATGGCCGTCGGGATGTGGTCGCGCCCTGCGAACCGCCGGAAGCGGCGACGGTTGACGATGGAGACGATCGGCACAGGCCTGTTCGAGTAGCAGCACCGCCCGATCAGCTCTACGTCGATCTCACGCTGAGCCACAAGCTCGTCCCGCCATGCAGCCACCTGGACCGCGGGCGTTTCCTGCCACGCGAACAATCGGCTGAGCAGCGCGGGGTTGGCGAAATACCGGCCCCGAGCGTCACCGAACATCACCAGGGCCCTCAGTAGGCCCTGGGCATCTTCTACCTGTGGACCTTCATCAGGAAGGTCCATCGCTGCGAGGCGGGCAACCAGTTCATACCCGGACTCTGTTGTCGAATTCAGCGCCACGTGCGCGCTCTCCCTTGGTACTAAGTGCTGCTCGGGGTTTGGCCTACGGGAGCAAGGCCGGTCTTCGGGGTCTCGCCACTTCAGTCCCCCTGATCACTCACTTGTTCGAGTCCGACGATACCCCACATTGCCATGTGGGGCCTACATTTCGTGTGGGCACATTTCCATGTGGGGCCCACATGCTAAGGTGGCCACATCAGTGGTGTGATGATGGAGAGGTGACCGACCCGATGGCTGCCCTCGAAGCTGCGTACGCGGAGATCAAGCGTGCCGAACAGCTGGCCGAAGACCTCGTTAACAGCGCATGGGTCGAGTTCGGCCGAGCCATCCGCGAAGCCCGCGAGGCCGGAACTAAGCAAGCTGATATCGCCCGTCACTTCGAGCGCGAGCCCGAGCACATCCGGCGCATCCAGGAAGATGCCGACGTTGTCGACGGCATCAAGCCGCCGCCGGCCCGGAAGACGCGACCCGCGGGCAGCATCAGTCTTCGCGACCTTGAGCGCGCCGGCTTCCGGATCGAGCACCCGAAGCGCACCTCGGCCGATCCCGCTGACTCCTGACCGCGCCTCAACGCCCCCGAAGATCACGACGCCTCCCCCGTTCCGACTTGAGCGGGGTTGGTAAGGCATGTCGTTGAGGGCTTGGCCCGTGAAGACTGGAACAGCACGGTCGAAAAGACGTGGGGTCGATACGGGCGGGCATGGGCACGGCTTGGCATGTCGCTCCGAGTAGACGAGGTGTGATGTGTCGTCGGGGTCTGTCGTGTAGCGGGTCGGGTTGGCGTGTCGCAATGGCAGGCGTAGGCGCATGGCTTGGCAGGTCGTGCGGGGCTGTAGCGGATGTGGGCAGTGCAGTCGTGCGCGTGGACGGTGCTGAAGGCTCGGCTCGTCGAGGTGGAGAGACAAGGAATGGTCTGGCATGTCGGCGCGGAGAGCGGCAAGGCCTGAAGCGTGGTGGGACGTCGCGGTGTGTTGGCGTGAACGAGTCGGGGCTGGGCTTGGCTGGTCGGAGTGGCTGGGCTAGCCGTATCCGTGACGGCGTCGCAGAAGGTGGCGTCCACGGCTCAGATCCGCTCGAACGCGAGGAGCTCGAACTTGCCGTCGCTTCGGCCGCGGTCCGAGCCGATGCCGATGTCCTCGCCCCGCTCCCAGATGCGGGCCCATGCCTGCATGGTCAGGAAGTCGTCGTGGACCTTCAGTTCGAACTCGATGACGGGCCGTTCGACGTACTCGACCCGGTTGATGCTGGACCTCGGGCCTTGCGGGGTCATGACGTGCTTGATGCGCTCCTCGACCCCGGTGGGCTCTTTGACGCCGAGCCCGATGTAGATCTCGTCGACGAACACCCGCTCGGCCAGGGTGCTCATGAGGCCCTTGCGGAACCCCTTCGGTAGCGGCCGGCCGACGTCGGCCGTCGTCGTGGTCTTGCCGTCCCAGTCCGTCCCCGGGTAGGCGCTGTTGGCCCACTCCTTGATGGCGGCCTTCATGCACCGTCCCTCGTAAGCCAGCTCGCCCGTGTCGGGCACGCGTTTGAAGCCGTTGATGGACGGTGCGGCGTCGGACTCCAGGAAGGCGTCGGCGAGCTCGTCCGCGCTGGGCTGCCGGTCGGTGAAGCGTTCGGTCAGCGTCTTCTGCGTCAGCTCCTGAAGGTCACGGTCCCCGAGTTCCATGCGGGTCTTCAGCCAGCTTTTGATGACGGACTTGTTGGACGGCACCCCGCCCACGATCTTGTCGAGGACCTGCAACCGCACCCGGTAGCGGGCGACGTTCGAGGTCGTACCGAAAATGCTGGTGGCGCCCATGATCAGCCCACCGCCTTCCTGGGAGTGGTGGACGGGACAGCGGCCAAGCCGGGCCGGGTTGCCTGCTTCAAGGCGGCTTCAGCCTGGAGCCGCCGGCGCTTCTCTTCGTCGACCTTCGCCTGGAGGTCGGCCACGTAGTCGGCGATCGGCTTCGGCAGCTCTGCGGGGCTGGCCAGGTCGGAGCGGGTCTGCCGTAGCGCCCGCTTCGCCTGCCCGTACCGGACCACCACCGCCTGCGCCTGTGCGGCCCCTTCCAGAGCGCGGAACAGGTCGAACAGTTCCCGCGGGCTCTTGCCCTTCAGGGACTGGCCGGTGATCGCCTCGATGTCGGTTCGTACGTCGGCGTCGCCCTCGATGAGCGCCACCACGGCGTCGAACTCGTCCGCGCTGTACTCCTGCGGTTTCTTCTGCTTCATGGTCGTTTCCTTGAGGATTGTTAGACGGCGGAGACGCCGGCGGTAGCGGCGCGGCGCATACGACGGCGACGCTCAGAGGCGCGTTCGTCCTCGCCCAGGCCCGCCCAAAATCCGTAGCGCTCCGGCGTGGACAGCGCATACGAGAGGCACTCGGAGCGGACGGGGCACTGGGCGCAGATCGCCTTCGCCGCCGTCTCGCGCTGGTCGCGCTGGGTCCGCGACTCTCCCTCCCGCCCGAAGAACAGGTAGAGGTCTTCGCCGCGGCATGCGGCGCTGCGCTGCCAAGTCCAGCTGGGCATCATCACTGGTTCGCCTCCGTTCGTGTGGGTTCGAGATCGTTCGGAATGGTCCGGCGCCGATCGGTGACCTGTGCCGCGGACCGGTCCTGTTCGGCGATCTCCTTTGCCATCCGCCACACGGCCAGCTCGACGCCGGCAGCAGCACGCTCGAACGGTGAAGCGGTCAGGTCGGCTGCGGCGGCCTCGACGTGCGGGATGTGGCGGGCTATCCGCTCAAGGTCGTCAGCGAGGTCAAGAGGCATCGGACGCCTCCGTGGTGTCCTGTACGGCTGGCGCTGGCGAGAGACCAGCCAGAGCAGGCTCAAACGACTTGCACCCACACGGGACGGCCTTCGCGCCAGTCGAGATGGAGCAGGCGCCGCGAGAGCCGTTGCCTCGGATCGCGTGGAGGACCTCGACGTGGCCACAAGCGCAAGGGGCGGAGAGGGCGCCGGGCCGCGGGGCCTCACGGCGGGCGTCACACCGCTCGTAGTGCTCCTCTGGCGTCTCTCCGTCCAGGAGCGAGCGCTGGCAGCAGTCGCGGAGATCGGGGGCCATCACGCCACCACCGAGATCAGGTCGAGGCCGGGAAGGGTGACCGTCTCGTAGCGCAGACGGCGCGGCGGCCCGTCGGGGCAGCACGGGCAGAGCGACCTGCACGCCCGGTCGGCGTACCAGACGGCGGTGGGCGGGATGTAGTCGAGCGGACGGTTCGTGATCCACCACTCGGGGCGTGGGGCGATCTTCCTGCGGTCGCAGAACTCGTGCCGGCCGTCGCGGCACCCCGGGCAGAGGCCCGCCATGCACTCGCACAGCGAGGCGGCGAGGGCGTGATCGTAGGTTGTGCCGACGCCGGGCACGCTGTAGGGCTGTCGGCGCATCGCGGGGGTCCACGCGTTAGCCCGGACCCAGGCTGCGGCCTCCTCCGTCATCGGCATGGGCGCCGGCCTAGAGACGGGACGCGGCGTCACTGGCGCGGGCCTCGGCGTGGGCTCCACAGCAGGGTGCCCGCAGTCGCAGGCGCACTTTGTCTCGCACACCCGGTCCGCGAGCCAGACGAACGCGAGCGGCCGAAGGGCATGTTCATCCCGGTCGGACGGGTACGGCGCGGCGTGCTCGAACGGCTCGGGCAGCCATGCCGGGAACATCCCGTTCCGGTCCAGGATCAACGTCTCGTAGTCCGGGCGGGGCATCCCGCTGTCGCACCAGGCGTGATGGTCTGCCGTGCACCAGGTAGACGGCTCGCTCCGCTGGCATGCGCAGCCTCTCCAGTCGTACGCCTTCCGCATGTAGTCGGTCCACACGTTCTCGCGGACCCACGCGGCCTGTTCAGGGGTCACGGCGTCTCCCCCTTCTCGAACGCCTCCAGGTCATCGCGGAGGCGCTGGTGCTGTTCGGGCGAGAGGGCGGGAAGGTCGAGCGGAGGCAGGGCGGTCTTAAGGGCCTGCTGGTCGCGCCTCCATGCCAGCCAGGCCAGCGCGGAGAGGGCAGCGGCGGCGAGCAGAACGAGAGCGCCGATGCCGGTGAGGATGTCGCGGATGAGGTCAGCCACCGGACACCTCCCGGCGGATGCGGTTCAGCTCATTCAGGTGGGATTCGGCGCGCTGGGAGGCGAGGTCTGCGGTCGCTTTGTGGTTCGCGACCAGCGCCCGCAGGTCGGCGTTCGTGGCAACCTGCGTGTCGAGTTCCGCGTAGAGCCGCGCCGCCTCACGCTCGAACCGCTCCAGCGATGCCGTGTAGCGGGAGCGGGCGAGGTCGAAGCCGGCCAGCCCGCCGAACGTCGCACCGACGAACATGCAGGACGCGCCGAGCAGGAACGCTCCCAGCCCGAAGTAGGCCAGGATCGCGACGCCGAGCACGCTGGACCCTGCGGCAGCGACGGCCAGCCTGTACGGCTGGACTCGCGCCGCGAGGTCTCTCAGGGTGCGGCGGAGCGCCTCCGCGATGATGAGGGCCATCACCCGGCCACCGCCCCAGCCGCGACGAGCTCAGCGCGCTTGCTGTCGTACTGGCTGATCCCCCAGACAATCCCGTGGAGCGCCCACAGGAACCACCAGTCGTAGTCCTTGAACTCCCACTCCCACAGGTCGTAGAAGCGGAAGCCGTCCACCCGCTTGTGGGTGGTGCGATGCCGGACCTGCGCGTTCGCTTCGTTGATGTGGCGCCAGCCCCACATTTCGGCGTCGTGCAGCTCGGCGAACTCGTCCTTGGCGTCGCAGGTGCAGGACACCTGGTACTTGGCGCCGTACTCGAAGTCTTCCAGCTCGCGCCGGGCGCCCTCCTCGTAGGTGATGTCGCCGTTCTCCAGAAGCTCCCGGATCGCCCGGCTGATCCCCCGAGGCGCGATCCGGTCTTGGATGGCCTGAGCGACGTGGTCTCTGACCTGCTGCTCGAAGAGTTCCTGGTCGTATTTCTTGATCCCGTCACGTCCGGAGGTGAGTTTCTCTGCCCAGTAGCCGGGGTTGATCCGGCCGACTGGTCCCCGGAAGAACGCGAACATGTCGTCCTCGCGACTGAACACGTGACTCGTGCCGCTGCTCCGGTAGATGAGCGCGCGCGGGACGGTGATCAGTTCGAACCAATTGAAGCTGTTGGGCTCACGGAACTGCAGGTGCCGGTACAGGCCGTCGTCGTGACGGACGGTCATCTCGTGGTTGGCGGTCTCGCGTGCGAACCGCTCGGCGATCTCGGGGTTCACGAGGCACTCTCCGTCCCGGCGGCGAGGGGCTCCAGGTAGCGGACCCGCTTGCCGAGCTTCTCGGCGTACTCGATCTCCGATCGGGTGCTCTCGCCGATGTAGCCGCCAACGTTGAGGACGAGCACCTCGTGCGCCATGTCGATCTTCCGCTTGTGCAGTTCGTCGAGCCGCGCCTTGACGCCTTCCAGGTCCGCCTCCGACATGTCGCCGAAGATGTCGGCGTCGGAGCGCATGTCGCAGCCGATGGACAGGACGGCGCGCCCGGCCAACGTCTCGCGCAGGTTCGCCTCCTGGAAGGCGGCGGAGAAGCGGGTGGATCCGCACAAGGTGACGATCGTGGGGGCGGGTCCGCCGAAGTCCACGACGAGGCTGTGGTGCTTGTGGCAGTCGTCGCTGAAGTGGCCGTAGCTCATGCTGCACCGCCGCTCTGGTCTGCCTGAGCGGCCTCAGCGAGGTCCACGTCCAGAGCGAGGATCTGCGCCCGAAGCACCGCGATCGTGGCCGGCATGAAGGCGAGAGACTCGTGGCCGAGCTTCCGGGCCGCATCGTCGAACCGGGCGTTGACCCGCTGCTCGAACGTGGCCCGGTCGAAGACGAGCGGCGTCTCCTCGCCCTCGACGACGACCGCCTGGAAGTGGACCTCGGGAAGCTTCGTCTCGTAGTCCTGGCCGACCGGCTCGATGCCGATCTTTACGACGTTGCCGTCACGGGACAGGGACGGCCACCAGTCGTTGCCGTCGTGGTAGTCGTTGTCGCCGGACGTCAGCATCTCGGCGACGTTCTCCGGCGTGGGCGGGGTGATAGCGGTGCTCATGAGGCACGCTCCAACGGTTCGGTGTCGTAGTCAGGGGAGGCCGCTTCCGGCTTGGCGTGGCGCGGCTTGTACGCGGGGTTGGCGGGGGCGAGGCCGAGGAGACGGCGGGCCCGGCGCAGAACCTCGGTCACGACGCGGGCTCGCTCTCGATGGCGGGCAGCACGTGCGTGACCTCCACAGAGGTGGCCTGCACGCACCACTGGCCGCCGGCCACCCACAAAGGGCCGTCGACCTCGTGGACGAACCCGTACCGGGCGGTCAGGTACATCGGCTGACCGCACTTCGGGCACTCCTGCGCCGTGTTGCTGCGGTCCTCCGGCTGGACCGGCCAGACCGGCTGCTCGACGGCAGGGGCGGTGTGGTGCGGGCCGAGATCGCGGCGGTACCGCTCCCGCGTCTCCACCAGGGCCGACCGCAGCGCGCGGCACGCCTCCAGTTCCGCTTTCAGGTTGGCCTCGTTCTGGTCGAACTGGGCGATGTCCTGGTCGTAGCGGGTGAGCCGCTCCTTCAGGTACTCGGCGTACCGGTTGGTCAGCGGCAGCGGGGTGTGGTCGGTGATGTCGAGGAGGGAGGCGTACGGCTGTGCCATTGCTGATCCTTTGGTTCAGGTGGAACTCGGGTTGGCCACGCATGCCTGCACAGGAGCGGGCAGCGGGTCGTCTACGGGGAGGGGATCTCGGCGTGGGCCTCGGCGAGGTGAGCCCAGTTGCCGTGCTCGCCGGCGTGGTCCTCGTGCTCGCCGCAGAACTCGCCGGCCACATCAGGGTTCGGGAAGCCGCACGGCTGAGGGTCGGTCGGAGGTTCGGCGATGCCGCTGCACTCGTCGCAGGGGCACTGCCAGTCGGTGCTCACGCTTCACCGCCGAGGGGAAGCTCGCCCTGACCAGGGACGCGAAGCGTCTTGAGCTTCTGCACTTGCTCGTAGGAGTCCTGCGCCATCTCCACCAGCACGGCCGGGTCGACACCGGCCTCAGACACCCACCGCGCGAGTTGGGGAGCGAAGTCCTGGCTGTCGTCCCAGTCCTTCCAGAGGGCGCGCGCAACGTCGTCGGCCACCTCGCTTCCGGCGTGCTCGATCAGTGCGCGGAGCAGCAGAGCCACCGCCCAGCCGGTACGCGAGGCGCGCAGCGCTTCCTTCCAGGCGTGGCCATCGACGAGCCCGTTCAGCTTCATCCGCAGGTGGTGCTCCTCCAGAGCGAGGACAGCGTTGTGACGGGCGATGCCCTCAGCGGTGACCTGGCTCAGGAAATCCGGGTACGGCGCGAGGTCGTTGAGGGTGGGCTTGTCAGTCATGCGATCTCCCCGATGGCGAACAGGCCTGGCTGGTGGTTGAAGTGCTTGACGAGCCGCTGCCGCAGCCAGTCCAGGCCGCGCGGCGTGACGCGGGTCGTCTTGACGCCGTGGCCGCCGGGGACGAGCAGGAAGTACGGCTCGTAGTTGGCCTGGTAGGGCGTGTTGTTGTCCTTCAGGACCTTCAGGTCGCGGAGGAGTTCCAGCAGGTTGTTCCGGCCGAGTCCGCCCGTCACTCGGGTGAGGATCTGCGCGACGGCGGCCCACTCGAAGGTGCCGTCCGACTCCATGAACTGCGAGTACGCCTCCGCGAGGGGGCGCATCTCGTCGCGCTCCTTCTCGACCAGGGCGCGGGCTTCAACCTCGTCTGCGACGCGCCGCAGGGCCGCCGCGTAGTCCTCGGGGATCGCCGGCCGCTGCTGTGCTACCAACTCGCCGCGACGTAGCGCCGGGAGCACTTCGGCGAACACCCACTTCTGGAAGCGGGTTACCTGCTTGCGGATTGCCTCGTTCTTGATCCGCGACGCCTGACGCTGACCCATCACCCGGTAGAAGCCCGCCTCGGTGACGTGCCACATCTCCTGCTCGCCACCAAGGGTGGGAGCTGTCTCCCACCCTTTCTCGTCGCCGGGGACCGTGCGGAGCATGTCCTTGGCCGAGTGGAACGCGAGGGACCGGGCGAGACCGGGAGCCTGAATCTTGAACGAGTCGCCGACCGGAGTGATGTGGAGTTCGAATTCGCCGTTGTCGAACAACTGGATTTCGCTCACTTCGACCTCCTCCTCTCTTGGTTGCTGGTCTGTCGGGTATCCGCCGCCACCTCGACCCCCGATGAATGGCGAGGTGGCGGCGGGAGGATCAGAACGGGGACTTGTCGGCGATCGGCTCCCACGGGTGGACCGAGGACCGCTGGCGCCACAACTGCCAGCCGTTCCTCGCCGCCGTCTCCGCTGCCAGGTCGCCGCATCAGCGGGTCAAGCTGGGCGGGGGTGACGTCCCGGCGAGGGGTGACCGTCCAGTTCTCGCGGGTCGGCAGCGCCTCGAACTCGGCGATCCGCTGGCGGGCCTCACGAAGCTCAGCGACCAGGCTCGACATAACCGTCGCCAGGTCCTCGGCCGCCTTGGCGCTGTCGTCATCGCTACCCGCGTAGTAGGTGCGGATGGAGTCCTCGATGGCGTCCAGGTCGAGCGGCGGTTCCTGCGCGGGCTCGGCTGGCTCTCGGTCGTCTCCCTGCTCGTACAGGTCGTCTACGTGCGTCATGGCGATCTCCTCAGGGGATGTCGATGTCGGACGGCGAGCCGTACGGGTCTCGCCTGAACTCGGCGGCGAGGCCCAGCGCCTGTGCGCGATAGCAGGCGGGACAGGCCCCGCAGGTTGGCCCGTCAGGAGGGTTGGTGGTGCACCCGACCGCGCCGGCCGGGCAGTCGTGATCGGCCGGTTTCGTCTCGTTGCACCAGCGGCAGTCCCGCATGTCGTCCACGGGCGGCAACTCAGCCACCGTGAATGCGGCGACCGCGAGTCCTTCGCCCAGGCCGTGGCGGATCTCGCCGCACCCAGTGCAGGCCATCAGGTCCTCGTTAGCGGCGTGTGGGCGAACCGCCGCGCAGGTGATGCACCAGATGTCGATGACGCTCAAGACGCCACCTCGACGACGAAGGGCGACGAGCCGCACGAGCAGGTGAACAGGCCCTCACGGGGAGCCGACCGGGGCGGGCAGTCCGCATGTCCGAACCGCTTCACCGCCTCGACTAACGCACCGCGGCCGTTGATGAGGTCCCACATGGCGCACGCCACGACCGGGATGGGCCGCTTGCCGTCTGGGTGAGTACCGGCGGGGGCGACACGCACGCCGCCGTTACTGTGCAGAAGCACCCAGCGGAAACGCTCGTGAAGGACGGGGATCTCCCACGGGCGGGCGACCCCGGCGCGGACTTTCAGCCCGAGCTTCTCGGCGCGGGCGGGCTGCTTGTTGTCGATCAGGTCATGGCAGGCCCGGCACGCCCACAACAGGTTCGACGCGAGGTTCGACCACGCCTTGTCAGTGCCGCCCGTCCCTTTGCCCTCACGGTGCGCCGGATCCGTGCCCTCCGCGCGCCCGCCGCAGACCAGTCCGACCTCGCAGGCGCCGCCCGACCGTTTGAGCAGGATCCGCTTCACCGCGGACGGGACACTCTTCGGCCGTGACAGCTTCTTCGCGCCGCTCCGCTTCAACGGCTTGCGCGGCTTCTGCTCCTTCGCCGGGAAGGTGAGGTGCCAGCCGCGCATGCACTGCTCCACATCCGTGGGCAGCACCCGCGACAGGCCCAGGCCCTCCATCCGGCGCCAGTAGCGGCGGGCCTCCTCCTCGGAGGCGAAGGTCGCCTTGCTGCAGCACGAGGTTTCCACGCGGCTCTTCATCGCGGACCGCCCCGGTAGGTGCCGAAGTGGTCGGTCGCGTTCTTGTTCAGCGACCGCATGATCTCGACCTGCTTGCCGACCTGGCTCATGTAGGCGCCGGCGTTCTGCCGTTCCAGCACGGCGTTCTTCCACGCCCAGTACGGGTCGGGGATGCGCCTCTCGAACCAGGCTTCCTCCGCCTTCGCGGTCACCTGCCCGGCGCCGCGCCCGACCTCGGGGCAGTCCGGGTGGAGTTCGTGAGGCTTTCTGGCGTCGGAGTAGTCCTTGAACCGGTCCAGCTCGACGCGCCGCGCCTCGCGATACGCCAACCCGGCCGCGGCCAGTTCGTTGTTCAGCAGGCGAAGAAACTGGTCGGTCTCCGGCGGAGTGAGGACGTCGCCCTCATCGAGGAACTGGAAGCCCCCATCGCGCTTCTCGAAGGTGGTCACGGCTCGCTCCTGCGGATGCCGAGCAGCCCAGCCAGGTCGATGTCTCCCAGGTCCGGCAGGTCCTTCTCCTCGACCACCGCCAGCAGCGAGTCGGCGCCGTCGTCGGGGTAGAAGCACTGTCGCGGCGACGACCCGTAGCCGAGGGCGACGCCGGGGATCTCCTGCCCGTGCTCGTCCACCGGGCCGCCCATGCGCGCGACGGTCTCCAGGACTTTCGTCTGGTAGGCGGCGCGGACGGTCGGCACCTGCTCGACCTCGGTCGGCGCCGTCTCCTGCACCCAGGCGACGAACTTCTCCCGGTCCGTCACCTGAGGCTTCACCTCGGGCTCGGTCATCGCGACCTTGCCGAGCCGTGCCGCGCCCAGCTTGGCCGCGTTCTTGTCGCCGGGCTCCTGCTCGATGAACAGCGTCACCTGCTTGAGCGCTGCAGAGATCTGCGAGGCGCGCATCTTCAGCAGCGCGAACACCAGTCGCGCTTCCTTCGGGGTCAAGTCGTTCACGCCGTCACCGCCGCCTCGACCGACTTCGGCTTGGACAACTCCATCCAGCGGCGGCGGGCCAACTCGCCGAGCTGTGTGGCGTCGCCGTGCTCGTCGATGACCTGGGCGCCGAACAGGCCGCGCTTGCGGATGTCCGTCCCGGCTGCGGCTACGTCGTCGAGGGTGGCGTACTGGTCGAGCAGCAGGTCGCGGAAGTGCAGGGCGTCGGGGCTGGGCTTGCCGTCGCCGAGCCACGCGGCGATCTCCTGCGCGAACTCGGCGTCCGGCTTCGCGACCACCCGCCCGGCGATGTTGCGGGCACGCGACTTGGAGACGACGAGCGTGTTCTCGTGGTCGAGGTCGCCAACTATGTCGAACTCGTACTCGATGCCTTCGCGCTGCTCCGGCTTGAGTCCAACCTTGCGCGGCACCTTCCGACCCCGCTGGTCCTCCTCGATGACGTAGTCCGTCTTCGAGCGCATGGTGACGATGACGTGGCCCGGATACGACACCAGCGCGTCGATCATCTGGCGTTCCTGCGGCCGGGCTTCCTTCCACCCGCCGAAGGAGTTACCGCCATAACCGCGCTTGGCGGCGGCGTCGACCTGCTCCAGCATCCCGCCGGTGCCTGACCAGAAATGTGTCAGCGAGTCGACGACGACCACGTCATGCCCCTGCGACGAAGCCGCAGCGAGCGCCTGGCACAGGGTGACCGGCTCGAACGACTGCAGGTTCAGCCGGCTGAACGCGAACTCGTCGGCGTACTTGCTGGCCGACCCGCGCTCGGTGTCGATGACGGCGACCTTCTGGCCGAGCACGGCGGCGATGGTCAGTGCCGTGTAGGTCTTCCCGGACCCGGTCGGGCCGGTGAGCGCGATACGCGCCTTGGCCTCGTCCTTGGTCGCAGGCTCGAACGTGAAGCCCATCAGTTCTCGTCTCCCTCTTCGTTGGGGGTGTCGTCGTCAAAGTCGGCGGTGCTGCGGCGGTAGTCGGCTTCCGTCTCGCGGTCCAGCACGGCCGGCTTCTCGGCCGCGGACAGCCGTGCGGCGAACGCCTCGACCGACTCGGTGCGGATCTCGTAGTGGTCGAGGCGTAGTTCGGCGTCCAGGACCTTCGCGAAGATCAGGGCGAGCACTTCGCGGTCGGTACGGCGTAGTCGGGCTGCGGCGTCTCCCACCGACAACCAGGGGGATGTCTGCGCCATCACCGGACCTCACCGGCCGTTCGCCGGGAGAGCGTGTGCTTGGCGTACGCCTTCAGCCGGATCCCGCCGAGCTGCTCGGCGACCGCCCGGATCGCGCCGCCCATGTCCTCGTGCGCGGCGCGCAGCATCTCCGGCCTGCGCCCCTGGCTGCCGTAGGCAGTCACCGCGTACAAGCCGTTCGGGGAGAGACCCTCCGCGTGGAAGGTGACCGTGAAGCCGTGGAAGCGCAGAGCCTCCAGGCAGTGGCGGAAATCGGCGTGCTCGACCTCGTGACGGACGAGCTCAGCGGTCGCGGTCATGCTGGCACCGCCCGCTCGACGGGGCGGAGGGCGGCGACCGCGACCAGTTCCTGATGCTCGGGCTCGTCTCGCCATCCGGCCAGGTCCACCCAGCCGCCGCCGTTGCGGCCGATCATCGGAACCATGCGCACATTCGGCCGGTGGATCCAGACGGTGTCGTCGTCCTCGTAGCCACGGACAATCCACGTGCCGTCTGTGCCGTTCCAGGTAACGGTGTCGCCGTCGGCCGGCGCCCACGTCTTGGCGTTCACCGGGACACCGCCGCTGCCTGCTCGGCGGCGTCAGCGGCGTCGCGCATCAGAACCACTGCGTCCTCGCGGTTGCGCAGGACGCTCCAGCGGTGCACCCACAGGTCATCGGCGCCAGTGGCGCACAGGTGGGCGGCCAGCAACTCCAACGCGGCCTGCGCCACCTCGTACGAGCCCGACCGTCGCAGGGCCAAGTACAGGTCCACACGGCCTATCAGGGCGTGAGGCAGCCTCTCCAGGGCGTTGGCCGCACGTCTTAGGACGGCGCAGACTCCGGCGGGATCTACTGTCTCGCCGGTTCGTTCGGGAGATGAGATAGTGGTGGACAAGCCAGCCACTTCCTTCCTCATGTTGTTGATCAGGGTTGTGGTTGGTGGTCAGGCCCTCGTCCGGCGCACTCCGGCGGGGGCCTACTTACTGGTCAGGCAGCGGGCCGTGGGGTGTCGATGACCTTCCGCTCGATGCAGGACAGGCGCCAAGCGGCGATCACGGACTGGTTGAAGCGCTGGGTAGCGGTCACGTCGTCTCCTCCTCTCCGAGGTGGATGCGCCGCGCTTCGCGCCACAGGTCCTTCAGGAGTTCCTTGGAGACGATGCGGAGGGCGCGGGCCTGCTTGTGCTTGCGCGACAGGTCGGAGCCGACCGGGGCGGGCTTGCCCTTCGGGCCGCAGCGGACGCACTCCGCGTGGTGGATGGCATCCACGTACTTCTCGCGGGCGGCGTCGTAGACCTTGCGGTAGCGGGAGCACTCGCACCCGTCCGTGTGGGTGGCGTAACCGCGTTCCTCGTCGGCCGGGCAGGTGCGCTTGAGCTGCTTCATCGTGGATTCGGCGATGAGGTAGGCGCGCATCTTTGCCGTGCTGGACCAGTTCGCGCGCTGGCCCCGAGCCCGCTTGGGGGCCACCCCGACGCCCGACGCATGGGTATCGCTTCTACTCTGGTCGAGGTGGCCGGTCTTACCCCCGCTGGCGCTGACCAGATGGGTGTCGGTCGTGAGCTGACCAGCGGGGAAGTTCATGACGTGGTAGCCGCAGTACGCCCACAGCTCACTTACGCGGCGGGGGCGTGCAGGCTCGACGGTGCCGTCCTCGAACCGCATCTCGGGCCGCATGTACGGGTCGCCGATCGACGCGAGCAGGCGCGCGGCCTGCTTGTCGCCGACGCCCTTCTGGGCCTTCAGCCACGGCGCGAGCGGGTGGGACTTGAGCCTCTTCGTGAGGTTCTTCGTTGCGTCCTGCTGCGCCTTGTCCAGCGCCTCAACGAGGGCGGCGAGGCGGGCGACGTCGGGGTGGTCGAGCGTCAGGCCGAAGCCGCGCTCCTCCCCGTCCGAGTCTTCAACGTCGCGGGTGAGCTGCCGGAGGCGGTTGGTGTTGGCGATCCACACCGACTCCAGGTCGTCGAGGACATCGGCGGCGAGAGCGAGGAGCGGGTCTGCCAGTTCCGGCGGTAGCCGTATGGGCATCGCTTCGCGTACGGCCGGAACCGACGACCCTGCTTCGTCCACCCCTGGCAAATCGGCTTTGGAGAGCGCACGATCTATGGCCAGGGGCGGAGTCTGATCCGCGAGAGGCGTTGCCCATGTGGGCGCCGAGCTTACGCTGGCCTCTCGCGGAAGCTGATCCCCGGACGGCGTGTCGTGTATGGCCGACGAGCGTGTATTGGCCGTCCGGGGGGAATTGGCAGCCGACAGCGAGGCTGCTTTGGGAAGTGGCAGATCTATGGCTGTCGGCTGAGCTGAGTCCCCGGCGACGCTTGAACAATGGGAATCGGGGTCACCCTGGTCGCCGGGGAGGTCTTCAGCCAGGCCACCGCACTCACGATGGGCGTCGGAGCAGTTTGGGGCGGCCTGGCTGGCCTTGAACGGCAGCAGCGAGGAGTCATTGGGAGACGCGCTCCTTTTGGCCGCTGCCGTAGATGAGGTCCCCGCAGGCGCGGACCATGTGGGATCCGGATCAGATATGGCCTGCGGGGAAGAGTTGCCCTCGACAGCGCTCGCGTCTTGGGTGTCGGCGGGGGCCTGGCCGTCGAGGGAGCCTGACCCGGCCAACGCTTCAGCGACGGGCGTCGACAGATCTGGGGTCGACCGGGAAATGCTGTTCCGCCCCAACGAGAACTCCCTGGGCGTCGTGATCCCGCTAGCTGGGGCGGAAGTCTGTGGGGTGCTCACTTGCCACCACCGAAGTAGGCGGCAAGCACTGAATCGGGGAGGTCGCGGACGTGCTGCTTGCCGTGCTCGGCGAGCAGGTCCCGCAGCCCCTTCAACTGGTCGGCGTTCGCGAGGTTCCGGGCAGCGAGGTCTCGCCGCGCCGTCTCAGCGAACAGGAGATCTTCGGTGTCGCAGTCGGCGAGAACCTTCCAATCCTCAGCGGCCGGGCCGATGTTGATCCGCTCGCGAAGCACCACACGCCACGCCTCGCGGATCTCCGCGACCTTCTTTGACCGGCCGACCGGTCGAACCTTGCCGCCGGGTGTCGGCACCTCGTGGAAAGCTGCGGGCGGAAGAATCAGCGTCCTGTTCCCGGTGACGATCTTCTGCACGTAGGTGCGGATCATCTCGTCGAACGCCTCGCGAAGATGGTCATCCGGGACGCGCTTCGATACCTCTTTGGCCAGCGCGCCAGGGTCGGTAAGGGCGCTGGTGGCCAGCACGTCGCGGACGATGGCTCGCAGGTTGAACGCTGTCGCGGTGCTCACTTCGGGCTTGTCCTTCGCGTCGAGGGGATAAGTTGTGCGCGGGATGTCCTCCCGCCGCCCCGGCCGTCGCATGGCCGGGGCAAAGTCATGTCAGGCGGTCTTCGTGGCTGCCGGTCTGCGTGTGGTAGGCGTCGAGCCTCTGGTCAGGCGACACGGTGAGCTCCTACGTACGGAGGGACGGGGGTCATCTCGTCGTCGCGGCGGTCGATCTCGGCCAGCAGCGACACACGCATAGACAGGCCGGTGATCGCGTAGGCGGCGGAGAAGCGCTCCAGGGCTGTCATGCCGTGCCGCTCTTCCGGAAGTTGCGGCTGCGGCTGCGATCGAACACGAGTTCAAGCGGGGCGTCAGAGACAGCGGGGGCCGGGCGCGGTGCCCGAGGCTTCGCGGTTGCCTGCTTGTTGGCCCGCTTCTTGCGCGGGCGCTGGCCGGGCAGCTCGACGCCATCCGTGGCGATCTTGGCGAGCTGCGATTCGGTGAAAACGCGCTTCCGGCCCAGAGGGGTGCACTCGATGTTTCCGGCGCGGACCTGCTGCTTCAGCCAGTAGACGGAGACGACCTGTAGGTGTTCGGCCGCCTGCTTAAAGGTGAAGGTACGTTCCAACATCACGCCGACCTCTGTTGGGGCGCGTCAGCCTCCTCGTACACCTCGCCGATATCGGCGAGTGGTGCGCGGCTGATGGCAGCGACCGGAACGTGGAGCGCTCGGGCGATGCGGTTAAGCATCTGTTCGGACGGCTGCTTCTGCTCCATCTCTAGGTGAGAGATGACCGACTGGGCGCATCCGACCAGTTCAGCTAGTCCATTGACGGTGAGGCCGTCCTTGATTCGGAGGGCCCGGATAGCGGGTCCGTGCTGCGAGACAGTCGCGATTGGAGCCATGTAGAGATTATTGGAGATGATCAGAGTCACAGTCAAGAGCTATCTGTAGTCAAATAGAGTCAGATGAACTTGACTAGAGATCTTCGCCTGTTTCGCCCCTTTGACCTCAGCGATCTCCCGAGCAGCTCCACCCCAAGGCCACCTTCCGACTTGACGATCTCCTACGATCTCCAGCAAAATTCGGAGTGAGTCGTCGATGTTCGGAGTTGAGCCGTGAGCGAGTACCCGGCAGAGGCGTGGGAGCGTTTGAGCCGCTCCTTGAGATCCCGGCGAGCCCGGGTCGATTCGCGCTACAAGAACCGCACCACGTTCTGTGCTGAGACTGGCTTGCATTACAAGCTCGTCCAGGACATCGAGGGCGCACCCGACACGCGCACCAACTTCACCGATGAGTCGTTCGCCTTGGTTGAGGCGGCCTACCGGCTAGCCGACGGCTCCATCCGGAGGAGCCTCGCCGGTGGCGCACTTGAGCCGGCGCCAGACGGCGAATCGGCACAGCGCGCAGGCAGACCAGCCACATACGAGCCGATCGACGATGAGCCGGACTCGCCCATCACGGCCGACCTGGTGAAGCTGTTGCAAGCCGCAAACGATCGGCTGGCAGAGCTGGCCGACAAGTTCGACGAGCAGGGGCGCAAGCTTGACGATCAGGGGCGCAAGCTCGACGATCAGGCGCGGCGCATCGAGGAGATGCAGCGCGATCAGCAGGAGAACGGGTCGCGACGCAAGGGCGCGTGAACGCTCACTACGCGGATAAATGACGCCAATCGGACACACTGTGTAACAGAACGGTCACATGGCCAATTAGGGGCTAGACCGAATCCGAATACAGGCGTGATATGAGAACCCCGGCAGACCCACGCACAAGGGAACGAAACAACCGGCCCACCCTCAGGAGGCGGCTGGACGTGATGTCCCGAACCACCAGCAGCGCACACAACCACGACGACGGCAACGGGAACGAGGCCGAAACCCCCCACAGTCTGATCAACAACGCCGTTCGGCTCTCGAAGACAACCTGGAGGGACCGCGCGAACATGCGCGCCCTGCTCAACTGCGTCGATCACATCGCCGAGCAGCTCGACGACCCTGCCGCCCCTCCTCGCAACTTTGTCGAGGGACTCCGTCGACCCGCAAGGGCGCGACGGCGAACGGTCCGAGTCGTCATAGACGGTAAGACGGTGCCCGTGATGCTCGTCCCTCAAGGCAAGGCCGACCCGCAGAGGGAAGCCTATTTATGGGGCTACATCTGCAACCTCGTCCGCGAGGGCACCGCATGATGGGCCGGCACAACATCGAGCCCATCCCGAGCCACGGCAACCTGCCGCCAGAGATCGCCGCCATCGCCCTGCCGCAAGGAGAAGGGCGGCCTCCACTCGTCATCCTCAACGCCGCCGACAAGAATCCCCGCGCCACATTCAGTCTCTTCCGCCCGGACCTGTACGTGTGGGCAGCACTCGGATGGCTGGCCGAACGAGTCATCCAGTGGGGACGCGAGCACCAGATCGCGGGGGCGGCGATCTCCGCCGTCGCTGCGGGTTCGGTCGGCGTTGTTGGCGCGAACGCAGTGCTGGACGGCTTCGGCACACCAGCTGCTCGGCCGGCACCGGCAACTGTCACGATCGTGGCCACAGCCACGCTGCCGCAGGCCACCTTCACCGTGACACCCGAACGTGAACTAGTGACGGTCGCCCCCGCGCTCAAGACGTCATCGCCTCCGGTGCTTCCCGCAAGGCCAAGGAAGACGCAGGCGTCAGAGAGTCCCACTGAGCTCGGCCAGCCCAGCCCGACGAGCAAACCCACCCGGGAACCGGCCGAGGAGCCGACGACGCGGACGAGGACCCGAAGGCCGGAGCCGACGTCCAGCCCCACAGCGCAAGACGAACTGCCGTCGACTGCCGCCGCGCCTCCGTCCACGACATCACCGCCAAGGACGCAGGAGTCGGCTCAGCCGTCCGCGAACGCGGAGCAGGCAGCCGAGCCGGCCACGCCGCAGAGGGAGTGCAGGATCGAAGTGGGCGTCGATCCCGTGCTGGATATTTGCGTGTTCGGCTAGCGTGGAACCAGCGACCCCCAACGACCCTCATGGAGGTCCCCATGGCATCCGCCGAAAAACGGGGCGAGTTCTGGCGTGCACGCTTCATCCAAGCCGACGGCAGCAAGGGCAACGCGATCCGCGGCGACGACGGTCGCCGTTTCACCACCAAGACCGCGGCCCTGAAGTATGCCGAAGCGCAGGAAGCCGACATTCGGCGCGACATGTGGCGCGACCCCAAGTCGGGCGACATCACGCTCGGCGAGTGGATGCGCCGCTGGCTGCCCGCCCAACACCTGGAGGAGACGACGATCTCCGGGTACCGGTGGCACATCCAGGTGCACATTGGGCCAGACCTCGGCAATCTCCCTCTCCGGCTGCTGGATGCTCTGGCGATCAATGCGTGGGAGTTGAGTCTTCACCGGCATTGGAGCGTCTCGTCTGCGGCGTCAGCCAGGACGCTGCTGCACACGATGCTGTCGGACGCGGTCGGGGCTGGCCTGCTTAAGGCCAACCCCGCAGTCCGGCAGCGCAACCGCGGCAAGAAGAGCGGCCGAACGAAGACGCGCGGCGCGAAGCGCGTGTGGGCGACGCCGCTCGAAGTCCTCCTCCTTGGCGAGCGGCTCTCGCTCCTGTCAGGGCGCCCGGACGAACTCATCCACGCGCTCACGCTCGCCTACACCGGCATGCGGTGGGCCGAGTTGTGGGGCCTGCAATGCCGATACTTCCTGCTGTCGTCCATCCAGGTCGAGTGGCAGGTGTACGAGCACAATGGCCAGTGGAGGAAGAAGCCGCCGAAGGACGACTCGAACCGGTCCATCGTCATCCCGCCTTTCCTGTCGGATCTGCTCTCGCGGCAGATGCAGGGCGGCTCAGGCCAGTGCAATTGCTCGGGGCCGCGGGGCTGCGGTGGCGGCCGGTACATGTTCCTGACGGAGGACGGCGGGCACGAGAGGCGCTCGAACTACGCGCGGCGCCGCTTCCGGCCGGCGGCGGATGGCTGGCATCCGGGGTCGGAGGATCGGCCGGGCTACCCGGTGCTCGCTGATGTGGCGGACGCGCCGTGGCCGGGCGTGGTGCGCCGGTCGTGGCCGGCGGCCGAGGCGGGGGTGGAGTTCGCTCCGCCGCGGCGTCGCGGATTCTGGCGCTACGACATCGAGCAACATCATCTGGTGTCGTGGCTGCCGGTCAAGCGCGGCCTGACGCCGCATGGGGAGCGGCACGGGCACAAGGTGTGGCTGGATGAGTTGGGCGTTCCGCTGGTGGCGACGGAGGAACGGCTCGGCCATGAGTTGCCGGGGATCGTCGGGACGTACTCGCACACGTCGCCCGCGATGCTCAAGCAGATCACGGACGGGCTACAGAAACTGTGGGAGGAGAGTCTCGTGGAGCGGGCGAAGATCGGGGATGGGCGTTCTCCGGTGCCACTTCTGGATGAGCTTCTGGAGCCAGCAAGGAAGATCGTTTCCGAAGATCGTCCCCATTTCGTCCCCAAACCCGTTTCCGCGATCTACGGATGAGGACTGTTTTACCTGGTGGGCGGTACTGGTATCGAACCAGTGACCCCTCGCTTGTAAGGCGAGTGCTCTACCGCTGAGCTAACCGCCCCTGATCGGCACTACACCTTACGACACCAACGGCTCCGATCGCACATCCATCACCCACCCGGGCCCCAGGTCCTCCCGCCCCGCCGCTCGCCACCCCAGCAAGGCCGCGCCCAGCATGCCGGCGTCGACGCCCAGGGCGGCGGGAAGGAGGGGTGGGGCGTCGCGGAAGGCGAGGCGTTTGACGAGGCGGGTGCGGACGGGGTCGAAGAGGGCGGGGCCCGCCTCGGCCAGGCCGCCGCCCAGGACGATCATGGACGGGTCCAGGAGCAGCGTGTACGTGGCCAGGGCCAGCGAGAGGGCCTCTACCGCCTCGTCCCACACCTCCACGGCCAGGGGGTCGTCCGAGGAGACGACCTGTTCGGCGCGGACGTCCTCGATGCCGGAGCGGAGGCTGTAGCGTCTGCCGACCGAGGCCGCCGACGCGTACGTCTCCAGGCAGCCGAGCTGGCCGCACGCGCACTGCTCGCCGTCCGGGAAGACCGGGATGTGGCCGATCTCGCCGCCCCAGCCGGAGGAGCCGCCGTACGGCTGACCGTGGACGATCATGGCGCCGGCGATGCCCGTGCCGATGGGCAGGAAGAGGAAGTCGGGCACGCCACGGCCGGCGCCGAGGACGCTTTCCGCCAGACCGCCGGTGCGTACGTCGTGACCGAGCATGACCGGCACGTCGAGGGAGGTGAAGTCGGAGGCCGGTACGTCACGCCAGCCGAGGTTCGCCGCGTAGACGGCCGTGTCCTCGGACACCAGCCCCGGCACGGCCAGGCCGACGCCTGCCGGGATGCCGTCGCCGGAGGCGGCCAGGTGGCTGATGAACTCCCGGATGGCGGCCACGACGGCTTCCGGGCCCTCGGTGCGTGGGGTGGGGCAACGCTCGCTCAGGAGTACCGCGCCGGACTCGCTGACCAGGCCGCCCTTCATGGACGTGCCACCGACGTCGAGCGCCACCACGAACGAACTCATTGCAGACACGCAGCAGACGATAGCGCAGCTCAGCAAATGTCCGGAAAGCTGCGACGATCACCCCGGGTCAGGCCCGGCCGAGCACCCGGTTCAGCGCCGCCTCGACCTCGGCCGACAGTCCGGGCGGAGCGCCCGAACCCGCCATCGCCTCCGACCCCACGAACGCGTCCGCGCGTGCCTGCCGTACGGATCCGCAGGCTCTGCACTCCACCTCGCCCAGACGGCAGATCAGCGTCGTGGACCCGCAGGTGGCGCAGGCCTCGAGGTCGAGGTCGTGCAGCCGTTGACAGTCCGGGCAGATGAGCACCTGGGTCTCACGGCGAACCCCCCGCTTCCACGGGCTGGCGCCACGGACGGGGTCCGTCTGCCGGGCCCCGCAGCGGTAGCAGGGCATCGTTTCCTCCGTTAAGAAATGTCGGCGAGTGCCTTGATGTAGTCGGCCACGTCACGCGCTTGGCCGGCCGGATTGACCACCGACCACCGGATCACGCCCGCGCCGTCGATGATGAAGGTCCCCCGACGAGAAATCCCCTTCTCGTCATCGAACACACCGTACGCCCGCGCGACCTGTCCATGTGGCCAGAAATCGGAGAGCAGCGGAAATTCGTAACCCTCCCGATCCGACCAGGCACGATGCGTGAACATGGAGTCGACCGAGACGGTGAGAAGCTGCGCGTCGGCATGGAAATAACGCAGTGCCGACAGCTCCTGATGGCATACGCCGCTGAAGGCAAGCGGATAGAAGACCAGCACGACCTTCCTCCCCCGGAAGTCTGACAGCTTCACCGGAGTGCCGTGCTGGTCCCGCAGTTCGAAGTCTGGAGCAAGGGCGCCGACCTCGGCAGGACGTTCGTTCACACACGCCATCCTGCCGCACGGCAGGCGCTCAGGCTCCCTAGCGTCGGCCCTTCGGCGAGACCAGTCTGGTCCCGGACCAATCAGGCGCGGCGGAGATGCTGCTGGTCTGCGAGAGACCCGCGGTAGCGGCATCCTCCCCGATGTCGCTCGGCTCCACATGGCCGTCGCGCCCGGCCTTGGGAGTCAGCAGCCAGATCTGGCCGGCTTCGGCGAGAGCTCGCATGGCGTTGGTGAGGACGTCGAAGAGGTCCCCGTCGCCGTCGCGCCACCACAGCAG
The DNA here is from genome assembly GCF_043197155.1 of Nonomuraea sp. NPDC049269. NCBI lineage: Bacteria > Bacillati > Actinomycetota > Actinomycetes > Streptosporangiales > Streptosporangiaceae > Nonomuraea > Nonomuraea sp. NPDC049269. Next base: position 615,738 of record NZ_JBICSO010000004.1, read on the forward strand.
CACCACGTCGACGACGTCATCGGTCTCCTCATCCAGCAACTCGTTACCGGTCAGGTCCTCGATGGAGTCGCGAAGCTCGTCGTCGACGTCCTCGTCCCAACCGATCTCCTGCACCACCTGACCCGGCTTGAGGCCGAGCCGTTCGGCCAGGCCGCGCTCACTTTGCGCCTGACCCGCGGTCGCGCTCACGTTTATCCCTCCTGCTTGAGTGGCCCCGCATATGCGGTTTATCGCTTCGGGACAGTCCACACGCTGTGACCCTTAGTCGTCAACGGTCGCCACGGGTACGGCCGCAGACAGCCTGAATCAATCCGACAAAAACGACAGGCGTACCTGGCGTTGCGGGTTGTCGACGTTGAGGTCGACGAGTGCGATGGACTGCCAGGTGCCCAGCGCCAGCCGCCCGCCGAGCACGGGGATGGTCGCGTACGGCGGGATGAGCGCGGGCATGACGTGTGACCTGCCATGACCGGGCGACCCGTGGGCGTGACGCCACCTGTCGTCGGCCGGTAGCAGGTCGCGCAGGGCGGCGACGAGATCGTCATCGCTGCCCGACCCCAGTTCGATCAGTGCCACCCCGGCGGTCGCGTGCGGGACGAAGACGTGCAGCAGCCCGTCTTCCCCCAGAGCCCGCACGAAGTCCGCGCATTCCGAGGTGATGTCGTGCACCGTCTCCCGCGAGCCCGTGGCCACGGAGATGATCTGAGATCTCACACACGAATCCTACTTAGGTACGACGACCGCATCGGGGCCGGGAAACACCAGGCCCGTGTGCCCATCGTCGAACCGCACAATGTACGGGGGCCCGCCGTCGGATCCCTTGACCTCGATGATGACCCCGTTGCGGTCCCGCTCACCGACGGTGTTGCCGTGCACCAGAAGCCGATCGCCTATCGTCGCGTTCATACCTCCAGACTCGTACGCGGACGCCCGTACGGAAAGAGGCATATCCGCCTCCCTCTGAAGGCGGAGGGAGAATCATGACCGAACCGTTACAGTGCGTCCTCGCGCCCCCGCCCGATCGCGCCCGCGCGAGTGACGCCATCCCCCTCCGGGGACACTCTCAGGACCTGCATGGTGAAATTTCGTAGCTTTTCCGTACTTGTTAAATTGGCCGCCCCCTGTAACCTTGGCCCGGGATTCGTCCTACCATCGGTGGTCTAGGCCACCAATCGTGACCCTGCCAGCAGGGACACCCTGGTTACCCGCCAGTAGAGATGCACTTTCTACGGCAAGCGACCAGGATGGAAGGCGACCCAGACCAGACATCAGTCATCCTCGGAAGGCGAGACCCAGTGGCTTCCGGACGCCAGCGATTTTCGATCATCAGCGATGGCCTACCCAGCCAACTACCTGATGTCGACCCCAGTGAGACCAACGAGTGGCTCGAGTCCCTCGACAATGTGGTCAAGACGGAGGGCCGCAGCAGGGCCCGCTACCTCATGCTCCGCATGCTGGAGCGGGCTCGTGAGCACCAGGTCGGCGTGCCGGGCCTGCGCAGCACCGACTACATCAACACGATCCCGCCGGAGCGCGAGCCCTGGTTCCCCGGCGACGAGCACGTCGAGCGGCGGATCCGCGCCTACATCCGCTGGAACGCCGCGATCATGGTGTCCCGCGCCAACGCGCGCACCAATGTCGGCGGCCACATAGCCACCTACGCCTCGGCCGCGTCCCTGTACGAGGTGGGCTTCAACCACTTCTTCCGCGGCAAGGACCACGGCGAGTCGGGCGACCAGGTCTTCTTCCAGGGCCACGCCGCGCCGGGCATCTACGCCCGCGCCTACCTGGAGGGCCGCCTCAACGAGGCGCAGCTCGACGCGTTCCGGCAGGAGCTGTCGCACGGCTTCCACGGCCTGCCCTCCTACCCGCACCCGCGGCTCATGCCCGATTTCTGGGAGTTCCCGACCGTCTCGATGGGCCTGGGGCCGATCGGGGCGATCTACCAGGCGCGGTTCAACCGCTACCTGCTCAACCGCCAGCTCAAGGACACCAGCCGCAGCCACGTGTGGGCGTTCCTGGGCGACGGCGAGATGGACGAGCCCGAGTCGCTCGGCGCGATCGGCCTGGCGGCCCGCGAGGAGCTCGACAACCTCACGTTCGTCATCAACTGCAACCTGCAGCGGCTCGACGGCCCGGTACGCGGCAACGGCAAGATCATCCAGGAGCTGGAGTCCTACTTCCGCGGCGCCGGCTGGAACGTCATCAAGGTCGTCTGGGGCCGCGACTGGGACCCGCTGCTGGCGGCCGACGTCGACGGCGTGCTGGTCAACCAGATGAACACCACGCCCGACGGCCAGTTCCAGACCTACTCCGTGGAGTCCGGCGGCTACATCCGCGACAACTTCTTCGGCGGCGACCCGCGCCTGCGCAAGATGGTCGAGCACCTGTCCGACGACGACATCCGCAAGCTGTCGCGCGGCGGCCACGACTACCGCAAGGTCTACGCGGCGTTCAAGGCGGCCCGCGAGCACGTCGGCCAGCCGACGGTGATCCTGGCCCAGACCATCAAGGGCTGGACGCTCGGCAAGGACTTCGAGGCGCGCAACGCCACCCACCAGATGAAGAAGCTCACCAAGGCCGAGCTGAAGGAGTTCCGCGACCGGCTCTACCTGCCGATCCCCGACTCCGCGCTCGAAGGCGAGCTGCCCCCGTACTTCCACCCGGGCGACAACGACCCCGAGATCGAGTACATGAAGGAGCGGCGCGCGGCCATGGGCGGCATGCTGCCCAAGCGCGTCACGCGCGCCAAGCCGGTCAAGCTGCCCGCTGACAACGTCTACGAGCAGTTCGGCAAGGGATCGGGCAAGCAGCAGGTGGCCACCACGATGGCCTTCGTCCGCCTGCTGAAGGACCTGATGCGCGACAAGGAGATCGGCCACCGGTTCGTGCCGATCATCCCCGACGAGGCCCGTACGTTCGGCCTCGACGCGATGTTCCCGACGGCGAAGATCTACTCTCCGCACGGCCAGACGTACGAGGCCGTCGACCGGGAGCTGCTGCTGTCGTACAAGGAGCACACCCAGGGCCAGATCCTGCACGAGGGCATCACCGAGTCGGGCTCGATGGCCTCGGCGATCGCGGCGGGCACGGCCTACGCCACGCACGGCGAGCACATGATCCCGATCTACATCTTCTACTCGATGTTCGGCTGGCAGCGCACCGGCGACCAGATGTGGCAGATGGCCGACCAGATGGGCCGCGGCTTCCTGCTCGGCGCGACGGCCGGCCGCACCACGCTCAACGGCGAGGGCCTGCAGCACGAGGACGGCCACACCCCGCTGATCGCCTCGACGAACCCGGCCGCGGTCTCCTACGACCCGTCGTGGGCCTTCGAGGTCGCGCACATCGTCAAGGACGGCCTGCGCCGGATGTACGGCGAGGAGCAGGAGAACGTCTTCTACTATCTGACGATCTACAACGAGCCCTACACGCAGCCTCCGCAGCCCGCGGACCTCGACGTGCAGGGCCTGCTCAAGGGCCTCTACCGGTTCGCCGAGGCGCCTCAGACGCAGGGGCCGAAGGCCAACATCCTGTCGTCGGGCGTAGCGGGGCCGTGGGCCGTCGAGGCCCAGCGGCTGCTGGCCGAGGAATGGGGCGTGTCGGCCGACGTGTGGTCGGCGACCTCCTGGACCGAGCTGCGCCGCGACGCCCTGGAGTGCGAGGAGCACAACCTGCTCAACCCGGACGCCGAGCCGCGCGTCCCGTACGTCACCCAGGCCCTCTCGCAGGCCAGCGGCCCGTTCGTGGGCGTCAGCGACTACATGAAGGCCGTGCAGGACCAGATCGCGCAGTGGGTGCCGGGTGACTGGTCCTCGCTGGGCACCGACGGGTTCGGCCTGTCCGACACCCGGTCCGCACTGCGCCGCCACTTCCACGTCGACGCCGCCTCGATCACGCTGGCCGTGCTGACCAGCCTGGTCAAGCGTGGCGAGCTCGACGGCGAGGTGCTGCGCGAGGCGATCGCCCGCTACCACCTCAAGAACGGCGTGACCGAGGCCGGTGGCGCGGAGAGCAACGACACCCAGTCGATGGGCGTCTGAGCACGCCACGACGGACGACGACGCCCTCGCGGAAGATCTTCCGCGAGGGCGTCGCCCTTTCGGGCCGACACGCTGGGGAGGGGTTACGTGCCACCTCGCTCCGTTGGTACGGACTCGCGTATTGTGGGGAAAACTTCCCCCTGAGAGTCCGAGGGGGAGATGGAAATGCGACGCGTCCTAGCCGCTGTCACGCTTGCCACAACGGCGGCCGCCTGCATGAGCGCACCGGCGAAACCGGCCGTCGACGGGGATGTCGGCGCCGCCCAGCAGATCGCCTGGGGGCCGTGCACGGACATCAAGCGGCCCAACGGACAGAAGCCGGCCAGGCAGGACACCTCCGTGCGTTGCGGGAAACTGGCCGTGCCCCTCGACTACGCAGACCCCGATGGCGACAAGATCGAGATCGCGCTCATCAAGCTCCCCGCCACCGACCAGAGCAAGCGGCTGGGCTCACTGGTGTTCAACTTCGGCGGTCCGGGCGGCTCCGGCGTCGACACGCTCGACCAGGCCGCCAAGTCGCTGACCAGCCTGCGTACCCGCTATGACCTGGTCAGCTTCGACCCGCGCGGCGTCGAGCGGAGCTCGGGGGTGCGGTGCGGCGATGGCAAGGAAATGGATGAGTTCATGGCCCTCGACACGCTGCCCGACACCGAGCAGACCCGCGAGGAGGGCGACGCGGCCAACAAGAAGTTCGCCGACCTCTGCGAGAAGAACTCCGGCAAGATCCTGCCGTACGTCGGCACGGTCAACACCGCCCGCGACATGGACCGGCTGCGCGCCGCGGTGGGCGACGCGAAGCTCAACTACTTCGGCATGTCGTACGGCACGCAGCTCGGCGGGGTCTACGCCACCGAGTTCCCCAAGAAGGTCGGCCGTACGGTGCTCGACGCCCCGCTCGACCCCACGGTCACCTTCGAGCAGCGCACGCTGGCCCAGACCCGCGGCTTCCAGCAGGCGTACGAGAGCTTCCTGAAGGACTGCGTCAAGGGCGGCAGCTGTGAGGTCGGCAACGACGTGGCGACGGCCAGCGCGAACGTCGATCAGCTGATGAACCGGCTCGCCGCCAAGCCGATCAAGGTCGGCGATCGGGACCTCACCCAGGGTCTGGCCTCCACCGGCGTCGCCGCCGCCCTCTACTCACAGTTCGCCTGGCCGTTCCTGGGCAACGCGCTCGGCGCGGCGCTCAAGGGCCAGGGGCAGGCGCTGCTCTACCTGGCCGACTCCTACAGCGGCAGGTCGCCGAACGGCGCGTACTCCACGCAGATGACCAGCTTCCCGGCGATCACCTGCGCCGACACCGCCGAACGGCCCGACGAGGCCACGCTGCGGCGCACCGAGGACGCGGCCGTGAAGCTGTCGCCGCTGTTCGGCAGCGAGGGCGCGGGCGGGCTGTGCAGCGTCTGGCCGGTCAAGGGCAGCGACGAGGCCAGGCACGTCGACGCGACGGGCTCGGGGCCGATCGTGGTGGTGGGCGGCAAGGGCGACCCGGCCACGCCGTACGAGTGGGCGCCCAAGCTGACCGCGCAGCTCAAGACGGCCACGCTGGTCACGTACGAGGGCGAGGGGCACGGCTCGTACCTGTCGGGCAACAAGTGCGTCAAGCGGTTCGTCGACTCCTACCTGCTGGCCGGAAAGGTGCCCGAGAAGGGCGCCTCCTGCAAGGCGGTCTGACCTAGGCTCGGTCGTGTGACGGACTATCGCCCGCAGGTGGAGAGCGAGACCGCCCGGCTGGCCGAGCTGACCAGCGGCGCCGATCCCGCTACTCCGGTGCCGCCCTGCCCCGGCTGGACCCTGGCGGACCTGATCACGCACGTCGGCTCCCTGCACCGGTGGGTGGTGCACATCGTGGAGACGCGGCGGCAGGAGCCGATCTGGCCCCGTCAGGTGCCCAACGGCCTGGCCGAGGGAGAGCGCGGCGATCCCGCCTGGCTGGTGGCGGGCGCGCGGGAGCTGGTCGCCACGCTGCGCGCGACGGACCCGGACACGCCGGTCTGGACCTGGGGCGGCGACCGGCGCGCGGGCTGGTGGGCCCGGCGGATGCTGTTCGAGCTGGTCGTCCACCGCTGTGACGCCGAGCTCGCGGCCGGCCTGGCGCCCGTCGTCGCCGCGCCGGTCGCGATCGACGGGATCGAGGAGTTGCTGGACTCCCTGCCGCACGCCTCCTGGGTCACCAAGCGGCTGGCGGAGCTCGGCGCGGAGGGGGCCACGATCCACCTCCACGCCGGCGACGCCGACGGCGAATGGACCCTCACCCAGGGCCCGGCGGGCCGGATCACCTGGGCGCGGGGCCACGCGAAGGGCGACGTCGCCGTCCAAGCCCCGGTGAGCGACCTGCTGCTCATGTTGTACGGCAGGCGCTCCCCCGACGGGCTGACCGTCCACGGCGACCGCGCCCTCCTGGACCGCTGGCTGACGGCCGCCTCGCTATGACACGGTGAGGCCCTGGACACGCCGCCACTCGGCGGTCGGCAGCGGGTCCAGGGCGGGTGACCGCTCGCCTGAGCGGCTCGCGCGCGTGCCCGGTCAGCGGGGAAGGTGCCTTCCTGGGTGCACGCTCGGCCGGGTCACCTGCGGTGGAAGATCCCGAAGAGGTTGCCCGAGCTGTCCTGAAGGTAGGCGAAGTCGGTGCCCGCGCCGTCGTCGATGACCTTCGTGACGACCTTGCCGCCGAGCGACTCGGTCTCAAGGCACTTCTGCTCCACGTCGGCCACCTGCACGTGGAAGATCGCGTGGCCGGGGACCTCGCCCTTGGTGTTGTAGAGGCCACCACCGGGCTGCTCACCACCGGGATAGCCGATCATCCGGTAGTCGATCGGGCCGCCCTCGGAAGCAGCGAACGTCCAACCGAACAAGCCGCCGTAAAACTGCTGGGCACCTTCGGGGTCGTCGGTCGCGACCTCGAACCAGGTAACCGTGTTGTCCATAGTCGTCTCCCTTGTTTCTCGAACAAGACAACGATCTAACGGCCAGGCGACAACCCTATGTCGGTGTTTTCGATTGATTAATCGAGCATCGTGCCGTGCACGATCATCTCCGGAACATCGGGGGCGAACCCTTCGAGCGGCCGGTCGGGGCAGCGCTCGGCGGTGACCGAGGCCGCGGCGATCCGGTCGAGCCGGAAGACCCGCACGTCATCGCGCAGGCGGCACCACGCCACGAGATACCAGAAACCACCGCGACCGCCCAGGAACACCCCCGGCTCGACGTCGCGCGAGGTCAGCGCGCCCTTCGCGTCGGCATAGTCGAGCCTGAGCACGCGGCGGCGCAGCAGGGCCTCCTCGATCGCCCGGGAGATGCCCTCGCCGCCCAGCGGCTGGATCTCGGCACCCGGCTCGGGGGGCTCGGCGACCATCTGCACCCGTCGCGCCAGCTCCCTGGCCAGCTCGCCCTCCGGCCCCGGCATGGCCGCGACCACCTTGCGCAGCGCGCTGCGCGCCTGCCTGCCGAAGGGCTGGTCGCCCGCCCGGCTCAGCGCCACCGCGATGGCGACCGCCTCGGCGGGGGTGAAGTTGAGCGGGGGCAGCGACATCTTCTTGTCGATCGCGTAGCCGCCCTTGCGCCCCGGCTCGGCGTAGATCGGCACCCCTGACTCCTGCAGCGCGGTGATGTCGCGCTCGATCGTGCGCGCACTGACCTCGAACCGCTTGGCGAGCTCCCGGGCGGAACGGCAGCGTGGCGAGATCGCGCGCAGGTCCTCGACGAGCGCGTACAGCCGGTCGGTACGGTTCACACCCGTGACGTTACGCCGCGCCACCGACAATCGCGCCCCCAAAGCCCCTACCAGGCAGGCGATCCCGATTCAAGCGTGACGCGCCGACAGAATTCAGGCCTGACGCGCCAGCAGATCGGCGAGCGGCCAGGTGTTGACGATCCGCGCCGCCTCGATGCCGCACCGGGCGGCGCGCTCGCAGCCGTGGCGCTGCCAGTCGAGCTGGCCGGGCGCGTGCGCGTCGGAGTCGATCGCGAAGTCGCAGCCCATCTCGTAGGCCAGCCGCAGCAGCCGTTTCGGCGGGTCGAGCCGGTCGGGCCGCGAGTTGATCTCGACCGCGACCCCGAACCGCCGGCACGCCTCGAAGACCAGTTCGGCGTCGAAGTCCGACTCCGGCCGGACCCGCCCCCGCCGGCCGCCCGCCTGCACGACCCGTCCCGTGCAGTGGCCGAGCACGTCCACGTGCGGGTTCGCGATCGCCGTCACCATCCGCCGGGTCATCTCATGGCCGCTCATCCGCAGCTTGGAGTGCACGCTGGCCACCACGACGTCGAGCCGCTCCAGCAGCTCGGGCTCCTGGTCGAGCGTGCCGTCGAGGTTGATGTCGACCTCGACGCCGGTCAGGATCCTGAACGGCGCGAGCCGCTCGTTGAGCCGTTCTACCTGGTCGAGCTGCTTCCTGAGCCGCTCGGCCGACAGTCCGCCGGCCACGGTCAGGCGGGGCGAATGGTCGGTCAGCGCCCAGTACTCGTGGCCGAGCGCCTTGGCCGCCTCGGCCATCTCCTCGATCGGCGAGCCGCCGTCGGACCAGTCCGAGTGGCTGTGCAGGTCGCCCTTGAGCGCCGCCCTGAGCGAGGCGGTCTCGTCGTCGAGGTCGGCGCCCTCGGTGGCGCGCATCCGGCGCAGGTACGTGGGCACCTCGCCGTCCAGCGCCTCGGTGATCGCCAGTGCGGTGACCTTGCCGATGCCCGGCAGCTCGGTCAGGCCGCCCACCCGGGCCAGCCGTACCAGCTCGTCGTGGGGCAGGTCGGAGACGACGGCGGCGGCGTTGCGGAAGGCGCGTACGCGGTAGGTGGGCTCGCCGGCCCGTTCGAGCAGGAAGGCGATCTCGCGCAGCGCCTCGACCGGTGTCATGCGTAGATACGTACCCAAGCCAAATACAAGCTGTCCCTTGTAGACATTGAACCCGCGAGAGCTGCGCCTATAGGCTGTTCGGCCAATGAAAGCAGGAGCTTGATGGGATACTCGCCGCCCGTGCCGCCTCCCCCGCCGGAGGCCCCCAAGCGGTCGAAGGCGTCGAAGGTGATCACCCTGTCCGTCCTCGGCGTCGTGTCCGTCCTCTTGGTGGGCTACTGCTCGGCCCAGAACGACGACGACGTGACCGCCGACTGCGTCGACATGAACAACCAGCTGAGCGACGGCTCGTACGAGATCGTCGACGAGTCCCTCTGCGACGATGACGACAACGGCTCGACCCACTTCTACGGGGGTTCGCGCGGCGCGTACCACTGGTACTACGGCGGCACCAGGACCGGCACGCGCGTGCGCGCCGGCACCAGCTACCGCCCCTCCGACGTGAACATCTCCAGCCGCAACGGCCGCTCCATCCAGCGTGGCGGCTTCGGCAGCCACTGGAGCGGCGGCGGCTGACGGTGCGGCGCGAACACGGCACTCCCAGGGACGGCTGGGAGAAGACGATCGAGAGCCAGGGCCTGGCCTACCACCGAGCCGCCCACCCGGAAGGACTCACCCGGCCCTACTGGGACGAGTCCATCCACTACGTCTTCTCCCTGGAGGAGGTGGAGGAGCTGGAGGAGCAGGTCGAGGAGCTGCACGGGATGTGTCTGCGCGCCGTGGAGCACGTCGTCTCGACCGGGCGCTACGCCGACTTCGCCATCCCCTCCTGGGCGGAGGGGGACGTGGCGCGCTCCTGGGAACGGCGCGATCCGCACCTGTACGCCCGCTTCGACCTGCGCTACGACGGCACGGGCCCGGCCAAGCTGCTGGAGTACAACGCCGACACGCCCACCTCGCTCGTCGAGTCGTCGGTGGCGCAGTGGTTCTGGCTCAAGGACGTCCATCCCGACGGCGACCAGTGGAACTCCATCCACGAACGGCTCATCGACCGCTGGCGCGAGCTGACCCTGCCCACGGGGCCGATCCACTTCGCCTGGACGAACATGGACGAGACCGGCGAGGAGGCGATGACCCTGGCCTACCTCCAGGAGACCGCCGAGCAGGCCGGGCTGAGCACGGTCGCCGTCGCCATGGAGGACATCGGCTGGGACGAGCTCAACCGCCGCTTCGTCGACGTCGAGGAGCGGATGATCCGCTCGGCGTTCAAGCTCTACCCGTGGGAGTGGATGCTGGCCGACCCGTTCGGACGGCACGCCGTACGGCACGCGACCTGGATCGAGCCGCTGTGGAAGACGCTGCTGTCGAACAAGGCGCTGCTGGCCGTCCTGTGGGAGCTCTATCCGGGCCATCCCAATCTGCTGCCCGCCTACCTCGACGGCCCCCGCGACCTGGACTCCTACATCGCCAAGCCGCTCCTGGGCAGGGAGGGCGCGTCGATGCGCATCGTCACGCCGGACGGCACCCAGGAGACGCCCGGCTCCTACGGTCAGGAGGGCTACGTCTTCCAGGGGTTCGACGCCCTGCCCGACTTCGAAGGCGAGCGGCCGGTGCTCGGCGCCTGGGTGATCGCCGACGAGGCCGCCGGATTGGGTATCAGGGAGACTACAGGCCTGATCACCGACGACACCTCTTCCTTCGTACCTCACCGAATCGAGCACCCATGACCCTGCTGGAGACCCTCGCCCGCGGCGCGGGCGCCATCGCCGCCTACGCCGCCGTGGGCGTCGTGCTGCTGATCGTCGGCTTCTACGTGATCGACCTCGCCACGCCCGGCAAGCTGAGCTCGGTCATCCGCACCGAGCGCAACCCCAACGCCACGCTGCTGGCCACCTCGGCGCTGGCCGCGGTGGGCCTGATCGTCGCGGCCTCCATCTGGTCGTCGGGCGGCCGGCTCACCGAGGGCCTGGCCGGGACCGCCGTCTTCGGGCTGGTGGGCATCGTGGTGCAGACCGTGGCCATGCTCATCTTCGACAAGCTGGTCGGCATCTCGGTACGCGACCTGGTCAAGGAGCCCGAGCTGCAGCCGGGCGCCCGGCTGCTCGCCGTCACCCACGTGGCCATCGGGCTCATCACCGCGGTCGCGGTCATCTGATCCGACCTGGCACTCTAGGAGACGTGACAGACCGGACCCGGGAGGACACCACGCGCAGGCTGGAGCGGGCCATGGGCTCGCTCGGCACCGCGGCCATGGCGCGCATGGACGATCAACTGTCGTGGTTCCGCGCCCTCAGCGCCGAGGACCGCTCCTGGGTGGGCCTGGTGGCGCAGGCCGGCATCGCCGCGTTCGTGGAGTGGTTCCAGCACGCGGGCGAGAACCGGCCCACGCCCAGCATCGAGTTCTTCGGCACCGCGCCACGCGAGCTGAAGCGGTCGATCTCGCTCCAGCAGACCGTCGACATCGTCAGGATCGTCGTGGAGGTGGTCGAGGCGCAGACCGACGAACTGGCCGCGCCGGGCGGCGAGGACCAGCTCGAACAGGCCATGCTCCGCTACACCCGCGACGTGGCCTTCGCCGCCGCCCACGTCTACGCCCGCGAGGCCGAGGCCAGGGGCGCGTGGGACGCCCGGCTGGAGGCGCTGATCGTCGACGCGCTGGTGCGCGGCGAGGTCGACGACGGGCTGCACTCCTGGGCCGCCGCGCTGGGCTGGACCTCCTCCCCCGTCGTCGTGATCGCGGGCCGCGCCCCCGAGGACGACCCGCGCGCGGTGATCGACGGGCTGCGCGAGAAGGGCCGCCGCATCGGCATGGACCTGCTCGCCGGAGTGCAGGCCGACCGGCTGATCGTGATCGTGGGCGGCGCCAACAGCGTGGACGCCGCGGCCAAGCAGGTCGTGGCCCGCTTCGGGGAGGGCCCGATCGTCATCGGCCCGGAGGTGCCCGACCTGCACGCCGCCGCCAGATCGGCCAAGGCGGCGCTGGCCGGACTGAAGGCGTCGTCCGGCTGGCCCGACGCGCCCCGCCCGGTGCACGCCGAGGACCTGCTCGCCGAACGGGCGCTCGACGGCGACGACGACGCCAGGGAGCAGCTCATCGAGAACGTGTTCCTGCCGCTCGCCGGCACGCCGCTTCTCGATACGCTGGCCACGTACCTGGAGCAGGGCACCTCGTTGGAGGCCACGGCCCGGCTGCTGTTCGTCCACCCCAACACCGTCCGCTACCGGCTCAAGAAGATCACCGAGCTGACCGGATACCAGCCGACGGAAGGCAGATCGGCCTTCACCTTGCAGGTGGGGCTGATTCTCGGCAGGCTTTCGGAGAGCGCCGTTACCTGGCGGGCCCTAACGTAACAACGCCGAAACCCCCACTGTAGGATCCCTACAAAACTCCTTGGATAAAGTTCGTACGGATCCTTATCCGCGTGTTGGACTTCTACAGGGCAGTGTGGATTGTGTGCTTGTACTCGTCGCTCCGGGCCAAGGTGCCCAGACACCAGGCTTCCTGACGCCCTGGCTCGAACTCCCCGGACTCGCGGATCGACTGACCGCATGGTCCGAGGTCGTGGGCCTCGATCTGATCACGTACGGGACCAAGGCCGACGCCGACGAGATCCGCGACACCGCGGTCGCCCAGCCCCTGCTCGTAGCCGCCGCGCTGGCCGCGGCCGAGGCGCTCGGCGCGACCCCCGACCTGCTGGCCGGCCACAGCGTCGGCGAGTTCGCCACGGCGGCGCTGGCCGGGGTGCTGGCCCCTGAGCAGGCCCTGACGCTCGTACGCGAGCGCGCCCAGGCCATGGCCAAGGCCGCCGCCGTCACCGAGACCGGCATGACCGCGGTGCTCGGCGGCGTGGAGGCCGAGGTGCTGGCCGCCATCGACAAGCACGGCCTGACCCCCGCCAACGTCAACGGCGCCGGCCAGATCGTCGCCGGCGGCACGCTGGAGCAGCTGGCCGCCTTCAAGGCGGACGCGCCGGCCCGGGCCAGACTGATCGCGCTCTCCGTCGCGGGCGCCTTCCACACCGAGCACATGGCCCCGGCCGTCGAGCACCTGCGTGCGGCCGCCGAGGGCATCACCCCCGCCGACCCGCGGGTCAAGCTGCTGTCCAACGCCGACGGCCAGGTCGTCACCGACGGCGCCCTGCTGATGCGGCGGCTGATCGACCAGGTCAGCAATCCCGTCCGGTGGGACCGCTGCATGGCCACGATGGCCGACCTCGGTGTCACCAGGATGATCGAGCTGCTGCCGGGCGGCACACTGACCGGCCTGGCCAAGCGCGGGCTGCGGGACGTACGGACCGTGGCGCTGAAGACCCCAGACGATCTCGACGCGGCCAGGGAGCTGATCAAGTGAGGATTCCCGATATCGCCCCGGGCGCCAAGGTGCTGGCCCTCGGCCACTACCAGCCGTCCAACGTTGTCACCAACGACGACCTGGCCAAGACGATGGAGACCAACGACGAGTGGATCCAGTCGCGGGTCGGCATCAAGGAACGCCGGGTCGCCGGTCCGGCCGAGTCCGTCGAGGACATGGCGACACAGGCCGGTGGCAAAGCGCTGGCCGCCAGCGGCCTGTCGGCGGCCGACATCGACCTGGTCATCGTCGCCACCTGCACGCTGGAGACGCAGATCCCCAACGCCGCGGCCGTCGTGGCCCACCGCCTCGGCATCCAGTCGCCCGGCGCGTTCGACGTGAACGCCGCCTGCGCCGGCTTCTGCTTCGCGCTCGGCGTGGCCAGCTCCGCGATCCGCGCCGGCTCGGCCAAGCACGTGCTCGTCATCGGCGCCGAGAAGCTGTCGCAGTGGATCGACTGGACCGACAGGTCCACCGCCGTGATCTTCGCCGACGGCGCGGGCGCCGCGGTGGTCGGCCCCTCCGACACCCCCGGCATCGGGCCGGTAGTTTGGGGCAGCTCGGGTGACAAATCCGACGCGATCATCATCAACGACCGCCACGACTCCCTCCACCAGGAGGGTCAGACCGTGTTCCGCTGGGCCACCACCGCGTTGCACCCGGTGGCCAAGGAGGCGTGCGAGCGTGCCGGGGTCGACCCGTCGGAGCTGGCCGCCTTCGTACCTCACCAGGCCAACCTGCGCATCATCGAGGCGATCGCGCGTAAGCTCGGCGCCGACCAGGCTGTCGTCGGGCGCGACATCGTGACCGCCGGCAACACCTCCGCCGCGTCCATTCCGCTCGCGCTCTCGCGCATGCTGGAGCGTGGCGAGGTCCGTTCGGGTGAGCTCGCGCTCATCCTGGGCTTCGGCGCCGGCCTGACCTATGCGGGTCAGGTCATCGAGATTCCGTAAGATCCGGTACGGCTCCGTTCCGTACTCATCAGAGCTTGTACGGCCGTAGCCGTACAGAACCCAGAAAAACCAAAGGAGAAATAGCGACATGGCTGCCACCGAGCAGGAGATCCTCGAGGGCCTCGGCAAGATCATCAACGAGATCACCGGGATCCCGGCGACCGACGTCACCCCCGAGAAGAACTTCGTGGACGACCTCGACATCGACTCCCTGTCCATGGTCGAGATCGCCGTGGCCGCCCAGGACGAGTTCGGCGTCGAGATCCCTGACGACCAGCTCAAGAACCTGAAGACGGTCAAGGACGTTCTCACCTTCATCCAGAACTGACCTCGGTCATCCACTGACCTCAGTTCCCAACTGATCGACAAGGAGCGCGAAACGTGAGTGCAAACCGGGTACGTGTCGTGGTCACCGGGCTCGGCGCGACGACGCCCGTCGGTGGAGACGTCACCTCGACCTGGTCGGCGCTCCTCGCCGGTCAGTCGGGCGTCGAGACCATCAACGCGGACTGGATCGACACCGTCCCCGTGCACTTCGCGGGGACGGCCGCGGTCGATCCGACCGAGGTGCTGCCCAGGCCCGAGTCCCGCCGCCTCGACCGCAGCGAGCAGTTCGCCATGGTCGCGGCCCGGGAGGCCTGGGCCGACGCGGGCGCGCCCGAGGTGGCGCCCGAGCGGCTCGGCGTCGTGGTGTCCTCCGGCATCGGCGGCATCACGACCACGCTGACCGCCTACGACACCTACAAGGAGCGGGGCTGGAACCGGCTCTCGCCCTTCACGGTGCCGATGCTGATGCCCAACGGCCCGGCCGCCTGGATCGGCCTCGATCGCGGCGCCCAGGCCGGCGTGCACGCCACCGTGTCGGCCTGCGCGTCCGGCGCGGAGGCCATCGGCTACGCGATGGACATGATCAGGTCAGGCCGCGCCGACGTGGTGGTCGCGGGCGGCACCGAGGCGGCGATCCACGGCCTGAACGTGGCCGCCTTCGCCGCCGCGCGCGCCATGTCCACCCGCAACGACGATCCCGCGGGCGCCTCGCGGCCGTGGGACCGCGACCGTGACGGGTTCGTGCTGGGCGAGGGCGCGGGCATCATCGTGCTCGAGTCCGAGGAGTACGCCAAGGCACGCGGCGCGCGGATCTACGCCTACGCGGCGGGCGTCGGCTACTCCGCCGACTCCCACCACATCACCCAGCCCGAGCCTGGGGGCCGGGGCATCAGCATGGCGATGACCCAGGCGCTCACCGACGCGGGCATCACCGGCCACGACGTCAAGCACGTCAACGCGCACGCCACCTCCACCCCGGCGGGCGACGTCATCGAGGTGCAGGCGGTGGCCAAGTCCATCGGCACCCACCCGCTGGTCACCTCGACCAAGTCCATGACCGGCCACCTGCTGGGTGGCGCGGGTGGCATCGAGTCCGTCTTCACGATCAAGGCGCTCCAGGAGCGCATCGTGCCCGCCACCATCAATCTCGACAGTCTCGACGACGGCATCGAGGTGGATCTCGTCTACGGCGAGAACCGCCCGCTGCCGCAAGGCGACATCGCCGCGGTCAACAACTCGTTCGGGTTCGGTGGCCACAACGTGGCCGTCGTGTTCAAGGGGGCTTAGATGACTGTGCTCGACAATCGGGTCGTGACGCAGGGCTCCGATCAGGAGCCCGCCGACCCCCGCGACCCGATCGTCCGGCTGACCGCGCTGCTCGACGAGGGCTCGGTGCGGCTGATCACTCCTGAGGACAGAAGCGGCGTTCTCGCCGCCATGGGCCGCGTCGAGGGTGTCCCCGTCGTCGCCTTCTGCAGTGACGCCCGCTTCCAGGGCGGCGCGATGGGCAGCGAAGGCTGCGAGCACATCGTGCACGCCTACGACGTGGCCGTCCGTGAACGGGTGCCGGTCATCGGGATCTGGCACTCCGGCGGTGCGCGACTCGCCGAAGGCGTCGAGTCGCTGCACGCCGTCGGCCGGGTCTTCAGCGCGATGACCAAGGCCTCGGGCGTGGTGCCGCAGATCTCCGTGGTCGTCGGCCCCGCCGCCGGCGGCGCCGCCTACGGGCCGGCGCTGACCGACCTGGTGATCCTGGCCGACTCCGGCCGCATCTTCGTCACCGGGCCCGACGTGGTCCGCAGCGTCACCGGCGAAGAGGTCACCAGCGCCGCGCTGGGCGGCCCCGAGCCGCACAGCAAGCGCAGCGGCGTCGTCCACATCGTCACCAAGACCGAGACCGACGCGCTGCTGCGCGCGCGGCAGCTCGCCGTGCTGCTCGGCCACCAGGGCCGGGTCCGCACCACGGGCATCGACGAGGTCGACTTCTCCACGCTGCTGCCCGAATCGGCGCGGCGTGCCTACGACGTCAAGCCGCTGGTCAACGGCCTGCTCGACGAGCCGGGCATCGAGCTGCACCCCAAGTGGGCGCCGAACATCGTCACGTCGCTGGGCCGCCTCGGTGGCCGGACGGTCGGTGTGATCGCCAACAACCCGATGCGGCTGGGTGGCTGCCTCGACGCCACGTCCGCCGAGAAAGCTGCCCGCTTCGTTCGTATGTGTGACGCTTTCGGCGTCCCATTGGTTGTCCTGGTGGATGTGCCCGGTTATCTCCCGGGCGTCGGGCAGGAGCACGACGGCGTGGTCCGCCGCGGCGCCAAGCTGCTGCACGCCTTCGCCGAGGCGTCGGTGCCGCGCATCACGCTGGTCACGCGCAAGGCGTACGGCGGCGCCTACATCGCCATGAACTCCCGCGCCCTGGGCGCCACCAAGGTGTTCGCCTGGCCGACGACCGAGATCGCGGTCATGGGCGCGGTCGCGGCGGTGCGCATCCTGAAGCGGCGCGAGCTGGCCGCCGCCCCCGAAGAGGAGCGGGCCGAGCTGGAGCAGCGGCTGGCCGAGGAGCACGAGAAGCTGGCGGGCGGGCTCGACCGGGCGCAGCAGCTGGGCGTGATCGACGAGGTCATCAAGCCGGAGGAGACCCGGGGCGCGATCGCCAAGGTCCTCGCCCAGGCCACCCCGGCCAGGGGCGCCCACGGCAACATCCCCCTGTAATCAGGTAAAAGGGGCCCCGCACCTCATGGGTGCGGGGCCCCTTTCGCGTGTTCAGCGGCTTTCACGTTGTTCGGGCGGCTTTCACGCGTGCGGACAGCTTTCACGCGTGCGGACAGCTTTCACGCGTGCGGACAGCTTTCACGCGTGCGGACAGCTTTCACGCGTGCGGACAGCTTTCATGCGTGCGACGGCGCGTGGCTCAGCTCCGCGTGCCTCAGCGGCGCGGGTCTCAGACGGCGGCGTGCAGCCAGCGGACCGGCGCGCCGTCGCCGGCGTACCTGAACGGTTCCAGCTCCTCGTCCCACGGCCGGCCGAGCAGCTTGTCCAGCTCGTCCTCCAGCACCGCCCGTCCCTGGGCGGCCATCAGCATCGCGGTGCGGAGCCGGTCTTCGGGGATCATGATGTCGCCCGCGGCCCCGACGACCGCGCTGAAGGCGCCGAGCGTCGGCGTATAGGCATGACGGGACCCGTCGACCCCCGCTGAGGCGTCCTCGGTGACCTCGAACCGGATGCGCTGCCAGCCCATGAGGGAAGAGGTGATGGCCGCCGCGATGCCCGGGCGACCTTCCCACTCCGCCTGCGCCCGCAGGACGTTGGGCGCGGCGGGTTGCGGCGTCCACGTAAGGTCCACGGGTACGCCAAGAACACCCGCGACCGCCCATTCGATATGAGGGCACAGCGCGGGCTGAGCTGAGTGGACGTAAAGCACGCCACAAGCAGACACCGGACCTCCCGATTCGGTACGAGGTGCGCCTTCCCCAACGGCCTCGCCCCGGGATGATCACAAGTGACTAGGGAGAGACTACCGTCGGTCGCAACCGGGCACCAGAGGGGGGCCATACCAACTTGGTGCGGCAGGGGCGTGTGACACACGGGTGAGCGCGGAAAGATACCCGCTCATGGACATCCAATCTGTCGGCGAGTCGCTCATCCGGCCAGGTCAGATACTGACCGACCGCAGCGCGGTGTCCGCCGTGGCTCGCTGGACCCAGGCCGTCGCCGACGCCGACGGCGTCTGCGTGATCCATCTGTCGCCCGGTGTCGACCCCATCGAGATCACCATGGACTTGCGGGAGCACGGCTTCCGGGCCTCCCCCAACCATGTGCTCGCCGGACAGCCGCTGTTCTGGGGCGGGCCGGCGTCCCGGCCGTTCCCCTCGCCGCCCGTACCATACAAACCGGGCAGAGCGCGCTCGCCCGTCGTCGTGGGGCTGCTCGACACCGGGATCGCCGAGCACCCGTGGTGGGCCGGCAGCGACTGGTACGAGGATCAGCCGAGGGAGGACGCCGAGCTGCTCGAAGGCCGCCAGGCGGGCCACGGCACGTTCCTCGCCGGCCTGCTGCTGCGGCAGGCGCCTGGCTCGGGGCTGCGCGTGTGGCGGGTGCTCGACGGGGACGGCGTCGGCGACGAGGCAAGCGTGGTCCGCGCCCTGAACCGGCTGCGCGAACGCCCACCCCCGATCCTGAACCTGTCCTTCGGCTGTCACACCTTCGACGACCGGCCGCCTCCCCTGCTGGACGACGCGCTGCGGGCCCTGCCCGACACCGTCACGGTGGCCTGCGCCGGCAACACCGCGAGCGACCGGCCGTTCTGGCCGGGCGCGCTGCCCGACGTCGTGGCCGTGGCCGCGCTGGACGCGGCGCAGGAGCACCGGGCGCCGTTCTCCGCCTACGGCTCCTGGGTCAACGCGTGCGCCCGTGGCGAGTGGCTGGCCAGCAGCTTCCTGGAGCGCGACGAGTTCGCCGGATACGCCGTCTGGAGCGGCACCTCCTTCGCGACGGCCCTGGTCGCGGGCACGATCGCCGACGCCGCCAAGGACCTGCCGGCCAAGGAGGCCGCCGGGCGAGTCCTTGACCCTGAGACGACCCGGCAAATTCCCGATCTGGGAGTTCTCATCAGGTCGAGTCTGTAGAGTTTACGCTCAGTCCTCGGCCAATCACGAGGAGGCAGGGTGGCCTCCTCGTCCGTCACGGCGAAGGAGGCCGCATGCACGAGCCACGCGATCCGGCGGAGCTGCTCAAGGCAGCGGCCGAAGACGACCAGACAGCCTGGGACCAGCTTGAGTCCAGGTTCGGGCCGCGCATGTGGGCAGTCGCCCGCGCGTGCGGGCTGAACGCCACCGACGCGGCGGACGCGGTCCAGGGTGCCTGGCTGCGCCTGCTCGAAAACCTGCACACCATCAGGGAACCATCAGGCGTTGGCGCGTGGCTGGCGACGACCACGCGTCGTGAGGCGCTTCTGATCATCAGGAAGGAACCACCCGGTTTTCCCTCCTTCGACGTCGTGCACGACCCTGATCCGGCGACTGTCGTCCTGGAGGCCGACGGCAGCCGCCTGCTGTGGAAGACGGTCTCCGCTTTGCACGAGCCTTGCCGCACCCTCCTCCAGCTGGTGGCGACGGATATGGGGAGCCAGCAGGTGGCGATGCGGCTCGGCATGCCCGTGGGCACCGTGGGTCCAACCAGGATCCGGTGCCTGGAAAAACTGCGCACCCTGATCTCACTACAGGAGACGGTGCAATGATCAACGATGAGTATTTCCTGGCGGCTCTCCGGCTCGCCGCCGGGAGTGATCCGATCCCTGGGCATGTTTCCGCCGCCGCACGTGATGCCTTCGGACTCCGGGTCTCTCAAGCGGTGACCGCCGCACCTGCCGACTGCGCCGCAACCCGTGGCGTACGAGGCGGCGACGGTCCCGGCATGGTCCGCTTCGTCGCGGCCGGCCTCACCTTCGATCTGGAGGTGACGGTGGGCGACGGACTCATCGACGTCGCGGGACAAGTGTTCCCGCATCCTGGCGAGGGCAGCCACGTCGATGTGAGGACTCCGCATCTGACGCTCACCAGGCGTCTTGCGCGTACGGGCCAGTTCGCGGTCACCGGCCTGCCTCCGGGCTGGCTCAGCGTGGTCTGCTACCGGCCCGGTCTCGCACCCGTCCAAACCAGGTGGGTGCGCATCCGCCCATGATCACCAGGGAGCCAGGTACCGCGTCCCACCCCCTGGCTCCCACTCCTCCCCTACGAAGCCCAGGGCGCCATGATCGCAACACAGGACGACCGTTCCACTCCCGACACCATCGGGCTTGGGGGCACGGCCGCTCCCGATCTCATCGTCCCCCACCAACCCGCCGCACCCGGCGGCCCGCTGGTGATGGCGGCTGAGATGGCGGTGCTTCGTTCGGTGGTCGATCCCGAACAGGCCCTCCACGCCGGCCGCACCGTCCTGACCGCAGCCCAGGCCGTGGGCTGCGTCGACGCCGCGGTGGTCGCCCTCAGAGCGATGGCGCTGGCCGCCCGCGAGCTCGGCGATCTCGAAGCCGCCGAAGCCCACCTCCGGCAGGCCATCGACACCCCCGGCATCCCGCGCCAGCGCATGGCCCAGGCACGCCTCTCCCTGGTGACGGTACGCACCGAACGCGGCCATCCCCTGCAGGCGCTCCGGGTCGCCGCCCTGGCCTGGGCCGACCTCTCCCCGCTCGACCGGGCCAAGCTCGACACCCAGCGGGCCGTCGCGCTCGCCCACCTGGGCCGCTACCAGGAGGCCATCGCCTCGTGCGACCGCGCGCTCCAGGTGCTGGTGGTCGCGCCGGGCACCATCGACGACCGCCGCTTCCTGGCCGGCGGCCTGCTCAACCGCGGCCTCGTCCACGCCTACCGGGGCGATTGGGACGCCGCCACCCGCGACATCACCGCCTGCCTGGAGATCTCCCGCCACGCCCGGCTCGACCACCTGGCCCGCCTGGCCGCCGCCAACCTGCCCTTCCTCGCCGTACGCCGGGGCGACATCACCGGCGCCTTCGCCCACTACCGGGCGGCCGAGCACACCCTGTTCGGCTTCCCCGAGCGGCTGGCCACGATGCGGGCCGACTTCGCCGGGGCGCTGCTGGCCGCGCACCTGCCCGGTGAGGCGAGGGCGCTGCTCAGCCTGGCCGTACCCGATCTGGAGTCGTCCGCCGCGCTGGTGGCGCTGGCCGAGGCGCGGCTGAAACTGGCGCAGGTGGAGCTGCTCACCGGCGACGCCCGCCGCGCGCTGGCCGTGGCCGAGCAGGCGGCGGTCGAGCTGGCCGAGCAGGACCGCGTGTCATGGCTGCCGCTGACCAGGGAGGTCGTGCTGCGTGCCCGCCTCGCGCTGGAGGGCTCCTCACCGGAGCTGCTCGACGAGCTGATCGCGTGCGCCGACGACCTCGAGAACGGTTCCGCCCACCTGGCGGGCGCCGCCGCGCTGCGCCTGGTGGCGGCGGAGGCCGCGCTGGCACTCGACGACCATCCGGCGGCGTCGGCGCAGCTGGCCCGCCTCACCGTGCACGCGCGGCGCGGCGAGCGCTGGGTGCCCGCCGGGACCCATCTCACGTCGCTGGCCTCGGAGCTGCAGGCCAGGCACCTCGCGCAGACCTCACAGATCCCGGTGCTGGTACGCCAGCACGCCCTCGCCCTGGAGTCCGCGCTGCAGGAGGACGTCACCCAGGCGTTCCGCGCGGTCCACGACGGGCTGACCGAGATGGGCAGCAGCATGGAGTCGTTCGACGACCCCTCGCTGCGGGCGCACGCGGCGCGGGCCGGTGAGCGGCTGGCGGCGTTCGGGCTGGAGATGGCCGTACGTGACGGGTGTGCCGAGGAGGTGTTCGACTGGGCGGAACGCTGGCGGGCGGTGGCCGCTCCGGCGCACGCCTGCGGGCTGGCCGATCCCGGCGCCGTGCGGGCCGGGCTGGGCGGTGCGGCGCTGGTCGAGTTCGTCATCGACGGCTCCTCGCTGCTGGCCGTACTGATCACCGGCGAACGGCTCGCGCTGCGGCGGCTGGGCGATCTGCGGCCCATCCGTGAGGCGCTCATCCGCCTGCGCTACTCGCTGCGCCGGGCCGGGTTCGGCGACGGCGCCTCCGCCGACGCCCAGGTCGAGCCGGCCGCCGCGGAGCTCGAACGACTGCTGCTCCGGCCGCTCCAGGCCGAGCTCGGCGACCGGCCGCTGATCGTGGTGCCCGCCGGTCCCCTGCACACGGTGCCGTGGACGGCCCTGCCGTGCCTGCGTGATCGTCCGGTGTCCGTGGCCGCCAGCGCGTCCGCCTGGCTGGACGCCGGGCAGCGCGCCGCCGTACCCGCCGAACAGCCCGTGGTGATCGCCGCGGCCGGACCCGGGCTCGCCCACGCGCGCGCGGAGCTCGAACAGGTGCTCGCCTGCCATCCCGGCGCCCGGGAGGTGCCCGCCCGCTCCGGTGCCGTGCTCGCGGCGCTGACCAGCGCCGACGTGCTGCATCTTGCGGCGCACGGGGTGTTCCACGCGCGCAGCCCGCTGCTGTCGGGCATCACGCTGGCCGACGGGCAGCTCATGGCGTACGACCTGCTCGGGCTGTCGCGGACGGCCCGGCTGGTGGTGCTGTCGGCGTGCGACTCGGGGATGGCGCACACGCCGACGGACGGCGCTCCGCTCGGGCTGGCCGGGACGTTCCTGTCCAGGGGTACGGCCTGCGTCGTCGCGGGGATGGTGCCGGTGCGTGACGAGGAGGCGCTGGCCGTGATGACCGCGTTCCACGGTCTGCTGTCCGACGGCCAGTCCCCCGCCTCGGCCCTGGCTTCGGCCTCGGCCAAGACGGGAGCACTCGGCTTCGTCTGCTTCGGCGCGGGCGACCGGGCGTACACCCGGAGACGCGACCGACCCCCGACCCCGTAGCGCTCGCTATGCGGAGGTCGTCTGGTCGGCGCCTATGCGGGGGTCGTCTGGTCGGCGCGCCGGTGGTCGGCGCGCCGCTCAGGCAGCGGAGGCTTGGCCCGCCGCGGGCGGGCGGCTCGCGAAGCGGGCTCAGCCTGTGGCGATCGGGCGTGAGGGGTCGGCGATCCACTCGGACCATGAGCCCACGTAGAGTGCCGCGGGCAGGCCCGCCACCTCCAGGGCCAGTACCTCATGCGCGGCGGTGACGCCGGAGCCGCAGTACGCCCCGGCGGGCACACCCTCGCCCACCCCGAGCGCGGCGAACCTGTCGCGCAGCTCGGCCGCAGGACGGAACCGGCCGCCGGGGTCGATGTTCTCCGTGGTCGGCGCGCTCACCGCGCCGGGCACGTGCCCGGCGACGGGGTCGATGGGCTCCACCTCGCCCCGATAACGCTCACCCGCCCGTGCGTCCAGCAGCACCCCCGACGTCGCGAGCGCCCCCGCCTCGGCGGCGCTCAGCAGCGGCATCCCACCCGGCCTGGCGACGAAGTCACCCGGCACCACCTCCGACGTCTCCTTGACGATCGGCAGTGCCGCGTCGGCCCAGGCGGGCAGGCCGCCATCCAGCACCCGGACGTCCTGGTGCCCGAAGTAACGCAGCACCCACCACGCTCGCGCCGCGGCGGTCGACCCCGTGTCGTCGTACACCACCACCGGCCGTCCCCCGGACACGCCCAGCCGCCGCATCGCGCTCTGGAAGTCGTCCGCCTCCGGTAGCGGATGCCGTCCGGCGGTTCCGGCGGGCGCGGCGAGGTCGGCGTTGAGGTCGCAGAAGACGGCGCCCGGCAGGTGCCCCTCGCGGTACAGCTCGATCCCCGGAGGGCCACCGAGCCGCCACCGCACATCGAGCACGGTCACACCGTCCAGCGCGGCGAGTTCTTCGGGCGTGATCAACGGACTCATCGGCCGCTCACCCCAGCGGTGATCAACGAACTCATCGGGTGCTTACCTCCAAGAGCGGTACGTACTGTTCGGCGGTGGTCATCGAGCCGTGATAGCCGGTGAACAGCGCCTCGATCGGATGCGCGCGCGGCGCCGTGATGGCCAGCCCGGTATACGGGACGGCCACGACGTCGCCGATGCGCCCCGCCCATTCCGGCCGCACGCGCGGCCCGAACCAGCCGGACTCGACCGCCTCCTGCCTCGACACCACCCAGGCCTTGCCCGCCAGGATCTCACGCCATGCGTCGAGCACTTCGGAGGCGGCCCCCGGCTCGGCGTACACGTGCCTCGCCCTTGCCTCCCCGCCGAGCATCGCCACCCCCCGGGTCAGCGCGGGCTCGGTCTCGGCGTCGAGCTTCTCGGTCACGTTGACCATGCCGTGGTCGGCGGTGATGTAGAGGGCGGAGCCCGGGGGCAGGTCGGCGGCCAGGCGTTCGGCCATCCGATCCACGATTTCGAGCTGATCCAGCCATTCCTCGCTGCCCCAGCCGGTCATGTGGCCCACCGCGTCGAGGTCGCCGTAGTAGACGGTGACGTGGGCCCGCGGCTCGGCCATCGCCGTACGTACCCTGGCCACCCGCTCGTCAACGGTCTCGGCGGCCAGGTAGCGCACGCCGCGGTAGACCGCCTCGGTCAGCCCGGTCCCCTCGAACTGGGCCGGCGCCACGTAACCCGCCGCGATCCCCGCGGCGGCGGCGCGCTGGTAGACGGTCTCGGCGGGCTGCCATTGGCCCGGTTCCATGAACGCCCCGCCGGGCAGCGTCCACCGCAGGCAGTTGAACAGCTGCCCGGTCCCCGGCACCGCCAGCATCAGCCCCAGCATGCCGTGCTCACCCGGCGGCACACCGGTGCCCAGCGAGCACAGGCTGGTGACGGTGGTGGCGGGGAACCCGGCGGTGAGCGTGGTCTTGGCGGCGGCGGCGAGGAACGGCGCCCGGTCGACGTGAGCGCGCAGCGACTCCGCACCGAGACCGTCCACGATGAACAGGCAGACGCGGTCGGCGGGGGCGAGCTGGAGGAGGTTCGGCTCGTCCATCCCCAGCACCGCCAGCAACGCACTCGGCAACTCCGCCAACGACGCGGTGCCGTAACTGGGAATCAGTGGCGCGTTTCCGCCCATAGCGCTCCATTCCGTTCGTCGCCCGAAATATTCGATCATGCACGAAGCTCCCGCCGCACGCCGCTGATCGCCGCCAAACCCCAGAACCCAAACGATGTTGTACGGCACGGCCAAGTGAGCGCCACTCGCCGTACGTGGCTGAGGGCCTCCAGGAATACGGTCGCTGAACCCGCACGTGGCTGGGCCTCGTTACGTGCGTATTCTTGGCCGTCTTCTTCGCTTGATCGGCTGGGCGCCGCACATATTGCGCGGGACCGTTCGCCGGGAATGATCGGCCCGTGTGCCGGCGCACGAGCACGGTCGCGCGGCCACCACCACAGAGGCATCGGAGCACCGTCAGGCGGACACCATGGCAGAGACGCCGCCGCACGAGCACGATCACGTGGCCGCCACCACTGAGGCACTCTCACATGAGCACGGTCCCGCAGGCACCGCCGATGGGTCGGTGCCGCGTGAGGTGTCTCCGGTGAGACACCGTAGGGGCTCGCCCCCGCGCCGCCTGGCCAGGAGACCCTGGAAGTGCCGCTTGAGCACAACCCCAAGGACACGGTCGCGTGGACACGACCACAAGGACACCACCGCATGAGCGCCACCTATTGCCACCTCAGAGGAGCACCGGTCTGTCGCAGAGGTGCCCTTGTGGGCGCGATGTCGTGGAGTCGGTGTGTCGAGGTTCGCGTTGTGTGCATGGGTCTTGCCCTGGTGGCACCGAGAGGGTGGGTGCCTGGGAGTGGTCTGTCAGGTTGTGGCGCGGGCGGTGGCTTCCGAGAGGGATTTGGCGAAGGCGAGGACGTGGGTGACCGCTTCGGGGCCGTCGGCTGCCTCACTTACCCGGAGCGAGAGGTCGTCGGCGGTGATGGCGCCCGTGTAGCCGTGGTCGGCCTCGCAGTTCTCGTCACCGCAGGTGGCTGGTTCGAGGTCGACGTGGGAGATCGCTCCCCAGCCGATCGTCAGCGTGGCCTCCGTGGGAGGGACGCCGGGGACGTAGGAGGCGGGGTCGGGGACGACGCGGGTGACCGCGACCGACTGGACGCGGCTCAGGCGTACGGCCTCCGTGGTCGTGGAGGCGTGCGAGGTCGAGACGCCTTCGACCGCCGGGTGTTCGTCGGTGTGGCAGACCAGCAGCCTCGTCGTCGACAGCACAAGGACGGTGACGTGCCTGCGCACTTCCATCGCGGGATCGAAGGTGGCCTCGTGATGGACCACGAACGCGGTCACAGCCTCCTTGCCCAGCGCGGATTCGACCGCATCGGTGACGAGGTCGGGGTAGTAGCCGCTGCGCTCGATCGCTTCACGCAGGCCCGCGGCTGAGACTCGGGTTTCCCTCATGGGTCCATCCTGCCAGGACCGCGCAGTGCACTCACCCACCAGACATAACGCTCTATAACGTCTTTTATCCCGCTATCCAGGTGCAGGGCCGTGTGCAATTACCGGACGCTGCATTGCGCCTCATCAGTGCCGCTGTGCCGACCCCTGGAGTGACAAATGGTGAAATTTCATAGAAATGAGGTTTAGCCAGCCGCCAAGACCCCACCGCCCAGCCGGGGTGCCGGGTGCCGGGTGCCGGGATCTAACTATTTGCCAATGCGGCAAGGAAGTTTGTCAGGTTGGTGGATGCGGGGTGAGAGTACGCGGCATGACTACACAAAACCTGCAGTCTCCGGCCGCCGATTCCGTACCTCTGAAGCAGCGCTATGACGTAGCGGTGCTCGGGGGTGGAGCCGCTGGGCTGAGCGGGGCGCTGGCTCTGGCGCGGGCACGGCGATCGGTGCTGGTGATCGACGCCGGGCACCCGCGCAACGCCCCTGCGGCCGGTGTTCACAACTACCTGACGCGTGAAGGCACTTCTCCCGCCGAGTTGCTGGCCTCGGGGCGAGCGGAGGTGAGCGCGTACGGTGGGGAGTTCCTGGACGGGACCGTCATGACCGCTGAACGTCTTACAGACGGGGGCTTCCGTGTCGTCCTCGACGACGGGACCGGGGTCGAGGCGGATCGGCTGCTGGTGACCACGGGCCTGGTCGACGAACTGCCCGAGGTGCCGGGAGTGGCCGAGCGATGGGGGCGGGACGTGCTGCACTGCCCCTACTGCCATGGCTGGGAAGTACGTGATCAGGCGATCGGCATCCTGGCGACCGGGGCGATGGCGGTTCACGCGGCCTTGATGTGGCGGCAGATGAGCGCGGACGTGACGCTGTTCTCGCACACCGCGCCCGAACTCAGCGACGAGGAACGTGAGCAGTTCGCCGCCCGTGGCATCTCCGTCGTCGACGGTCAGGTGACCGGCTTGGAGGTGACCGACGACCGGCTCACCGGCGTGAACCTGGCCGACGGGCGGGTCATCCCCATCCAGGCGCTGGTGGTCATCCCGCGCTTCACCGCCCGCGCCGACGTCCTCGTCGGGCTGGGCCTGGAGCCGGCCGAGTTGGAGGTACGTGGTCACGTGATCGGCAGCCACATCGCCGCCGATGCGACGGGGGCGACCTCCGTGCCCGGGGTGTGGGTGGCGGGCAACGTCGCCGACCCGATGGCTCAGGTCATCGGCGCCGCCACGGCGGGGTTGAAGGCCGGAGCGGCGATCAACGCCGACCTGATCGCGCAGGACACGGCTCGGGCCGTTACCGCGTACCGGGCACGGAAGGCGGCCGCACACGATCCGTTCTCCGCCGAGGTGGAAGCGGAGCTGTGCGAACGCGTTCTCGGCGATCGCCGCCACGGCCTGTGACAACGGAGGCCGTCGTACATATTCGCCACCACTTCACGGACGGCGGACCGCCGACGGCGGACCGCGGGAGGCGGGAGGCGGGAGGCAGGAAGCGGACCGCAGGAGGCGGGAAGCGGGAAGCGGGAAGCGGGAAGCGGGAAGCCGTTGGCTGTGAGGGACCGCCGGGTGGCGGAGCAAGCCCGAGTGGCCGAGCGGGACGGGTTGCGGGGGACCCGGATGCAGGGCAGGTTGAGCGGGGGTTCTGGGTGGTTGGCGGGTCTATCGGAGCGCTGCCGGGCCGATATTTCACTTTCTAGTGGGAATCATGCTCGTTTGGGGAAGGCCGGGTTGGCAGGGGAGGCCACCATGAGCGACCGGACACGGGCGCTGGGCGTCTGTCTCGTGTCAGCGTTCATGGCCGGACTGGACGTGAGCATCGTCAACGTGGCACTGCCCTCGATCCGGGCGGGCCTGAGGGCCTCCGAGGACGGTCTTCAGTGGACGGTGTCCGGGTACGCGCTCACGTTCGGGCTGTTGCTCGTGCCCGCCGGGCGGCTCGGTGACGCGCGCAGCCGTCGAGCGATCTTCATGGTCGGGGTCGCCCTGTTCACGGTGGCGAGCGCGGCGTGCGGCTTCGCGCCGAGCATGTCGGTGCTGCTGGTGTCCCGCCTGGTACAGGGCATGGCGGCGGGCATTCTGAACCCGCAGGTGTCGGGGCTGATCCAACAGATGTTCCGCGGCTCCGAACGAGGGCGGGCGTTCGGTGCGCTGGGCGCCACGATCGGCGTGTCCACGGCGCTCGGGCCGCTGATAGGGGGCGCGCTGGTCTCGGCTTTCGGGCCTGAGCAGGGCTGGCGCTGGGTGTTCCTGGTGAACCTCCCGATCGGCATCGCGCTCCTTCCCCTGGCCTACAAATTCCTCCCCGCTCCGCATCCCGGCCTGCCACGGCGGCAGGAGAGCCTCGACCCCGTCGGCGTACTCCTGCTCGGCACAGGCGTGGCCGCCCTGCTCCTGCCCTTCATCCAGCAGCACCAGTGGCCGGGAAGCACCAAGTGGCTGCTGCTCCCGGCCGCGCTGCTCGTCCTGGTGGGCTTCGTTATCTGGGAACGGACGTACCGCAAGGAGCCCCTGGTCGACCTCGGGCTGTTCGCCAAGCGCTCGTACAGCCTCGGCACGGCCATAGCGCTCTTCTACTTCGCCGGATTCACCGGCATCTTCTTCATCTTCACCCTGTACCTGCAGAGCGGTCTCGGCTACAGCGCGCTCCTGGCCGGGATGTCGATCAGCCCCTTCGCGCTGGGCTCGGCGGGCGCGTCGGTGGCAGGCGGGCGCCTGGTCTCGCGAGCCGGGCGCCGCCTGGTGGCCATCGGCCTGGTCGCCGTACTGGCCGGACTGGGGGCGACGATGGTCGCCACCATGCTGGTTCCCGGCGCCGGTGTGGGCGCGGCGACGGCGCTGCCCCTGCTGGTAGCCGGGATGGGCAGCGGCTTGGTGATCTCTCCCAATCAGGCCATCAGCCTGTCGGAGGTTCCCCCGGAACAGGGCGGGAGTGCGGCCGGAGTCCTTCAAACGGGTCAGCGCCTCGGCTCGGCCATCGGCATCGCCGCCGCGGGGTCGGTGTTCTTCGGCGCGCTGGGGCAGGGCTGGCCGACCGCGTTCCGGCACGGCCTGGGAGTGGTGGCGCTGTTCGTCTCGATCGCGCTGGCGGCGGCGCTGTACGACCTGGCCCGCGAGTACGCCGACCGCCGCAAACTCCACTCCACTCCATGACCGCGACCGTGTTCACCGGCGAAGTCGCCGTGCGGAACGTGTCCTTCCCCACCTCTTCAAGGAGTACGACTGACCGCGGATGACCTCGGCCAGGTTGCTTCTCCGGGGACACGGCGAGCGAGGATCACCTGATCAAGGCCTTCGAGGACCATGTCGCCGCCGTGGGCGCCGAGGCGCCTGCTGGTCGACGACGTACGCGACGGATGGGAGCCCCTGTGCGCCTCCCTCGGCGTTCCCGTGCCCGCGTGGCAGCGAGGGATCGGGGAGGTGGGCAAGCGCACGACCGCCGCTCCGCCTCCTGAGCGGTCAGGACAGCCTGCGGGGGCCGCCGTCCGGGCGGGGGCCGGGTGGGGTGCGGATCGTCGCCCGGGCGCCCAGGATGATGACGCCCTCCCTGCCCACCAGCACCTGGTCGAGGTCCAGCCGGGCCACCTCCGGCAGGTCGTTGGCCAGGCGGCCCACCCGGACCAGGAGATCCTCCAGGGCGTCGACCGCCACGGGCGGGTAGCCGTACTCGCCGAACAGCAGCGGGGCCGCGCGGACGGAGCGAACCAGCCCGGCGGCGTCCTCGCCCGCGAGGGGCGCCAGCCGGAAGCCCTGGTCGAGGAGGAGCCGCGCCGTCACCTCACCGAGCCCGAAGGAGACGATGGGCCCGAACGCCGGGTTGTCAGTGACGCTCACCACGGTGGGTACGGCGGGCTGCGGCGCCATCCGCTGGACCGCCAGCTCCACGTCCTCCCCGAACTGGCCGGCGAACTCGGCGTAAGCGTGCCGCACGCTGTCGGGCCCCGCCAGCCCGAGGCGTACGGTGCCGGCCCGGCGGGCGGCCTCAGGACCGGCCACCTTGAGCACCACCGGCCAGCCCAGCCGTTCGGCGGCCGCGACCGCCTCGTCCGGGGACCGCACCGCCTCGGCGGGCCAGACGCTCAGCCCATAGCAGGCGAGCAGCTCGGCCACGTCGGCCGCCTCGGCCTCGACCGACGGCCCTGGCTCGGCGAAGAGACTCCGCGCGGCAGCGGAAGCGGAATCCGCGGCGGGAGATTCCGCCGCGGATTCCGCGGAAGGTGCCACGGCGGTGGCCTCCGGATGGAGGACGCGGTTGATCAGGGTGCGGGCGCGGGGCGGGTCGATGTCCGGCAGTTCGGGCGGTGGCAGCGACGGCTGAGCTCGCCACCGCGCGTACCGGGCCACGTACGCCAGTGCCCTGACCGCCTCCTCCGGCGCCGCGTACGAGGGGATGGACCCCCGCGAGGGCACGGCGCCCACCCGAAGATCGGGGTGCATGCCGAGATGCCCCTGGAAGGTGGCGAGCACCGGCTTGGCCGAGCCCTCCGACACCCGCAGCAGTTCGGCCGCCACCTCCGCGTCCTCGCCGGGGATCGGCGGCATGTAGATCACCACCACCGCGTCCACCGACGACGAGCCGAGCCGGTCCGCGAGCGCCGCGCCGAAGGCGGCGGCTCCGGCGCCGGCGCCCAGGTTCACCGGAGGCAGGGGCTCCAGGCCTGCGGCGACGCAGGCGTCGGCGGCCAGCAGGCCCAGGGCGTCGGAGTTGGTGACCAGCCCGACGCGCGGACCGGCGGGCAGCGGCTGGTAGGCCAGGAGCTGGCCCACGTCGAAGAGCTGGATGAGGTCGTCCACCCGGATCAGCCCCGCCTGCGAGAACAGCGAGCTGATCGCCGAGTCGGGCAGCCCGAGCGCCTCCGCGGAGTGGCTGTCGGGCGTGCCGCCGCTCTTGACCACCACGATCGGCTTGCTCCGCGCCAGGCGCCTGGCCAGCCGGGTGAACTTGCGGGGATTGCCCAGCGACTCCAGGTAGAGCAGGATCACCTCGGTCGAGGCGTCCTCCTCCCAGTACTGGAGCAGATCGTTGCCCGACACGTCGGCCCGGTTGCCCGCCGAGACGAACGACGAGATGCCCATCCCCCGCTGCGCCACCCGCTGGAGCAGGGCGGTGCCGAGCGCGCCCGACTGGCTGAAGAAGCCGACCCGGCCCCGGCCGGGCACGGTCGCGGCGAGGGTGGCGTTGAGTTTGACGGCCGGGTCGGTGTTGGCGATGCCGAGGCAGTTGGGCCCGACGACCCGCAGGCCGTACGCACGGGCGATGCGCGCCAGCTCGTCCTGCCGCTCACGGCCCTCGGTGCCCGTCTCGCCGAACCCGGAGGAGACCACGACCAGCCCGTGCACGCCCTTCTCCGCGCACTCCTTGACCACCTCGACGACGCCGGCGGCGGGCACGGCCACCACGGCCAGGTCCACCTGGTCGTCGATCGCCGTCACACTCGGATAGGCCCGTACGCCCGCCATCGCCCGTACCTCCCGGTGCACCGGGTAGACGGGGCCGCTGAAGTCGGCGGCGAGCAGGTTGCGCAGCACGGTGTGGCCGACGCCGCCCGGCTCGCGCGAGGCGCCGATGACCGCCACCGAGCCGGGCGCGAGCAGCCGGGCGATGGATCTGGCCTCGGCGCGGTGTTCGCGGGCGGTCGTGACCTCGGCCGAGGTGTCGGTGGGGGTGAGGTCGAGCGTCATGCGGACGACGCCGTCGGCGAAGCGGCTCTCGGCCGTGTATCCGGCCTGGCGCAGCACGCCCATCATCTTCATGTTGGCGGGGAGCACGTCGGCCACGAAGCGTTCGATGCCGCGTTCGCGGGCCGTGGCGGCCAGGTGCTCCAGGAGCACCGAGGCCACTCCCCTGCCCTGGTGGGCGTCCTCGACGAGGAAGGCCGTCTCGGCCTCGCCGGGCCCCGTTCGGTCGTAGCGGATCACAGCCACCATCTCGGTGCCGATGGTGGCGATCAGCGCGACCCGGTCTGCGTAGTCGACGGTGGTGAACCAGGCGACCTCCTTGTCGGAGAGCCGCGGCCTCGGGCCGAAGAAGCGGAAATAGATGGATTCGTCGGAGAGCCGGGAGTAGAAGGCACGCAGTCGGTCGGCGTCGGCGG
Source organism: Nonomuraea sp. NPDC049269 (assembly GCF_043197155.1). NCBI lineage: Bacteria > Bacillati > Actinomycetota > Actinomycetes > Streptosporangiales > Streptosporangiaceae > Nonomuraea > Nonomuraea sp. NPDC049269. The sequence goes on from NZ_JBICSO010000004.1 coordinate 648,085, forward strand.
GCTTGATCGGGCGCACGTGAGCGGTGCCGCCGTCGGCCAGGACGACGTCGGCCTCCCAGTGGGCGGGGTACTGAGCCTCCACAGTCCCGAGCGTAGACCGCATCCCGGTTGCCGGGCTCCGCAGGGCCTATTGGGCAACGCTTGTGCATCGACTGACCCCCTGTGTCCGGGGTACGCCCCACGGGTAGCCCGGAAGCTGTTAGTTTTGCCGTTGGCCAGGCTCGTTCTGAAGGCAGCAAGGTGGTGGCATCATGACGCGGGTCGTCGTGGTGGGCGATCTCATGACCGACGCGGTCGCGCGCGCCCGTTATGCACTCGCCAGGGCGAGCGACACTCCGGCGATCGTGACGATGCACGGCGGTGGATCAGGGGCGAACATCGCCTCCTGGCTCGCCGTCGAGGGTGCGGAGGTGGCCTTCATCGGCCGCCGGGGCGCCGACATCACCGGTCGAAACCGTGACATGGAGCTGATGGGCTACGGCGTGGACGCCCGGCTCGTCATGGACCCTGAGCGGCCGACCGGCACCTGCGTGGTGCTCGTCACGCACAAGGGTGAGCGGACCATGCTCTCCGACCCGGGCGCCAACGCGGCGCTCTCGCCGGAGGACCTGCCCCGCGACCTGTTCGGCGGGGGTCATCTGCATCTGTCCGGCTACACCCTGATCAACGAGGGGTCCCGCGACGCGGGGCTGGCCGCGCTCGACATGGCTCGCCGGTCCGGGATGTCGATCTCGGTCGACTGCTCGTCGTCCGCGCCGTTGGAGCGTACGGGTGCCGAGCCGTTCCTCGAGTGGACCAACGGGGCCAAGCTGCTGTTCGCCAACGTCGACCAGGCGAAGGTGCTGACCGGCCGCGACGATCCCGAGGCCGCCGCCAAGGTGCTCACCGCCTGGTTCCCGCAGGTCGTGATCAAGATGAACGACGAGGGCGCGCTCTGGTTCGGCAACAGCCGCTCCGAGCCGGTCCGGGTGGACGCCGAGCCGGTCGACCGGATCATCGACGGCACGGGAGCGGGCGACGCGTTCTGCGCCGGGTTCCTGCCGCCGTGGCTGGAGGGCAAGCCGCCGTCCGAGGCGCTGACCGCCGGCTGCCATCTGGCGGCACAGGCGATCGTGCACCTGGGAGCGCGTCCGCGCCTCTAGTGCGATCTTTCCGGCGCCCTTTATCGTAGGAGTCCCGAAAAAGGACGATAAGGAGCCGGATGCTGGGCGTGCGTCCGTTACGGCCAGGCGACCCTGTGTCGGTTGGCTCCTACCAGGTCACCGGGTTCCTCGGCGAGGGTGGCCAGGGCAGCGTCTATCTGGGCACCTCCCCGGCCGGCGAGCGGGTGGCGATCAAGCTGCTGCACGCCAGGTTCGCCGACGACGAGCAGGCCGTACGACGCTTCCGCCGCGAGGCTGAGGCCGCCCGGCGGGTGGCCGAGTTCTGCACGGCGCGGGTGCTCGACGTGGGCGCCGTCAACGACCAGCCGTACATCGTCGGCGAGTACGTGGACGGTCCGTCGCTCCAGCGCCAGGTGTCCGGGGAGGGCCCGCTGCGGGACCAGGCGCTGGTACGGCTGGCCATCGCGACCGCCACCGCGCTGGCCGCGATCCACCGGGCCGGGGTGATGCACCGCGACTTCAAGCCGAGCAACGTGCTGCTCGCTCCCGACGGGCCCCGGGTGATCGACTTCGGCATCGCGCGGGCGCTCGACGTGAGCCAGAGCCTGACGACCAGCATCGTGGGCACGCCCGCGTACATGGCGCCGGAGCAGTTCCACGGCGAGCCGTCTCCGGCCAGCGACGTGTTCGCGTGGGCGGGGACGATGGTGTACGCGGCCACGGGGCACAGCGCGTTCGGATTTGGGGCGCTTCCGGTGGTGATGCACCGCATCCTGAGCATGGATCCGGACCTGTCGGGGGTACCGGAGCCACTCGCGGCGCTGCTCTGGACCGCGCTGGGCAAGGATCCCCGGCGGCGGCCCACGGCGGAGCAGGTGCTGGGCGAGCTCATCCGGACGAGCGCCCCACCACCGCCACCACCGGTCGCGGCGTACCCGCAGACCGCACCACCCGGCGCGGCGTCCCCACAGACCCCGGCACCTGGTGCGGCGCACCCTCAGTACCCGCAGGCCCCGTCACCCGGCGCGGCCTATCCGCAGGCCGCGCCACCGGTCGGGCCCCGCTGGGAGTCCGGACCGCAGGCGCCTTCGCCGTACCTACGACCCTCGGGGACGGATCCCGGCGGCGTCACGCCCGTGACCGCGCCCGGCGGCCAGCGGCGCGGTGTGCTGGTGTCGGTGGCGGCGGTGGCCACGGCGCTCATGGTGGGTCTCGGGGTGTGGCTGATCCCCCGCGCCCTCAACCTGACGGGACCGGAAGCAGGGCCGACGGACCCGGCCACCCCCTGGTCCGACCGCTTCGACGCCGCGGTCGCGGCGGTCGCGAACCCGTCCACCAAGACCGGCGGCACGCTCCGCCTGGCCTCGGCGTACAGCCTGGACTCCACCGATCCGGGCAACACCTACTATCCCGACGTGATGAACGCCATCCGCCTCTACGGCCGGTCGCTGACGATGTTCAAGCCGGTCCCGGGGAAAGCGGGCACCGAGCTCGTTCCCGACCTGGCCGAGTCTCTGGGGCAGGTGAGCGACGGCGGCAAGACGTGGACCTACCGGCTGCGTAGCGGCGTGAAGTTCCAGGACGGCGCACCGGTCACCGCGGCGGACGTGAAGTACGCGGTGCTGCGGAGCATGGACAGCGACTTCAGCAACGGTCCCACCTATTTCGACACCATGCTCGACCTGCCCGCCGGCTACCAGGGACCGTACAAGTCGCCCGACGCGAACACGGACTCGGCCATCGCGACGCCGGACGACCGCACGATCGTGTTCCACCTCAAGAAGCCGTACGGTGCCTTCGACGCCGTCGTCCAGTTGCCCGAGACCGTCCCCGTGCCGCGGGCCAAGGACACCCGTGAGAAGTACCGATACGTGGTGACCTCGTCGGGACCGTACAAGTTCGACAGCGCGACGGACAACAAGATCGTCCTGGTCCGCAACCCGAACTGGGACCCCGCGACCGACCCGAACCGCAAGGCTCTCCCGGACCGGTACGAGCTCCAGTACGAGCTGCCCGCGGCCGACGCGCGCACCAAACTGCTGGACGGCGACACGGAGGTCGGCTCGCCGATCCCGGACCTGGACTCGGCCAACGTCTACGGCAGCCCGGCGGTCAAGAGCCGCGCCGACGCCCCGGTCGGCACCCAGATCCGCTACCTGGCGATCAACCCGCAGGTCCCGCCGTTCGACAAGGTCGACTGCCGCCGCGCGGTGATCCGCGCCCTGGACCTGGCGACGATCAACCGGGCCTTCGTCGGAGGGCTGAACGAGGGCGGCCAGATACCGAACGCGCTCGTGCCGCCGTTGATCCCCGGCACGCACGCGCTCCTGCCGGGCCTCACACCGTCCGGCGACGTGGACGCGGCCAAGGAGTCGCTCAACGCCTGCGGCAAACCCGGCGGGTTCTCCACCACCTACATCTACCGCGACACCTTCGGCGAGTCCGCCGCCGCGCAGGCCGTACAGGCGTCGCTGGCCAAAGCCGGCATCAAGCTCCAGATCCGGGGTTTTTCGCTCGCGGACTTCCACGCGAAGTACGGCGGCAACCCCGAATACCTCAAGAAGGAGAACGTCGGCCTGATCGCCAGGGCGTGGGTGCCCGACTGGCCGGACGTGGAGTCATTCGTCACCCCGCTGGCCGACAGCAGGGAGATCCTGGAGAAGGGCCACTCGATCAACGTGAACGTCCGCCTGCCCGCGCTCGACACCCTCATCGACACGGCCAGGCAGGAACTCGACGCCGCCACGCGCGCCCAGCGCTGGAGCGAGGTCGAACAGAAGATCGCCGACGAGGCCGTGCTGGTGCCGCTCTCCTGGGAGCGCAACCTGCTCGTACGCGGCAAGAAGACGACCAACGTGTACGTCAGCCCGGTCTATGCCAACTATGACCTGCTGACGATGGGCGTCAGCTGACCGTCGCCAGGGCCAGCGGCAGCACGGCGGGGGCGCCCGCGTGGCGTACGAGGGCGGCGGCGAGCGTCATCGTCCAGCCGGTGTCGATGCGGTCGTCGATCAGCAGGACGGGACCACCGCACGCCGCGATGGCGGCACCGACCTCCTTCGGCATGGCCAGCGTCGCCCTGACCGCCTGAACCCGCTTGGCGCTGTTGAACTGCTTGCCCGGCGAGCCGTCGCGGTAGCCGAGCTCACCCAGATAGGTCAGCCGTCCGACCTGCGCGAGCCGCTCGGCGAAGCCGCGCACGAGCAGCGGCCGCGACGCGGACGGCACGTTGACCACGGCGACGGGCCGCTCCCGCCAGTCCCACGCGGACAGCACCTGGATCACGGCCTTGAACATGTCGTCGGCCATCGGCCCGTCGGCGCCGTGGAACAGCTCGCGCAGCCGGTTGCCCCAGCCGATGTCGGTGAGCCGCCCGAGCACCCGGCCCGGCTCGGCGCCGAGCTCCGGCTTGATCCGGCCGGACAGGTCGGACAGACCGGTCGGCCACTGCCTGCGGGCGTCCACCTCGACGCCGGGCCTGGTCAGCCGCTCGCGGGCGCCCGCGACGGCCTGCTCGGCGATCTCCGGCGAGCGGTGCCGGCCGGTGCAGTTGTCGCACCTGCCGCAGGGGCCCGCCGTCTCGTCGTCGAGGTGGCCGCGCAGGTAGCGTTCGCGGCACTCGGTCGTGGTCAGGTAGCCCAGCATGGCCTCCTGCTCGGCCTTGCGCTCGCCGGCGATGCGGGCGTAGCGCTCGGCGTCGTAGTCCCATGGCCGGCCGGTCGCCTCCCAGCCGCCTTTGACCCGGCGTACGGCGCCGTCGACGTCGAGGACCTTGAGCATCATCTCCAGCCGCCCCCGGCTGAGGTCGACGGCCGTCTCGAGCGCGGGGGTGGAGAGCACGCCGCGCTCTTCGAGCGCCTGGAGCGTGGCCCGCACCACCGGCTCGGGCGGGAACGCCAAGGAGGTGAAATATGCCCAGATATCGCGGTCTTCGATGCCGGGCAGCAGGATCACCTCGGCGCGTTCGACCCCGCGCCCCGCCCGGCCGACCTGCTGGTAGTAGGCGACGGGCGACTGCGGCGCCCCCACATGGACGACGAACCCGAGATCGGGCTTGTCGAACCCCATCCCGAGCGCGCTCGTCGCCACCAGCGCCTTGATCTTGTTGTTGAGCAGCGCCTCCTCGGCGGCCAGCCGCTCGGCGGGATCGGTCTGCCCGGAGTAGGCGGCCACCTCGTAGCCCTGATCGCGCAGATATCCGGAGATCTCGTGGGCCGCGGCCACGGTCAGCGTGTAGATGATCCCGGACCCGGGCAATTCCCGCAGCGCCTGGGACAGCCACGCCAGCCGCTGCTCGGCCGTCGGCAACCGTACGACGCTCAGGTGCAGGCTCTCCCGCTCCAGCGGCCCACGCAGGACCAGCGTGCCCTCGCCCATCTGCTCGGCCACGTCCCGCGTGACCCGCGCGTTGGCGGTGGCGGTGGTGGCGAGCACCGGTATGCCGGGCGGCAGCTCGTTGAAGAGCGTGGCGAGCCTGCGGTAGTCGGGCCGGAAGTCGTGCCCCCAGTCGGAGATGCAGTGTGCCTCGTCGACCACGACCAGGCCCGCGCTCTCGGCGAGCTCGGGCAGCACGTTGTCGCGGAAGTCGGGGTTGTTGAGCCGCTCGGGGCTGACCAGCAGCACGTCGACCTGCCCCTCGGCCACCTGCGCGTAGATCTCCTCCCACGCCTCGGGATTGGCCGAGTTGATGGTGACGGCCCGGATCCCGGCCCGCTCGGCGGCGGCGATCTGGTTGCGCATCAGGGCGAGCAGTGGCGAGACGATGACCGTGGGCCCCTCGTCGAGCCCGCGCAGCAGGGCGGTGGCCACGAAGTAGACGGCCGACTTGCCCCACCCGGTGCGCTGGACGACGAGCACCCGGCTCCGATCCACGACCAGCGCCTCGATGGCGGCCCACTGGTCATCACGCAGCCGGGCATGGTCACCGGCGAGCGCTCGCAGCCGAGCCTCAGCCTCTTCACGCAACATGGCCGAATCGGGGGCGTCAATCATGTGGTCCTTGTTACCACCTCCCACCGACTTTTGCGCCCACCGCACCGGCACCGCACGGACCGACAAACCTCTTCTTTCCGTTACGGCACAGCCGCACCCACCGCCACCCGCCGTCCATGGCTGAGGGCCTCCAGGAAAACGGCCGCTGAACCCGCACAGGGCCGGCCGCCGTTACGTGCGCGTTCTCGGCCGGTGGCGGCCAGTGGCCCGGCCGGTGGCCACAGGGGTTATTGGTGCTCCGGAAAGGCGTTGATCGTGACGCGGTGCATGCGGCGGCGCTCCGTGTAGTCGGCGACCGCGTAGTGCTGCGTGGGGCGGTTGTCCCAGAACGCCAGCGTGCCCGGCCGCCAGCGGAGCCGGAGCTGGTACTCCGGCGACCGGATGTGGTCGATCAGCAGGGGCAGCAACGCCTCGTTCTCCCGATCGGTCAGCCCGACCAGCCGGGTCGTCGACGCGCGGTTCACGAACAGCGCCTTGCGTCCGGTCTCGGGGTGTACGCGCACGACGGGCCGTTCGAGCGGCGGCCACTTCGCCTGGACCTCCGCCAGGTCGAACGGATGCCCCTTGGAGATGGCCTTCTTCATCGACATCGTGATGTCGTGCACCGCCGTGAGCTCGTCGCAGAGCCGCTGGATCGACGGTGAGAGCGTCTCGTAGGCCAGGTAGGTGTTGGCCCAGCACGTGTCGCCGCCCACACTCGGCAACTGGACGCAGCGCAGCAGCGACCCCATCGGGGGCGTCGGTTCGAAGGTGTTGTCGCTGTGCCACTCGTCGCCGCCCTCGCCTTTGGGGTCGGTCTGGTCGAGCACGTGGATCGGGCTGGCGCTGTCCTTCTTGAAGGCCGGGTGGTTGAGCGTGCCGAAGTTCAGGGCGAACTGCAGGTGCTGTTCATCGTCGAGTTCCTGGTCCCGGAAGAACAGCACGAGGTACTTGAGCCAACCGGCCCGCAGGGTCTCGACCTGTTCCTGGGCCAGCGGCTTGCGCAGGTCTACACCTGTCACTTCGGCGCCGATGTGCTTGGTCACGGGATGGAATTCGATCATGACGCCTCCGGAAGCGAGTGTGCCGCTTATTTCCGAACGTAACGCCCAAGCAATTGCTTGGTCAAGCATACTCGTTCCGACCGGCGCGGCCGATGCGTCGCGGGCACTCAACTTTCTTCGGCACAATGTTCGACATGGCCCGACGTACGACTGCACCCCCACCCGAGGACTTCGAGGAGCGGATCGTCGACATCGACGTCTCCTCGGAAATGCGCGCAAGCTATCTCGAGTACGCCTACTCGGTGATCTATCAGCGTGCGCTGCCCGACGCGCGCGACGGTCTCAAGCCCGTGCAGCGGCGCATCCTCTACTCGATGAGCGAGATGGGCCTGCGCCCCGAGCGCGGTCACGTCAAGTCCTCCCGGGTCGTCGGCGATGTGATGGGCAAGCTCCACCCGCACGGCGACGGCGCGATCTACGACGCCCTCGTCCGGCTGGCGCAGCCGTTCTCGATGCGCCTGCCCCTGGTCGACGGCCACGGCAACTTCGGCTCCCCCGACGACTCGCCGGCCGCCATGCGTTACACCGAGGCCAGGCTGGCCCCGGCGGCCATGCTGATGGTCGAGTCCCTCGACGAGGACACCGTCGACTTCAAGCCCAACTACGACGGGCAGGAGACCGAGCCCACGGTCATGCCGTCGGCCTTCCCCAACCTGCTGGTCAACGGCACGACCGGCATCGCGGTCGGCATGGCCACCAACATGGCGCCGCACAACCTCGCCGAGGTCGTGGCCGCCGCCCGTCACCTGATCAAGAAGCCCGACGCGACGCTCGACGAGCTCATGCGCTTCGTGCCCGGCCCCGACCTGCCCACGGGCGGCTCGATCATCGGCCTGCAGGGCATCCGCGACGCCTATGAGAGCGGCCGCGGCACCTTCCGCATGCGCGCCAAGTGCAGGGTCGACCAGATCACCCCGCGCCGCAAGGGCCTCGTCGTCACCGAGCTGCCCTACAACGTCGGCCCCGAGCGGGTCGTCGCCAAGATCAAAGAGCTGGTCACCAGCAAGAAGCTGCAGGGCATCGCCGACCTCAAGGACCTCACCGACCGGCACAAGGGCCTGCACCTGGTCATCGAGATCAAGAACGGCTTCATCCCCGAGGCCGTGCTCGAGGAGCTCTACCGGCTGACGCCGATGGAGGAGACCTTCGGCATCAACAACGTGGCGCTCGTCGACGGCGAGCCGCGCACGCTGGGCCTGCGTGAGCTGCTGAGCGTCTACGTGAACCACCGGCTCGAGGTCGTGCGCCGCCGCTCGGAGTTCCGCCGCCGCAAGCGCGAGGAGCGCCTGCACCTGGTCGACGGCCTCATCATCGCGCTGCTCAACATCGACGAGGTCATCCAGGTCATCCGCACCTCCGACGACTCGGCGCAGGCGCGCGCCCGGTTGATGGAGGTCTTCGACCTGAGCGACATCCAGGCCGCCTACATCCTCGACACGCCGCTGCGCCGCCTGACCCGCTTCGACAAGCTGGAGCTCGACCGCGAGAAGCAGACGCTGAGCGACGAGATCGCCGAGCTGACCGGGATCCTGTCGTCGGAGGCCCGCCTGCGCCAGGTGGTCTCGGGCGAGCTGGCCGACGTGGCCAAGAAGTACGGCACGCCGCGCCGGACCGTCCTGCTGGAGGCGTCGGGCGCGCCCCGCACGGCGGCGGCGGTGGTGGACCTGCAGGTGGCCGACGACCCGTGCCTGGCGATGCTCTCCTCCACCGGGCTGCTGGCCCGCACCTCCGACGCCTCGCCGCTGTCGGGCGGCGACGAACGCTCCGCGCACGACGTGCTGGTCTCCGTGGTCCGCACCACCGTCAGAGGTGAGGTCGGCGTGGTGACGTCGGCGGGCCGGTTGATCCGCGTCGCGGTGGTCGATCTGCCGACGCTGCCGCCCTCCGCCAACCCGCCGTCGCTGTCGGGTGGCCATCCCGTCTCCGAGTTCGTCGCGCTCGAGCCGGACGAGACCGTCGTCGGGCTCGGCTCACTCGACCCCGACGGCCCTGGCCTGGCCGTGGGCACCGTGCAGGGCGTGGTCAAGCGGGTGGTGCCCGACTACCCGGCCAACCGCGACGACTTCGAGGTGATCACCCTCAAGGAGGGCGACAGTGTGCTGGGCGCCGTGGAGCTCGAATCCGAGGCGCACGACCTGGTCTTCATCTCCTCCGACGCGCAGTTGCTGCGCTTCCCCGCCTCGCAGGTACGCCCGCAGGGACGTCCGGCGGGCGGCATGGCGGGCATCCGGCTCGACGACGCGGCCCGGGTGGTCTGGTTCGGCGTGGTCGATCCGTCGCGGCCGTCCCAGGTGGTGACGGTGGCGGGCTCGTCCACCGCTCTGCCGGGGACACAGGTCGGGGGCGGCAAGGTGTCGGACTACGCCGAATACCCGGCCAAGGGCCGGGCCACCGGCGGGGTCCGGGCTCAGCGCTTCCTCAAGGGCGAAGACGTGCTGCTGCTGGCCTGGGCGGGGCCCGCGCCGGCCAAGGCGGTGTCCTCGGTGGGCAAGCCGGTGCCGCTGCCGGACGAGATCGGGCGCCGCGACGGATCGGGCGTCCGCCTCACCAACACCATCGGCGCCGTCGGCGGCGCCCTCGGCGCCGGATCGGCCGACTCAGCGGACTCGGACGCGCCGGCTCAGCCGGCCGAGGACGCGCCGCTGTTCTAGCGTGCTGCCGCCCGGCCCACGTGCGGGCGCCCAGCCCACGTGCGGCCGGGCGGCCCACGTGTGGCCGGGCGGCTTCACTTGGGTTCGCATGGGTTGTTATAAAACGCTCCCGTGACACGATCCCCTCTAGGAGAGAGCGCTCTCTCTGCTCTTGGGAGGAACCGTGTTCCGATTAAGAACCCCGCTATGGGCGGCGCTGGCCCTGGTAGCCGCCCTGGTCATCGCTCCCCCGGCCCAGGCCGCCGCCGAACCGCTGACCGTCACCGACTTCGAAGCCACGACCCTGCCCGCCGGCGTCTCCGCCTGGGGCAACGACGGCGCCTCGACCCCCGCCCTGACCGTCGAGCCCGACGCCACCCGGCCCGGCGCCCCCACGACCAACCGGGTGCTCAAAGCGGTCTACAACGTGAGCCAGTGGGGCGGCTGGTCCCACGACCTGACGACAGCCCAGGACTGGTCCGCCTACGCGGGCTTCTCCTTCTGGGTCAACGGCACCGGATCAGGGCAGAAGGTGTTCTTCGAGGTCAAGGACGGCGGCGGCGGAGCGGGCAGCGCCGAGCTGTTCGAGTCGTCCTTCACCGACGACACCGCCGGGTGGCGGCAGGTGCAGGTGCCGTTCTCCGGCTTCACCCGCCGCGCCGACTACCAGCCGGGCGGCGCCCCCACCGACGGCGAGCTCGACCTGGTCGCCATGTGGGGCTACTCGATGCGGCTCCCGGCCGCCTCGGGCACGCTGTTCTGGGACGACGTGCAGGTGTACGGCACGGCCCCGCCCCGGCCGGTACGACTGGCCACGGACAAGCCGGTCTATCCGGTGAACGAGAAGGGCACGGCCGAGGTACGCGTCTCGGTCACCACCGCCACCGGCGGCCCGCTCCCCGCCGACCTGGCCGTCGGCTACCGCACCGGCACCGGCACGGCCACACCCGGCCAGGACTACACGCCGGTCGAGGGCACGCTGACCTTCCCCGCGGGCACCGCCTCCGGCTCGGCCAAGGCGTTCACGGTCAAGACGCTGGCCGACAACACGGCCGAGATGGCCGAGACCATCCCGATCGTGCTGTCCGGCACCGGCACCAGGCCCCCGGCCGAGGTACCGGCCATCGTGATCAACGCGCATGGCCTGCCGTACCTCGACGCCCGTAAGCCCGTCAAGCAGCGGGTCGCCGACCTGCTCGGCCGGATGAGCACCGAGGAGAAGGTCGGCCAGATGACGCAGGCCGAACGCCTCGCGCTCGGCTCACCGAACGACATCGCCACCTACCTGCTCGGCTCGCTGCTGTCGGGCGGCGGCTCCACCCCGCCCTCGAACACGCCGAAGGCGTGGGCCGACATGATCGACGGGTTCCAGCTGCGCGCCCAGCAGACGCGGCTGCAGATCCCGCTCATCTACGGCGTCGACGCGGTCCACGGGCACAACAACGTGCTCGGCGCGACGATCTTCCCGCACAACGCCGGCCTCGGTGCCACCCGTGACGCCGAGCTGGTCGAGCGGGCGGGCAAGGTCACGGCGAAGGAGGTCAAGGCCACGGGCGTCCCGTGGGACTTCGCGCCGTGCCTGTGCGTGTCGCGCGACGACCGGTGGGGACGCGCGTACGAGTCGTTCGGCGAGGACCCGGCGCTGGTGTCGCGGATGGCCACGATCATCGACGGCCTGCAGGACAACGGGGTGCTGGCCACGGCCAAGCACTACGTCGGCGACGGCGGCACCACGTACGGCTCCTCGACCAGCGGCAACTACAAGATCGACCAGGGTGTCACCCAGGTCACCAGGGAACAGCTCGCGGCCGTCCACCTGGCGCCCTTCGCCGAGGCGGTCAGGCGCGGCGTGGGCAGCGTCATGCCGTCGTTCTCCAGCGTCGACTTCGGCCAGGGGCCGCTCAAGATGCACGCGCACAAGGAGCTGATCACCGACGTGCTCAAGGGCCGGCTCGGCTTCAAGGGCTTCGTGATCAGCGACTGGCAGGCGATCGACCAGATCCCCGGCGACTACCCGAGCGACGTGCGCACCTCGATCAACGCCGGGCTCGACATGATCATGGTGCCGTACGCGTACCCGCTGTTCACGAGCACGCTCAAGGACGAGATCGCGGCCGGACGGGTGCCCATGGCGCGGATCGACGACGCGGTCGCGAGGATCCTGACGCAGAAGTTCCGGCTCGGCCTGTTCGAGCATCCGTACGCCGACCGTTCCGGCATCGGCGACGTCGGCTCGGCCGCGCACCGCGCGGTGGCCCGCACGGCCGCCGCGAAGTCCCAGGTGCTGCTGAAGAACGAGGACCGGCTGCTGCCGCTGCGCCGCGACGCCAAGGTGTACGTCGCCGGGTCCAACGCCGACGACATCGGCAACCAGACCGGCGGCTGGACGATCACCTGGCAGGGCTCGTCCGGGCCGACCACGCAGGGCACCACGATCCTGTCGGCGATCCGCGGCCGGGCGGCCTCGGTCACCTACTCGGCCGACGCCTCCGCGCCGCTGACCGGGCACGACGTGGGGGTCGTGGTGGTGGGCGAGAAGCCGTACGCCGAGGGCATGGGTGACGTGGGCGTCAACGGGCACACGCTCGACCTGTCGGCCGCCGACCGGGCGGCGATCGACCGGGTGTGCGCGGCGATGAAGTGCGCCGTGCTGGTCGTCTCCGGCCGCCCGCTGCTGATGGGCGACCTGTCGAAGGTCAAGGCGCTGGTGGCGTCGTGGCTGCCCGGCACCGAGGGCGCCGGCGTGGCCGACCCGCTGTTCGGGGCCGTGCCGTACACCGGGCGGCTGCCGTTCACCTGGTTCCGTACGGCGGAGCAGGTGCCGATCAACGTGGGCGACGCGAGCTACGACCCGCTCTACCCGTACGGCTGGGGCCTGCGCACCGACAGGGCCCGCGACCGGCTCAAGGCGGCCTACGACCGGCTCGCCGACGGCGACGGGGCCTCCAGGGCGGCTTCGGCGACGCTGCTGGTGGCGCTGCCGGCCAACAACTGGAACGCCGACGGCTCAGTGCGGAACACCCGCGTCGTGCTGGGAGCGCTCGGCACCGCGGCCGCGCTGCTCGACCGTTCGGCCACGGACGCGTACGCCCAGGACGACGCCGTCGTCTCGGTGGCCAGGGACATCGCGCAGGCCACCGGCAGGCGGCCCGATCTGCAGGCGTCGGCCGACCACGAACTGGCGGCCGGCAACGTACGCAAGGCGGTGGACCTGCTGACGCAGGCGGCTCGCTGAGGCAGAAACCGGCTCCTGGCGCCGGCGCGCCAGGAGCCGGAATCCGCCGCTGGCTACCTGCAGAGGCAGAACGGGTGGCCGGCCGGGTCGAGGAAGACGCGGAAGGTGTCGCCCTCACTCGGCTGGTAATCGTGCTTGGTGGCGCCGATCTCCAGCACCGCGGCCTCGGCCTTGTCCATGTCGTCGACCGTCACATCGATGTGCACCTGCTGGGGGTGCTCCGCACCGGGCCAGAGCGGCGGCCGGTAGTCGGCGACCCGCTGGAAGCCCAGCCGCGCGGGCGGGCCCCCATCGGTGATGACGGCCCACTCCTCGTCGGACCCATCCAGGACGGGCCAGCCGAGCAGCCGCGAGTAGAACTGGGCCAGCTCCATCGTGTCGGTGCAGTCGAGGACCGTCGTGCGGAACTCTGCGATGCCGTTCATGTACTTTCCTCCGATATCCCTTTAACTACCGCCCACAAACAGGAAACCGTTCCTACGTGGAGGTACAGGCGACAATAGATGCCATGGCTGCCAACTCCTTCATGGTCCCTCTCGGTTCCCCAGCGCCCGATTTCCACCTGACCGCTATTCAGGGCGGCAGCGTCTCGCTCGCGGATCTCAAGGACTCGCCCGCCATCCTCGTGGCGTTCCTGTCCAACCACTGCCCCTATGTGCGCCACATCGAGCAGGGCCTCGGGGTCCTGGCCACCGACTACGGGGCCAGGCTGTCGATGGTGGCCATCTGCAGCAACGACAGCGTGAACTACCCCGACGACGACCCGACACACCTGGCAGAACAGGCGAAGCGGGCGGGCTTCACGTTCCCCTATCTGCTCGACGACACGCAGGAGACCGCCAGGGCGTATCGGGCGGCGTGCACGCCCGACTTCTTCCTGTACGACGCCGCGTTCCGGCTGGCCTACCGCGGTGAGTTCGACGACGCCCGGCCCGGCAACTCCGTACCGGTGACGGGCTCCGCGCTGCGCGCGGCGATCGACGCCCTGCTGGCGGGCGAGCCGGTGAGCGAGGAGCAGAACCCGTCACTCGGCTGCGGCATCAAGTGGAAGCCGGGCAACGCCCCCGTCTGACGGCGGCCGGCGGTCAGACGGTGATCAGGCGGTGATCAGGCGGTGGTCGCGATGGCGGCCGGCAGGGCGAGCAGGAGTTCGTGGGGCTCGCCCTGCCACTCCCGGATCAGCCGATAGCCGACCTCTCCGGGCTCGAAGTCGTCACAGCCCAGCGGACCGAAGCAGCCTGCCTGGTCGAGCAGCGTGAGGAGCGGGTCGTCGTCGGGGAGGCCGCTCGCGTAGGCGGCCGCGTCGAGGAGCGCCAGCGCGCACTTCGCGTTGCGGCCGTCGTCTCGGGTCTCCACACGGTCGAGGCGGCGCCTGGCCTGGGTACGCAGGTACGCGGCGAGCGATTCGGACCTACTCACGAAAAACCTTCTTCGATCACGTTCTGAGCAGAGTTCACACGTTGGGCTACGACATCATCACGCAAAGTGAGGGTCGCGCGTGGGACCTTGAGCAACTCCGGCCGTGTCGCCACCCCGAGAAACACCACGAAACGGGTATGAGGGATCATCTGTCCCATGAGTGCGTTTGACGACCTGATTGCCGGCAACGCTAAATATGCTGCTAAATTCCGAAATTCCGATCTGACCGGTCGGGCAGCTCGCGGGCTGGGCGTGGTGACCTGCATGGACTCCCGCATCGACCCCCTGGGACTGCTCGGCTTGAAGCCGGGCGACGCCAAGATCCTGCGGAACGCGGGCGCGCGCGTGACGGACGACGTCCTGCGTACCCTCGTCCTGGCCGTCTACCTGCTCGGCGTCGAACGGGTCCTGGTGATGCCGCACACCGACTGCGGCATGTCCAAGGTCACCGACGCCGACGTGCACGAGCTCACCCAGCGGCACGGCGTCGACACCCGCAGCCTGGAGTTCCACACCGTCCCCGACCAGGACGCGGCCCTGCGCCACGACCTGACGCGGATCAACTCCTCGCCCTTCCTGCCCCCGGGGCTGCCGGTGGGCGGTGCGATCTACGACGTGCACACGGGCAAGCTGCTGCCGGTCGCTCTGAGCTGACTTTCCGTATTTCCCGATAACTCTACGTTTTGTGATAAATATCGCACCAAAACGATCTCTCGCATTGCCGGACTGCCGCTTGTGATATTCCTGTGACCCGTCGGCGATCTTGTTCGCCGCCACAGAAACGGGGACGTCATGTTAACGATCAATCCGGCACCGCCTAACGATCGGTGATCGTCGCCGGGGGTCAGACCCCCGCCGACGCCCTGAAGTCAGCGCATTCGCGCGCTGCTCCACATCCACCGAATCGTTAGGACGTAGATTTTGCGTAAGTCTCTCAACCGTTCCATGGGCCGTCTGGCCCTCGGACTGAGCGCCGTGACCGTACTCACCGGTGCCACGGCCTTCCCGGCCTCGGCCGCGACCCCCACCGGCCAGAGCGCCGAGGAGATCGCCCTGGCCCAGGCCGCCGCCGACGGCAAGCCCGTACCCGTGCCGAGCCTGTCGGACGAGTCGAGCACCACCGTCGCCAACCCTGACGGCAGCCTCACCGCGACCATCACCTCGGGCCCCTCCCAGGTCCAGCAGGACGGCCAGTGGGTGCCCATCGACACCTCACTCGTCGCCGACGGCGCGGTCCTGAAGCCGCGCGCATCGCGCGCCAAGGTCGAGGTCTCCAACGGCGGCGAGGGCACGCTGGCCAAGATGACCGACGACGACGGCCGCGTGTTCTCGCTCAAGTGGCCGACCGCGCTGCCCAAGCCGGTCGTCAAGGAGAACGTCGCCACCTTCACCGACGCGGCCGGTCTGGGGGCCGACCTCGTCGTCACCGTCCTGCCCACGGGGTTCCGTCACGACGTGGTCCTGCGCGAGAAGCCCTCAGGCCCGCTGGAGCTCCGCATCCCGGTGCAGACCGAGGGCGTGGATCTGTCCGAGTCCGCCGAGGGTCGCCTGCTCCTGACCAGCACGGCCGACGACAAGGTGGTCGCCGCGGCGCCGCAGCCGGTCATGTGGGACTCCAAGGGCCACGGCAAGCCCCGCGGTGACTCGCTCTCGAAGATCGACACCACGGTCGAGACGCAGAACGGGACCAAGGTCCTGGTGCTCAAGCCGGACGCCAAGTTCCTGGCGGACCCGTCGCGCGTCTACCCGGTGACCGTCGACCCGGTGATCACGCTGCCGAGTGTGACGGACACCGACGTCGCCACCTCCTGGGCCTCGCACCCCGGTGACCCGATGATCATCGCGGGCACGATGCCGTGGGAGAACGGGCAGGGCGGCGACGTCATGCGCAGCCTGGTCAAGTTCGACACCCACAAGCTGACCGGCAAGCGGGTCCTGTTCGCCAACATGGCGATGTGGAACCTGGAGACGAACGCCTGCGGCCTCGTGGTGGGCTCCGGCCTCACCGCCCAGCGGATCACCAGCGCCTGGGACGAGACCGACCTGAACTGGGACAACAAGCCCTCGACCACAACGGCGGGCCAGGTGACGAACCGGCAGGGCCGCGGCCGCACCTGGACCGCCCCGTGCGCCGGGGGCGCCGGGTACCTGTCGTGGCCGGTGACCTCCATGGCCAAGGCCTGGGCCTCCGGCGCCGCCAACTACGGCGTCCAGCTGAAGGGCGCCAACGAGTCGGAGGCCACCAACTGGCGCGCCTTCGCCGCGTCGGAGAACAAGGACGCGGGCGTCAAGCCCCCGACCCTGACGGTCATCTACTGGCGCTGACCACCTGACAGCCATCTACCAGGGCTGACCAGCTGAAACACCGAAGGGGGCCGGGACATCCCGGCCCCCTTTCGCGTGTCCGGACCTGGCCGGGTCAGCTCGGCGGGCCGGCGCGCATCTGCTCGACCTCGTCCTGGAACACCGCCTGTGTCCTGCTCATGAAGTCGGTGATCACTTCGAGCTGCTCATCGCTGTACTCACTCAGCGATTCGCGCCACGCCTTGAGCAGCGGCGTGAACACCGGCGCGACGTCCACCGCCGCCCGCTCCAGCACGAGCGTCACCACGACCTTCCGCCGATCGGTGTCGTCCCGCTCCCGCCGTACATACCCCACGGATTCGAGCCGGTCGATGACGCCGGTGACGGACGCGGTGGTGATCCCCGCTCGCCGCGCCAGCTCGCTGGCGGTCAGCGGCCCTTCACTCAACAGGTTGAGGCAGTGGAGATCGGTGGTGTTGATGCCGATGCGGACCGCGGCCGCCTGACTCATGGAGACCGACAGCACGTTGGTCTTGCGCAGCGCTTCCAGCAACGCGGTCACCAACGCCGCACGTCTTGACATCGCCCACCAAACTCCTTAACGTTCCAAGTGTCTAGGAAAACTAGAAATATCTGTTTCTAGTTACTAGCCAACTGAAAGGATATACCGATGAAGGACGTCGTCATGCGCCTGTACGACGAGGTGCTCAACCAGGGCAGGCTGGACGTGGCCGACGAGATCATCGCCAGCACCCTCTCCACCGCTCCCGGCGACCCACCGGGCCCGGAGCGCGCCAAGCAGATCTCCACCCACATCCGCTCAGCCCTCCCAGACATGCACTTCGACGTCCAGGACATGATCGCAGAAGACAACAGGGTTGCCACCAGATGGACCCTGACGGGGACGCACACCGGCACCTTCTTCGGCGTCCCGCCGACGAACCAGCCCGTGGAGATCAGGGCCTGCGTCATCTTCGAGCTCAGGGACGACCAGATCACCAACCTGTGGCCGGTCCTCGACACCAGCGCCTTGCGCCCCGCCTAGTCTCTTCGCGCCTCCGCCTCAGCCGGGGATGGTTACAACTTCTGCCCGGCCTTGTCGACCACACCGACGGCGGCGCGGGTGAACATCATCCAGACCGTCCCCTTCTCGATGCTCCACGCCACGTAGGGGGGCTCGGGAACTCGCTTGCCGTTCTTCACGGTGAACTGCTCGATCCCCCGCTGCGGGTATCGCTCCTCATGATCGGTGATCGCGGTCTCGCGCCGGCCCCGGTAGGCGTAGGTCGCCGGGTCCAGCAGGATCTCGAACTTGCGCCACCCGTCGAGGATGCGGGAGACCGACAGCGCCGGACGGCCCTCGACGTCCACCGCCGACTCGTCCACCTGCACGCCGGGGAGCTTGGCCATCGCCTGGAAGATGGCCGCCTCCTGGGCCGGGGGGACGATGTTCTGGTTCAGGGTCACCTCGAACCGCTGGAAGACCCAGCCATCCGGATCTTTGTCCTTCACGGCGTTGATCTTGCGGAATCTGGCCAGCAGTTTGTCGGGATCGGTGGGCAGCGCGGCCACCAGGGCGTAGGTGTTCTCCGGCGTCCGGGCTCCAGGGTTGGTGGTCATCAGCTTGCCGTTCACCATGTAGCCGACCCGCTTGCCGTCGGCTCGAGTCCAGAATTCGTCCACCGTGTTCTTCAACGGCGTCTGCGGGGTGAACCGCGTGCCCCTCGCGTACCCCTTGCCACGGCTCTGCGTGTGATCTTCGATGTAGATCCACTGATCGTCGCGCGGCGGCGTGAAGTCCTTCTTCTGTACGGCCGCCGCGATCCTGGTGAGCACCACCTGCGCGTTGGCGGCGGGAAGCGTCGGCTCTCCCCCGCCCACAGACTGCACCAGGGTCGCCCCCGTCGCGATCACCACCGCCGAGGCGGCCACCGCCAGCGCCCGCATCGCCCACCTGCGCTTGGGACGGCGTCCGGCGGCTCGCGCCATGAGGGCGGCCCTGGCCGCCGCCTGCGCGGCCGGTGAGGGAGGCTCCGGCCCGTCCCAGGCCTCACGCAGCGTCTCCACGTCGTTCATGATCGGTCCCCTCCCAGTGCGTCCTGGATCTTCTTACGGGCCCTGTGCAGCCGTGAGCGCGCCGTACCCGCCGGAATGCCGAGCGCCTGGCCCGCCTGCTCCGAGGTGAGCTCGGCCCAGGCGACCAGGAGCAGCACGTCCCTGTCGCCGTGGGCGATCTTGGCCAGAGCCTGGGCGAGCGCCGGTCTGCGCGCGACCGCGTCCACCTCTCCGGCGACCCGCTCGGCGTGATCCTCTACGGGATTCTCCGGGCCGGCCTTGGCCAGCGCCCGGTACTGGCGCTCCTCGGCGCGACGGCGCCGGGCGATCAGGTTGGAGGCTATGCCGTACAGCCAGGGCCGCGCGTCGGCGCGGGAGACGTCGTAACCGGCGCGCTTGTCGAAGGCGATCAGGAACGTCTCCGCGGCGACGTCGTCGGCCAGACCGCCGCCCAGCCTGCGTGAGGCGTAGCCGTGGATCTCGGAGTAGTAGCGGTCGAAGATGGCGGCGAAACGTTCGGGCTCCCGCCAGGACTGCTCGATGATCACGGCGTCCCCGGCTTGAGCGGGTAACGCCCGTGTCATCGCGGTCACCTCTCGGTCCTTGGGTTCACACCTCTCCTTCACCGATCGACCGGAAGGTGTTCACGCCGGACCTGACCGCATGAACCGCGCCGCCCCCTGACCACACAGAAGCCACAGCCAACCGCACGCACGCCACGGCGCCCAGCCCATCGCACCGGAGGAGTGTGCCCCTGGAGAACCATCGGCCGTGCGGGGGCGATGACGGCTCCGAGGCCTGGTCTACGGCGAGTCCAGCGGGCCGTAGGCACGCATCGCGGCGGTTGGCCTGAGGGGGTTCCCAAAAAGGATCTTTCGCCTTTGGCAGGGCGTGTGCATCGGGTCTTGGCATGCTGCCCGAGGACCTGAGCGCCCGGATTGACGCCTGGAAGGAAGCCCTCGAGGGGAGGCCTTGGACGGGTCAGCGCCGCGCTCATCCGACCCGGCGGCCGTCGACCTGCTTTCCGCTGGGCCCGTAGACGAAGTCGGTCGTGGTGTCCATGATGAACTCCATCGGGAAGCCCAGGTCGATCGCGCTGGCCTCGTCCAGTCGGCGCACCGCCTCGTCGGGCAGTCGCAGGTCGATCGCGGCGAGGTTGTCGGTCAACTGGTCCAGGTTGCGGGCGCCGAGGATCGGGTGGATCCACGGACGATGCGCTCGCGTCCACGCGATGGCCACCTGCGAGGAGGAAACGCCCAGTTCGTCGGCCACGGTGTCCACAGTGCGCGCGATGCCCAGGTCGCGTTCGGAGACGGTGGCACGGTCGACCCGGGAGGGGCCGTCGGCTCCTGAGCGGGTGAACTTGCCCGACAAGACACCGCCGGCCAGCGGCGACCACGCGGCCACCGACAGTTCCGAAGCTGCGGCCATGGGCAGCAACTCCCGCTCGATGTCACGCTTGAGCAGGCTGTAGGGCAGTTGCAGGCCGGCGAACGGCGTCCACCCGCGGAACTCGGCGATGGTCTGCGCGCGGGAGATCAGCCAGGCGGGCGCATCGGAGATCCCGACGTACAACACCTTGCCCGCCCGTACGAGATCGTCCAGCGCTCGCATCGTCTCCTCGACCGGGGTGTTGGGGTCCCAGATGTGCACCCACAGCAGGTCGATGTAGTCGGTGCCCAGCCGCCGCAGGCTGGCCTCCACCGAACGGACCAGGTTCTTGCGGTGGTTGCCGCCGGCGTTGGGGTCGGTGCCGTCCATGGTCAGTGTGTACTTCGTGGACAGCACGAAACGGTCGCGGTCGGAGCCGAGCAGGTCCCCGACGATCCGCTCACTGCTGCCCTCGGTGTACCGGTTGGCGGTGTCGATCACATTGCCGCCCGCTTCGGCGTAGACGCTGAACATCTTGCGGCATTCCTCGACCGAGGCGCCCCACCCCCAGTCCTCGCCGAAGGTCATCGTTCCCAGGAACGCTTCGGACACCCGCAGCCCCGTGCGGCCCAGCAGCCGGTAACGCATCACATGCTCCCATCGAAAAGCACACAGCCCGAGGGACAGGGCAGTCGTCGTGCAACTCGCCGTATCTCCGTCGCGCTCGTACCAAGTTGGCGTCGCCGAGGAAACTACCTGCCGGGCTCGACATCCGTATTGCACGTTCTTGCCCCGCCTGGATCAGCGTGCGGCCCAGCCGGTCCACGCCGTGCCGCGATATGTCGACTGGTACAGGGCGGGGGTCATCCCGTAGGTCCGGGCGAACACCCGGGTCAGGTGGGGTTGATCGTGGAATCCCGTCTCGTAGGCGACCTCGGCGATCCCCGTACCGCGCCGGAGCAGTTGCCTGGCCCGATCGAGCCGAAGACGCAGATGCAGCTTGTGCGGCGGCAGACCGAACCAGGCGGTGCACACGCGCACGAGCCGGTACTTGCTGAGCTCCGTCACCGCGCTGAGCTCGTCCAGCGTCACGTTGCGGGACAGGTTCGCCCGCAGGTACGCACGCAGAGTCTCGGGGACACGCTGCGCCGTGTCCCTCCTACCCTCGGCACCGTAGGACTGCCGCGCCAGCCTGGAGACGAACTCCAGCATCTGTGTCTCCCGCCCCAGCGCCGAACCGGGCTGCCCGGAAGGCCGGTAGAGGGAGCCGTGTACGGACCGGAAACGGGCCGCCAGCCCGCTGTCCCGGATCACCGGATCCCCGTAGCGCACCGCCTCAGGCGTGGCGACCTCGGCGATCAAGGAGGGCGACACACACATGATCAGCCAACGCGCCGACTCGAGATCGTCCGGCTGCCCGGAATGCGCGTCGTCCGGGTGGAGCGCGACCAGTTGCCCAGGAGCGGCCCGGTAGGTCGTGCCGCGTCTGCGCAAGGTGAGACCTGAGTCGATCATGAGGAGCAGTTTGAGCTCTTCATGGACATTGCCGCTGTAGGACTGCGCCTGCCCATCCACCACGACGACGTCCGGCACGTCGTCGGACACCCATGGAACCTCAGCCCGATCCACACCCGACACGGCCACCAGCCTAGCCTCGCCGCTTCCAGCGAGCCCACGACTGGATCACCGCGTCGGCGAGCAGCGCTCAGGCGTCGATGTGATCGCGGTCGACCTCGGCCGCGCTGTTGACGATGAACTCGCGACGCGGAGCCACATCGCTCCCCATCAGCAGGCTGAAGATCCCCTCCGCCGTCTCCGCGTCCTCGATCCGGACGCGGCGCAGGATGCGGTGGCGGGGGTCCATGGTGGTCTCAGCCAGCTGGTCGGCGTCCATCTCGCCCAGACCCTTGTAGCGCTGCACGGGGTCCTTCCAGCGCCGGCCACGCCGCTCCAGGTCGCGCAGCACTTTGTGCAACTCGGCGTCGGAGTAGCAGTAGATGTACTTCTCCTTGCCCCGGCCAGGGTTGGTGAGCTCGATGCGGTGCAGCGGCGGGACGGCGGCGAACACCCTGCCCGCCTCGACCATGGGCCGCATGTAGCGGTGGAACAGGGTCAGCAGCAGGCAGCGGATGTGGGCGCCGTCGACGTCGGCGTCGGCCATCAGGATGACCTTGCCGTAGCGGGCCGCCTCGATGTCGAAGGACCGGCCGGAGCCCGCGCCGACCACCTGGATGATCGCGGCGCACTCGGCGTTCTTGAGCATGTCGCTCACGGACGCCTTCTGCACGTTGAGGATCTTGCCGCGGATCGGCAGCAGTGCCTGGAACTCCGAGTCGCGGGCCAGCTTGGCGGTGCCCAGAGCGGAGTCGCCCTCGACGATGAACAGCTCGCTGCGGTCGATGTCGTCGCTGCGGCAGTCGACGAGCTTGGCCGGGAGCGCGGAGTTTTCCAGGGCGCTCTTGCGACGCTGGTTGTCGCGGTGCTCGCGGGCCGCGATGCGGGCCTTGGCCGCGGTGACGATCTTCTCCAGCACGGCGCGCAGGGGCTGCTTGTAGCCGCGCGGCGGGTTGGCGAACAGCTCCCTGATCTCGCGGGAGACCACGTGGGACACGATGCGGGTGGCCGCCGAGGTGCCCAGCACCTCCTTGGTCTGGCCCTCGAACTGCGGCTCCGGCACCCGGACCGTGACGACCCCGGTGAGGCCCTCGGAGAT
Organism: Nonomuraea sp. NPDC049269; assembly: GCF_043197155.1. Taxonomy (NCBI): domain Bacteria; kingdom Bacillati; phylum Actinomycetota; class Actinomycetes; order Streptosporangiales; family Streptosporangiaceae; genus Nonomuraea; species Nonomuraea sp. NPDC049269. The sequence goes on from NZ_JBICSO010000004.1 coordinate 670,950, forward strand.
GTCCTCCTTGTTGACCGGGTCGTCGCCGTTCTTCAGCAGGCGGGACTCGCGCAGCAGCTCGTTGATGGTGCGGACCAGGCCACGCTCGAAGCCGGTGAGGTGGGTGCCGCCCTTGGGGGTGGCGATGACGTTGACGAACGAGCGGACGGTCGAGTCGTAACCCTTGCCCCAGCGCACGGCCACGTCGACGGTGAGCTCGCGCTGCACCTCGGTGGAGGTCATGTGACCCTGGTCGTCGAGCACGGGGACGGTCTCGTGGAAGTGACCGACCCCCTGCAGGCGCAGCACGTCGCAGACGGCCTCGTCGCGGGCCAGGAACTCGGTGAACTCGGAGATGCCGCCGTCGAAGTGGAACTCCTCCTCGACCCGCTCCTCGTGCCTGCTGTCGATCACGGCCAGGGTCAGGCCGGGCACCAGGAAGGCGGTCTGGCGGAGCCGGACGTGGATCTCGTCGAGCGAGACCTCGGCATCGGGCAGGAAGATCTGCTTGTCGGCCCAGAACCGCACCCTGGTGCCGGTGACCCGCTTGGGCAGCTTGCCGCCGTCGCGCAGGCCGGACTTCTTCTTGAACTTGGCCTTCGGGCCGTCGCCGTCGAAGACGCCGGGCACGCCGCGGCGGAAGCTGATCTCGTGGATCATGCCGTCGCGGTCGACCTCGACGTCGAGGCGCTCGGACAGGGCGTTGACCACGGAGGCGCCCACGCCGTGCAGGCCGCCGGACGCGCCATAGGAGCCGCCGCCGAACTTACCGCCCGCGTGGAGCTTGGTGTAGACGAGCTCGACTCCGGCCAGGCCGCTCTTGGGCTCGATGTCGACGGGGATGCCGCGGCCGTCGTCACGCACCTCGATGGAGCCGTCGGGATAGAGCTCCACCTCGATGCGGGTGCAGTGCCCGGCGAGCGCCTCGTCGACGCCGTTGTCGACGATCTCCCAGAGGCAGTGCATGAGCCCGCGGCTGTCGGTCGACCCGATATACATGCCCGGGCGCTTGCGGACCGCTTCCAGCCCCTCAAGCACCGACAGGTGGCGAGCCGTGTAACCCGCCTCCACTAGCGTCACTCCGGCTCCCCTGCGTCTAAGCGTCGAATCCGAGCATCGAACATGTGTGCGTAGCCTATCGTTCTTCCCCTACGCACGCGTACAAGCTTGCCATGACGGCAGGTTTGGTGTTACCAGGCGGCTGCTCGTCATTACTTCCGGCCACATTCTGCTCTCGGCGTAGCGAGGCTGTGATTGGGAACGTCCACGTCCGGTTAGATGTTGTCCAAGTGACTGACGCCAGATCCTCGCTTCGGCGGGGGTGACCCGAAAGGCGATACGTGACTGGAGCTCTCGCCCCCGTTAAGCCGCTGACGGCCCTCGACCGCTGCGACCGTTGCGGCGCCCAGGCATACATTCGCGCGACCCTGCCCGTGGGTGGGGAGCTGCTGTTCTGCGCTCATCACGGGCGTCAGCACATAGCGGCGCTTCGCGAGAAGGGCGCCGACATCCTGGACGAGTCCGCTCGGCTCAGCGAAACCCCAGTAGTGGCCCCCAACGACGAGCGCTAACCCGCGCTGGTCGTGATGACATAACAACATATTGCGCAAAGCGAAACGGCGGTCCTGGTATGCCCGGGGCCGCCGTTCCGTCATGTCTCAGCGGGGCTCATCCCGCCCGATCTCATCTCGTGCGGCCTCATCTCACCCGGTAGTGATAGCGGGCCCGCACCTCGAAGCCCTCGCTTCGATACAGGGCCTGAGCCGCCTCGTTGGGCGCTGTGGTCACCAGATAGGCCGACCGCGCCCCACCGCGCCGTACAAGGGCGCGCAGCACACTTCTGGCCAGCCCACGGCGTCGCGCCTGCGGCAACGTGGCCATGCAGTAGATCCCGAGCGTCTCCCCCTGCGGCACACCCCGCCCGACGGCGACGACCCGGCCGTCCTCCTCGACCGCGGCATACAGAGCGGGCACCCCCTCGCAGATCCGCTCAGCCGCCGCCACGCCCTCGGCGTACCGCCCGTCCACGGCCCACCAGGTCGCCAGCCACTCCGGCCAGGTCCGCTCCTCGACCCGCACCTGATGAACCGGCTCCGGCACGCCGCCCCCCACCATGATCACGGTCGGATCGACGACCCCGTACCCCCGGGCGGCCAGCTCGTCGTCAAGCCCCGGCATGGCCCCCACCCCAACGGAGAACACACTCCGTTGCCCCTTTTCGGCATAGAAAGCCTCGGCCACCTCGATCGCACCGGCGAGATCGGCGGGCCGTCCCAGGGCGAGCACGGAGTTCGCCCGCTTGGTCACGCCACCGGCGTAGCGAAGGATCCAACCGTCGTGCGTCCGCTGCTCATAGGCCGGCCAGGCTTCATGAACAAGCAGGTCAAAGTCCATTCGCGCACCCTACCCAACCAGCCGGACCTGCCATGGAGGCGGCCAAGGACGCGTCGTATCGGCGGCCGGCCACGTGCGGGTTCAGCGGCCGTATTCCTGGAGGCCCCCGGCCACGGACGGCGGGTGGCGGCCGGCCGGGCTTGCCGTACAGGATGGGAAAGAGCGGCGACAACACAGAGCGTGAGACCACGCACGGCGGGCATTCATCGCGGCGGGTGGTTCTCGCCGGAGAGCGGGGCTCCTCCTCGGAGAGAGCAGGTGATTCTCGCCGGACGGGCGTCTCCCCGGCGAGAGCGAGTGTTCCCGCCGGAGAGCCGGGCGTCTCGCCGGCGAGAGCGGGTGGCCTCTCCGAGAAGGGGCCGACGCCCGTGTTCCCGCACCTGTACGTGGACGACGCCGGCGCCGTGCACCGGCGGGCTATCGCGGCGGGCGGCACCTCGGTGTCGGATGGCCTTCGCCGAGGAGGGAGCACGCCGGGCGGTCCCACGAGGGGCGGCGGGCATTGACTATGCTGTGGCGTGCTGATTTTGTTGCCGCCCTCGGAGGGGAAGGCCGGGGAGGGCAGCGGTCCCCCCTTGGGCGAGCTTTCGTTCCCCGCCCTGGACAGACCGCGCAAACGCGTGCTGACCGCGCTCATCAGAGCGTCCAAACGGCGTGACGCCCTCGACGTCCTCAGCCTGTCGCCCGGCCTGGCCGGCGAGCTGGCCAAAAACCTGGAACTCCAAACCGCCCCCGCCCTTCCGGCCTCCGATTTGTACACCGGTGTCCTGTACGAGAAGCTCGGACTCGGCACCCTGACGGACGAGGCCAGGAAGCGGGCCGAGGAGTCGGTGCTCATCTTCTCCGGCCTTTGGGGCGTGGTGCGGATCATCGACCGCATCCCCCCGTACCGGCTGTCGATGGGGGTGAACCTGCCCGCGCTGGGCGGGCTGGCCGCCTTCTGGCGGCCCAAGGTGTCCAAGGAACTGGAGCGCCTGGACGGGCTGGTGGTCGACCTGCGTTCGGCCACGTACGCCGGCGCCTGGCAGCCTGGGGAGCGTTCTGTGGCAGTACGGGTGTTCCGCGAGGGCAAGGTGGTCAGCCACATGGCCAAGGCGACCCGTGGCGAGATCGCCCGCACCCTGCTGGAGATCGGGGCAGATCCCGCCACGCCCGGCGAACTCGCCGAGTTCCTCTCCAGCCAGGGCTACGCGGTCAACCTGATCGAGCCCGCCCGCCCCAACCGTCCCTGGACCTTGGACGTCAGCTTCTGAAGTCACCCAGGTGGTCCGCTGCCCAGGTCGCGAACGTACGGCCGGGGCGGCCGATCAACCGCTCGAGGTCCGTGGTGATCTCGGCCGGGACGCCGTCGTTCGACTGCCACCAGTCCAGCAACGAGTCGGCGAAGGGTTCGGGGATGTAGTCGGCCATCTCCGCCTTCCACTCCTCGCGCGTGACGTTCTTGATGGCGATGTCCCTGCCGGTCACGTCGCTGAGGATGGCGATCTGCTCGGCGAAGGTGATCGATTCAGGCCCGGTCAGCCAGTACGGCCGGCCGGCCAGGGCCGGGTCGGTGAGCACGGCGGCGGCCGCCTCGGCGATGTCGGCCTCGTGGATGGGGTCGTTGGAGGAGTTCGGGAAGGGCAGGCTCACCGGGTTGCCGGCCTTGACCGGCCAGGACCAGGCCAGCGCGTTGCCGGCGAACGTACCCGGGCGCAGCAGCGTGGCGCGGACGGGCGCGGCGGTCACGGCGCGCTCCACGTCCAGATGGGACTTGGCGAGAGGGCTGGCCTGGGCGTCCGGCCCGAGAACCGACGACGACGAGAGCAGCACGATGTGCTCGACTCCGGCCGCGGTCGCCTCCTTGACGAAGGTGTCGATGTGCGACGGTTCGGCGTACAGGAAGACCGAGGTGACGCCGGCCAGTGCGGCGGGGAACGTCGCGGGGTCGCTGAGATCGCACGTGGCGATCGACGGGTCGACCGGCTGCCGGGAGGCCGGGCGGACGGGCAGGCCGCGTCGGCGCAGGAGGGCGATGAGCTCAGTGGCCACGGCGCCGCGAGCACCGGTAACGAGGGTGGTCATATCGGGATGTGCCTTTCTGGTGATGAATCATGTCTTGATGGGTTTTGTGCGGGCTGCTCAGCAGTGGTGCGGCTGAGCCTTGGTTCAGCGGCACAGCTGAGCGCTGTGCGGGCTGCTGCTCAGCCGTGGTGGGGCTGGGCTTTGCGGGGCAGGAGCCACACCAGGCCGCAGCAGGCGATCGTGGCGGCGACCACGACGAGCAGGCTGCCGGTTGCGGCCTGCGCCTGGTCGCCGGTACGGAAGTAGACGGTGGTCACGGCGGCGGCGCCGATGGCGTTGGCCAGTTGCTGGGTCGCGGCGAGCGCTCCGCTGGCGCTGCCGGCCTCATGCGGGTCGATGTCGCCTACGGTGACGTCATAGACGGTGCCGAAACAGGTGCCCATGCCCAGCCCGATGACGAGCGCGGCGAGAACGAGCGGCCAGACGCCGTCGGCGACGCCGCGGACGACGGCCAGCAGCCAGCCGGTGCCGATCAGCCCGATGACCAGTCCGATGACGATCAGAGTGCGGCCGAGCCGGGCGATGAGCCGGTGACAGGCAATCGAGGCGATGACGATCCCCACCGCCACCGGGGCCAGGCCGAGCGCCGCCCGCACGGGCGTGAAGCGCAGGCCGTACTGCATGTACAGCACGAGCACGTACAGCAGGCCGGACACGGCGGCGAAGAAGACGACGCCCAGCACGAGGCCGGCGGTGAAGCCGCGGTTGCGCAGCAGCGACGGCTCGATCAGCGGGCTGGCGGCGGTGCGCTGGCGCAGGCAGAACAGCCCGAAGAACACCAGCCCACCGGCCAGACACAGGATCGGGACGAGCGTCCACCCGTGGGCCGAGCCGTCGATCAGCCCGTGCAGGAGGCCCACCATGGCCACCGCCAACACCCCGGCACCCACACCGTCCACCGCAACCGCCCCAGAACGGCCCTCAGGGCGGCTCTGGAGACGGTCTGCGGAGTGGCCCTCGGAGCGATCGCGGCCGTCGGAAACCCGGCCGGCAATAGAGACCACGCCGGAACTGGGGGTCCTAGGGGAGCACGCGGCCTCGGAGGAGCGGGAGCTGTCCGCGAAATCCGCGGCCCCGGTGGGACGGGAAACCTCCGCAGGACGCGAGCCGTCAGCGGGAAGCGGGCCACCAGCGGAACGTGTGGCGTCAGCGGAACGCGGGCCGTCAGCGAGACGCGAGGCCCCAGCGGAGCTGGCGACGTCCGCAGAGCGCGCGGCCCCGGCGGAGCGAGAGGCATCCGCGGAACGCGGGCCGTCGGCGGGCAGGAGGCGGATGGCGGCCAGGAGGGCGGCGCCTCCGAGCACGATGTTGATCAGGAACATCGCCCGCCACCCCAGCCCACCCAGATCGGCCTCGATCAGAAAGCCGGCCAGCACCGGCCCCCCGACCGAAGAGACACCGAGCCCAGGGGCGAACACGCTGAAGGCCTTGCCCAGCTGGTCCCGCGGAAAGACCGCCCCCAGGATCCCGAAGCCCTGGGGGATCATCAGCGCCCCGAACCCGCCCTGCACCAGCCGGGCACCGATGAGCGTGCCGGGGTCGACCGCCAGGCCGCAGGCGACGGAGGCGAGTGTGAAGCCGGTGATGCCGAGAAGGAAGAGCCGGCGACGGCCGTACCGGTCGCCGAGCCGCCCGCCGACCACCAGCAGGACCCCGAGCGCGAGAGCGTAGGCGGCGCCGAGCCACTGGATGAGGGCCGCTCCCCCGCCGAGGTCGGCCGCGATCGTCGGGGCGGCGACGTTGGTGATCGTCGCGTCGAGCAGGTCCAGGACAGCGGCGGCGAGGATGACCGCCAGGACGGCCCACCGCCGGTCCGCCCGGGCTGGTGAGGCGCGGATGAGTGTGGACATGGGGATCCCCTCGATAGAATGCGTACGTGACACAAAGAGTGCGTCACACAAAAATTGTGCGACGCAAGTAAATGTGAGGCATGGAGCGGCCTGGTGTCAAACCGAGCGGAAACGCTGAAGCAGATCATCGACGAGAGCCAGCGGCACTATGCGGCATATGTCCTGTTCAATCAGGCGCTGGCTGACCATTTGGGCCTTCACCCCACCGACCTGCAGTGCGTGGCCCTGCTGGATGTGGAGTCCGGGCCGGTGAGCACCGGCGAGATCGCCCGGCTGACCGGCCTGACGCCCGGCTCCGCCACCCGCCTGGTGGACCGGCTGGAGAAGGCCGGCCTGGTCGTACGGCATGCCGACCCCGCCGACCGCAGGCGGGCACTGGTCGCCCTGGCCCCAACGGCCCGGGCCAGGATCGGGGAAGCCTGGGATACGCCGGGCAAGGCGTTCGGCGAGGTGCTGGAGGCGTACACGGACGCGGAGCTGGCCGTGATCGCCGACTACCTGCGCCGAGCCACCGCAGTAGGCCGCGCCCAGGCGGAACGCCTCAGCCAGGGGCCGTGAACGCAGGGGGCGTAAACGCACCTGGCCCCGCACAGCGAGCGCTGTGCGGGGCCAGGGGTGAAGCGAGACTTGCGTTTTAGTCCAGGTAGTCGCGGAGCACCTGGGACCGGGACGGGTGACGCAGCTTGGACATCGTCTTCGACTCGATCTGCCGGATGCGCTCGCGCGTCACCCCGTAGACCTTGCCGATCTCGTCGAGTGTCTTCGGCTGCCCGTCCGTGAGACCGAATCGCATCGACACGACGCCCGCTTCCCGCTCCGACAACGTGTCGAGAACGGAGTGCAGCTGCTCCTGGAGCAGCGTGAAGCTGACGGCGTCGGCCGGCACGATGGCCTCGGAGTCCTCGATGAGGTCACCGAACTCGCTGTCGCCCTCCTCGCCGAGGGGGGTGTGCAGCGAGATGGGCTCGCGACCGTACTTCTGGACCTCGACCACCTTCTCGGGGGTCATGTCCAGCTCGCGGGCCAGCTCTTCCGGCGTGGGCTCGCGGCCGAGGTCCTGCAGCATCTGCCGCTGAACCCGGGCCAGCTTGTTGATCACTTCGACCATGTGGACCGGGATGCGGATGGTCCGCGCCTGGTCGGCCATGGCCCTGGTGATCGCCTGCCGGATCCACCACGTGGCGTAGGTGGAGAACTTGTAGCCCTTGGTGTAGTCGAACTTCTCGACCGCGCGGATCAGACCGAGGTTGCCCTCCTGGATCAGGTCCAGGAACAGCATGCCGCGCCCGGTGTAGCGCTTGGCCAGCGAGACCACCAGGCGGAGGTTGGCCTCCAGCAGGTGGTTCTTGGCTCGGCGGCCGTCCTCGGCGATCCACTCGAGCTCGGCCCGGACGTCGACCGGCAGGACCTCGGTCTCGCCGCCGCCGAGCTGCTCCTCGGCGAACAGTCCCGCCTCGATGCGCTTGGCCAGCTCGACCTCCTGCTCGGCGTTGAGCAGGGGGACCTTGCCGATCTGCTTGAGGTAGTCCTTGACCGGGTCGGCGGTGGCGCCGGCGGCGGCCACCTGCGCGACCGGCGCGTCATCGTCGTCGTCGGAGAGGATGAGGACCTCGTCCTCGGTCTTCTCCGTGGCGGCCACGGCGGCCACGTCGGCGGCCTTGGGCTCTTCCTCGGTGTCGTCGTCGGTTTCGGGAGCGTCCTCGGTGTCGGAGTCGTCCGCGGCGACGATCTCCTCGTCATCGACCACGATGTCTTCGAGGTCTTCGAGGTCGACATCCGCCTCGATCTCGATGTCCTCGTCGTCGTCGACGCCCTCAGGGCTCTTCGGCTTGGTCTCGGCAGGCCCACCGCTCTTCGGCTCGGCCTTCTTGGCGGGCACGGCCGCCTTCTTCGCCGCCGGAGCGGCCTTCTTGGCGGGAGCCGCCTTCTTGGGGGCGGGCTCGGCTTCGGCGGCGCCCACGACCGCGGTCACGGTCTCAGGCTGCTGCTCTTTGGCGGCCGCTGCGGCCTTGGTCTTGACGGGGGCAGCGGTACGGCGCTTTGCTGGACCACGAGACTTTTTCGGCGCAGCCGAATCCGCGGCGGTCACCACCACGGTCACGCCCTCTTTACTGAGGTTCCGCAAAAATGCGGCGGCGTGAGACATGGGGATGTCCGCCTCCTCGAAGGCCTGACGGACATCCTCAGACTCGAGGAAACCCTGCGAGCGCCCACGCTCGAGCAGTCGCTGAATGACGGGCTCGTTCAGCTCTTGTGGCTTCGAGCGAGTCGAACTTGCAGGCGACACGAACACCTCTCGAACGAACGCGTGGCGACAATGGACCCAGATGCCCGCTGGGGGGCTGTTGCCTCTCTCGGAGAACGATGCGGCCGTGCGGATCGCGACGGACCTGCCCAGCATTCTGGCACGACCACGCGCTCCATACGGCCACCTCCCGGCGGTTGACTTCCACCCTAGGCCGACCCAGACAGTAGTGCGTACGTAAGCGCGGCACTGATACCCGAAAGCAACCCTTATGACTGATTCATTCAGTCACTCTTCGTGGCGGGCGGCACGTGGATAGCCAGGGCGGTAACGTCATCATCCTGTTCATATCCCGACAACATGCGGTCAACCAGGAAGTCCAGCAACATATGCGGGCTACTGACGACCTCAGGCGGCGCTTCGGTCACAACACTGCAAAGCTCTGCGAGTCCTGCGTCCAAACCGCGTTTCCGGTTCTCCACCATGCCGTCGGAGTAGAGCACGGCGGTGTGACCGGGCGGCACCACGAACCGGAACTGCCGGCGGCTGGTCGGCCAGCCCAGCGGCGTGCCGGGCTCGGCGTCGCAGAGGATCGCCGTGCCCTGCGGAGAGACCAGGACGGGCGGCGGATGGCCGGCGAGCGCCAGCGTGCCCTCACCGGTGACGGGCTCGACCACCATGTAGGCGAGGGTCGTGACCTGCTCCTCCTCTTCGGTGGCGTCGAAGACCCGGTCGAGACCGGTGAGCACGGCCGCGGGCGGCGGGTTGGTCAGCGCGAGGGCGCGCATGGCGTTGCGGATGCGCCCCATTCCCGCCGCGGCCTTGACGCCCTTGCCCATGACGTCGCCGACGACCGCGGCGACCCGGCCGTCCTGCAGCACGAACGCGTCGTACCAGTCGCCGCCGACCTGCACGTGGCGGCTGCCCGAGCGGAACCGCTGGGCCAGCACCAAGCCCTTGACCACCGGCAGGCGGTCGGGCAGCAGGCTGCGCTGCAGCGTCTCGGCGGTCTTGTGCTCGCGCTCGAACAGCGTGGCGCGCTCCACGGCGAGCGCGCACTGACCGGCGAGCGCCTCCAGGAAGACGCCGTCCTCCTGGGAGATCTTCTGCGGTCTGGTGAACGAGAACCGCAGCGCGCCCAGGGCCCGTCCGGCCGCCAGGAGCGGCAGTCCGACCCAGGCGCGTTCATCACTGTGCGTGAGATAATTGCCCAGCACCTGTTCGTCGCCACCGGCCTCGAGAAGCTGGGATTTCAGGCTGTCGGGCGACTCCGCGAACACCGGACGGCGGCTGTTGACCGCCATGGTCATCACGCTGGAGGAGGAGAGCGGGATCTCCTCGCCGGACATGCCCGACGCTTCCGGGACGCCCTCGCCGTTGATCAGCTTGAGCGCGGCGCGGTCGGTGTCGAGCAGCGCGACCGCGGAACGGTCGGCGGCCAGGGCGGTGCGGCCGACGTCGATGATGACCTGCACCACCTGCTCGACGGTGAGCGCCTCGGCCAGCATCGCGGTCGCGCCCTGCAGGCGCGCCGTGCGCAGCGCCGCGGCGCCGAGCTGGTCGGTCAGCCTGCCGCGCATCTCCTCGGCCTCGCGCTGCGGGGTCACGTCGGTGTTGGCGCCGACCCACTCGACGACCCTGCCATGCCTGATGATGGGGACGGCCCGCACCTCGAAGTGGCGGAAACCGCTGGCCCGGGTGCGTACGCGGTAGTTCCACTCGAACATGGTCCGGCCGCGCAGCGCCTCCTTCCAGGCTTCCTCGGTCTGCTGGCGCTCCTCGGGATGGACGGCCTCCAGCCAGCCGACCGCCAGGTATTCCTCCAGCCCCTGCCCGGTGATCGCGCGCCACTGCGGCGCGTCCTCCACCACCGTGCCGGTCGGCGAGGTGATCCACACGAGCTGCGACTGCGCCTCGACCAGCGAGCGGTAGCGCTCCTCGCTGCGCCGCAGGTCCTCTTCGATCTGGCGGCTCTCGGTCACGTCGAGGCCGATGAGCGCGATCGCCCGCAGCTCGCCCGCGTCGTCGTGCACCGGTGAGAACGACAGCGACCAGTGCCTGGTCTCGCCCTCGGACGAGCGCACGCGTACGCGACTCTCGGTCACCGGTGCGTCGCTCTCGGTGACGGCCTGGACCGCATGGGTGATGAGCTGGCTGAGATCGGCCGTGAGCGTCTCGACGGGCGCGCGGCCGACGAGCCGCTCGGCGGGCACGCCGACGACGTCGGTGAACACGTCGTTGACCAGTTGTACGTGGCCCGCGGCGTCGAAGAACGCGAAGGCGAACTCGGCCTCCGACAGCATGCCCTTGAAGAGGGCGGAGTCTGAGATGTCCACATCCGACTCCCGGGGACGGGGAACGGAGGTCTCGGCGCTCATGGTCGGCACCTCCGTCGCGTGCCAGGGTCTCCCACGCGGCACATCTCCATAACTGTGTATCGGCGTAGCGCAGCTCCGGGCGACCGGATTCTGCAGTACATCATCGGCGATGGGCAGGCGCGGACGGAAGCCCCGGCCGCCATACGGTCAACGCATCCTGTCAAAATCGCTCCACGTTGCGCAGCAAGATCAGGCTACTTGGCCTTGGCCGCGCGCTTGGCCTCCTGCTTGGCGGCCCGAACGCGACCCAGTGTGTCGGCGTCGACCACATCCGCTACCGAACGCAACGACCCCTCCTCGCCATAGGGTCCGGCCGCCTCGCGCCATCCTGGCGGCTGAACCCCCATTTGCTTGCCGAGCAATGCCAAAAATATCTGAGCCTTCTGCTTGCCGAAGCCGGGAAGTCCCAGAAGCCGGTTGAGCAACTCTTTGCCGTCGGCGACGTCACTCCAGACGCCCTCGGGCTTGCCGTCGTAGTGCTCCACGAGGTAGGCGGCCAACTGCTGGACCCTGTCGGCCATCGACTTCGGGTAGCGGTGCACGGCCGGCTTCGCGGCCAGCAGCGCGGCGAACTCCTCGGGGTCGAGGGCCGCGATCTCCTCCGCGGTGAGGTCGTGCCCGAGGCGTTCGGAGATGGTGTGAGGCCCCGTGAACGCCCATTCCATCGGGATCTGCTGATCGAGCAGCATGCCGACGAGCAGGGCAAGCGGACTTCGGCCGAGAAGATCGTCGGCCTCCGTCCGCTGGGCGAGCTGGATGCGCATGGGAACAGCTTCGCACGAATGCGGTTCCGAAGAAGCGAACACAAGCGTTGTGGAGGCTTGACACTCAGCCGAGAAAAGATGAAATGGGAGCGCACGTCGCCCTGCAACCATTCCCGGGGGGTTTGCCCCTGGGTCTCCAGAGGAATCTCACATCTATGCTCGCTCTGGCCACACGCTTCCTCAGGGAGCCGGTCAGTCTCAGGCTGGCCGAAGAGTTCCTGACCATACCCGTGGACACCATCGACCGGTGCGTGGCCGACGTCTGCGCCTGCGCGCAGCATCTCGGCATCTCCCCGACGCCCGATGTCATCGAACGCATCGCCCGCGAACATCTGCTGGCGATCGTCAACTCCGCACCACCGCCCCGGACTCCCCGATAACATCGGGGTCACCAGGCCGCGTTCTACGCACCGTTTCAGCCTGGAATGCGAGAGAGTGAGGGCGTGCGCCGACACCGACGAGATCCCCGGGAGAGCACCCCGCCAGACGATGTCTTCAAGGAGATGGTGCAGGCGGCTCGCGAGCTGCTGGCCGTGCGCAGCCCCCTTGACGCCGAGCTGATGGTCTCCGACATGATCGGGGCCTGGTGGGGCAGGCGCGTCCGGGGTGGTGACGTCGAACAGGTACTCGGCGAGGGCCTGGTCGACTACGCCGCCAAGGCCGGCACTCCGGCGTCGCTGACGCTGCTCATCTGCCTGGCCTATCTCGGCACGGCCCGCCAGGGCGCCAAGGCCGAGGGCGCGGCGCTGGCGATGATGGAGTCGGGCGTGGCCAGGCCCGGCTGGGCCGAACGGGTCGGCGCGGTCAAGCCGACCGGCTGCTACGTCTCCCGTGACGCCTACGGCGACCAGGACACGGTGATCTGCACGTTCGGCTATCGCTGGAGCGACGGAGCCCGCGAGGATCCGGCGGCCGGTGACGCGGCGCCGGTGGTCGAGCAGGAGCAGGACCGGCACGCGCTGGTCATGGTCGTCGATCACAACATGTCGGGCATGGCGCGCGACGCCTGGGTGTCCTCGCAGGTCGACACGCTGCTGGACAAGGCCCGCGCCGAGGCGGCCGGCAACGCGATGCTGCTGTTCGAGGAGATCGAGCCCCAGCAGGCCAGGGCGCTGCTTGAGTCGGCCATGAAGGCCACCAGGGAGCCGAAGACCCCGCCGCCGGTCAGCGACAGCTACAGCGCCTACCACGCCTTCGCCCGCGCCCGGCTCAAGGCCCTCCCGCCGGGCCGCAAGCGCCCCGCTCCCCTGCACATCGAGGCCCCCTACAGCCGCGAGCGGCGGGCGATGCTGGCCGCGGAGTTCCTCGCCTCCGACGCGGCCGAGCACCTGTCCGACCCGTCGGCGGCCTCGCGGTGCGCCGACCACATCATCGACTACGGCTGCGAGCAGGACTTCAACCGGCCGCTGCGGGTGAGCCCGACCAAGTGCGAGACGTTCCTGCTCGACTGGCTGCCGCGCAAGGTGATGTTAAGCATGGCCGAACAGGAGGCCATGCCGCACGTGCTGTCCGCGTGGGTGCGCTTCGCCGCCCGCCGCACCGGCCTGCCGGAAAGAGGGCTCAAGGCCACGCTCGACGCGGTGTGGGAGGCGACCGGCAAGTTCCCGGAGGCGTACCGGGATCCGACCTCGTTCGGCCTGGACCGCCCGCTGCTGGAGCGGCTGCTGCCGGACGGCGACCTGTCGGCGCTGGCCAGACGGGTCTTCGCGTTCCCGTTCCTGCAGGGCGTGCACGGCGGTGTCGACCTCGACGCGCTCAATCCGGCCGACGAGGCCGACCGGCGCACCCTGCTGGAGATCGACCACGTCGGCGCCATCGACGAGGAGCACCTGGCCTGGCACGAGGAGATCGCCGCGCGGCTGTGGGACGGCGACCCGCCGCAGCTGTGGGAGGCGGCCCAGCGGCTGCTCGACCTCGGCCATGACCGCCACGACGTGCTGCACGTGCTCATCGAGATCGCCGAGCGCATCGGCGGCGACCCGGACGAGCTCGCCTCCGCCCTCGACGACATCGCCGACATCCCCGACGAGATCTAGTACGGCGGCCGGCTCTGGCGCTGTTCGTCGCGCCGAGGTGGCCGCTACCGCCATGATGGGAAGCATGGTGATCGACCTCAACGCTGATCTGGGCGAAGGCTTCGGCGTGTGGCGGCTGGGCGACGACCTGGCCCTGCTCGACATCGTCACGAGCGCCAACGTCGCCTGCGGTTTCCACGCCGGCGACCCGGTGACGATCAGGCGCACCTGCGCGGCGGCCGTGGACCGCGGCGTGGCCATCGGGGCGCAGGTGTCCTACCGCGACCTGGCCCACTTCGGGCGCAGGGAGATGGACGTCGAGCCGGAGGAGCTCTGCGCCGAGGTGCTCTACCAGCTCGCGGCCGTCGACGGCATCGCGCGGGCCATGGGCGGCCGGGTCTCCTACGTCAAGCCGCACGGCGCGCTCTACAACCGCATCTGCCGCGACGAGGTCCAGGCGGCCGCGGTGATCGAGGCCGTGGCCGACTACGACACCTCGCTGCCGGTGCTCACGCTGCCCGGCTCGGTGGTGCACGGCGTGGCCGCCGCCGAGGGCGTGCCGACGATCGCCGAGGCGTTCGCCGACCGCGCCTACACGGCCGCCGGGTCGCTGGTCTCGCGGCGCGAGCCCGGGGCGGTGATCCACGACGTCGCCGCGGTCTCCGCCCGCGCCGTGCGGATGGCCGTCGAGGGCCGGGTGACCGCTGTGGACGGCAGCCCGGTGGTGGTCTCCGCCCGGTCCATCTGCGTGCACGGCGACACGCCCGACGCGGTACGCCTGGCGCAGGCCGTACGCGATGGGCTGCTGGAGGCGGGAGTGGTCCTGCAGGCCTTCGCATGATCCGGGTGGCCGGCGAAGCCGGGCTGCTCGTCGAGACCGGGTCGCTGGCGGTGTCGCACCGGCTCGACGCGGCCCTGCGTGCCTCGCGGCCCGCGGGGGTCGTGGAGATCGTGCCGGGGCCCGAGACGGTGCTGGTGGTGGCGCCGGGGGCGGACCAGGGCCTGTTGCGGGCGCGGCTGGACGAGCTGCTCGGCGAGGTGCTGGAGTCGGGGCCGGAGCGCGAGGCTCCGCTCGGGGCCGGGCAGGCCGTGGTCATTCCCGTCGTCTATGACGGGGAGGATCTCGATTCCGTGGCCGGGCTGGCCGGGATCCCGGTGGACGAGGTGATCGCGCGGCACACCGGGCGGGAGCTGGTGGTGGGCTGGCTGGGGTTCGCGCCGGGGTTCGCCTACCTGACCGGGCTGGATCCGGTGCTCCACCTGCCGCGCCTGGCGACGCCGCGCACGTCGGTGCCGGCCGGGTCGGTGGCGATCGCCGGACCCTACTCCGCGATCTATCCCACCGCCTCGCCGGGTGGCTGGCGGCTGCTGGGCCGTACGTCGACGCGGATCTGGGACGTCGACGCCGACCCGCCGTCGCTGTTCCGGCCGGGCACCCGCGTACGGTTCGAGCCGGCATGATCGAGATTCTCGCGCCGGGCCCCTACGCGACCGTGCAGGACCTGGGCCGGCACGGCTACGCGCACCTGGGCGTGCCCTGCTCCGGCGCGGCCGACGAGGCGAGCCTGCGGCTGGGCAACCGGCTCGTCGGCAACCCCCAGGAGGCGGCGGGGATCGAGCTGACCTACGGGCAGGCGCGGCTGGTCTTCCACGCGGGCGCCTGGGTCGCGGTCACGGGCGCGCCCTGTCCGCTGACCGTGCGGTCGGCTCCGCACGTGGGTGCCGGGGTGGGTGTGCCGTTCTGGGTTCCGGCCGGGACCGAGGTGCGGTTCGGGGCGCCTGAGTGGGGGCTGCGGACCTACCTGGCCGTGCGGGGCGGGATCGCGGTCGAGCCGGTGCTCGGCAGCCGGTCGACGGACTCGCTCTCCGGGCTCGGCCCGGCGCCGCTGCGGCAGGGGAGCATGCTCCCGGTGGGTGACTCGGGGAGCCTGGTGGAGATCTCGGTGGATCTGGCGCCCGCCGGGGAGCCGCCGCCCGCCGTCCTGCGGCTCGTGCCGGGGCCGCGCGACGACTGGTTCGCGCCGGGCGCGCCGGCCGAGCTCTGCGCGCAGCCGTACGAGGTGAGCCAGGACAGCAACCGCGTGGGGGTACGCCTGCGCGGCCGGGAACCGGCGCGGGCACGGAAGGGTGAGTTGCCCAGCGAGGGCATGGTGACGGGGGCGGTGCAGGTGCCGCCGAACGGGCAGCCGATCATCTTCCTCGCCGACCATCCGCCGACCGGCGGCTACCCGGTGATCGGAGTGGTGCGGGCGGCGGACCTGCCGATCGCCGCGCAGCTCCGGCCGGGTGACCTGGTGCGGTTCACAGTTCGACCTGGCCGGTGACGCACGTGACGCTGGAGCCGCCCACCCAGACCGTGGGTTCCTGACCGTTTTCGGGGCCGGTGGTGATGTGGACGCGTCCGGCGCGGCCCAGCACGGTGCCCTGGCCGGCCATGTAGGGGGCGGTGACGCGGCCGGTGCGCAGCAGCCACTGGGCGACCGAGGCGTTCAGGCTGCCGGTCACCGGGTCCTCGACCGTGCTGCCGTTCAGCGGGAAGAACGCCCGCAGCTCGATCGCGAGCGGCGACCCCTGCGGATAGGGGCCCACCACTCCCAGGTCGAGGTCGATCGGCCCGGGACGCAGCGCGAGCACGTCGTCCGCGCTCCGCAGCAGCACCGCCACCCAGCCGGGCCCATTGTCGGCCCACTCGGCGTCGACGATCTCCTCCCGGCCGATGCCCAGCAGGCCGGCGATGCGCTCGACGAGCGGCTCGTCCACCGGCCCCGACCGCAGCAGCGGCGGCGCGGCGAACGCCAGCCCGCTGTCCGTCCTGCGCAGCGTCACCAGCCCGGCGCCGCACTCCTGCACGACCGACTCCGCCTCCTTCGGCACGCCGCCGGCCTCCAGCCAGGCGTGGCAGGTGCCAAGCGTCGGGTGCCCGGCGAAGGGCAGCTCGGTCGTCGGTGTGAAGATCCGCACCCGGTAGTCGGCGCCGGGCGCGGTGGGAGGCAGGACGAAGGTGGTTTCGGACAGGTTCGTCCAGTGGGCGAACCGCTGCATCGCCTCGGTGCTCAGGCCCTCGCCGTCGAGGACGACCGCGAGGGGGTTTCCCTGGTAGGGCGTGGCAGTGAAGACGTCGACTTGCCGGAACGGGCGCAACATGCGCTCAGTCTCTCAGAGCGGTCTTGGGGGTGGCGCGCATGCCGACGTACACGCATTCGGTGCCGTTGGCCAGGGTGGAGAAGACCACGGGCATGTAGTCCTCGCTGAAGGAGGGGCCCGCGCCTGAGGCGGCGAAGACCGTCTCCGTGACCGGCTCCAGGGTCATCTCCAGGGGCGGGGAGAGGTCCTTCATGCCGTCGACGAACTCGTAGCGCA
This sequence comes from Nonomuraea sp. NPDC049269, assembly GCF_043197155.1. Lineage (NCBI taxonomy): Bacteria > Bacillati > Actinomycetota > Actinomycetes > Streptosporangiales > Streptosporangiaceae > Nonomuraea > Nonomuraea sp. NPDC049269. Next base: position 687,999 of record NZ_JBICSO010000004.1, read on the forward strand.
TGTGTGCCCTGCCGTCGTCCTGCTGCGTGACGGTGATGACGACGCCCTCGCGCCGGTACGTGCCGAGCAGCGGCGCCAGGTCGATCGCGGGCGGCTCGGCGGCTGGGAGGAAGAGGGCCGGCATCCGCACTCCGGCGAGTTCGCCGAGCAGTTCCCGGAACAGGTCGGCGTACAACTGGCGGGCGCCGCCGCCGTTGGTCAGCAGGACGACGGCCACGCCCGCGTGCGGGACGACGCGCAGGTAGGCGTACTGGCCGATGGCGGCGCCGTCGTGGCCGTAGCCGGCGATGCCGTCCCAGTCGTACAGGGTCCAGCCCAGGCCCCAGCCGTCGGCGCTGACGGTCCACTTGTCCGGCACGTCCACCTCGCGGCGCTGCATGGCGGCAACAGCGTCGGCCGACAGCACGCCTTCGCCGCCGTTGAGGTGCATCTGGGCGAAGCGCACCATGTCGCCGGCGGAGCTGATGACCCGGCCGTACGGGCCCGCCGAGCGCGGCATCAGGTCCCAGTGGGGCGCGGGCTCGGGGTCCTGTCCGGACTCGCCCAGGTGGCTCATCGCCGCGCGGAAGCGGAGCGCCTCCTCGGGCAGCGTCATCGAGTGGCCGAGCCCGAGCGGGGTGAAGATCCGGTCCTTGAGCGCCTGGTCCCAGGTCTGGCCGGTCAGCACCTCGATGATGCGGCCCAGCACGTTGTATCCGAGGCTGCCGTACGAGATCGCGGTGCCGGGCGGGCAGTCCAGCGGCACGTTCTGGGCGGCCTGGACATAGCGGGCCAGGCAGTCGTCACCACGGCCGGCGTCGTAGGTGAAGTCGTTGGTCACCCCGCCGGTGTGGGAGAGCAACTGGCGGGGCGTGATCATCTTGGTGGCCTCGGGGTCGGGGGTGGCGAACTCCGGCAGCACGCCCACCACCGGCGCGTCCAGGTCCAGCGCGCCGGAGTCGGCCAGTTGCATCACCAGCGTGGCGGTGTAGACCTTGGCGATCGAGCCGGACAGGAACACCGAGTCGGTCGTCGCCGCCACGCCGGTCCCCCGGTGCAGCACCCCGCTGGCCAGTTCGTGGATCTGGCCGTCGACCAGCACGGCCAGCGACGCGCCCGGCACGTGGTGGACGGCGCGCAGCTCGTCCAGCCGTGCCTGCCAGCGGGCGGTCACGTTCGTCGACATCTGGATCCTCCTCGATAGTGCGTACACAGTGCCCTTGTTGCGAACACTGTACGCATAGAGGTTCGATGTACGCAACTGGGCCGGGATAGTGTGGTTACGTCGGCTCGGTTCTGCCTCGAGAGCCTGAGCCGGTGGAGCAGTCATGACTCAGGTGGCATCGCAGGCTTACGAGCGTTCCGTGAACCGGGCTCGTCCTCACCTGGACGGGTCCAGCTTCGTCGGGCGCAGGCACGAGCTGGCCGCGGCCAGGAGGGGACTGTCGCAGGCCCGGTTGCTGACCTTGACCGGCACGGGCGGTGTCGGCAAGAGCCGGCTGGCGCTCAGGATCGCGGAGGTCCTGCGGGACACCTACAAGGACGGCGTGGAGGTCATCGAACTGGCCACCCTGGAGGCCGGTGACCTGCTGGAACCGATCGTCGCCGGGGCGCTGGGCCTGCGCGAGGCGGGATCCGACCCCATGACCGTGCTGGTGGACCATCTGTCGGACAAGCGGATGCTGCTGGTCCTGGACAACTGCGAGCATCTGCTCGACGACTGCGCCCGTTTCGTGGACCAGCTCCTGCGCGGCGCTCCCCGGCTGCGGATCCTGGCCACCAGCAGACAGACGCTGGGGGTGTACGGCGAGCAGGTGCTGCCGGTTCCGTCGCTGTCCGTGCCGGACCCCGGCCATCCGCTCCGCCGCATCGCCCGGCACGATTCGGTGCGCCTGTTCGTGGAGCGGGCGGCGAGCGTGTCGCCCGGTTTCTCCCTGGACACGCGTAACGCGGCCTGCGTGGCGCGGCTGGCCCGGCGCCTGGAGGGGATCCCGCTGGCGATCGAGCTGGCCGCCGTGCAACTGCGGGCCCTGCCCTTGGAACAGCTGACGCGCGAGCTGGACGAGCGCTTCGAGGTGCTGGCGGCGGGGAGCCCCGCCGCGACGCCACGCCATCAGACGCTGCGCGCGACCATGGACTGGAGCTTCCGTCTGTGCTCACCGGCGGAGCAGCGGTTGTGGGCCCGGCTGTCGATGTTCTCCGGCGGGGTCGACCTGGACACCGCCGAGGCGGTGTGCTCCGGCGCGGGGATCGCCCCTGCCGAGATGATCGATCTGGTGACCGGGTTGATGGACAAGTCGGTCCTGGTCGGCGAGCGGTGGGAGAGCGGGCTCAGGTATCGCATGCTGGAGAGCATCCGCGCGTACGGGTGCGAGCAGCTGACGCCCTCCGAAGAGCGGGCACTGCGCCGACGTTATGTCGACCACTACCGGGACCTGGTCGACCGGCACCGGATCGACGCGATCGTCCACGACCAGCTTGAGCGGTACCTGCTCCTGCAACGAGAACTTCCCAACCTCCGCGTCGCGCTCGAGCTGTGCCTGAGTGACCCGGCCCTGGCGCTCGTGGGGCTCGAGACGGCGTCGGCGATGTGGTCCTTCTGGCTCCTCGCCGGCGCCCTCACCGAGGGCCGCTACTGGCTGGAGCGCACCCTGAAGCCGGTACGGGCGGCGAGCGGCGCTCGGGCGACGGCGCTCTGGGTGGACAGCATGCTCGCCCTCCGGCAGGGCGACCTGGCGAAAGCCATGCCGAGACTTGAGGAATGCCGCCGCATCGCACGGCGGCCGGGGAACGAGGATGTCCTGCCGTTCGCCATCCGGACCTCCGGTGTCGCGGCGTGCTCCATCGGGGACGCCCGGCGTGGCCTCGCGCTCCTGGAAGAGTCGCTCGCCCTCTTCCGGGCCGCCGGAGACGTCGACGGTGTCATGTTCAGCCTGTACTACGCGGCCGTGTACGGTTCGATCGAGGATCCCGGCCGGGCCGCCCGATTCGGCGCGGAGGCCTTGGCGATCTGCGAGGCTCATCATGCGCAGGTGTCGCGCGGATATGCCCAGCTGGCGCTCGGCATGGCCGTGTGGAACCTGGGCGACTACCAGCGGGCCGACGCGCTGGTGAGGGAGGCCGCCGAGTTCACCGGGGAGATCAACGACCGGTGGTGCCTGACGCAGTGCCTGGAGGTGCTGGCGTGGATCGCCGGTGCGCGCCAGGAGCATGAGAAAGCCGCCCGCATGCTGGGGGCGGCGCACGCGTTGTGGCAGGCGGTGGACGCCTCACCCACGCGGCTGTCGTACCACGCGAGATGGCACGAGCGCTGCGTGGAGCAGGCCCGCGACACCCTGGGGGATCGGGTGTTCGCGGCGAGCTTCCGAGACGGGGCGAGTCTCGGCCTCGAACGCGTGCTCACCTGTGAGATCGATGGCTGACCCCGGCCGTCCGCGTGGGGAGTTCGAACCAGACGGTCTTTCCCTCAGGGGTGGATTCGCTGCCCCAGCAGCAGGCCAGCAGGTCGATCAGGTCCAGGCCGCGGCCTCGCTCGTCGCCCGGCTGGGCGTGGTGGACGTGGAGCGGCGCGGCGCCCGCGTCCTCGACCTCACCGCGCAGCAGGCCGTCGGTGGCGTAGAGAGTCAGCCGGTACGGTCCTGGCGCATGGCACAGCGCATTGGTGACGATCTCACTGACCAGCAGCTCGGCGACCTCGACCTGTTCGTCGAGGCCCCATGCGGCCAGCCGGGCACGGGTGAGACGTCGCACCCGCGGCACTGTGGACATAGTTGGCGATAGCCACCAAGAGACGACCTGCTCGCCGGGCACCTGGTCGGAGCCGGTGGCGTACCCTCCCAGGCGCCGGACGCCGGCCTTGAGCCGGGTCCAGAGCGAGGTGTGACCGTTCCAGGGCATGGCCGCGTCCCGCGAGTCGCTCTGCGGGGGCGCGCTCACGTCCATGACCGCGTATCCGGAGTAATGGTTCATGCCGCCCGCCCGTAGTAGTCGTGGTGGGCTGCGACGCAGCGCCCGTCGGGCAGGATCTCGCCGTTGTCCTCGAAGACCACAACGCCGTTGCACAGCAGGCCCCACCCTTGTTCCGGGTGGAACGCCACCAGGCGGGCTGCCTCATGGTCGAAGGCGTATGCGGATGGGCACCGGGGCTGGTGCTGGCACATGATCGTTCCTTTATATCCTCGCCGGTGTCACGGCGTTTCTTTCTGACGGAACCATCATGCGCAGGCAAACGGCGGGTGCAGGACGGGATAAATGCCTATACGAACACCCACTTCTACCTACGTAGGTAGGTAGACGCAGCCTCCACCCCAGGTCAAGAGGGCATGAGGTGAACGGCTGTCCACAAGGGCTCAGCGAACTCACCGGGCCGAGATGAGCTAGCCTGAAATTGTCATGGGGGCAATGACACGGCGGCATGCGGGGAACCTGCCAGCCGAATTGACGAGTTTCGTTGGTCGTCGGCATGAGCTGGCCGAGACCAAGCGTCTGCTTGCCGCTGGGCGGATGGTGACGCTGACCGGTGTCGGCGGAGTGGGCAAGACGCGGCTGGCGATGCGGGTCGCGGCGGAGATGTCCCGGGCCTTCCCTGACGGGATGTGGCTGATCGACCTGGCTTCGCTCACTGCCGAAGAGCTGCTCACGGAGACGATCTCCGAGACGATCGGCTGCCACCACCCGGATGTGGCCGCTCTCTCCGAACACCTGTCGGGCAAGCGGCTGCTCCTGGTCCTGGACAACTGCGAGCACCTGCTGATCGAGTGCGCCATCCTGGCCGGCAAGCTGCTCTCCGCGGCGCCCGAGCTGCGCATTCTCGCGACCAGCCGGCAGTCGCTGCAGGTGCAGAGCGAACACCTGCTGGAGGTGCCGCCGTTGACGGTGTCCGGGGTGGACGAGACGGTGCTCGCGGATGCCGAAGCGCGCTACGAGGCGGTGCGACTGTTCGCGGACCGGGTGGCGGCCGTCGTACCGGGGTTCACCGTCAACGAGGCCAACAGCGTGGCGGTGACGCAACTGTGCCGGCGGCTGGACGGGATTCCGCTGGCCATCGAGCTCGCCGCGGTGCGCATGCGGGCCTTGTCCGTGGAACAGATCCTCGAGCGGCTGAACGACCGGTTCCAGTTGCTGTCGAGGGGACACATGGTCGCGGTGCCACGGCAGAGGACGTTGCAGACGCTGGTGGACTGGAGTCACCACCTGTGCTCCCCTGAGGAGCGGACGCTGTGGGAACGGTTGTCGGTCTTCTCCGGCGGTTGCGATCTCGAAGCGGTCGAAGAGGTGTGCTCGGGCGACGGGATCGCCCGCGAGGACATCCCCCATGTGCTGGCCGAGCTGGTCGACAAGTCGATCCTGCGGCGGAAGGCGCAAGGCTCCGGGATGCGCTACGAGATGCTGGAGACGCTCCGCCAGTACGGCTGGGAACGGATCGCCAGCCCCCGGCAGAAGACGGCGCTTCGGCTGCGGCATCGCGACTGGTGCCGCGACCTGGCCGCGCGGGCGGAGGCCGAGTGGTTCGGCGAGCATCAGATGGAGTGGCTCGTCCGGATCCGCCAGGAACAGGCCAACGTACGGGCGGCACTGGAGTTCTGCTCGAGCGAGCCGGGCCAGGCCTGGGCCGGCCTGGAGATCGCCGCCGCGATGTGGAGCCACCGGCTCTCGTGGAGCTCCCCCAGCGAAGGCCACCACTGGCTGGAGCGGGCACTGGCGCAGGAGCCCGGCCCCAGCGCCGAGCGGGCCAAGGCCCTGTGGGTCGATGCCTGGCTCGTCCTGCTGCAAGGCGACCCCAAGGCCGCGCGACCACTGTTGCAGGAGTCGCGCGCGCTGGCCGAGCGGCTGGGCGATGAGGCGCAACTCGCCGGCACGGTCCACATCACCGGCTTCGCCGCGCTGCTGGCCGGAGACTTCGCGCGAGCGTTCACCCTGCTGGAGGAGGCGGTGACCCGCCGCCGCGCCCTGGGCCACCCAGGCCACGCATGGGTCGCCCTCTTCCAGCTGAGCATCGCCGCCGTCCTCATGGGCGACGCCCGCTCAACGGCGCTCTGCCAGGAGACCTTGGAGATATCCCGGCGCGTGAACGCGGACTGGTCGGTCTCCTACGGGTTGTGGGTCACGGCCCTGGACCGGTGGCGGCGGGGCGATCCCGGCACCGCCCTCCCCATGATGCGCGACGCGCTGAGACTCAAGCTGCGGTGCAACGACCATCTCGGCATCGCCCAATGCCTTGAGGGACTCGCCTGGATCGTGGCCGATCAGCAGCGGGACAAACGCGCCGCCCAATTGCTGGGCGCCGCGCAGATGGTCTGGCGGTCGATCGAGACGTCGCTGTCCGGACTCGGGCACCTGGCCGGTCTGCACAGCCGATGCGAGGCCCTGCTGCGGGAGAGCCTCAGGGACGAAGCGTTCACCGAGGCCTTCACCTATGGCTCGGCGCTCACGCTCGACCAGGCCGTCGCCCACGCGCTGGAGGAGAAGCCGTCGAGAGACGCGGGAAGCCCCCAGCCCGAATCCGACGTCGCGTCCGTCCTGACCCGCAGGGAACGCGAGATCGCCGAGCTCGTCGCACAAGGGCTGAGCAACAAGCAGATCGCGGAGACCCTGGTGATCGCCCAGCGCACCGCCGAAGGCCATGTCGAGAACATCCTGCGCAAGCTGAGCTTCACCTCCAGGTCGCAGGTCGCCAAAGCCTGGAGCTCGCGACAGCGGGCCGGCAGACAGTGATTCCGAGCCAAGCATCGCCGACCACCTCCGAACCGCTTGTCCGCATCCGCGGAGTGAGCAAGCGGTTCGGCGGCACTTCCGCGCTGGAGGGGGTGGATCTCGACATCCACCGCGGCGGTGTCCTCGGTCTGCTCGGGCAGAACGGCGCCGGCAAGTCCACGCTGATCAAGGTCCTGGCCGGGATCTATCGCGCCGACGAGGGCGAGGTGGTGGTGGCCGGCCATCCGCTGGGCAGCCAGGCCGCCGCCCGCCGCATGTCCTTCATCCACCAGGACCTCGGCCTCGTCGAATGGATGACCGTCGCCGAGAACATCGCCCTCGGCACCGGCTATCGCCGGCGTGGCGGCCTCATCTCCTGGCATCAGGTGCGCGACCGCTGCGCGGAAGCCCTCCGGCTCCTCGCGATCCCCCTCGACCCCGGTGAGCGGATCTCCAACCTCACGCGCGCCGAGCGGTCACTCGTCGCCATCACCCGCGCGCTGGCCGCCGAGGCCGAGCTCATCGTGCTGGACGAGCCGACCGCGAGCCTGCCCACGCCCGACTGCGCCCGCCTGTTCGAGGTGCTGCGCGCGCTCCGCGACCGGGGTCACGGCATCGTGTACGTGAGCCACCGGCTCGACGAGGTGCGTGCGATCGCCGACAGGGTCGCGGTCCTGCGCAACGGGCGGCTCGTCAGCCAGGGACCCCTCACCGGCGGCTATCGCGCCCGCCTCGTGCGCGACATCGTCGGGCACGAACCGACGCCACACGAGCGCCCGAGTCGCGACGCGGGACAGGTCGTGCTGAGCCTCGCCGACGTGCGGACCGGGCAGGCCGGCCCGATCAGCCTCGACCTGCGGGCCGGCGAGGCGATCGGTCTGGTCGGTCTCACGGGCGCCGGTCACGCGGATCTCGGCCGTGCTCTGGCCGGCTCGCACCCCATTCTCGCCGGCCGCGTACTGCTTGACGGGCGTCCGTATCAGCCCAGGTCGGTGTCGGCGGCTGTCGGCGCGGGGGTCGGTCTCGTGACGAGCGACCGGCAGGAGGACGGCATCGCCCCGGACCTCAGCGTCCGGGAGAACTTCCTGGCGAACGCCAAGGCGCACGGCCGGTCACCGCTGAGCTGGATCCGGCCGCACCGGGAGCGCGCCGAAGCGGCGGCGCTCGTCGCGTGCTTCGGCGTCCGCCCCGCGGACACCGAGGCGCCGCTCGCCACCCTGTCGGGCGGAAACCAGCAGAAGGTCGTCCTCGGCCGTTGGCTCGGGACCAACCGTCACCTCCTGATCCTGGAGGAGCCGACGGCCAGTGTCGACGTCGGCGCCAAACCCGAGATCTACCGGCTCCTCGACGACGCCGTGGCCGCCGGCCTGGCCCTGCTCCTCAGCTCCGCCGACTTCGAGGAGGTCGTGAACGTGTGTGATCGCGCCCTCGTCTTCGTCCGGGGGACGGTGACCGCCGAACTGGCCGGTGACGCCCTCACGGTCACCGCGCTCACCCGGGCCGCGTCGGCCGCGCCCGCCGCCACCGGGACGACCCGCCGATGACCACGGGGCTCCCGCAGCGGCGACGGCCCACCGCCGGCCACCTCATCGGCAGCTACGGACTGCTCGCGCTGGCGATCGTCCTGTTCATCGTGTTCGCGCTCGTCCTGCCGGACACCTTTCCCACCATGGCCAACCTGAGGTCGATCCTGTCGACTCATTCGATCACCGCGATCCTGGCACTGGGCGCGATGATCCCCATCGTCACGGGGAAGTTCGACCTGTCCATCGGCTACGGCCTCGGGCTCTGGCACGTCCTGACCCTGCAACTCATCATCGCCGCCGGCTGGCCATGGCCGTTGGCCTGCCTCGGCGTGCTCGTCGGCGGAGCGCTCACCGGCGTGGTCAACGGTCTGCTCGTCGAGTTCGCGCGGATCGACTCGTTCATCGCCACCCTGGGCACCGGCAGCGTCATGTACGCCATCACGGGCTGGGTGACCAAGGGCGCCCGGATCGTTCCCGGCTCCGAAGGCCTGCCCACGGACTTCATCGGCATCTCCGACGCGAAGTTCCTGGGCCTGCCGGCGCCCGCGTTCTACGTCCTCCTCCTCGCCGCGGTGCTCTGGATCGTGCTCGAGCGCCTCCCCCTCGGCCGCTACCTCTACGTCATCGGCGCGAACCCGCGCGCCGCCGACCTGATCGGCATCCCGACCCGCCGGTACGTCGTCTACGCCTTCACGGGCTCCGGGCTGGTCACCGGCTCCGCGGGCGTCCTGCTCGCCGCGCAGCAGCAGATCGGCAATCCGAGCGTCGGGCTCGACTACCTGCTGCCGGCGTTCGTCGCCGCCCTGCTCGGCTCCACCGCGATCAGAGCCGGGCGGCCCAACCCGCTCGGTACCGTCGTCGCCGTCGCCATCCTCGCGATCGGCCTGTCGGGCATCAGCCAACTGGGGGCGGACTTCTGGGTGACGCCGCTGTTCAACGGCATCACCCTGCTCATCGCGGTCGGGTTGGTCGGCTACACGACCCGGCGCCGGCTGCGCAAGGGGCCGGGCGCGCCGCGCCGTACGCCACCACCTCCGTCAGGGGAGACCACGGCCGAGTCCACCGCCGCGGCGGCCGGCGGCCCGCCGCCGCCATGGACCGTTCCACCTGCCGAGTGAGGAGCCGAGCGTGAACCGCACCCGTAACCGCTTCTCGCGCACCGCGTCAGCGCTGGCGGTGGCCGCCGCGCTCGCCGGCGGCTGCTCGCGCGCCTCGTCCAGCCCGGATCCCACCCCCGACCCCGTGCGGTCGGCGAGCACCTGCCCCGGTGTCCTGAACGCGGCCAAGCAGGCCGTCGCGCGGGCCGAGGGCATCGACGCCTGGGACGGCCCCACGAGCGGGCCCAGCGCGGTCCGGGGCAAGAGCATCGTGTTCGTCGCGGAGACCATGATCAATCCCGGTGTCGCAGGGGTGGCCAAAGGGGTGGAGGAAGCCGGGCGGTCCGTCGGCTGGAACGTCCGGGTGATCGACGGTCAGGGCACTCCCGCCGGCGTACGGGCGGCCTTCGGCCAGGCCATCGCCCTGCGCCCTGCGGGGATCGTCATCGGCGGCTTCGACCCCAACTCCACGGCCGAGCAGGTCGAGCAGGCCAATGACGCGCGCATCCCGCTGATCGGGTGGCATGCGACGAGCCGGCCCGGGCCCAGCCGGAACCCGAAACTCTTCACCAACATCACCACCCGGGTGGAGGACGTGGCGCGGATCAGCGCGTACTGGATCATCGCCCGGTCGAACGGGACCGCCGGAGTCGTCATCTTCACCGACTCCTCGATCCCCTTCGCGGAGAACAAGTCACAACTGATCAAGAAGACTCTGCTGAGCTGTTCCAGTGTCAAGCTGCTCTCGTACCAGAACATCCCGCTTCCTGACACGGGCAGCCGCACGCCTCAGGCGGTCTCCGCGCTCGTGTCGCGCTTGGGTGATCGATGGACCTACTCGGCCGCCATCAACGACCTCTATTTCGCCGACGCGGCGGCGGCCCTGCGCGCCGCGGGCAAGGCGGGCGACGGGGCCCCCTTCTCGATCGGCGCGGGTGACGGCGACCCGTCGGCGTTCCAGCGCATCCGGGACCGGCAGTTCCAGGCGGCGACCGTTCCCGAGCCGTTGAACGCGCAGGGCAGCCAGATCGTCGACGAGTTCAACCGCGCGTTCGCCGGTCAGCCCCCGAGCGGCTATGTCGCGCCCGTGCACCTGACCACGACACAGAACGTCGACGACACCGCGTCGTGGGACCCCCCGGGCTATCGCGCCGCCTACGAACGGATCTGGAACGGCTGAGGCCGGCCTGCCTGGGTAGGGGAACGCGCATGGCAACCCTCATGGATCGGGTGCGCGCGTACCTGCGCAGCCCCAAAGGCCGGCAGAACATCGAGAAGGCCAAGCGCATGGCCAGTGACCCGAACAACCAGCGCAAGGCCCGCCAGTTCCTGGACCGGTTGCGCTCGAAGCGGCACTGAGGCCCGGTCAGCGGGTGAAGCCGATGTCCTGGTAGCGGAGGTCGTAGAAGCCGCGGGCCCCCACGTTGGCCAGCGTCGCCCGAGCCGCCACGTTCTGCGGCCGCTGGTACAACGGCAGCACGTTGACCTCCTGCCAGATCAGCTTGTCGGCCGCGTTCGTGTCCGCGTGGGCCTGCTTCAGGTCCAGGTTCTGGCCGGCTCTGTTCATCGCCGCGTCGATCTCGGGCGACCCCACGCGGCCGAAATTGGCGTTCCAGGTCTGCCCGTTCGGCGAATTCGCGTAGATCCCATAACTACTCGAAACTGGAAAAGGCGTGCCAATGTACGCGAACGGGGTGATGTCAAAGTTCCCCGGGATGACGTACTTGGTGAAGAAGTCGTCGCTGGGCACGGCCTGAATGGTGAGCTTGACGCCGATCTGCGTGAGCATGTTCTGGGCCAGTTCGCCCTCCGACTTGCTGATCTGTATGCCCGACGGGACCACGAAGCGCAGGTCGAGCGGCTTGCCGTCCTTCTGGCGGATGCCGCCGGCCGCCACCCGCCAGCCCGCCGCGTCGAGCAGTCGCTTGGCCTGGGCGGGGTCGTAGGCGCCCGCGGCGCCGGCGTTGTCCTGGTAGCCCTCCTGGGTGTTCATGAAGAAGTGGTTGTTCAGCAGCGTGATCGGCCAGTCGAGGCCCTGCAGGTCGGACTGGGCGATCGCCTGGCGGTTGATGCCGAGCTGGATGGCCTGCCTGACCCGCTGGTCCTTCAGCAGGTCGCTGGAGCCGTTGAAGGTGAAGTGGCGGAAGTCGGGGCCCGCCGCCTGGCGTACGGCCGCGCCCGGGGTGGACTTGGCGCGCGCGTAGTCGGGCGCCGACGGGCCGACGTCGGTGATGTCGAGTTCGCCGTTGCTGAACGCGCCGACCAGCGAGTCCTGCTCGGAGGCGCGGTAGATGATCTGGTCGAGCTTGGGCCGGTCGCCCCACCAGCTGTCGTCGCGGACGATCGTGATCGTCTTCGCCGTCTGGTCGAAGGCCTTGAACTTGAACGGCCCCGCGGTCACCGGGATCTTGTTCAGCCAGGCGGTGTTGTAGGCCTCGGGCGTCCCGTTGGTGGAGGCCGGCAGCAGCGGGCCGAACAGCGACTTCCAGTCGCCGAAGGGCCGGGAGAAGGTCACCACGACCGAATAGTCGTCGCGGCCCCGCCGTACGTCGGAGATGTCCTGGTAGCCGGTGGACGAGACGATGTGGAAGGCGGGATTCGTCCCGTTGAGCGCCTTCCACTGGGCCTGGTAGTCGACCCAGGTGATCGGCTTGCCGTCGGACCACTTGGCCTTGGGGTTGAGCGTGTAGGTGACGACCTGCTGCGGGTCGCGATCGGTGACCTCGGCGCCGAGCAGGTAGTTGGGGTCGGGGGTGATGTCCGCCTTCTCGTCGGACCTGAACGGCGCGGGCAGCAGCGCGTTGCTGACCAGCGCGGCCACCGCGAGGTTGCCGTCGACGTGGTTGCGGTTCCACTGGGTGGGGAACTCGTTGATGCCCCAGCGCAGCGTGCCGCCGTCCTTGACCTTGTCACGCGGTTGCGGGTTGATGTCGTACGCCTTGAAGCCCATCTCGTCCCCCCGCGAGCCGCCGGCGCCGCCGCCGTAGCCCCCGGGACCGCCGCCGCAGCCCGCCACGCACAGCGACCCGGCCAGGGCGGCGGCCGTGATCAGACGTGATGCTTTCATCGAGCGAATCCTCCCGCTTAAGTGACTTCGAGCTTTTCGGCGTAGTGACAGGCCGCGCCCTGGTCCGGATCGAGCAGGCGCACCGAGGGCTCGACGGTCACGCACAAGACGCGTTCGTCGTCCGTCAGCGCGGCCCTGAACTTCGGGCACCGGGTACGGAAGCGGCAGCCCGACGGGGGATGGGCCGGGCTGGGGAGATCGCCTTCGAGCAGGATCCGCCGGCGTGAGCGCTCGCGGACCGGGTCGGGCAGCGGGATCGCCGAGAGCAGCGCCTGCGTGTACGGGTGCGCGGGGGCACCGTAGACGGCGTCGACCTGCCCGATCTCGGCGATCCTGCCGAGGTACATGACGGCCACCCGGTCGGCGATGTAGCGCACCACGGCCAGGTCGTGCGCGACGAACAGGTAGGACAGCCCGAGCTCGGTCTTCAGCGCGTCGAGCAGGTTGATCACGCCCGCCTGGATCGACACGTCGAGCGCGGAGACCGGCTCGTCGAGCGCCAGGAGCCTGGGTTCGAGCGCGAGCGCGCGGGCGATGCCGATGCGCTGCCGCTGCCCGCCGGAGAAGTCCTGGGGGTAGCGGGCGGCGTGGGTGGCGTCGAGCCCGACCAGGTCGAGCAGCTCGGCCACCCGCATGCCCGGATTGCCCCTGCTGTGGGCGCGCAGCGGCTCGGCCAGGATGTCGTAGACGGTCATGCGCGGGTCGAGGGAGGCGAGCGGGTCCTGGAAGACGACCTGCATGTCGCGTCTGATCGCCATCCGCTCCGAGCCGCCGAGCCGCGCGGTGTCGTGCCCGAGCACGACGATGCGGCCTTCCTGCGGCTCGGCCAACTCCAGGATCTCCATCAGCGTCGTGGTCTTGCCGCAGCCCGACTCGCCGACGAGCCCGAGCGTCTCGCCCTCACGTATGTCGAAGCTGACGCCCGCCACCGCGTGGACGGTGCCGACCCTGCGCTTGAACACCGATCCCCGCAGCAGTGGGTACTGCTTGACCAGCCCGTCGACCTCCAGCACCGTCTGCCGGTCCTGGCGCGGCCGGCTCTCGCCGGGGTGGACGGGGACCGCGTGCTTGGCCGCGGTGCGCGGGCGTACCTCTTCCCAGCGGATGCACGCGGCCCGGTGCGCAGGCCCGACGTCGAACAGCGGCGGCTCGGCCGCGTCGCAGGCGTCGAGGCGCATCGGGCAGCGCGGCGCGAACGGGCAGCCCGGCGGCAGCGCGGCGGGCGACGGCGGCGCGCCCTCGATGGGCACGAGCGGCTGCCGTCCGTCCCTGTCGACGCGCGGGATCGAGCTGAGCAGCCCCACGGTGTAGGGCATGCGCGGCGCGTAGTAGATGTCGTCCACGTCGCCCACCTCGACCGGCCGGCCCGCGTACATCACCAGCACCCGGTCGGCGAACCCGGCCACCACCCCGAGATCGTGCGTGATCATGACGATCGCGGCGCCGGTCTCCCGCTGCGCCTTCTTCAGCACTTCGAGCACCTGCGCCTGGATGGTGACGTCGAGCGCGGTGGTGGGCTCGTCGCAGATGATCACGTCGGGGTCGTTGGCGATGGCCATCGCGATCACCGCGCGCTGCCGCATGCCGCCGGAGAACTCGTGCGGGAAGGCCAGGGCCCGCTCCGCCGGGTTGGGGATGCCGACCAGGTCGAGGAGTTCGACGGCCTTGACCGCGGCCTGCTCCTTGGTCACCTTCTGGTGGATGCGCACGGCCTCGGCGATCTGGTCGCCCACCCGGTAGACGGGGGTCAGCGCGGACAGCGGGTCCTGGAAGACCATCGACATGGTCTTGCCGCGGAAGGCGGTCAGCTCCCGCTGCCGGGCGCCGATCAGCTCCCTGCCGTGCAGTCGCACCGAGCCGGTGACCTTGGCGCCCGGCGGCAGCAGGCCCATGACCGCGGCCGCGGTGACGGACTTGCCGGAGCCCGACTCGCCGACGATGCCGAGCACCTCGCCCTGGCCTACCGAGTAGCCGACACCGCGTACGGCGAGCACATCGCCGAAGGAGACGTTGAGGTCGGTGACCTCCAGGACGGGGGTCACCGCGGCCTCTGGGAGGCGGGGTCGAACGCGTCACGCAGCGCGTCGCCGATGAGGTTGACCGCGAGCACGGTGATCACCAGCAGCCCGGCGACGAACCAGAACGTCCACGGCGCGTAGATGGCGGTCCTGGAGCCGTCGGCGATGAGCGTGCCGAAGGAGACGTCGGGTGGCTGGATGCCGAAGCCGAAGTAGGACAGGGAGGTCTCGGTGAGGATGGCCGCGCTGACGTTGAGGGTGGCGTCGACGATCAGCAGCGACGACAGGTTGGGGATGATGTGCCGGAAGATGATGCGCACCGGCGAGACGCCCATGAACCGGGCGGCCTGGATGAACTCCCGCTGCTTCAGCGAGATCGTCATCCCTCTGACGATCTTCGAGGTGACCATCCAGAGGAACAGCGCCAGCATGATCACGAACAGCACCCACTGCCCCGCCCCGAACAGCGGCGACATGACGGCCAGGACCAGGAACGCGGGCAGCACCAGGAGCAGGTCGGTGCCCCAGGTGAGCAGCCGGTCGGGCCAGCCGGGGAAGTAACCGGCGAACGCCCCCACGACGGCGGCCAGCGCGGTGGAGATGAGCGCCGCCAGCAGTCCGACGATCAGCGACTTGCGCATGCCGCGCAGCGTCACCGCGTAGACGTCGGCGCCGGTCTGCAGCGTGCCGAACCAGTGCTCGGCCGACGGCGGACTGAGGAAGGCCGTGAAGTCCTTGTCGGTGTAGGACCACAGGCTGAAGCCCGGCCCGGCGAAGGCCAGCAGGAACAGCAGCACGAGCACGGCGAAGCCGATCCGCCCCTGCGCGGACTGGAAGAACCGCCAGGCGACCACCCGCAGCCGTGAAGGCGCCCTGCTGGCGGTGAGCAGCGTCATCCGGCCCTCACCCGTGGGTCGAGGGCGGCGTGCAGCAGGTCGGCCGCCAGCGACGCGCACAGCACCGCGATGGCGGCGATGCAGGCGATGGCCGCCACGGTGTTGACGTCGTTCGTGAAGATGGAGTTGATCAGTTGCTCGCCCAGCCCGTGCCAGCCGAAGATCTTCTCGGTGAACGTCGCGCCGGTCAGCAGCGCGCCGAACGTGAACGCGAAGTAGGTCGCGACGGGGATCAGCGCGGTGCGCAGGGCGTGGTGGATGAGCGCCTGGCTCCTGCTCAGCCCCTTGGCCATGGCGGTGCGGACGAAGTCGGCGCCGAGCACGTCGAGCATGGTGTTGCGCTGGTAGCGGCTGAAGATCGCGATGAGCCCCAGCGACAATGAGATCGTCGGCAGGATCAGGTGTTTCAGCCGGTCCCCCACCGTCCCCCAGAAACCGGTGTCGAGCCCGTCACTGTATTCGCCGCTGACCAGGAAGAGCCGGTGGCCGAGCCGCTCGTTGACCACGGTGCCGAGCAGGATCAGCACGTTGGCCAGCACGACCACGGGCATCGCGAGCACCAGGAATGACAGCCCGGTCGACAGCCGGTCGAACCACCCGTACTGCTTGACCGCGGCGGCGGCTCCCACGACCACCCCGAGCAGGCTGCCGCAGATGAGCCCGAGCAGCACGAGCCGGAAGGTGACGCCCATGCGCCGTTTGAGGTCCTCGTTGACCGGCGCGCCGGTCACCGTACGGCCGAAGTCGCCCTGCACCACACCGCCCGCCCACGTCGCGTAGCGCTGGATCAGGGGTGTCCGGTCGTTGAGGTTGAGCTCGGTGAGCTGCGCGTCGACGACGGCCGGCGGCGGCTTGGGCGTCCGGTCGGCGTAGTTGGAGCGCGGATCGAGGGCACTCGCCGCGAGCATGTAGGCGAGGCTGGCTGCGACGGCGACTAGCACCAGATAGTTGAGCAGCCTGCGGGCCAGGAACCCCGCCATCGCCCTCCCCTTCGGCGCGCACGATGTGTAGTCATATTGCTACACCATGCGAGCATCGGGGCGCACGGAACTGCCAAACTGGAGTCTGGTTAACGTCCGGAAAGTTCGTCCACGGCCATGCGGACATCGTCGCTGGTGATAGTCGTCAGCTCGGCCGAGCTGGCCGACCCGCCGCCGCCCGCCAGCGCGGCGAGCCGTACGTCACGGCGCATCGCCGCGCGCTCGAACAGCGACCTGGCGAAGCGCCCGTTGCCCAGCCCGTCGATCAGCCGCTCGTCGCAGACCCAGGCGAAGACCTCGTCGAGGTCGCGCAGCGCCTCCTCGTCGAAGCGGTCGCCCGATTTGTCGGCCAAAAGCACGGCGATCTCGGACAGCTCCCGCGCGGAGTAGCTCGGGAAGGCGACCCGCTGGCTGAACCGGCTGGCCAGGCCGGGGTTGGTGGACAGGAACGCGTCCATCTCGCGCTGGTAGCCGGCCAGCACGACGACGAGCCGGTCACGGTCGTCCTCGGCGCGTTTGAGCAGCGTCTGCACGGCCTCGGCGCCGAACGCGTCACCGCCGGAGTAGCCGGTGTTGACCAGGCTGTAGGCCTCGTCGATGAACAGCACACCGCCCAGCGCCCGGTCGACCAGCTCGTTGGTCTTGATCGCCGTCGCGCCGAGGTGCTGGCCGACCAGGTCGGCTCGCTGGGCCTCGACCACGTCGGGCCTGGCCAGCAGGCCGAGCGCGGCGAAGATGCGGCCGATGACCCTGGCCACCGTGGTCTTGCCGGTGCCCGGTGGGCCGGCGAACACGAAGTGCCGCATCTGCGGCGGCGTGGGCAGCCCGCGCTCCTGCCGCATCCGGGCGACCTGGAGCTGGGCGGCGATGGCGTGCACCTGCCGCTTGACCGGCTCGAGCCCGGCCATCCTGTCGAGGTCGGCCAGCGCCTCCTCGATCGTGGGGGTGTCCTCGTAGCCGCGGAAGCGGGCGGTCAGCTCGTCGAACGCCTTGGTCACGTCGGCGGTCGTGGTGGTCACCAGGTCCTCGGTGGTCGGCGTGCCGCCCGCGCCCACGACGCGTACGTCACGGGCCGTCGCCGCGGCCTCGACGAGGCTGCGGACGAACCGGGCGTTGCCCAGCTCGTCGACGAGCCCGCGCCGCTGGACGTCCTCGAACAGGCCGAGCAGCGCGGCCCGCGCGTCGGGCGCCATCGTGTCTCCCCGGTGCCGCTGGAGCACCTCGGTGATCTCCGCCAGCTCACCGGGCGAGTAGCTCGGGAAGCGCACCCGGGTGGCGAACCTGCTGGCCAGACCGGGGTTGGTGGACAGGAACGAGGTCATCTCCTGCTCGTAGCCGGCCAGGATGATGATCAGCCGGTCACGGTCGTCCTCAGCCCGTTTGAGCAGCGTCTGCACGGCCTCGGCGCCGAACCTGTCGGGCTGGCCGTCGGAAGAGTTGATCAGGCCGTACGCCTCGTCGATGAACAGCACACCGCCCAGCGCCCGGTCGACCAGCTCGTTGGTCTTGATCGCCGTCGCGCCGAGGAACTCGCCGACCAGGTCGGCCCGCTGCGCCTCGACCACGTAGGGGGTGTCGAGCAGGCCGAACGCGTAGAAGATCTTCGCCACCGTGCGGGCCACGCTGGTCTTGCCCGTGCCGGGCGGGCCGAGGAAGACGAAGTGCCTGGTCGGGCGCCCGGCCTTGTAGCCGGCCTCGGCCCGCAGCCGGGACGCCTCGATGGAAGCGGCGATCGAGCGGACCTGCTCCTTGACGGGGACGAGCCCGATCATGTTCTCCAGCTCGGCCAGCGCGTCCTCGACCGAGATGTCGGGCAGCCCGCCGGCCTTCTCGGCGGGCGGCTCCGGCCTGCCCTCGCGGGCTCTGACCCGGACCTGCTCCTCGGCGGTCAGCGCGCCCTTGGCCCGGCGGGCGGCGATGAAGCGGTGGACGAGGACCGCGGTGGCGGCGGCGTAGGCGACCCAGACCGCGACGGAGCCGGAGACCGGCGAGACGGCCGCGGCCAGGGTCCCGGCGGGGACGAGCGCCATCAGCACGGTCAGCCACGGCGTCACCCAGCGGATCAGGTGCGCGGCGGCGGCGACGGGCACGGCCAGCAGCATCAGCAGCGTGGGGGTCATCGAGGGCGGTGGGAAGAGCGTGTAGAACACCGGCAGCAGCGCGCACCAGCCCGCGAGCACCAGCACGGTCGCGGCCGCGCGCGGGAAGCGCAGCGTCAGCGCGAGGAACGCGAGCACCAGCAGGGTGATGAGGAAGGTCTTGAACAGATCCCAGCCGAGCGCGGCGGCCACGCCGACGGTGGCGATGAGCACCACCACGTGCATCACCCGGCGCACCGCCGGAGGAAGCTGGAAATAGCGCAGCCGCACCTGTTCAAACAGATCCCGCGCCGCGGTCCGCCCTGCGGCCTGGGCCCTGCCGGACTCACGCATCACGCCTCCCCGGTCCGCCCCTGGTTATACCGCACCAGACCGACGATTGGGCGGACCTGACACGCTAGGTGGCGGTGACGAACTCCGCGATGTGGCGGCCGAGTTCGCCGCCCGCGTCCTCCTGGAGGAAGTGACCGGCGCCGGTGATCACTGGATGTGATCGTCCCGCCGCACCCGGCATCGACTTGATCAGGATCGGCGCCATACCTCCGGTTATGGGATCTCCGTCGGAGAACGCCACCAGAAAAGGGCGATCGAGCGTGGTGAGGACCTGCCAGGCGGCGCGGTTGGCGGGCGCGGCGGGGTCGTCGGGCGTGATCGGGACGAGCCCCGGCAACGCCTTCGCGGCGACCTTGTACGACTCGTCCGGGAAGGGGGCGTCATAGGCGGCGCGCACCGCCGCTGGGAGTTCGGTCTTGCAGCCCGCCTGGACGAATCTGGCGATGTCCAGCGCGGGAGCATTCATCACCGCGGCTCTGAAGCGATGCCACACGTCGGGCATGGGAATGTCACCGGTCGGCAAGCCCGTGTTGGCCGCGACGATCATGGCGACGCGCTCCGGGTGCTCGGCGGCGATCCGCAGCCCGATCAGGCCTCCCCAGTCCTGCCCGACCATGGTGATGCCGCTCAGCCCGAGCGCGTCGAACAGCAGCGCGCGCGTCCACTCGACCTGCCTGGCGTAGGTGTGGTCGGCCCGTTCGGCCGGTTTGTCGGAGCGGCCGAACCCCACCAGGTCGACGGCGATGGCCCGCAGCCCGGCCGCCGCCAGCTCGCGCATGACGTGGCGGTAGAGGAACGACCAGGTCGGCTCGCCGTGCAGCAGCACCACCGGCGCCCCGTCCGCCCGGCCCGCCTCGACGTAGGCCATGCGCAGGCCGTCCGCCACTTCGGCGTAGCGCGGCTCGTACGGGAAGTCGGGCAGGTCGGCGAAACGCTCTTCGGGGGTACGGAGAGTCCGCATAGAACGATATTCTAGCTAGCGCCGCTGGTGCCGCCCAGGAAATTCCCCCATGAGCACCTGCTTGGGAGTGACCCGCAGCAGGTCCGCATCGGCCACGGCGATACCGCGCACCTCCACCCAGTACCTCCGCTGCAACGGATCGGCGGCGAACACCGCCACCCGGGGATCCACCGCGACGGCCGCGCGGGCCTGCGGTTCGGGGACCAGCCGGAGCTCTCCCGACGGGGTGACGGTCGCCGCCGTGCCCACGACGCGCGGGCCGAGGGAGTCGCCGAAGGACAGGACGACGCTCCTGGCGTACGCGAACGCCTGCCGTATCTCCGGAGTGACCGCGACCGACGGCGCGTCACCGGTGGGCAGGTCGCACATGATCAGTGACGCGCGCCAGGGGCCGGGCCCGCCGCGCCACCAGGCGCGCGCGGCACGCAGCGCGAACACCACCACCGCCGCGCAGAGCGCGCCGAGCCCGGCCAGCCACGCCCAGACGAGCCCCAGCAGGCCGCCCGCGGCGCAGGCCACGGACGCCAGCACGACCAGGCCGGTCGCGACCGTCAGCCACGTGTCCTCGCCGTAGCGGGCCCGCCGGTAAGAGGCCAGCATCGGGTACGGCACCGCCACCGCGAGCACGGCGGCCCGCGGCTCCACGGCCAGCGCCCCGCACACCAGGGCCACCAGCACCGACCACGTCCGGCCGAGCACGATCCAGAGCGTGACTCCCCCGTTCCGCCTGGCCGTGCGCTCGGCGGGCACCCGGGCGAACTGGGCCAGGGCCCGCAGCGGACTGCCGCGCCACAACTCGGCCAGCGCGCGGACGGCCGCCGTCACCGGCCAGCCGAGCACCACGATGCCCGCCAGGGCCGCCCACAACGGGTCGAACGCCGACGGCATGCCCGGCGGAGCAGCCCACAGCGGGTCGAACGCCGACGGCATGCCCGGCGGAGCAGCCCACAGCGGGTCGAACGCCGACGGCATGACCGGCAGCGCGCCCAGCGTCAGCCAGGCCGCGAACGCGGCCACCGACACGACCGCCGACGCCAGGGCGGCGCCGAGCCAGGGGTCGCGGCCGAGCATGGCGGGCACGTAGGACCACACCCTGATCCGGCGCGCCTGCCTGAGCGTGATCGGGACGAGCAGGACCAGCACCAGGAGGCCGCCGAGCCGGCCCTCGCGACCCCGGTCGAAGGCGAGGGCGGCCACGACGACGGCGATCGTCGCGAGCGCGACCAGCAGGCGGGACTGGCGCGACCAGACCTCCAGCGCCCGCCTGGCCCGCCCGCTCTCGCGCGCGTCGATCGGCCAGGCGGGGTCGCGGTGGGCCGGGAAGCGGTCCCAGCGCAGCAGCGTCAGCCCGAGGTTGACACGGGCCTGCGGATGCGCGGGATCCCGGTCAAGCGCGGTCAGGTAGGCACGTTCCGCGGGGGCGTGCTCGGCGCGGAGCAGCGCCTGGTCGCCGTGCAGCACGTGAGGGTCGGCCTCCTCGGGGGCGTACCTGCGGGCCAGCGCCGCCTGCTCGACGGCCTCGGCCCAGCGGCCGGGGACGCGGCGCAGCGCGGTGCCCAGCCGCAGCCGCGCCGGCCAGGACCCCCGGGCGAGGCTCACCGCGTGCTCCGCGGGGGCGACCGCGTCGGCGTCGCGGCCCTGGCGCTCCAGCGCGAGGCTGATCAGGCGGTAGGCCCACTCGTTGGCCGGCTCCAGGTCGGCGGCCAGTTGAGCGGCCTCCAGCGCGGTGTCGGAATGTCCCGTTCTCAGCCTGGCAACCGCCTCTTCGCACCATTCGCGGGGAGATCTGGCGGTCCTGTCGGCACTTTCCGCGGTCCCCACGATGTCCATGATCGGCGGACCGGACAGAGTTGGATAGGCCGGGACATATGGCTGTGTCTCTCTAGAGAGGTGGCTCAGGCCGTGGATCACCCGATACCGCTGTCCGGATCGCATGGCATGGCCTAAGCTGCCACGCAAGTTCATGTGGGCCTTGCGTGAGATCGGATCGGCCTGCAAGGAGGCCCATGACCGTCACTCAGGCCGCACCGGCTCTCCGGCGTGCGGTTCAGGAACATCGGGACAACCGCTGGTCCATCCTGGTGCTGCTCTGCCTGAGCCTGCTCCTGATCACCGTCGACGCGACCGTCCTGCACATCGCCGTTCCCACGCTGACCGCGGCGCTGGAGCCGACGGCGGTGCAACTGCTCTGGATCATCGACGTCTACTCGCTGGTCGTGGCGCCGCTGCTGGTCCTGTTCGGCACGCTCGGCGACCGCTACGGGCGCAAACGGCTGGTGCTCGCGGGTTTCGTGCTGTTCGGGGTGGCCTCGGCCATCGCCGCCTTCTCCCCCACGGCCCTGGTCCTGATCCTGGCCAGGGCACTGCTCGGGGTGGGCGGCGCGATGATCATGCCGGCCACGCTGTCACTGATCCGCCAGGTCTTCCCCGACCGGCGCGAGCGGGCCATCGCACTGGGCATCTGGAGCGCGGTCGCCGCCGCGGGAGCCGCCGTGGGACCGCTGATCGGCGGGGTGCTCGTCGGCATCTGGTGGGGCGCGGTCTTCCTGATCAACGTGCCCATCCTGCTCGTGCTGCTGCCCGCCGCCGCCCGGCTGCTGCCGGAGTCGCGGGAGCGCAGCGGGCAGCCGTGGGACGGCCTCAGCGCCGCGCTGTCCGTGGTGGGCCTCCTGGCGCTGGCGTTCGGGCTGAAGGAGGCCGGGGCGGGCAGCCTGATCCCGTTCGGGGCCTCCGTCCTGGTCTTCCTCGCCGGAGTGGCGCTGCTGGTCTGGTTCGTACGGCGGCAGGCCCGGCTGGCGTCGCCGCTGCTGGAGGTCGGGCTGTTCCGGCGGCGCGAGTTCGCCACCGGCGTCGCCGGAGTGCTCCTGGGTGTGTTCGCGCTGGTGGGGCTCCAGCTCATGCTGGCGCAATACCTGCAGCTCGTGCTCGGCGACAGCCCGCTGCACGCGGCCATCAGGATGCTGCCGCTGGTGATCTCGGCGATCTCCGGCGGCCTGGCCGCGGCGCACATCCTGCCCAAGATCGGCATGCGCGCCACCATGAGCGGCGGGCTCGGCCTCGTCGCGCTCGCGCTCACCCCCACGCTCACCTGGGGCGTCGAGGCGCACCCCGTGCTGCTGGCGATCTGCTTCGTGGGCATCGGGTTCGGCGTGCAGGTGGCGCTGCTCGCCGCGTCCGACACGATCATGTCCTCGGCCCCCGAGTCCCAGGCGGGCGGAGCGGCGGCCATCGAGGAGACCGCCTACGAGCTCGGCGCCGGGCTCGGAGTCGCCGTGCTCGGCACGATCACCACCATCGCGTACGCGCCCGCGCTGCCCGCCGTCCCCGGAGTGTCCGACGGCGGCATGGACGAGGCCAGGCAGTCTCTCGCCAGCGCCGCGCACGTGGCCGACGAGATCGGCGGTGGCGCCGGCGGCGCGCTGCTCGACGCCGCCCGGTGGGCCTTCGTCCATGCCCTGCACACGACCGTCGTCGTGAGCGTCGTCCTGCTCAGCCTGACCGCCGTCGCCGTGGCCACGCTGCTCCGCCGTGATTGAGGTGTGTGATGTCCCGCTTAGGGCAGACAACAACCGTGAAACAGGCCTTTCGTGATCTTGCTTCGCTGGTCGCCCGCCTCGGCGTGGGCGGAATCTTCTTCGCGAACGGCTGGACCAAGCTCGAGGACGGCCTGAACGCCACGGGGGCGAAGTTCCTCGCGCAGGGCGCGCCCGCGCCACGCGCCTGGGCCACGGTCACCATGCTGACCGAGCTGATCGGCGGGGCGTTATTGATCGCCGGGCTGATCGTGTCGGTGATGGGGCTGATCCTCTTCGCCGAGGCCCTCGCCGTCTTCCTGATCGCGCCGCCGCTCAATCCGATCAGCACGAACGAGCTGATCCTGCTGGGCGTGGCCGCGCTGCTGCTGGCCGTGGTGGGGGCCGGGCGGATATCGGTGGATCACCTGGTGGTGATCCGCCGCAGGGAATCGGCGGCGGCGAACGAGTTCGCCGCCGAGACGGAGGCCGACGAGGTCATCGCGGCACTGCGCGACCCCGACTCCCCCGGGTTCCGCGCGCCTGCCCGGCCCAAGGGCGGCTCCTCGGGCTCCGCGAGTTCTGGTGGTTCGGGTGGTTCGGGCGGTTCTTCGGGTGGCAAGCCGTCGGGAGGGCGGTCATCGGGCTCGCGCTCCGGCTCGTCCGAGGGTGAGCCGGACGGGCCCGGACTGGAGGACACGGCCCCGCATGTACGGCCGCGCCGGTCGGGGACAGAGCCGACGGACGAGCCGACCCCCTCGGCCGCACCGGGCGACACGCTGGTGGCCGGGCGCAAGAAGCCACCCGCCCGCGGCCGCCGCACGACCCCCGACGAGTGACCCCTTCCGAGGGATCGCCCCCGCCACCGCCGAGATCGCGGGGTGGCGATCACCCGGGTCACAGCTCGGCTGTCAGCCGGGCGATCACCCGCATCTTGTTCATCGCGTCCAGGGCGGCGACCTTGTAGGACTCGGCGAGCGTCGGATAGTTGAACACGGCGTTGACCAGGTAGTCGACCGTGCCGCCACAGCCCATGACGGTCTGCCCGATGTGGACGAGCTCGGTGGCGCCCGTGCCGAACACGTGGACGCCGAGCAGCCGCCGGTCCTCGGAGGAGACGAGGAGCTTGAGCATCCCGTACGAGTCGCCGATGATCTGTCCCCGGGCCAGTTCGCGGTAACGCGAGATGCCCACCTCGAAGGGGATCTTGTCACGGGTCAGGTCGTCCTCGGACTTACCGACGAAGCTGATCTCCGGGATGGTGTAGATGCCGATCGGCGGCAGTCCCTGCATCTCCGCGACCGGTTCGCCGCACGCGTGCTGCGCGGCCAGCCGGCCCTGCTCCATCGAGGTGGCGGCCAGCGCGGGGAAGCCGATCACGTCGCCGACGGCGTAGATGTGCGGGACGGTCGTGGCGTAGTTCTCGTCCACCGTGATCCGGCCCCGGTCGTCGGCGGCGAGCCCGGCCGCTTCCAGGCACAACTCGTTCGTCTTCCCCTGACGTCCGGCCGAGTACATGACGCAGTCGGCGGGGATCTTCTTCCCGCTCTCCAGCACGGTCAGCGCCCCGCGGGGGCGCCGCTCGACCGCCGCGACGTTCTCCCCGAACCTGAAGGTGACGGCGAGGTCCCGCAGGTGGTACTTCAGCGCCTCCACGATCTCCAGATCACAGAACTCCAGCATCCGGTCCCGCCGCTCGACCACGGTGACCTTGGTGCCCAGCGCCGCGAACATCGAGGCGTACTCGATGCCGATGACCCCGGCCCCGACGACGACGAGCGTCTCGGGCACCTGGTCTAGGTGCAGGATCGCGTCGGAGTCGATGACCGTCTTGTCGTCGAACTCGACACTGGACGGACGGGCCGGCGAGGTGCCCGTGGCGATCACGATCTTCTCGGCCGTGACCTTCTTCTCCTCTTTCTCCTCGTCGCCGGCGATCCCGATGGTGTGCGGGTCGAGGAAGCGCCCGGTTCCCTGCAGGACCGACACGTGGTTCCGGCCGAGCTGGCTGCGGATCACCTGGATCTCGCGGCCGATCACGTGCTGGGTACGCATGCCGAGGTCGGCGACCGTGATCTCTTCCTTCACCCGGTAGCTCGCCCCGTACAGCTCCCGCTGGTTGAGGCCCGTGAGATAGAGGACCGCCTCGCGCAGCGTCTTGGAGGGGATCGTCCCGGTGTTGATGCACACGCCGCCGAGCATGTGGGTCTTCTCCACGACCGCGACCCGCCGGCCGAGCTTCGCCGCGGCGATCGCCGCCTTCTGCCCGCCGGGACCGCTGCCGAGCACGAGGACATCGAAGTCATACATGAGTGCCGCCGCCCATCAGGTGAGGGCGCGCGAGGACGGCGACCCGGTTGCCGGGCTGTGCGGCCGCGATGGCCGCCTTCTGCCCGCCGGGTCCTGAACCTACGACGAGAACGTCAAAATCGGCCACACATCAAGTGTCCACCTATCCGGACATCCCCGCCATGACACGATCGACGATTCCCTGGGTGCCCTCTTGGCGGGCGCAGTGGGCACAGCAGTACCAGTGCTCGCCCGACTGGACGCCGTGCCCGATCACCTTGGTACCGCAGTGCTCGCAGATCGGCGCCATGGACTGGATCGCGCACTGGAAAGAGTCGAACGTGTGCACCGCGCCCTGGGCGTGCACCTCGAAGGACATGTCGTAATCGTTGCCACACGCTTCGCAGACGGCCATGGCCCGGGGATACCCGGATGCCGGTCCTCGTTGTCTCATGGGACGGCCATTTCCGATGAAAATCCGTCACCCTCATCAGCTGGCAACCCGGGTCAGTCCGGTGAAGGCCGTTCCGCGAGATAGCGGCCCACCAGGGGTACGGCCAGGAGCCCCAGGGCGGCCAGGGCGCCCGGCAGGCCGAGCCGGCTCGTCAGAGCGGCCACGAGCAGCGGGCTGATGACGAAGCCCGTGTAGGAGATCGCGGAGACCGTGGATACCAGCACCCCGCTCGCGTCGTCGGCCGCCGCGCGGCTGAGCACGGCCGGCACCAGCGGTCCGAGTGCGAGCCCGGCCAGTGCGAACCCCGCCATCGACGCCAGGACCGAGCCGCCGAGCCCCGCCAGCGCCATCCCCGCGAGTCCGCCCACCCCGCCCACCAGGTAGAACGTCCGCAGCGTGAGCCGGGGCAGCGCCTGCGCGGCGATCCGCCCCACCGTGAGCGCCGCCATGTAGACGGCCGGGGCCGCGCTCGACACCAGCGCCGAGGCCCCGCGGTGGTCTTCGAGGAGCAGTACCGACCACTGTTCGATCGAGTTCTCGATGATCAGCGCGCACGCGGTCAGCGCGCCGAGCACGATCGCGGCCGTCCAGCGCCGCCTGCCGCCCGCTCCCCCGGTGGCGGGCAGGCCCCGGCCCAGGCGCAGGGCCGGCAGTGACGCCGACGAGGCGAGCACCAGGGCCGCGGCCACCACCAGCACCGTGCCGGCGCCCACGCCGAGCGAGCGGGCCAGCCCGGTGGCGGGGGCCGCGACGATCACCGCGAAAGGGAAGGCGGCGTGCACCTGCTGGAACAGCCTGCGCCCGTGCTCCCGCTCGGCCCGCCCGGTGGTCATGTTCAGCGCTACGTCGAGCGCGCCGCTGGTCATGCCGACCAGGAGCAGCGTCAGCCCGAGCGCCATCGGCGAGCTCACGGGCGCGATGGCCACGACACTCAGCGCGAAGGCCACGGTGACGGCGATCAACGCCGTACGTTCCCTGCCCCTGGTCAGCCGCCCGGCCACCGCCATGGCCGGAATCGCCCCCACCGGCACCGCGCTCAGCGCCAGCCCCAGCTCCGCGGGGGACGCGCCGAGCTGGTCCTTGATCGCCGGCAGCAGCGCCGACCACGAGCCCCAGAACCCGCCCCAGGCCGCGCTGACCGCGATCAGCGGTATGCCGCGTTCCCCCACCAGTCCCCCTTGTCATGCATTACGGTTATGCCCAGTAAAGATCTTTAACGTCCTTAATATCCCCAATCGAAGGAATTCTTGTGCTCACGCGAACGGCCATCGCGGCCGGCTTGGCCGCCGCCGGGATCGCCGCCACCCCCGCCGCCGCCACTGCCACCCCCACCATCGCGACTTCCGCCGCCTCGTCCGTGACGGCCGCGCCCTACACGCCGGAGCGGGTCTGCGGGCCCGGCTTCCGCAGGGTCAGGGACGGTCACCGGGCGATGCGGACGCGCGAGGGCGCGGTGTTCGGGCACGTGTACCTGATGTACAGCAAGCGCTCCGGCAAGAACTGCGTGGCCGCGATCAAGACGGCCTACCTCGGCACCAAGACCATCACGGGTGCCAGCATCGTGGTGCGGGGTGGCGGCCGGTCGGAGGACTCACAGAAGTACCGCTTCTATGCCGAGACCGGGCACGTCGACGGCAGCTGGAAGTGCGTGAAGTTCTGGGGCTGGACCCGCGACCCCAGCGGCCGCGTCGAGGCCGGCGGCGGCCGCAACTCCTGGGGCAACTGCGCCGGCTGACCCGACCAGGCCGCCCGTGCGGACGGGCCGGGAGTACGGACGCCTGTACGTGCGGGCCGGGTGTCTACTGCGGGCAGACGTCGAGATATGGGACGTCCTTGAAAGCGGCGTCCCACTCCGCGGCGGAAAGCGTGCGTCCGGCACGCCGGCACACGGCGGCGGCCACCCGCCCGGGGTCGACGGGGGTCTCGAAGACGGTCCCCTCGATCGCCGCGTACAGCGTGCCGCCGTCGGCGCTGAACCCGAGGTCGCCCACGTTGATGTCGTGCAGGTTGAACGCACCGCCGAGCCGCTGCCTGGCCGCCACGTCCCAGAGCTGGAGCATGCCGTTCGTGGTGTACGTGGCCAGCAACCCGCCGTCAGGGGAGAAGTCGAGCCCGCCGACCTCCCCTGCGGCACGCGGAAGGGCGGGCTGCCGCGCCGTGGACCCGCGAGCGTCCCACAGGGCGATGCGGCCGGTCGTGTCCTCGCTCCTCGCCATCAGCCCCCGGCTGCTGATCACCGCTCCGGCGTTGGTCGCATACGACCAGTCGTACCCGGGACCGACCGGCTTGCCGGTGGCGATGTCGATGAACCGGCCGCCCCTGGCGACCAGTTCCTTCCCGTCCGGTGTGAACGGCCCTCCGTCGCCGAGGGTCGGAAGCAGGTACCGGGTGCGGCCGGTCGCGGTGTCGAAGACGAGCAGCCAGAACGGGCCGGTCTGGCCCGAGGGCGAGAGGGTCACCGCGATGGTCCGGCCGTCGGGACTGAATTCGGCGGCGTATACCGGATTCGTGTCCTTCCGTGGCGCGGGGATGCTCCAGAGCCGCTTGCGCGTCACCAGATCCCAGAGCTGGATCTTGCCGAAGTCTCCCCCCATGAGCAGCCGCGTGCCCGCGCGGTCGAAGGCTCGCACGGTATCGGCGTTGGGATCGGCGGCGAACCGGGCGACCACTCGATGCAGGCGCAGGTCCCAGAGTTCGGTTTGCTTGGCCTCGGAGCCACCGAGCACCGCCCACTGCCCCTCGGGGCTGAACTCGGCATCCCCCTTGACCCGGGTGGAGGCGAGCCGCGGGGCCAGGTCGACGCTGACGACCTGGTCGTCCATCAGGTAGCGCAGGGTCCTGCCGTCGGGGTCGAGCGCGGCATCGGTCAGATCGGCCTCCGCCCGGTAGGTGAGGATCTCCTGGCGGGTGGAGACCTTCCATACACGGATGTCACGGCCCTCGAAGGCCATCAACAGGTCGGCGCCGGGCCCGAAGCGCAGTCGTGTATAGCCCCTGGTACAGATGTCGCAGTCCCAGCCGTCCTCCCGCCGGTCGAACTCGCGCCCCGTCGCCGCGTGTACCAGCACGATGTCGCTGTCGGCGCAGGCCAGCGTCTTCCCGTCAGGGGTGAACGCCGCCGTGGACGGGTGCTTGTGGCACGCCGGGTAACGCCGCTCCGTAGTCCAACCGGGCAGGGCCCGCTCGTCGAACCGCTCGCCGGTCAGCAGCAGGTGCCTGCCCGTGGGGTCGACGAGCGGGGTCTGGGCCAGGTCCATGGTGCCGTACAGGCCTTTGCCGAACATCTTTCCGGTTTTGACGTCCAGCAGGCGGTAGATGTCGTCCGCGAACTTGAGCGTCAGGACGGAGTCGTTCGCGCCGAACACCGGGTACAGGCCGCCGTTGCCGGCCTCGGGCAGCGGCTTCCGTAGCAACTGCCGGCCCGAGGCGAGGTCCCAGACGCCGACCTCGTCACCTGTCGTCTGGGCCAGCAGACTGCCCGACCTGTTCAGCACCGGGTCCTGGAGGATCTCGCCCTTCAGTCCGAGCGGGCTCCAGCCGCCGGTACGCCTGCCGGTGCGCACGTCGAAGACGTTCACACCGGCCTCGCTCACGCTCACCAGCGTGCGCCCGTCGCCGCTCAAGGCGCGGTTGGCGATGCCGATCACCGGTGGGTCGCGGAAGGCGGCCGTCTCCTGCTGCTGCAGCGACGACATCAGGCTCGACCTGGCCGCGGTCCCCGGTGACACCCGCCAGGCCGCCACGCTCAGCAGCATCGCCTTGACCGGGTCGGTGATGCGCATCCGGTCGGCCGCGCCCGCCACCCGCTCGGCGAGGAGGACGTCCCGCTGCCCCGCCGCCTGCTGGCGCTGGTAGGCGGCCAGGCCGCCCGCCGCGAGCGCCACCGCCAGCAGCGCGGCCAGCGCGACCGTGGTCATCGTCCGGCGTCTGGCCCGCCGCCGGGTCAGCGCGGAGCCCGCGCGCAGGAAGTCGCGCTCGCGCGGGGTGAGCGTCACGTGCCGGCGCCCGGTGGCGGCCCAGCTCAGCGCGCGTTCCAGGCGACTGCCCTGCAGCAGGTCGCCGTCGTGCCTGCCGTTGTCGGCCCAGTGGCCGGCCGCGCTGGTGATCTGGGCCAGTACGGTCAGGCCGTCGCGGTCCGCGTCGAGCCACGTCCGCAGCCTCGGCCAGGCCCGCAGCAGGCCGGGACGCGACAGCGTGACCGCGGTCTCGGTGCTGGTCACCACGTAGGAGAACGCGCGCAGGACGCGCCGGATCGCCTCCACCTCGGGTTCGGGACGGCCGCCGAACAGTTCGTCGTGCGGGACCCACCTGGTGGTCTCGTGGCCGTCGTCGCCGATGGCGACCATCCGCAGGAACAGTTCGGCGGCCAGGTCGCGTTCCTCCGGCGCGAGCGCGCCGTAGGCGTCCTCGGCGATCGTGCCCAGCGCGGGATCGCCCTGGGCGGCGGCCCGCACGCCCAAGGCGGCCCGGCTGCCCGCGGCGAGCAGCCCGCCGGTGTCCGTACCGTTGCCGCTGACCAGGGCGAGCAGCAGGTCACGGGCCGCCGGGCGGGCGGCGGGGTCCTTCTCCATCGCGGCCGACACCAGCGACGCCAGCCGGGACGGCAGGCCGTCCAGGTCGGGGCGGGCCGACAGCACCCGGTGCATCACGCCGCCCAGGTTGTCGGCGGCGAACGGGTCCTGGCCGGTGGCCGCGAACACCATGACCGCGCCCCACGCGAACACGTCGGCGGCCGGCCCGGCCCGCTGCCCCGTGAACACCTCGGGCGCCATGTAGCTGGGCGTCCCCGCCACCTCGCCGGTCTTGGTGAGCGACATGTCGAGCGTACGGGCGATGCCGAAGTCGATCACCCGTGGGCCGTCGGGGCCGAGCAGTACGTTGTCGGGCTTGAGGTCGCGGTGGATGACACCCGCGTCGTGGATCGCGGTCAGCGCGGTCGCGACGGCCGTGGCCAGCCGGTGCAGGTCGTCCCCGGCGAACCGGCGGCCGCCTTCGACGGCCTGGCGCAGGCTCTGCCCCGGTACGTACTCCGAGACGATGTACGGCTTGGCGGCTTCGAGATCGGTGGCGAGCACCCGGGCGGTGCAGAACGACGCCACCCGGCCCGCGGCGGTCGCCTCCTTGGCGAACCGGTCGCGTCCGCCCCCTTCACGCGAGGGGTGCAGCACCTTGACCGCCACCCGGTTGCCTTCGGTGTCGTACGCCTCGTAGACGACGCCCTGCCCGCCGGCGCCGAGGCGGCCGGCCAGCCAGTAGTCGCCGATGTGCTGCGGGTCCCCCGCGCTCAGCCCTTCCACAGAGGATGAGATGACAGCTGATCGTCCGAAGTTTTCACCTATCGGCGGCTGGCCACTCACCCGGTAGAAATGCGTGGAACGACCGGACGTCCTCCGGTTAGGTTGTGGCGCATGGCGGCTGCAACTCGCCGCCAAGCCACTGTCAAGCGGTGGCGCGCACAGTACAGGTACAAGAGAGGGGGCAGATCATGAGACGCGTGCGGATCGTCAAGCCGGCGAAGCGGCGACAGGATCGCAACACGGGCCTGGACCTGCGTACCCCATCGGGCCGTCGGCTACCTTACTGAAACGATACTTACATCGAACTTACCGGGGTACCTGTAGATAACATAGGTAACAAGAACGTCACGGGGGGCTCACGATGAAGAGACTAGTGGTGGTGCCGCCACACGTCGCCCGGCACAAGATCCGCGATATCCGGTCGGGAGACCGCCGCAAGCCCGTCGCGCACGACCCCAAGGTCGTCGATCTCCGAGCCTACAGCGGCCGCAACGTGATCCGGTTCCCCGGAGGCCCTACCCCCGCCGCCTGACCGCCCGCAGGTCAGCCGTAGAGCTTCTTGGCGTACGTCTCACCATAGTAGTTCTCGAGTTGCTCGATGGTCTCTTCGACCTTCTGCACGTCCTTGACCAGGGTCGCGTGTGACGGCAGCGAATCCTCGGGCCAGCGGTCGGGCTTCCAGAGCGCGGAACGCAGGAAGGCCTTGGCGCAGTGGAAGAAGATCTGTTCGATCTCCACGACGAGCGCCAGCTGCGGGCGGTGGCCCTTGACGATCATGTCGTCGAAGAACGGCGCCTCGCGGATCAGCCGGGCGCGGCCGTTGAGCCTGAGGGTCTCGTTGCGGCCGGGGATCAAGTAGATCAACCCCACATGCGGATTTTTCAGGATATTGAGGAAACCGTCGGCCCGGCGATTGCCCGGCCGGTCGGGGATGGCGATCGTGGCGTCGTCGATGACGTACGTGAAGCCGGCCGGGTCACCCTTGGGCGAGACGTCGCAGTTGCCGTCGGCGTCGGAGGTGGCGATCAAGCAGAACGGCGAGTTCGCCAGCCATTCCCGGTCGCGCTCGTGCAGCCGCGGCCGGTCCTTGGTGGCCGCTCGCGGCATCACTTCACCCAGTAGTTCGCGTAGTTCCGTCTCCGAGTCGATCTCCGCCCAGCTCATGCTGTCTCCTCTCGGGGGTTACGCGCAATTCTGTCAGGGAATCGGATTGAGCATCCGGTGAGGGGTCCGCAATGCCTCGCTGACCGGATCGTCCCTGGTGCCTGCCAACCCCGGACCGGGCCGCACCTCCGCCTCCCCGATCGGGACCTGGACGCCGCAGGTGGCACAGCGGGCGGCGCCGTCGATGCGGGTGCCGCAGGTCAGGTGGTGGAAGACACGGCGCGGTCCGGTGCTGGTCAGATGCCGCTCACCCCACTCGGCCAGGGCCAGGACCGGTAGCCAGAGCTCATGGCCCATCGGGGTCAGGATGTACTCGTCGCGCGGCGGCGCGTCCCGGTAGCGCCGCTTGTCGAGGACCCCCGCCTCGACCAGCGCGGCCAGCCGCTGCGAGAGGACCGCCCGGGGGATGTCGAGGTGGGCGAGGAAGTCGCCGTAGCGCCGTACGCCGTACATCGCGTCGCGTACGACGAGGAGTGTCCAGCGCTCGCCGATCACCTCCAGGGCCTTGGCGAGCGAACAGTCCTGAGCGTCGTAGTTCTTGCCTAGCGCCATGCCACCCCCTTCAGTTCATTCATTGAACCATGGTAGCTTGCGCGGCATGAGTTCAATCACTGAACCGACTCGGCTCCTCGTGCCCGGTCGCCGAACGCTCGCCGTGGCGTCGATGGCGCCCTTGCTCGCGCTGACGAACTACACGGTGCCGATGGTCACGCTGCCCCAGACCGCTCGGGAACTGGGCGCGGGCCCGACCGGGCCGGTGTGGATTCTGGGCTCGATCGCGCTCGGCCTGTCGGCGCTGCTGCTGGTCTCCGGCGGGCTGGCCGACGACTACGGCCGCAAGCGGGTGCTGGTGGCGGGCACGGCCGTGCTCGCGATCGCCAGCGTGGTGGCCGCGTTGAGCCCGGTTGTCGTGGTGTTCGTGGCGGCCCGGCTGGTGCAGGGCGGCGCGAGCGCGGCGATGCTGGCGGCGAGCCTCGGCATCGTGGGCCATGCCTTCCCCTCCGGGGTCGAGCGGGTGCGGGCCACCGGTCGTTACGGCGCGATGATCGGGCTGGGCACCGCCGTGGGGCCGCTGCTGTCCGGGGTGCTGGCGGAGGTGACCGGGTGGCGGGCGGCGTACTGGCTGATGGCGGTGTGCGCGCTGGCTCTGGCCGTGGTGTCGGCGCGCACGCTGGAGGAGTCGCGCTCGGCCGTGCCCCGGCGGTTCGACGTGCCCGGCGTGGTGCTGCTCAGTCTGGGCGTCGCCGCGCTGCTCGCGGGCGTGACCGAGGGCCGTCTCGGCTGGTCGCGGCCGGTGGTGCTGGTGGCGTTCGCGGCGGCGGTGGTGCTGGTGGCGGCGTTCGTGCTGGTCGAGCGGGGGCGGGCGGAGCCGCTGATCGACCTGGAGCTGTTCCGGCGGCCGGTGTTCCTGGTGGCGACGGGTGGGGCACTGGTGGTCGGGGCGGCGGTGGTCGGGCTGATGAGTTACCTGCCGACCGTGCTGCAGACGGCGCACGGTCTGACGCCGCTCGCGACGGCGCTGCTGTTCATGCTGTGGTCCGGGCTGTCGTTCCTTTCCGCGCTGCTGTCCCGGCGGCTGCGGCTGGCCACGGCGGCGCGACTGGCGCTCGGGCTGGCGCTGACCGCGCTGGGCTTCGGCGGACTGCTGGGGCTGGGCGGGACGTTCGTGCCCGTTCTCGTGGTCGGCGGGCTGGCGGTGAGCGGGGCCGGGGCGGGGCTGATCAACTCCTCGATCACGCACCTCGCGATCGAGAGCGTGCCGTCGCATCGGGTCAGCATGGGGTCGGGGGCGAACAACACCGCCCGCTACGTGGGCAGCTCGCTGGGGGCGGCCGGGGTGGCGGGGGTCATCGGGGGGTTCGGGGCGCAGCAGGGGGTGGTGATCGCGGTGGCGGCATGCATCGCACTGACGGGAGCCACGGCCGTGGCCGCCCTCGTCACCAGCCGCTGAGCAGCGGCGCCGTCAGTCGGCGCTGAGCGGCGGTCGCCACCTCTCGCCGAGCCGGGCCCGTCAGCCGTCCTTGAGGCGGGTGCGGTGGAGGCGGACCTTCTCGCGGTTGCCGCATCTGCGCATGGAGCACCACTGGCGCTTGCCCGCGTTGGACCGATCGGTGAAGCGCAGGCCGCAGGTGGGGCTGGCGCACACCCGGAGGTGGTGGCGGTCGTCGCCGCCGAGCAGCGTCACGGCGTCGTAGGCGATGTCGGCCAGCGCCTCGCCCGCCGGATCGAGTGGCGCCACCCGTACGAGGGAGAGGTCGGGAGCGAGCCGCACCACCGGCGCCCGGCGCCGCGCGGCCCAGGCGTTGACCACCTCCAGATCAACCGGATCCACGCCGGCGGCGCCCGCGAGGACGGCGTCCACGCACCGGCTGATCGCGTCCCGCAGGTCGCGAGCCTGGCGCAGGAGTCCCTCGTCCGCCCGCGCGCCCGCGTAGCCCGCCGCGTCGAGCCAGGCCGCCAGATCGGCGGGCTCGCGCAGCATCTCCCGGCCGCCGGTCTTCCTGTCGCGGTACGTGTTGATCAGATCGAGACTCGACCGGCCCCCGTCCCACACCCAGTCCATTCCCTAACTATATGATGCGGTTACCCCTGTAACCTCATCATGGAGTTACCAATGGCTGAATCAAGGATGGCCGAGCTCGACGGGCTCCGGATGCACTACCTGATCGAAGGCGACGGGCCGCTGCTCGTCCTGCTGCACGGCTGGCCCCAGACCAGCCACTGCTGGCGGCGGATCATGCCCGAACTGGCCGAGCGCTACACGGTGGTCGCACCCGACCTGCGCGGATATGGCCGGACGGACAAGCCGACCACCGGCTTCGACAAGCGGACCATGGCCGCCGACATCCGCGCCCTGGTCCGCTCGCTCGGCCACTCGACATTGACGCTGGCCGGCCACGACCGCGGCGCGCGGGTCGCGCACCGCTACGCGCTGGACCACCCCGGCGAGGTCGAGCGGCTGATCGTCATGGACATCATCCCCACCAGGGAGATGTGGCGCCGCTTCGACATGCGGTCGGGGATGGCGCTGGGCACCTGGCACTGGACCTTCCACCTGCAGCCCGACCTGCCGGAGCTGCTCGCGGGGGCGAACGTGGCGGCCTATCTGGGCTATTTCTTCGAGAAATGGACGGTACGGCGGGCGGAGCTGGAGGTGGACGAGTACGTACGGGCCTTCTCCCAGCCCGGAGCGCTGCGGGCCGGGTTCGACGACTACCGGGCCTCCTTCCCGCACGACGCCGCCCACGACGACGCCGACTGGGACGCGGGCAGGCGTCTGGAGATGCCGGTGCTGGCCCTGTGGGGGTCGGCGGGGCTGCCGAGCCGGGTGCCGGTGCTCGACATCTGGCGTGAGTACGCCCGTGACGTGCGGGGCGCGGAGATCCCGGACTGCGGCCATTTCCTGGCCGAGGAACGCCCCGACATCGTGCTGTCACACCTGCGCGACTTCCTCACGTCCGGCTGACCCCGGCGCACCCGCGGGTGACGGGCTGGGCGGCGCGGATGACCTCCGGCCCGGCTGGTCAGGCGGCGGGCAGCTCGCGGGCGGCCCAGGCGATCGTGGCGACCTACCAGCGCCGGGCCTGGGCCATGACGTCGAGCAGGGCGTCGCGTTCGGCGGCGAAGGCCGGGTCCGCGCCTTCCCGTTCGGCCCGCAGGTGCAGCATGGTCAGCTCGGTCGCAGCCTGCTGGTAGTCGCCCATCGCCCGCCCGAGCCCCACGCCCTTGGCCCATTTGCGCGCGGCCCGGCGGCCGGACAGCGTGCTCAGCATGGTGACGTCCGGCGGGGTGACGTGCCCGGTTGCCTGGTAGGCGGGCAGGTAGCCGCCCATCTTGGCCAGCAGTTGCCTGCGCTCGCGTACGGTCACCAGAACGAGCCCGACGAGCGCCCCCATGATGACCAGATAGGCCAGCCCCAGCCAGCCGATCGACCGGAGCGAGGCGGCGCCGTTCCAGAGCCCGTGCAGGAGGACCGCGCCGAAGTAGCCGAGCGGGATGGCCGCGAACCGCGCGGGGCCGCGGCGGGTGAGCGCGTACGCGACGCCGAGCCCGGTCATCGCGGTGTACACGGGGTGGCCGAGCGGGTCGATCAGCCCTCTGATCACGAACAGTTGCATGGCGCCGCCCACGCCGTCCTCGGTGAACGCGCTCAGGTAGTAGCCGACGTTCTCCACGACCGCGAAGCCCAGTCCGGCCATCGAGCCGTACACGATGCCGTCGGTGAGCCCGTCGATCTCCCGCTTTCTGATCAGGAGCAGCAGCAGGGCCGAGCCCTTGAGCGCCTCCTCGATCACCGGGGCCAGGTAGACCGTGCCCACCTCCTGAACGGTCTGTGTGCCGTAGCCGGCCCTGGCGAACATGGCCTGGCCGGCGATGGTCAGCGCGACGCCCAGCACGATCGCCACGCCGGCGCCCCACGCGAACGCGAAGCTCAAGTGCAGCCGGGGCTCGGGCTCCAGCCGGTCGAGCGAGAGGACCGCCGCGAGCAGCAGGGGCAGGGGCGCCACCGCCAGCAGCATGGACAGGCCGAAACCGAGCGGGCCGCCCGACAGCAGCATGCCGGCCAGCACGAGCACCGCGAGGACGCTCGAGATCACCAGGCCGATCAGGAGCGCCTTGCTGGGCCGCCGCGGCAGCGAGGGAGGCCGGGGCCGTACGGTCATCGCCATACCTCTTTTCGGACAGAGTCCCACTATGGAGCGGACCCGTCGACAGACGCTTGACGATTACTTGACGGCCATGATCAACGCGCTTCCCGGTAGTAGGGGTCGGCCACCCCGCCCTCGTACGAGTACACCTCGCGGCCGTCGACGAAGACCCGCAGCGCCCGGCTCATGATGTCCAGCGGGTCGCCGGACCAGATCACCACGTCGCCGTCGAGTCCCGGACGCAGCGCGCCCACGCGGTCGTCGAGGCCCATGATGTGGGCCGGGTTGACGGTGATGGACCGCAGCGCCACGTCCCGGTCCAGCCCCTCCTTGACCGCCAGCGTCGCCTGGTGGACCAGGAAGTGGATCGGCACCACGGGGTGGTCGGTGGTGATCGCCAGCTCGACCCCGGCCCGCGCGAGGATGCCCGGATTGCGCAGCGAGCGGTGCCGGAGCTCGACCTTGGAGCGGCTGGTGAACAGCGGCCCGATGATGACCGGGACACCGCGCTCGGCCAGCACGTCGGCGATCAGGTGCCCCTCCGTGCCATGGTTGATCACCAACCGGTAGCCGAACTCGTCCGCCAGCCGCAGCGCGGTCGCGATGTCGTCGGCCCGGTGCGTGTGCTGGCACCAGGGCAGCTCGCCGTCGAGCACGCGGACGAGGATCTCCTGCGTGGCGTCGCGATCGAACGGCTTGCCCTCGTCGTAGGCGACCGACCGCCTGGCCTTGTAGTCCTGCGCCTTCATGAACGCGTCGCGGATCACCGCCGCCACGCCCTGGCGGGTGGACGGCAGCTTCTTCTGGTCGCCGTAGACGCGCTTGGGGTTCTCGCCGAGGGCGCTCTTCACGCTCACCGGCTCGCGGATCAGCATCTCGTCGACGGTCCGGCCCCAGCACTTGACCGCCACCGTCTGCCCGCCGATGGGGTTGGCGGATCCCGGCTTGATCACCGCGGTGGTGACGCCGCCGGACAGCGCGTCGGCGAAGCCCAGGTCGGCGGGGTTGATGGCGTCGAGGGCGCGCAGGCGGGCCCCGTTGGGGTCGGTCGTCTCGTTGGTGTCCTGGCCGGCCCAGCCCTCGGCCTCCTCGTACACGCCCAGATGGCCGTGGGCCTCGACGAAGCCCGGCAGCACCCAGCCGCCGGCCGCGTCGACGACGGGGGTTCCGGGAGGTATCTCGACATCGCGGCCGACCGCGGCGATCTTCCCATCCTGGATCAGCACGGTGCCGCCCTCGATGGGATCGCCGTCGACCGGGACGACATATCCGCTGGTGATCGCAAGATTCATGTCAGCAACCTACATTGGATGATATTTCGGCATAGGGCGGACACGGCGCTTCGCTCCTCTCCCTTGCCTTCGGTAAGGTTCCGACAACAGGGCAAAGGAGGATGAATTGGCCGAGGACCAGGCCGCCTACGGTCCCGGCGCGGGGCTCGGCCCCAGCGGCCTGCCGGACGAGGACCTGTCACACCTGCTCAGCCGCCAACGCTTCGGCGCGCTGGCCACGCGGGGCGGCAACGGCCACCCGCACGTGTCCACCGTCGTGTACGCCTGGGACCCCGCCCAGCGGGTGGTCCGCGTCGCGACGGTCGACGGCCGGCCGAAGGTGCGCCAGTTGCACAAGGATCCACGCGCCGCACTGTACGTGGCCAGCGACGACTTCTGGTCGTACGCCGTGGCCGAGGGCCTGGCCGAGTTGTCACCGGTGAGCGTCGAACCCGGCGACGAGGTCGGCCGGGAGCTGCTGGCCATGCAGTCGGGGGGCTACGCCGACCCGGGCGCCGAGGCCGCGTTCCTGGGCCAGGTGGTCGCTGACAAACGGCTGGTGATCAGGCTCCGGGTGTCCCGGTTGTACGGGACGTCGCTGCCCGCTCCGTCCGCCGGATAGCGCGCCGCCTGTTGTAGTCGACCACCGCGACCACGGCGACGATGAGCGCCAGGTCGATGGCGGCCGACGAGCGTATCGCGCCGACGTGATCGCCGCCCGCCACGGCCGCGAAGTAGACCGCGCCGATCACGGCGACCCCGCCCGAGCCCCCGAACTGCTGGGCCGTACTGAGGAATCCCGAGCCGATGCCCGCCTGGTGCGGCGCGACCTCCACCAGCGCCGCCCCGATGAGCTGCGGGATCACCAGGCCGTTGCCGAGTCCCACGAGCACCAGCGAGGCGATGATCCACGGCAGCCCGGCCGCCGCCGTGCACAGCAGCAGCGTCAGGCCGGACGCGGTCACGGCTCCGCCGATCATCACGACCTTCAGGCCGTACCTCCTGACCAGGCGGGTGCCCAGCAGCGAGCTGATCGTGAACAGCACGCCCATCGGCGCGAACGCCAGCCCGGCCTGGAACGCGGTGAGCCGCAGCCCGCCCTGGAGCAGCAGCGTGAGCGTGAACATGAACGACGCGAAGTACGCCATGAACGCGGTGATCGCGCCGACGCCCGCCAGATAGGAGTGCACCTTCAGCAGGGCCAGGTCCAGCACCGGTTGCCCGCCGCGCCCGCCGAGCACGTACTGCCAGCGACCCGTGAGAACGAGGACGGGCACACTCGCGCCCATGCAGATCCACGTCCACACGGGCCAGCCCGCGCTGTTGCCGAGGCCCAGCGGCACCAGGATCAGCGCCAGACCGACCGCCAGCCCGGCGGCGCCGAGCAGGTCCAGCCTCGACCGCCTGGCCGGCTCGACCCTGGGCAGCAGCCAGGCGGCCAGCGGGACCACGACCAGGCCGACGGGCAGGTTGATCAGGAAGATCACCCGCCAGCCGAGCCCGAACAGGTCGGCCGACAGCAGCAGCCCGCCCAGCACCTGCCCGGCGATCGAACCGAGCCCGCCGGTCGCGCCGTACCAGCCCACAGCGCGGCGCCGCTCGTCCGGCGGGAAGACCGCGGAGATCATGGCGAGTACCTGCGGCACCATCGCCGCGCCGGCCAGTCCCTGCAGCAGCCGGGCGGCCACGAGCTGGACCGGGTTCAGCGCGATCCCGCAGAGTAAGGACGCGATCGTGAACGCGATCACGCCCCCGATGAACATCCGCCGGTAGCCGTACCGGTCGCCGAGCCGCCCGCCGGTGATCATGCCCGCCGCGTAGGTGAAGGCGTAGCCGCCCACGATGAGCTCCAGCGCCGCGGGGCTCGCGTGCAGCTCGCGTTCGAACGACGGAGCCGCCACGTTGACCACGAAGAAGTCGAACTGGGCCATGAACCACGCCGACAGAAGCACCGCCAGCGTCCCGCCGAATCTCATTCTGACCAGGCTAGGCCCTCAGAACCGGCGGCGGCCGAGCGGGGCTGGCAGAGTGAGGGCATGGATCATCTCTCCCACTTCAGCCGCGAGATCCGCGCGTTCGAGGCGGCGGTCCGTACCGCGGGATCAGGTCTGGTGCCGTCCTGCCCGGGCTGGGGCGTGCCCGATCTCGTCATGCATCTGGGCGGTGTGCACCGCTACCTCGCGTGGGTCATCGGCGAGCGTCTCACCGAGCAGCCGGACGCGTCGGACCTGTCCTTCCTCGGCCTGCCGGCCGAGCCGGCCGGCTGGCCGGATCCGGCGCACGCACCGGCGACCGGGCCGCTGCCGGACGGCCTGGTCGACTGGTTCGCGGAGGGGGCCGCCGAGCTGGAATCCCTGTTCGCCGCCACCGATCCGGACGTGCCGGTGTGGACGTGGTCGGGCGAGCAGAGCGTCAGGTTCTGGGTGCGCATGCAGAGCATCGAGGCGGCCGTCCACCGCTGGGACGCCGAGGGCGTGGCGGGGACCGCCGGGCCGATGGACGCCGAGCTGGCGGCCGACGCGGTGGGGCAGACGTTCGAGGTGATGGCCCCAGCTCGGCGGGCCTGGACCACGGCGCCGCCCGGAGCGGGCGAGTCGTACGGTTTCCGGCAGACCGACGGGCCGGGACGGTGGACGGTCCGCTTCGACGGACCGGCCGTGAAGGTGACCCAGGAGGCCAAGGAGGACGGCCGCGACGTCGAGATGACCGACGCGGACACCGGCGGCCGCGACGCCGAGGTGGCCGGCGGCTGCGACGCCGAGGTGGCCGGGAGCGCGTCGGATCTCATGCTGTTCCTCTGGCAGCGCGTCCCGGCCGAGCGGCTGGACGTGCGCGGCGACCGGGCCGTGCTCGACCGTTACTTCACTCTCGTCCCACCTGTCTGACCTGTTAGGCAGGGTCCACGGTGTCGCCCAGCGACTCCAGGAGCTCCCGTAGTTCGTGAGCCAGGGCGGCCTGCCGGTTCTCGG
Organism: Nonomuraea sp. NPDC049269; assembly: GCF_043197155.1. Classification (NCBI taxonomy): domain Bacteria; kingdom Bacillati; phylum Actinomycetota; class Actinomycetes; order Streptosporangiales; family Streptosporangiaceae; genus Nonomuraea; species Nonomuraea sp. NPDC049269. The sequence goes on from NZ_JBICSO010000004.1 coordinate 729,253, forward strand.
AGAGCGCGGCGAGCAGCCGGCGCTCGGTCTCGACGTGGTCGGGCAGCACCCGGTCGATCAGCTCCCGCCCTTCGTCGGTGAGGGCGACGTGCACCACGCGCCCGTCCTTCTCACTCGGTGTACGGGACACCAGGCCACGGGCCTGGAGGCGGTCGAGGCGCTGGGTGATGGCCCCCGAGGTGACCATGGCCGACTTCATGAGCTCGGCCGGGGTCAACGATCGTCCATTGCGCCGCAGCGTGGCGAGCACGTCGAACGACGCCGAGTCGAGCCCGTGGGCGCTGAACGTACGGCCCAGCTCCACGCCGATCAGCCGCGACAGGCGGGACAGCCGCCCGATCACCGCCATCGGCGACACCTCGACGTCAGGGCGCTGCGCGGCCCACTGCTCCAGCACGCGGTCAACATGATCTGCCACCCATTCATCTTAGCGGTGAGACAAATACCTTAGCGATGAGATACATTGTCTTAGTGCTAAGAAATCGACTTGCCATGATCCTGGTGACCGCGCTGGCCCCGGCCATCTGGGGGACCACCTACCTCGTCACCACCGAACTGCTGCCACCCGGCCGCCCGCTGCTGGCGGCGGTCGTCCGCGCCCTCCCCGCCGGGCTGCTGCTCGTCGTGCTCACCCGGCGACTGCCGAAGGGGGTGTGGTGGTGGCGCGCCCTCGTGCTCGGCGCGCTCAACATCGGGGTGTTCTTCGCGTTGCTCTTCATCGGCGCCTACCGGCTGCCCGGCGGGGTCGCCGCGACCATCGGCGCGGTGCAACCCCTGCTGGTCGCCGGTCTGTCCGCCGGCCTGCTCGGCGAGCGTTTCTCCGCGCGTACGGCGATCGCCGCCGTGGCGGGTGTGGCCGGGGTCAGCCTGCTGGTCCTGCGGGCCGACGCCCGGCTGGACGCCATCGGCGTCGCCGCGGCCGCCGGGGGCGCGGTCGTCATGGCCACCGGCGTGGTGCTCAGCAAGCGGTGGACCTCACCCGCGCCCCTGCTCGCGACCACCGGCTGGCAGCTCGTGGCCGGCGGCCTGCTGCTGCTCCCGGTGGCGCTCCTCGTCGAGGGGCCGCCGCCCGCGACGCTGACCTCGGCGAACCTGACCGGGTACGCCTACCTCGCCATCATCGGCTCGGCCATCGCCTATGCCCTGTGGTTCCGCGGCATCCGCGCCCTGTCCCCCACGCACGTCACCTTCCTCGGCCTGCTCAGCCCGCTGGTCGCCACCGCGCTGGGCTGGCTCGCCCTCGGCCAGTCGCTCAGCGTGGCTCAGATCGTGGGCGGCCTCGTCGTCGTGGCGGCCCTCATCACGGCCCAGACCCAGCGCCGCCCGGCCAAGCAGACGCGCCCGCTCACCGACCGCCTGATCCCCGCCGACCAGCACTGATCCCTCTGTCTCTCAAGGAGAACCCATGCGCATCACCGTGTTCGGAGCGGCGGGCAGCGTCGGCGCTCGTGTGGTCGCCGAGGCGTTGTCCCGCGGCCACGAGGTCACCGCCGTCGTACGCGACCCGGCCCGCTTTCCCGCCCTGCACCCCGGCGCCCATCCCCAGGTCGGCGACGCCGCTCAGGTCGAGGACGTGACCAGGCTCAGCACCGGTCAGGACCTCGTGATCAGCGCGACCCGCCCGGCCACCGGCCACGAGCACGACCTGGTCACGACCGCCAAGGCGCTGCTGGCCGGGCTCGCGGGGACCGGCGTCCGGCTGCTGCTCGTCGGCGGGGCGGCCGGCCTGACCGTACCCGGCTCCGGTGGCCGTACCGTGCTCGACGATCCGCGCTTCATGTCCGACGCCTACCGCGACATCGCGCTGGCCTGTAACGGCCAGCTCGAAGCCTGCCGCGCGGAGACCGGCGTGGACTGGGCGTACCTCAGCCCGGCCGCGCTGCTGGCGCCGGGCGAGCGTACCGGCGCCTACCGGCTGGGCAGCGACGAGCTGCTCGTGGACGCCGGCGGCAACTCGGCGATCTCCCTGGAGGACCTCGCGGTGGTGCTGCTGGACGAGGCGGAACGGCCCAGGCACCACCAGGTCAGGTTCACCGCCGCGTACTGACGTCAGCCGCCCTCGCGGACACGGTCGTAGAACAGGGCCAGGGCGCCGCTCCCCGTGGTCGCGACCTCGCCGGCGAGGCGCCAGCTCGACCCCGGCAGCCCGTCCTCGAACAGGCGCGCACCCCCGCCGACCAGCTCGGGGGCCAGGATGATGCTCAGCCGGTCCAGCTCGTCGGCCCGTAGCAGGTCCTTGATGACGCTGCCGCTGGCGAGCACGACGATGTCGCCGCCCTCCTGCCGACGCAGGTCCTTGACGACCTCGGCAGGGGCGGCGTCGACGATGCGACTGTTCGCCCATGGCGCCTCCTTGAGCGTCGAGGAGAACACCACCTTCTCCACGGCGTTGAGCCACTCGGAGAAGGACCGGTCCCGGGGGTCGGCCGCGTCGTCCTTGGCGACCGCCGGCCAGCAGCCGCCGAATCCCTCGTAGTTCTTGCGTCCGAGGAGGACTGTGGTGGCCGTCGCGGTGATGCGGGCGACGTGCTCCCTGGCGCCTTCGCTGATCGCGTGCGGCACGATCCACCCCATGTCGTACTCGCCCGCCGTGCCCGACAACATCGGCCAGGTGGCCGATCTGCGGCATCAGCGGCGAAGATCCCCGATCAGCCGCGTGGTCTCCTCGTCGGCGGGAAAGTACGCCTCGACGGCGACCCCTTCGAGCGTGATGTCGAACGCCGCGCCGAACGTCGTGATCGTACTGAAGAAGCAGAGCTCGTCCCCCCGGTACGTGATCCGCACGGGCAGCGCGATGTCGGCGGGGTCGGGCAGTGGCGCATCCCCGTCGTCTCCATAGGCCAGCAGTTCCTCGTAGAGCGAGCTCAGCTCCGGATCCCCCGTAGCGGCGACCTGCCTGGCGAGGCGCGGCAGCAAGAACGCGCGGACCTGCGCCAGGTTCCGCACACGCGGCGCGAACCCGTCCGGATGCAGCCCCAGCCGCATCATGTTCACCGGCGGCTCCAGGAGGGCCGGGTCCACGTCGTCGAGGAAGACGTTCATGGCGTCGTTGGCCAGCAACAGGTTCCAATGGCGGTCCAGGGCCAGCGCCGGATACGGCTCGTGCCCGCGCAGGATCTGCTGGAGCGCCTGGTACGCCTTGCCCAGGTCGGGATCGTCAAGCGGCCGCTCGGGATAGATGGGCGCGTACCCGGCCTCGATCAGCAGCCGGTTGCGCGCGCGCAGCGGGACGTCGAGCTGCTCGGCCAGCCGCAGCACCATGGACCGGCTGGGAATCGTCCGCCCGGTCTCGACGAAGCTGACGTGCCGCGCGGACACGTCGGCCTGGAGGGCCAGGTCGAGCTGGGTGAGCCCGCGCCGCTGCCGCCAGTCCCGCAGCGACTCCCCGACCGGTTGATCCATGTGCATACGGCCGGTTCTACCTGGTCTGACGGAATAGTTCCATTACCTGGCATGTAAGCGACGAACGGAAGTCAACCGGAGGCGCCAGGCGGCCAGATGCCGACGTCCAGGAGCTTGTGGGCATAGGAGTACGCGACGAGCTGGCTCCGGTTGCTGCAGGCGAATCGGTCGAGGAGCTTGCTGATCCGCTCCGCCACCGTGTATCTGCTGAGGTTCATCTCCCGGGCGATTCTTGTGGTCGTATATCCCCTGGCCAGCAGGACGATCAGCCACGTGTCGCGATCATTTGTCAGATCGCCGACGACAAAATCCATAGCAAGTCCCGGTTCGGATCGCTTTGGCCGGAGACGCCCCTGGTGGAAGCGTCTCTGTGTGCAACCTAGAAGCGTCTGCTTAATCAGCGGTATGGCCGGACCATGCGACCGGTTATGGATCGGCTCTGGCGAGCTGGCCGTGGAAGATCTCCTCATAGAGATTCCTGAGTACGGGGCTGGGGTCGATGCCGAGTTCGGCCACGAGCTGCCGGCGTACGGTCTCGAACTGCGAGAGCGCCTCCGGCGCACGGCCGCAGCCGGCGAGAGCGGTCATCCTCGCCGCCACGAGCCGCTCACGCGCGGGGAAGAAGGGCACCAGGTCGTCGAGCCTGTTCAGCACCTCGATGTGGCTGCCCCGCTCGATCTCGAGTTCCGCCCAGTCCTCATTGACCGTGAGGTACAGATCGGTGAATCTGCCGACCGCCTCATCGACCAGGGCGACACCCGAGAACTCCGCGAGCGGCTGACCGCCCCACAGGCGCAGGGCGTCATCGAGCACGGTCACCGCGGCATCGGGGGCGCCTCTGCGCCGCATGTCCCGGCCGGCGCCGGCCAGCCGGCGGAACTCGAGGAGATCGAGTTCGTCCGGCCCGGCGTCGAGACGGTATCCCCAGCCTTGGTAGGAGATCCGATCTCCGACTCTCCTCCGCAGCACCGAGACATAGACCTGCAGGTTCTTGCGTGCCGTGGGGGGTGGCCGTTCTCCCCACAAGGAATCGATCAGTTGGTCCGTCGGGACCACCTGGTTCGGGCGGGAGAGCAGGATCGCGGCCAGCAGCCGCGCCTTCCTGGCGCTGACGTGCACGATCGTGCCGTCCACCCGCACTTCGAGCGCGCCGAGCACGCGGGCGTCCAAGCGCGGGGTCACGACTTTCGCCCGCTCGATCCGGTCGGTGCCCAGTGCCAGGAATCCGGCCAGATCGATCGTCGCCGACCCCGCCCTGGCCACCTGGCGGTGGAGTGTGCGCACCGTGGACAGCGTGGCGATGGAGACATCGTCGACACCGGCCTTCGTCTCGAACCATCGCCAGTCGCCGTCGCGATTGACCTCGAGGAAGACCGGTCCTTGCCTGGTCAGCAGGAAGTCGAAGGCGCCGTAGCGCAGGCCCCAGATCCCGGCGAGCCGGTGCACCGCCTCCACCACGGCCTCCGGCGCCACCGCCGGGGAGACCGTGACCGACGCCGTGTCGCGCCAGATCGCCTCTGGTGATGGTTTGCCGACACGGAAGGCCCGGATCTCGCCGTCCACGAAGTAGACGCGCAGCTCCGCCCAGTGGTCCACGTACTCCTGGACGATCATGGGCGCGTCCCGCGCGGGCAGGCTTCTGGCCACGACGCCGTCCACGATCTCCGGGAAGATCCCATGCAGGGTGCCCGGTTCGGGCTCGACGAAATGCCGGTCGAGGGCCTTGACGATGATCCGGTCGCTGGCCAGCGCCGCGCTCGCCGCCCCCACGTCGGTCGTGGCGATCGTTCGTGGGGTACGGATCCCTGCCTGTGCCGCGCCGTCGAGCTGAACCAGCCGCCCGAGATCGCTGCCGCCGGGCAGCCGGGCGGCCGACAGCGACGACAGCGACGACAGCGACGACAGCTGGTCGATGAAAGCACCCCACGAGTCGGCCCGGAACAGGGACAGCGCCGAGCCGTTCCCTCCCTGCACGGCTCGCGGTGAGAAGTGCCGTACCCAGGTGACGGTGGGGATGATGCGGCGCCCGTTCACCGTCAGCGAGCCGTCGTCGAGCCGGGTGATGATCCGCAGGCCGCTGATCGAGCCGGCGTCGACCCGCACGCTCGGCACGCCGAGCGTGCGCAGCCCGCGCTGGAGCACCGCGAACTCGGCGAGCCCCGCACGATCCACGAGGACCACGCACGGCAGGGCGGCCGCGGGGTCGCTCTCCTCCGGGAGCTGCCAGGTCACGCCGGGACTGCCGGTGGGCATGCGCAGCGTGTACGGATCAGGTGGCTTGGCGTTCACTCGACTACGAAATGCGCGACTGAACCGGTCCATGTGCCGATGATGATCACACTCGGCGTGATCGCACAACGCGCCCTCTGTCGTTCGGCATAACGTCCCGGCTAGCCCACGTTTGTGGGGTTGTGTCACCTGCTGATCGCCGGTCCATACTCAACCTGCAACACATCTCCAGCGCCAGCAGAAACCGCCGCCTGCACGTTCGGTGGAGCGAGTCGAGGTGAAGGGTGGTGCCGTGTCGAGCGATGTGGTGACGGCCGTGGGGCTGACCAAGCGCTATCGGCGCAGCGTGCGGCCGGCGGTGGACAATGTCTCGTTCGAGATCGCTCGGGGAGAGACCATCGGGCTCCTCGGGCCCAACGGTGCCGGGAAGACGACCCTGATCAAGATGATCTGCGGGGTCACCACTCCCACCTCCGGTCAGGTCCGTGTCTTCGACGCCGATCCGGTGCGTCAGCCGGTCGCCGCCAAGAGCGGCATCGGGGCGATGCACCAGTCAGGCCCGTTCGACATGATGCTGCCGGCGCTCGACAACCTGCGGATCGCGGCCCGGTTCCGCGGTCTGAAGTGGCGTGCCGTGCGGCCGTGGGCGCTCGAACTGGCGGACTTCCTCAGCTTGACGGAGGCCCTGCCGCGATTCTGCTTCCAGCTCTCGGGCGGTCAGCGGCAGCGGTTGCAGCTCGTACGGGCGCTGCTCACCATTCCGCGGCTGCTGGTCCTCGACGAGCCTTCCGCGGGACTGGATGTGGTGGGGCGGCGCCACATCGAGCGCTTCGTGACCTGGCTGCGTGAGGAGCACGGCGTGACCGTGCTGTGGACCAGCCACCACATCGACGAACTGGAACGCAACAGCCAGCGTGTCCTGGTCATCGACAAGGGGCGGGTGCTGCGCTTCGCCAAACCGCGCGAACTCGTCGAGGAGTTCGGCACCACCCACCTGCTGATAGCCCTCGATGATCCCGCGGCCGGTCTGGTGGTGACGGCTTGGGCGGAGGCGGCCGGGCTCATCGCCTCGGCCGAGGACGCCGGCGTACGGATCCACGGTGCGCGAGCACAGGAGGTGCTGCCGGAGCTGTCGCGGCACTGCCAGGACCACGCGGTCGCGATCTCCGGCGTCTCGACCGTCTCGGACTCGCTGGAGCAGGTGTTCCTCCGGATGACGGAGGCCGAGGACTGACTGGCAAAGGGGATAGATGTGGCCGCCAAGCTGGTATTCGACAACGCTCCTCCGACCGGGACCCCGAAGGCGGCCGACCTGACCGCGGTGCTCTACCGCGAGTACGCGCTGCTCGCCCGCAACCGGGTGTATCTCATCCTCGGACTGGCCCCGATGCTGATCTACCTGCTGCTCGTGAACACCTCGCTGGGCAACCTCCTCAAGGTCGTCGACTACAAGGGCGTCCAGGTGCCGTTCACGATCTTCCTGCTGCCCATGACGCTGGCGATGTCGGTCGTCAGCGCGGCGGGAACCTCCGGCATGGCGGTGTTCCAGGAGGAGATGAGCGGCGCGGCCACCCAGTTGTGGTCCTACCCGTTACGCAGGTCGCGGTTCCTGCTCGGCAAGGTGATCGCGGGCGTGTCGCTCGTGCTGGGGCAGGCCCTGCTGGCGCTGGGCGTGGCGGTGTTCGTCTTCGAGTTGCCCTTCGACCTGCAAGCCTGGGCCGGTCTGCTGTCGGTGCTCACGGTGGCCGCCCTGGCCTTCAACGGACTGTATCTGGCGACGGCGATCCTGATCACCGACTACCAGGTCTTCATGCTGCTGTCGAACGTGTCGATCCCCGTTCTCGTCTTCAGTGCCCCGTCGCTCTACCCGATCGACAGCATGCCCACCGTGCTGCAGTGGGTGTCGGTGATCAACCCGCTGACGTACGCGATCGACGGTATGCGGAACGCCGCGTTCTTCGGTTTCGCCGACGCGTGGCAGGACCTCCTGGTGCTGGCCGTCCTGGCGGCCGTCAGCTACACCGTGGGCGGCCGCGCCTTGATCAACCGCGCTCGCAACATCTGATCTCGTCAAGGACAAGGGACGATGCGGACAGACAACTCCTCTCTCTCGTGGCTCCTCTCGCAGTCCGACCAGTCCAAGGTCCGGTTGCCGGGCACGGACCGAGCTCACGACCCGACGGCCACGCGGGAGATGGCCGACCGGGCGGCCCGGATGGTCGGGATCACCAGGGTCGCGGACATCACCCGGCTGGACACCATCGGAATCCCAACATTTCAGGCAATCCGGCCGACTGCCCGGACGCTCGCCGTGTCTCAGGGGAAAGGCATCACCCCCGAGCTGGCGCGGCTGTCCGCGATGATGGAAGCCATTGAGCTCTGGCATGCCGAGCAACCCATGACGCCGGTGACGACGGCGCCTTCTCGCGAGGTCATCGGGCACCTGGGCTATGACGTCCGCGACCTCCCGCTCTCCCCACCGAGCCTGCTGCACGACGGGCTGCCGCTGGACTGGGTCGCCGGCCGGTCGCTGACCGACGGCTCGGAGACGCTGGTTCCCAAGGAATCGGTGGGATTCTCCCTCGTACGGAAGACCGGCTGGAACCCGCCGGTGTTCTTCTCGTCGACGAACGGCCTGGCCAGTGGGAACACGGCGACCGAGGCCGTCCTGCACGCGCTGTACGAGGTGATCGAGAGGGACGCCGTGACCACGGCGATGGCCGCCGGCGACAAGGGGGTCCTCGTCGACCCGGGGACTCTGGGGTCGCCGGTCGTCGACGAGTTGTGCGAGACGATGGCGCGGGCTCGGGTCCGTCTCGAGGTCAGGTCCTTGCCGTCGCCCACCGGGTTGCCGTGCTTCCTGGCCCGGATCTTCTGCGACGACTATCCCCCGGCGTTCATGGGATTCGGCTGCCACCTCGGCTCGGAGATAGCGCTCACCCGTGCCGTCACCGAGGCCGCGCAGGCCAGGCTCGGCTACATCTCAGGCGCGAGAGACGACCTCCACGACCTGGGCACGAGGCGTCGGCCCGCGCCCGCGGCGGGCACCGGCGAGGCGATCGCGAGACTGACGGCGCACCAGAGCCTGGTCGATGATCTGGAGGACGTGGTCAAGCGGGCCGCGGTCGCGTTCTCCGCCGCCCCTGTCGTCATCGATCTGACGAGGGACGAGATCGGCGTCCCCGTGGTCAGAGTGGTGGCGCCGGGAAGCCGCGTCACCCCGGAGGTGTTCTAGTGAGCCGCCAGAAGACGGTCGTCTACGCCGGACCGACGATCTCTCACGACGAGGTCCTCGCCGTGCTTCCGGAGGCGCGGACGCGGCCGCCCGTGGCCCGGGGCGATCTCCTCAGGGAGGAGTGGGGCCGCGACGACACCGCCGTCATCATCGACGGGTACTACCGGGAGCGGCTGTCCGTGGGCCACAAGGAGATTCTCTGGCTGCTCAACGAAGGCGTGAACGTCATCGGCGCGGCGAGCATGGGAGCGTTGCGGGCGGCGGAGCTGAGCCCGTACGGCATGCGTGGCGTCGGGTCCGTCTTCCGCATGTACGCCACCGGCGAGGTCGATGGGGATGACGAGGTGGCGGTCCTGCACGGACCCGCGGAACGGGGATACCCCACCGGCACCGTGGCCATGGTCAACCTCCGCTACGGCTGCCAGGAGGGAGCCAGGACCGGCCTCGTTCCGGCGGCGGCGGGCGAGCGGATCGTCGAAGCGGCCAAGTCCAGGCCCTTCGTCCACCGGACCTGGCCCGAGCTGGAAGAGGCCCTGGGCCCGGCGGCCGGCGACGCGCTGAGCACGCTGGAGCGGATGATCGGGACGGGTGAGTGGGATCTGAAGCGGCTGGACGCGGTGGCGGCCCTGAACGCCGTCGGCGGACACCGAGCCGAAGCGCCCAGCGCGTGGGCGGCCGACGTGGCCCTGACGGGGATCACCCACTACGAGGCGCTGGCCTGGCGGTCGATGCGGGAGTACGCGCCGGGCAGGTGGATGTCCGATCTCGACGTCCTGGACGCGGCGCGGCTGTTCGGCCAGGACTACCCGCGGCTGCACGAGCAGGTTCTGACCGGCCTCCTGACGGACTTCGCCGACGCGCGGGGCCTGAGGCTGGAGGAGTACACGCGGGTCCGGCTCGGGGTCGATGATCGTGCCGACGTACCGCCCAGCCTCGTATCGTGGCTCTCCGAGGCCGAGCGGGCCACCCTGCCGGCCGCCGAGCAACTCCGGCTGGTCATGGTGCGGGTGTGGCCGATCTGGCAGTCGGAGGATTGGCGGCCGATCGTCCTGGAGCGGATCCGCCTGTCGAGCCACTGGCCCGAGTGGTCCGATCTCGTCGCCCGAGCCGATGAGGTCGCGGAACAGACGCGCGGCCGGGTGGTCGTCCCGGCACCGGCGATCTGCGGCAGGATCTTCTCCCGCCACTGGAACGGGCCCGGAACGTCGGCGGAGGTCGAGCTGGCGCGGCGCGGGTTTCTCGGCATGGCGGATCTTGGACAGACCGTCAGCAGGTTCTTCGCGCTGGATGTGCGGAAGGCCAAGGAGGGATGAGCGCGACCGGGCTTGAGCAGTCGTTCGACCCGACCGCCGCGGAGCATCGCCGCGACCCGCACCCGCTCTTCCACCGCATGCGCGAGCGGGCGCCGGTCTACCGCCATGCGAGCTCGGGGTCCTGGTTTCTGACCCGGCACGCCGACGTACAGCGCGCCCTCCATGACCCGGGCCTGGGGCGTCAACTCGACCGGCTGCCCGACGAGCTCGCCGCCTATCACCGCCGGCGGCAGAACGACCCACTGGCGATGGTGCGGCGGAACATGTTCAACCTCGATCCGCCCGACCACACCCGGCTGCGGCGGCTGATGGCGCCCGCGTTCGGCCCCCGGACGGTGGCGGAGCTCGAGCGGCGCGTTCATCAGGTCGTCGGCGAGCTGGTCGACGGCATGGCGGCCGCCGGCGACGGCGTCGACCTGATCGAGGCGCTGGCGCTGCCGCTGCCGATCCTGATCGTCGCCGAGCTGGTCGGCTTCCCGATCGACGACCGGGCCCGGCTCCGCGGGTGGAGCGACGACATGCTGCGCAGCCGGGACGCGGCACTGGTGCGCCGCGCCGGAATCGGGTTCGTCGCCTACGTCAACGAGAAGCTCGACGAGCGGCGGGCCCACCCGGGTGCGGACCTGCTGTCCCGGCTCGTCCGGTCGACGGAGCTCAGCCACGCCGAGCTGGTGTCCAGCGTGTTCCAGTTACTGCTGGCCGGAGACGAGACGACGGTCAACCTCATCGGCAACGGAGTGCTGGAACTCCTGCGCCACCCCGCCCAGCTCGAACGCCTGCGCGCCCGGCCCCGGCTGATCGACTCCGCGGTGGAGGAGGTGCTGCGGTTCAACGGCCCGGTCGGGCACTCCCGGCCACTGTTCGCGCTGGCCGACCTGGACCTCGGGGAATCCGTGATCCCCCGAGGTGACATCGTCGTGCCGGTGCTGCTGGCCGCCAACCGCGACCCGGCGGTGTTCCACCAGCCGGATGTCTTCGACATCGGCCGCACCCCGAACCGGCACCTGGGCTTCGGCCACGGAATCCACTTCTGCCTTGGTGCGGCACTGGCCCGGCTGCAGGCCCGGGCGGCCATCGGCGCGCTGGTGCGCCGCTTCCCCGGCCTGGCCCTGGCCGTCGACCCCGCCGACCTGGAATGGACGCCGGACCTGTTCCTGCATGGTGTACGCCGCCTGCCGCTGCTGCTGGGGAAGGGTGCCAGCCTATGATCAAGGGCTACGGAGAGCTGTCCCGGATGGCGTTCGGCTACGCCACCTCGCAGATCCTGTACACGGCCGTCCGCTTGGGCGTTCCCGACGCCCTCGCCGCCGGGGCCGTGCCGGTCGACGAGCTGGCGCGCTCCATCGGGGCCGACCCGCGGGCGCTGGAGCGGCTGTCGCGGGCACTGGTGGTCCTGGGGGTGGTCGATGAGGTGGCGCCGGGACACCTCGCGCTGGCCGCGCTGGGTCAGCCGCTGCGTGCCGACCATCCATGGTCGATGCGCTCCAGCGTGCTGCTGCTCGGCGACCCCGCGACCTGGCAGGCGTGGGGGGCGTTGACCCACAGCGTGCGCACGGGTGAGGCCGCCTTCGATCACGTGCATGACCAGCCGCTCTTCGACTACCTCGCCGGCCATCACGATCTTTCGAGGATCTTCAACACGGCCATGCGCGAGGGCACCGAGCGCGTCGCGCTCGAAGCCGCCAAGGCCTACGACTTCACCGGTGCCCGCACCGTCGTCGACATCGGGGGCGGCAACGGCACGCTGCTCGCCGCGATACTGGCGGCCACGCCCGGCGCCCGCGGCATCCTGTACGACACCGCCGACGGCGTGGCAGCCGCCGCCGGGACGTTCCAGAAGGCGGAGCTCTCCGATCGGTGTTCCGTCGAGGTGGGCGACTTCTTCGAGGCCGTGCCCGAAGGCGATCTCATGCTGTTGAAAGGTGTCCTGCACGATTGGGACAACCAGCGGTGCACCGCGCTGCTGCGAAACTGCCGCGCTTCGATCGCGACGGGCGGGCGCCTGCTGATTCTGGAACCGGTGCTGCCGTCCAGGCTCGACACGCCGGAGGCGGCCGGCGTCGTCATGAGCGACATCGCCATGCTCGTCTACACCGGTGGCTGGGAACGCGGCAGAGCCGACTTCCACGGCCTGCTCGCGGCCGGTGGGTTCGCCCTGGCCGACGTCACGCCGCCGCTGCGGGGTTCGGCGATCCGGATCCTTGTCGCGGATCCGTCCTGAGTGCCGATTCCGCGGTCGCCTTTCCGACAACCGCGGCCACAGGCAGTCATGGGTACCTCTCACATGCGGGTGGCGGGCTTGAGTAACCCCGCTGCTCTGGCTGTCCCCAGGGCGGACGCGCATAGTGTGCCGGAAGAGCAACCGCGCTCAAACTCGGGTGGTCAGGTGGCACAACCGATGGAGTCCACCCCCGCCGGCGAGCCCATGCCCGCTCTGCGGGTCGTCGTGGGCGAGCCGGACCGGATGGTGCGCGCCCAGCTCAGGAGCGTGCTCCACATGGGCAACGGCATCTACGTGGTAGGCGAGGCCGGCGCCGCCGACCGGCTGGGCGATCTGGTCGTCCGGCATCGGCCGAGGGTGGCGGTCGTGAACGCGGCGCTGCGGCAGGCGGACGGCGTGGCATTCACCCGTGTCGTCGCGGCGCAGGCGAGGAACCGGATGCGCGTGGTGGTGGTCTCAGAAGCGCTGGACGAGGAGCTGCTCGGGCGCGCCTTACTCGGGGGCGCGGGCGGTTTCGTGCACCGGGCGTCGCTGTTCGAGGAGATCGTGCCCGCGATCCGGCTGGTCGCCGCCGGGCACACCTTCATCTCCAGCGCGATGATCACGCGGCTACGTGATCGCATCGCCGCGGTGAGCATCGGGGTCGATCACCGGCTCGCCGAACTCACCCGCCGCGAGGCCGAGGTGCTGGTTCTCGTCGCGGCCGGCCTGTCGAACGCCGGCATCGCCGAGAAGCTCGGCATCGGCACCGGAACGGTCCGTTCGCACCTGGCGCGTATCCTCACCAAGCTCTCGGCGGTGAACCGGGCGCACGCGGTCGGCATCGCGTACGAATCCGGCTTCATCACCGTCGGCTCAGCGCACCTCCGGCGCGGACACGGGTAGCCGAATTCCACCATTCGTACAGCGCGGGGTGCTGCTTGACGGCCTCCTCCGTGGTGAGAAGGGGATCCGGCTCCCCCGTCAGCGCCCGGACCACCGCCGAGGCGTCTTTCGGGGCCCGCGTGGACGTCAAGGTCTGCGCACCGAAGAATTCGGCGGCGAGCTGCGGGCTGCTCAGCAAAGCCCGCGTCCTGCGGGTGAGAATCTCGCGCTCGAACGCGGTCGCCTCCCGCCCGGCCGATCCCCGGTCCTGCGCGACCGCCATCCGCCATGACGTATCCGCCTCCGCCCCCATGGCCGCCTGCAGCTCGGGGCGGGCGGACGGGCCGATCCCGCGCCGCGTCAGCTCCCTGTCCAGCCTGAGCGCGCTCAGCGCGGCGACCGACATCCCGTGCGAGTGGACGGGGTTCACCGCGACGACCGCGTCGCCGATCGCGACGAAGCCGGCGGGCAGGCGTACGCGTTCGAAGAACCTTCGCCGGTTCGACGTGTCGCGGTACGGCCGGATGCCGCCGAGCGGCGTGGCCGCCGCCATGAGCTCCGCCACGATCGGGTCGCGCAGCGAGCGCGCGAAGTCCGCGAAGCCCCGCTCGTCCACGGGCGGTTCGCCGCCCCGGGTGCCGGTCAGGGTGACGATCCACCGGTCGTCCTCGATCGGGAACAACGTCGCCCCCTGGCCGGGCCGCCCGCTCGCCGGACGCGGGTGGATCATGATGGCCGGAGTGTCGCCGGCGAGTTCGGGGGGCGCCTGATAGACCCGGGTGGAGTAGGCCAACCCGGAGGAGACGGTCACCTCCTCGATCTCCGCCACGCCGAGCTCGGCCAGCCACCGTGGCGCCTTCGATCTCCGCCCTGTCGCGTCGACGACCAGATCCGCCTCGATGGTCTCCGGCGGAGCGCCCTCGCGCCTGACCGCGACCCCGGTGACCCGGCTCGCGTCTCCCACCAGCCCGAGCGCCTGCGTGCCCGGCCAGGTCGAGACGGCGCCCAGCGCCCGCTGCCGCACCACCTGGTCCAGGAGTCCCCGGCTGCATGAGATGAGGTACGCCTCGGTGTCCAGCCGCCGGAACCAGCCGGCCGCGGCGAGGATCAGCGCGTCGCCGGGAAGGCCCCGGCGATGCGCGCCGCGGGCGAAGAGCGCCTCAAGGGTCCCGGGAAGCAGCTCCTGCAGCGCCCGCGCGCCACCGGCCACGAGGACGTGGCTGTGACGCGACTGGGGCAGCCCCCGCCGAGCACGGGGATCGGCCGGATAATGATCGTTCTCGATCACGATCACGTCGTCCGCGTGCCTGGCGAGCACGGCGGCGGCCAGCACACCCGCGAAGCCCCCGCCGAGGACGACCGCTCTGGTCATGCAGGCCTCACGCCGGACGCTCTTCGATCAGACCCTGTTCGATCATGCTGCCGAGGAACTCCTGTACGTCCTTCAGGATGCGGATGCTCACCGCGACGTTGTCCCCGGCGAACTCGTGCGACAGCTTCGAGACGATCGGCTCCCGCTCCCCGTCGCTCGCGACGAGCGTCCATATCCGGGAGCCTGTCTCGTTCAAGGTGTGGAAAGCCCCGGTCTCGGCGTGGTAGAGCGAGATGCCCCCCGAGGTCTCCTGCCATATCACAGCGTCACTGATCTGGAGCGACACACTCCACCTCCTCTATACCGGTGTTATGGGAAGCAGCTCGCCGACCTTGACAGCGGCGGCCGAGGGGAGAACGTAGGTCTTCCAGTCGTCGAAGACCGGATGGATGTCGTCGTTGACGAGCAGGCGGGGCGTCTGCATCCCGGCGTCCGCGGCGAGCTCCGCGGGATCGACGCCGGACTCCAGCCAGAGCTGCGTGACGATACCGTGCCGCAGGATCCTGCACTGATGGCGGCTGTTCCGCCGCAGGTCCTTGGACTCGGCCATGTGAGCGGCGCGGCAGCCCCCGCCGCAGGACGACTTGATGTAGCACTTCGCGCAGTCGGCGTGGAAGTCGCCGCCGAACACGGAGCTGGTCCGCATGTCGTACAGGACCGGGCTGCCGAAGATCTCCGCCAGGGATTGCCGTCGCACGTTGCCCGCGAGGTGCGAGCGTCCCGTGACGAGCTTGCACGGGTAGACGTCGCCCAGCGAGTTGATGTAGATCTCGTTCCCGCCCATCCCGCAGTTGGCCTTCACGGCGCACAGCTGCAGCGTCTTGGGCCCGTCCGGCAGCAGCTTGCCGGCGACGGGTGAGGTCCAGGTGAGCTGCTGGATCCTCAGATGGTCCTCCCAGCCGAAGTCGTACTCGTCGCTCTCGCCCCGGCCCAGGTTGTTGTGGTACATCAGCCGGATGCTGTCGACCTCGATGCCCTCCATGAACGAGGCGAAGTCCTCGAGCTCGTCGACGTTCTCCGAGGTGACGATATGGTTGATCATCGGCGTTACGCCCACGTCGTTGAGCAGCCGCAGGGCTCGGTGGGTCTTGGCGAAGGAGCCTTCGCCCCGTGTGCGGTCGTGCGTTTCGGCCGTGCCGCCGTCGACGCTCACCGTGACCGCGTTGAACAGCTCGGCGAACCGCCGCGCCATCGCGGGCGTCCTGATCATGGTGGCGTTGGTGATGATGTTCGACCTCAAGCCGCTCCGATTGGCATGCTCCACGATCTGGAACAGGTCTTTTCTGAGCATGGGCTCGCCGCCGGTGAAGACCAGGGTCGAGGCGCCGATATCGGCGATCTGAGAGACCAGGCCGAGCGACTCCTCGGTGTTGAGCTCACCCGGCAGGCACTTCTCCGAGGACGCGTAGCAGTAGGGGCAGCGAAGGTTGCACCCGTCGGTGATGGCGTAGTAGGCCATGCGGAGCGGCGGCTCTTTCAGCGTGATCCGCGGACGGTTCCCGTTGTAGTAGACGACCCACGCCAGAATGAGCTTGGCGAGGGCCCGATCGGTCTCATCGGTCTCTTCGAGCCGAGCGTAGGGTCGGGCCAAGGTCTGCAGGACGCCGAACTCACGCGAATCGAGGACACACCGACCGCCGGAATGCGGGTTGACGACCAGGTAGGACCCATCGTGCATGAAATAGGTGAGGTCTTCTGGTACGTCGAACAGCGAGTGGTTCCGGGCCAGCTTCCCAGACATCCATTTCCCTTCACGCTCTCTGCGGCAGGCGCGACCCCGGCCCTGTCCGGCGACATGCCACCGGGACCGCACCCGTGAGCCGTCGGATTTAGGTGGCCGGCTTGGACGGCCCGCCGGACCCGGACCCGGACCAGGCTCCGCACAGGCACGACGCCTCGGCCTCGCCCTCGTTGTGCACCTCGACCTCGGGCCGCTCCCACTGCCCACCCGCCATCACCAGCGGCAGTGCGGTGGGAAGCTTGCCCTTGAGCGAGATGAGCAGGTCGGTTTCCTCTTTGGTCAGGGTGGCGAACGCCGCCTCGACTTCCGCGGCGATCGGGTCGTTCAGGACGCCGGCTTCACGCAGAGCTTCCTTCGGATCGAAGGCCATGCCCTCACCTCTCCGTCTTGGGGGGATGCGTTGCAGGTCGAGTATCGGCTGGCGATGCGGAGGTGACACAACCCCACAAACGTGGGCTCACCGCCTTTCACCTGGCAGAGCTACGACCACACGAATGTGGGTGTCCGGAGCTCTTGCGATCGCCGATGAGCCGTTTCAGGCTTGTGGTTCATGAACGGAACCGGATCGGGCGGGTTCGACGCACTGGCCACGCTGCGGGCGGCCGGGCACCCCATCGACCTGCTCGATGAGCGGCAGCGAAGGGTGTTCGCCGAGCTCACGGCGACCGAGGTCGCCGTACTGAACTCGATCAAGAAGCGTCTGGACGACCACGCCGGCGAGGTGGAAGGACAGGAGCTCAAGCTCGTATGAGCGACAGGGACCCGCGACCCACCCGTCGTCACGTCGTGGTCCTGTTCATCGACATCGTCGGGTCGACGGAGCTCGCCGAGCGTCTCGACCCCGAACTGCTCCTGCGGATCCTCGATCGCTACTACGCCGCCTGCAGGACAGAGATCTTCGAGCACGGCGGCGCGGTGGAGAAGTACATAGGCGACGCGATCATGGCGGTGTTCGGCGTCCCGGCCGGCCGGGAGGACGACGCGCTCCGGGCGGTCCTCGCCGCGGACGCGGCGATGTCGGCCGTGCGCCGGCTCAGTGCCGAGATAGCCCCCACCCACGGAGTCCGGCTGGACGCCCACTGCGGCATCGCCTTCGGAGAGGTGATGGTCGCCGACGGATCCGGCTCGAACGTGCGGGTGATCGGTGACGCGGTCAACACCGCGAGCCGGCTGCAGTCCGCGGCGGGAGCCGGCGAGATCCTCCTGGGGGACGACGTGGCCCGCCTGGTCAGGCAGCACGCGCTGCTGGACGGCGTCCCCCCGCTCACGCTTAAGGGCAAGAGAGATCCGGTACGGGCGTGGCGGCTCATCGCCGTGGAGCCCGATCGCGGCGGGCCGGAGACCGACACGATCCCGTTGATCGGCCGGACCGAGGAGCTGCACCAGCTGACGCGCTTCCATGACCGCGCCGCACGCGACCGGCAGTGCTGCATGGCGACTCTGCTCGGCGTTCCGGGCATCGGCAAGTCCCGGCTCGTCAGGGAGTTCCTGACAAACCTGCCCGAGGACGTGACCGTGCTCACCGGCCGGTGCCCGTCCTACGGCATCGGCGCCACGTACCGGCCCATCACGGAGATGCTCGAGGCACTCAACGGTGAGTGGCCCGCCATCGCCGAGGCCGTGGGCACGGAAGGCGCGCGGGCGTTGCGCGGGCTGGCGGGCCTCGGTGACGCGGACTACGAGGACACTCCCGGGGTCGCGGAGATCGCGCAGGCCGTACGGTCGCTCTTCGAGGTTCTCGCGCGGGACCGGCCGCTGGTGGTGGTGCTGGACAACCTGCAGTGGGCCGAGCCGACCCTGCTCGACCTGATCGAGGACTGCGCGGCGTGGCTCGCCGACGTGCCCGTGCTCCTCGTCTGCGTCGCCCGGCCCGAGCTCTACGAGGCCCGCCCCTCCTGGGGCGGAGGCATGACCTGCGCCATGTCGCTGGAGCTCGGCCCGATGAGCCCGCCGCACATGACCCGGCTCGTCGCCGAGCTCCGCGCCGAGCGGTCGGACGTCGTCGCCCACGACGACGACGGCACGTATCAGCGGGTGATCCACGGTTCGGACGGCAACCCGCTCTTCGCCGAGCTGATGCTGGAGACCCTCGCCGAGGGCGCCGTCGCCCTCCCGCCCACCATCCAGGCGCTGCTCGGGGCCCGGCTGGATCGGCTGGGCGCGGCGGAGCGCCACCTGCTCGAGCGGGCCGCGACCATCGGGCAGTCCTTCACAGTGGAGCAGTTGGAGGCCCTCTTCGACGGCGAGCCTCCCATGACGGCGACTCCGCTGCGGCGGTTACAGCGCGACCGCCTGATCCGGCGCGGTGCGCTCCCGGGATCGTACGAGTTCACCCAGACCCTCACCCGGGAGAGCGTGTACGCGCTGACGAGCAAGGAGGTACGCGCGGACTGGCACCGAAGGCTGGCCGACTGGTTCGGCGACCGGTCCGCCGGAGCCTCGGACGAGGCTCCCTTCGCCGGATCGGCATCCGGAGACGTCAGCCGGCACCTGCTGGCGGCCTGCCGCCTCACCCGGCAGGTACGCCCCGGCGATCCGCTGCTGCCCGAGCTGACCGACCGGGCCGCGGACCGGCTCATCAGGGACGGCGGTCAGGCGTTGCACCGCAGAGACCTGCCCGCCGCGATCGCGCTGCTGGAGCAGGGACGGGAGATGCTGCCCCCGGGCAGGGACGAGCATCGATCGCTGGCCGTTCGCATCAGCGACGCGGAGCTGGGACGGGGGGAGGCCGTCGCGGCGGCCGCGGCCCTGGACCGCGCGGAAGAACTGCTGCCGGAAGACCCGCGCAACCGGCTCACCTGTGTGATCCAGCGGGAGATCCTCGCCCTCCGCTCGGGCGCCCGCGCGCCGGACCTTGAGTCCCTGCGCGGGCGGCTGGCGCTCGACCCCCGGGACGACCTGAGCTGGTGCCGGTTCCACCAGCTCCAAGCCCTGATCCACATCGAGGACGGCCGTTTCGGCGCCGCCGACCGCGCGCTTCGTGACGGGCTCGAGCGGGCCCGGCCGATGGGCGACCGCTACGAGGAGGACCGGCTGCTCGGCGGGCTGTGCGAGCTGGTGCAATGGTCCTCCACCCCCGTGCGGGAAGGGCTCGCGCTCTGCGCCGGTCTGCTGGCCCGGTTCGCCGGCGACCGCGCCCTGCTGGTGCCGGTGCTCGTCACCAGGGCCCGCCTGCTCGCGCTCTCCGGCGACCTCGGCGGCGCCCGTGAGGCGCTCGACACGGCCGGCCACTACGCGGCGGATCTGCACCTCGGCCTCTCGGCGATCGCGGTCGTCCAGGTGCGGGGGCTGGTGGAATCCCTGGACGGGAACCACGAGGCCGCGAGGGACCTGTTCGGGCGGGCCGCCGCCGCGCTCCGTACGGCGGGGCACGGGGCGTCCGCCGCCACCCTGGAGGTCTACGCGGCGCGTGAGACCCTCCGGCGGGGAGACGTCCGGCAGGCGGCGGAGGAGCTGGCGCGGAGCGAAGCGGGGGTGCCTCAGCTCCGCGGCGAGCTCACGGCCATCGCCATGAGAGGCACGATCGCATCGTTCGACGGTGCGCACACGGACGCGATGAGCGCCGCGGAACGCGCGACCGCGCTGCTCGAATCGACCGATGACCCTTGTCTTCAAGGGGACATCCTTGTGGAGATCGCCCGGATCCAGCGGGCCGCCGGACGCGACCCGGCCGAAGCCGCCCGGCGCGCGCTCGACGCGTACCTGAGCAAGGGCGCGAGCCTGCCGGCGGCGCGAGTCCGTGACTGGATGAAGGGACTGTCATGAGCACGCCGCCCTGGCGCCGGGCCCAGCGGGCGCACTTCCCCGGGGTGCCCGCGTGGGGGCTGGCCACCACCCGGCAGGCCCCGGAGTCCTTCCAGATCAGCCCGCTGGCGGAGGTGACCAGAGAGTGGGCATGGGGCGGGTCCGACGGCACCGGGGTACGCGTGTGCGTCGTCGATACGGGCGTGGCGGGAGATCATCCCAAGATCGGCGGCCTTGAGCGGTCGGTCGAGGTCGTCCGCGGGGACGAGGGCAGGCTGACCGTCGCCGAGTGCGCCCCCGCCGACCCCGCGGGGCACGGCACGGCCTGCGCCGGAGTGATCAGGTCGGTCGCCCCCGGGGCGGCGATCACCTCCGTCCGCGCGCTCACCGACGGGAAGTCCGGCACTGGCGACGCCCTCGTGACCGGGCTGCGCTGGGCCATCGACGAGGGGTTCGACCTGGTCAACCTCAGTCTCTCCAGCACGAAGTCGGCCCTGCGGGAAGCCCTGCACGAGCTCGCCGACCGCGCGTACTTCCGGCGTTGCCTCCTGGTCGCCGCGGCGCACAACATGCCGGTGCTCAGCTTCCCGTGGACGTTCTCCTCGGTCGTCTCGGTGGCCAGCCACGACGAGGCGGACTCGATGACGTACTACTACAACCCGGCGCCACCCGCGGAGTTCCTCGCGCGCGGGGTCAGGGTGCCGGTCGCCTGGCCCGGCGGCCGGGAGGTCCGCAGCACCGGCAACAGCTTCGCGGCACCGCACATCACCGGCATCTGCGCGCTCATCCTGAGCAAGCACCCGTGGCTGACGCCGTTCCAGCTCAAGACGGTCCTCTACCTGACCGCGGACAACACCACGACGCAGAACGGAGAGGCCCATGTCCTCTGACTTCGCCGACTCTCCCGGCTCCCTCGACGGCACCGAACACCGGCTGCTGCAGTCCATCGTCGAGGTGGCCCGCCACATGTTCGGGGCCGCCGCCGCGTCCATCTTCCTCGTGGATCCGGACACCGGTGACCTGGTCTTCGAAGCCGTGTCGGGCGCGGGCGAGAAAGAGCTGGTCGGGAGCCACTTTCCAGCGGGAACCGGGATCGCCGGCTGGGTCGCGGCGAGCGGGCAGCCGATGGTCGCGGACGACGTGTCGGCCGTGACGCAGTTCGCCCAGGACGCCGCGGAATCCACCGGTTACGTGCCCCGGACCATCATGGCCGCACCGCTCATCCGGTTCGAGGAATGCGTGGGCGTCCTGGAGGTGCTGGATCGCACGGCCTCCCGCAGCGATCTGGACGACGTGGAGCTCCTGGGCCTGTTCGCCACGCAGGCCGCCTGCGCCCTGGAACTCCTGCTCCGCGTACGACAGAGCGATGGCCGGGAGCCGGACGGCGACCCGCACGTGCTCCTGCGGCGGATCGGCGAGCGACTGCGGGGGAAGACCCCGTCGTCGGAGGCGGCGGCCGTACGCCTGCTCGCCATCGCCGACGATCTTCTCGCACCGTAGGTCGCCGCACCTTCCAGGATTGACCCTGACGCCACCCCCTTGATAGGCCTCAAGCGGGGGCCGTTGGCGTGGTTGGACGCCGCCACGTCACCTTCCGGCCACGCCTGTTTGAAGGGCGTCAAAGGGGAGAACCCTTCACATGGAGAAGATCAAGGACCTGCTTGAGTTTCAGGTGGAGGGACGCGGCACGAGGATCGCCGCTCGGCTCATCTCCGGTCAGGGCACGACGTCGCAGTGTGACGACATCCGGAAGGGACGACATGGCTGACAGCCATTCGCACGACGCACGCCCCGGGAACTTGTGGCCACTCGTCGGGCGCGCCGCGGCGCTGCGCACGGTCATGGAAGCGGCGACGCAGGCGGACGTCGGCGGTGTGATGATCGTGGGACCACCGGGTGTGGGCAGGACGCGCCTGGCCAAGGAGGCGGTCACCCGGCTGGCCGCGGCTGGCCACCCGACGGCCTGGGCGACCGGGACCCGTGCCGCCGCGGCGATCCCCTTGGGCTCGTTGCTGCACCTCGCGGATGTCGCGGGCCCCGTCACGGGGCATATCTTCGGCCAGCTCGTGGAACGGTTCAGCGCTCCCACCGGAAAGCGGCCCGTGTTCGTCGTGGACGACACCCATCTGCTCGACAACGTCTCGGCCGCGCTCGTGTACCAGCTCGCCGTGCACACCAGGACCTTCGTGCTGCTCACGGGACGGCAGGGGCAGACGGCGCCCGACGTGATGACCGCCTTGTGGAAGGAAGGGGTGGCACGCCGCGTCGAGCTGCGGCCGCTGAGCGACAGCGAGATGGACACGCTGCTCGAACGCGGCCTGGGCGGTCCGCTGGACGCCGTCACGCGGCACACGTTCCGTCGCCTGTCCGCCGGCAACCCGCTCGTCCTGCGGGAGCTCGCGCAGTCCGCCCTGGAGGGATCGGCGCTGCTGCGGACCGACGGCCTCTGGCACCTGGGCGGTCACCTGCGGATCACCGGCCGGCTCGGTGATCTGATCGAGGCGCAGATGCAGGTCGATGATCCGGCCGTGCTGGCCGTACTCGAGGTGCTCGCCTGCAAGGAGCCGCTCGGCCAGCCCGTGCTCGAGGACCTCACCGGGCACTCCGCCGTGGTGCAGGCCGAACGGCAGGGGCTGGTGATGGTCGAACCCTCCGGAGCGCGACACCAGACGCGACTCGCGATACCCGCGTACGGGGAGGTCATCCGCGCGCGCATGCCACGCGCCCAGGCGCACGCGATCTGGGCCCGGCTGGCCGAGTCCCTTGCCGCGTCGCCGCGCCGTCGCGCGGACGACCCACTCGACCTGGTCATGTGGCGGCTCACCGCGGGCCTCGACTCCTCCGGGCAGGAACTGCTGGCCGCCGCGGAACGCGCCGCCGAACGGTTGGAGCTCGAGGTCGCCGAGCGGCTGGCGACCGCGTCCGGTGCCGCTGATGGCGGGGTGGACGCGAACCTGACCCTGGCCGAGGTGATGGCGCTGCAGGGCCGCTTCGCCGACGCGGCCGACGTGCTCCCGGCGCCAGAGGAATGCGACAACGACGAACGCGCCGACCGGCGCGCGATACTCAGGGAGAAGATCGAATACTGGCAGTACGAAACCGCACCGGCTCAGGGGAACCCGACCGGCGAGCGGGCGGCGGAGGCGGTGCGAGCCTGGACGATGCTGATCGAGGGACACGTCGCGGGATCCCTCTCCATCGGTACGGCGCTGCTCACCCGGCCAGGACCGCCGCTGCCGGCGGAGGCGACGGCACGGGCGGCCACGGCGGTCGTGATCGCCGCGGGTCTCATGGGAGACATCCGCCTCATTGAACGCGCGAGCGCCACCGGTCTGGAGGTCGCCTCGGCGCACCGGATCGCCTCGCCGTGGACCCAGGCCCAGGTCGGCGCCGCCAGATGCCTCGCCCTCCTGCTGGCAGGCGCTCTCACCACCGCGGCCAAGGCCGTGGAGCTCGCGTATCGAGAAGCCGTCGAGACGCAGCTGGCGGCACCCATGGTCGGCGTGTGGGCGATCGTGCGTGGCCTGGTGGCGAAGGCTCAGGGACGGGTGAAGCCGGCACAGCAGGCGCTGCGCGAGGCGGTCGTGTTACTCAGCGAGCACGACCCGCTGCGATTACGGGGCGTCTACCTGGCCGAGCTGGCGGGCGCGCACGCGATGGCAGGAGACACCGTCCAGGCGGATGCGTGGCTCAGCCGAATGGACGGCTGCCCACCACCACGGGGTGCGCTCTTCGACGCCTGGATCGAGCGCGACCGCGCCTGGGTCGCCGCCGCGGCGCTCGATCTCTCCAGCGCCGCCGGCCACGCCCTCAGGGCCGCGAAGACCGCGGGCAAGGCCGGAGCGCCGATGCTCGAGGCCCTGGCGTTGTTCGACGCCGCGCGATTCGGCGCCGCGAACGAGGTGTGCGACAGGCTGCACCAGGTCGCCAGGGACACCGCCGCACCCGCGACGGCGGCCTTCGCCACGATGGCCACCGCGCTCGCCACGGACGACGCCCACCTGCTAGGAGAGGCGGCCGAGCGGCTGCATCGCCTCGGCCATCTGCTGCCCGCCGCGGAGGCGGCCGCGACGGCCCATCGGCTGCATGCCGGGGCGCGTCGGCGTACGGCGGCCAAGGCCGCGCTCGTGTTCGCTCGTGAGCTGCTGACCGAGTGCGACGGCGCCCGCACGCCGCTGACGGAGCTGACGGGGAGCGAGGTGTCGTTGACTCCTCGGGAGCTGCAGGTGGCGAAACTGACCGCGGCGGGATTGCCCAGTCGCGCCGTCGCCGACCGCCTCGGCCTCTCGCTCCGAACCGTCAACAACCATCTGGGCCGGGTGTACGCCAAGCTCGGGGTGTCCGGGCGCGACGCCCTCGCGCAGGTGCTGGGCCAGCCGGATGGCGAGGAGCCCCACGCTCAGGAGCTCCTCCGGGGTGATGCCTGCCGAATGCGGCCCAACTAGCCGCATTACATGGCATGTAATCGACACCACCCCTCGGCCGGTGTCAGCGTTCTCTCATGACGAACAGCAAAGAACTGATCATGTCCGGCTTCGCGGAGTTCGCCGCCGGCAACATCGAGGTCCTTGAGACTCTCCTGCGAGAGGACTTCGTCGAGCACAGCCCGGGCAACCCGTCCGGCAGACGCGCCTTCATCGACTTCATCAAGAACTCTCCCCTGGCCAGCTCGCGCCTTGAGCTCAAGCGGGTCGTCGCGGAGGGCGATCTCGTGGTGATGCACTATCACCTGATCCCGCGAGAGGGCGGGCGCGGGCTGGCGGTCGCGGACTTCTGGCGGCTCGAGGGCGGCCTGATCGCCGAGCACTGGGACGTCGTCCAGCCGGTCCCCGAGCCGGAGGAGGTGCCACACGGCATGTTCTGACGGGTTCGCGACGGTACCTCGTTGGTACCAGGTCACAGCCAGTACGTGTCGTGTTCGCGGAAGAACTCCGCCCTCTCTTCCTCGCTCTTGCCCGCCAGGGTGAGCAGCCCTTCGAAGTATCCCTCTCGTGGCGCGCCCGGCGCGAAGTGCAGCAGCATCGACGCCGGCGCGCCCGATTCGTTACGGAACGCGTGTACGCCACCCTCCGGGACGTGCACGAAGTCGCCCGGCGTCGTGTCGATCCAGCGCCGCCCGTCGTAGATGCGCACGCTGCCGGACAGGATGTAGAACGACTCAGAGATCGACCGGTGGAAGTGCGCCGCGGGACCGCTGGGCTCCGGTCCCATTTCCCAGCGGTACATCCCGAACTGTCCGTTGGTCGACGCACCGGTCGCCAAGTAGTGCACCGTGTTGCCGCTCGGATAGGTCAGCTCCGGCACCGCATCCGGGCGCCGGTATGTCGCGCTCAGCTCGCCGGCGTCACCGTCGTAGGTCGGCGGTGGATAGGTCATGGCTGTCCTGCCTTCGCGTCTCGGATCTTCATCAAGTACCGGACAAGTTACCCTGGTCCTTGATCAGCCTCCTGTTCCCGAAGTGGTCGCGAGGGTGAGGCGGGTGCCGACCGCCGCGGCGGCGAGACTGGCAACGGCGCAGACGAGGTAGACGCGGGTGAAGTCGGACACGCCATCGGCGGGAGTGTGTCCGGCGAACAGGGCCACCAGAACGGCGACGCCAAGCGCGCCTCCCACCTGGCGAGCCGCGATGTTCAAGCCGGTGCCCGCGGCGAAGCTCGGCGGCGGCACCGACAGGGCCGCCGCGCTGGAGACACCGACGCTCACAGCGCCCATCCCCGCACCGCTGATCAGACCCGCCGGTAGCCAGACGCCGAGGAAGTCCGGCTCCGCGGGCAGCCACAGCGCGAGCGCCCCGCTGGTGGCGGCGAGCGCGAGCGCCCCGATCACCGTCAGGGTCCGCGGCGATGGCCGGCGCGCGATGCGGCCGACGACGAGTCCCACGAGGGCCGACGCGATGGCGCCCGGGGTCATGGCCAGACCTGCCTGAAGCTCGGAGTAGTGCCACACCTCGGTAAGGAACAGCACGCACAGCAGCAGCGACGCGTACAGTGCGACGCCGAAGAGCACCGAGACGACGTTCGCGCCGGCATAGGCGCGGACGCGCCAGAGGGTGATCTGGACCGCCGGCTCAGCATGCCGCGAGGAGCGGACGAGTGAGACGCCGACTGCCGTCACGGCGCCCAGGAGGCACGCCAGAGTCCGGCCGTGCGTCCATCCCCAGCTCTGACCCTGGGTGACCCCGAGTACCAGAAGGGCGACCCCGCCGGTCAGCAGCATGGTGCCGATGACGTCGGGCAGACGCTTACGGGTGGTCACACCCGCGGGCATGCGCAGGGCGAGCAACCAGAGGGCGACCCCTGCGGGAACGTTGACGAAGAAGAGCGAGCGCCAGCCGAAGGCGTCCACGAGCACTCCCCCGAGCGCCGGTCCCAGGGCCGCCGCGACCGAGGCGGCGGCGCTCCAGAGGCCGATCGCGCTCGCGCGCCGCGCCACCGGGGTGTCGGCCAGCACGAACGCCAGCGACGCGGGCATCAGCGCCGCCGCCCCCACGGCCTGCGCTCCGCGCGCCACCAGCAACAGCCCGAACGTCGGCGCGAGCGCCGCCAGCAGTGACGCGACCGTGAACACCGCGACCCCCACGGCGTACAGGCGGCGGCGCCCGAGCGCATCGGCCATCCGCCCGGCCGGGGCCAGCAAAGCGGCAAAAATGATCGTATAGAGGGTTACCACCCATGACAGTGACGTCAGCTCGACTCCGCCGAAGTCGACCGCCAAGGCGGGCACCGCGAGGTTGGTGATCGTCACATCGAGGAACGCCAGGAAGGAACCTCCGCAGGCCAGCAACAGAGGGAGCCTGATAAAGGGTTCCGCCTTGGAACGAGAGATGCTCATGGCAAGCAGTCCAGCAGCGGGCGGTCATCGTGGTCTGGCAGGTTTGCGACGACACCGCCGCGCTGGACCGACATCATGGTCATGTCGGATTTCCGCCAGCCCCGATGGTCTGCCCCAGGCGATGCTGGCAGGGTGCATGACGACGTGGAGCAGTGCATTCGGGCGGTCCGATCCAAGGACGCCCGGTTCGACGGCTGGTTCTTCGGGGCGGTGATCACCACCGGGATCTACTGCAGACCGAGCTGCCCGGTGGTGCCGCCCAAGGTGGAGAACATGCGCTTCTATCCCAGCGCCGCCGCGGCGCAGCAGGCCGGGTTCCGGGCGTGCAAGCGCTGCCGTCCCGACGCCAGCCCGGGCTCCCCCGAGTGGAACCAACGCGCCGATGTGGTGGCGCGGACGATGCGCATGATCGCTGACGGCGTCGTCGACCGCGACGGCGTGCCCGGCCTGGCGGCACAGCTCGGCTACAGCACCCGGCAGATCGAACGGCAACTGCTCGCCGAGCTCGGAGCGGGACCGCTCGCACTCGCGCGGGCGCAGCGGGCCCAGACCGCCCGGCTGCTGATCGAGACCACGGCCCTGCCGATGGGCGACGTCGCCTTCGCGGCCGGGTTCGCCAGCATCCGCACGTTCAACGAGACCGTGCGGGAGGTCTTCGCCCTGACGCCGACCCAGCTCCGGGATCGCGTCGCCCGTGGACGCCCGGCCGACACCCCCGGGGTGCTGTCGCTGCGGCTGCCGTTCCGGGCTCCGCTGTGCCCCGGCAACCTGTTCGGCCACCTCGCGGCCACCGCCGTACCAGGGGTGGAGGAGTGGCGCGACGGCGCTTATCGCCGTACCCTGCGGCTGCCCCACGGCCAGGGCATCGCCACCCTGCGCCCGCAACCCGACCACATCGCCTGTCAGCTGTCCCTCACCGACCTGCGGGACCTGTCCACCGCGATCAGCCGGTGCCGGCGTCTCCTCGATCTCGACGCCGACCCGGTCGCCGTCGACGATCTGCTGCGCGGGGACCCGGTGCTGGCTCCCGTCGTGGACAAGGACCCCGGCCGCCGGGTGCCCCGTACCGTCGACGCGTTCGAGTTCGCGGTACGGGCGGTGCTCGGGCAGCAGGTGTCCACCGCGGCCGCCCGTACCCACGCCGCCCGGCTGGTCACCGCCCACGGTGAGCCGATCACCGACCCCGCCGGAGGCCTCACCCACCTGTTCCCCGATCCGTTCGCGCTGGCCGGCCTGGACCCGGCGGCGCTCGCCCTCCCCCAGGCCCGCCGCACCACGCTCACCGGGCTGATCACCGCTCTGGCCGCCAACGAGATCGACCTCAGCGTCGGAGGCGACTGGCACCGGGCGCGGGCACAGCTCTCGGCCTTGCCGGGACTCGGGCCCTGGACCGTCGAGACCATCGCGATGCGCGCCCTCGGCGACCCGGACGCCTTCGTCCCCACGGATCTCGGCATCCGCGTGGCCGCCCGCGAACTCGGGCTACCCGCCACCCCCGCCGCGCTCACCCGCCGCGCCGCGGCGTGGCGGCCATGGCGCGCGTACGCCGTTCAGTACCTGTGGGCCACCGGCGACCACCCCATCAATCACCTGCCCACCGACTCGCGAAAGAACACACCATGACCCACAGGACGCACACGGTGGTGGACAGCCCTGTCGGCCCGCTCACCCTCGTCGCGGACAACGGAACCCTCGCCGGCCTCTTTATGCGAGGCCAGCGACACCGACCTCCGGAGGAGACCTTCGGCGAACCCGACCCGGCACCCTTCACCGAAGTCGCCAACCAGTTGCAGGCGTACTTCGACGGCCGGCGAACGGTCTTCGAGCTGCCCATGGTCTTCGCCGGAACCCCATTCCAGCAACGGGTCTGGGCCGCACTGCGGGACATCCCCTACGGCGAGACGATCACCTACGGTGAGCTGGCCGACCGGATCGGCCAGCCGACAGCGGCCCGTGCCGTGGGCCTGGCCAACGGCAAGAACCCGATCGGCATCATCGTTCCCTGCCACCGCGTCATCGGCTCCACCGGCAACCTCACCGGGTACGGCGGCGGCCTGGCGACGAAGCAGTATCTCCTCGGCTTCGAGGAAGGCGTCAGCGGGGCCTCCCTCTTTTGAACCGGTCGGCACCGGGCGGGGAACGCGACATGCCCGCCCGCCTGACCTCGCTGTCCCGTCGCCGCACCCGAATCTGCTGGTCGCGAGGCGGTGGTGCAACCGCCTCCCGCTCGCCGGTGTTCCTCTCCTGTCGGCTCGATCGCACGCCGACGGCCGGCCGTGAGGTCGGACGCGACAGTCACCGGACGAGAGGGAAGCAATGACCGAACTCGATGCCATCACCGGGGCGCGGGACAGGCCCGCCGACGATCGGATGACGTCCCGGCACCGTCTGATCCTGAGCCTTCTGCTCGGTGCCCAGTTCATGCTCGCGGTCGATTTTTCGGTCCTCAACATCGCCGTGCCCACCATCGGATCCGAGCTCGGCTTCGGGCTGAGCAACCTGCAGTGGATCGTCACCGGATTCATGCTGCCGGCAGCGGGCTTCACGCTGCTGTTCGGCCGCGTCGCCGATCTCTTCGGCCGGCGCAACCTCTTCCTGGTGGGCATACTCGTCCTCGGCGTGACGTCGCTGGTCGGCGGCCTCGCCCAGTCACCGAGCATGCTCCTGGCGGGCCGCATCGGACAAGGGCTCGCCACCGCGCTGGCGACGCCCGCCGCGATGTCGCTGCTGACCACGTCGTTCCCCGAAGGCCCGCTACGCCGACGCGCCCTCGGGCTCAACGGAACCCTGCTCACGGGTGGCTTCGCGCTGGGCTCGGTGCTCGGCGGCGTCCTGACCGAACTGCTGAGCTGGCGCTGGGCATTTCTGATCAACCTGCCGGTCGTCGTCCTCATCCTCGCTCTCGGGTCGCGCGTTCTGAGCGACACCAGCGTCCGGACCCGCAGCCGGCTCGATGTTCCCGGCGCGGTCACGGTCACCGGCGCTCTGCTGAGCCTGGTCTACGGCATCTCCGCGACCGAGCAGAGCGGCTGGGGCGACCCCGCCGTCATCGGCTGCCTGGTTCTGGCCGTGGTGCTGATGGTGGCCTTCTGGTTCATCGAACTGCGCAGCTCCAACCCGCTGGCGCCGGTCAGCGTGCTCAAACGGCCCACCGTGCGCTGGGGCAACTGCGCCGGGCTCTTCGTCATCAGCATGCCCAGTGCGGTGGTCTTCCAGATGACGCTCTATCTCCAGGACGTACTCGGCTACAAACCGCTCACCGCGGGCCTCGCGTTCGGCGGATCCAGCATCGCGGCCATCGTGGGCGGCCTCCTCGCTCCTCGCGTGATCGGCGCGATCGGCAGCAAGCGGACCCTCGTCACCGCCCTGACGGTTCAGGGCCTCGGCATCCTGGCGCTGCTCACCGTGGACGAGGGCGACGCCGGAATCTACCTCGTCCTCACCGCCGTCGCGGTCGCCTTCTTCGGTCACGCCATGGGCCTCGTCTCCTACACGGTCATCGCCACCTCCAGCCTGCCCGACGAAGAGCAGGGTCTGGCCACCGGCCTGAGCACGATGAGCCAGCAGATCGCCCTCACCCTCGGTACTCCGGTGCTGGCCGCCGTCGCGGCCTTCGGCACCCACACGGCCAACGGCGTGGCGGCGACCATCGGCGACACCCTCGACGGCATGCACCGGGCAGTGCTCGCAGCCGCGCTCGCGAGCCTCGTGATCGCGGCCCTGGTGGCCGCCTTCTTCCGTCCCGAAGCCGCGGCCCGCACCAAATGAACCCGCCCCTCCGACCCATCCCCGCCGGCGATTCCCGTCCCGGCGCGCCGCCTGCGGACGGCCTCAGGGCGCGCGTTGGGTGATGGCGTGTACGGCCGGGCGGAGTACGTGGCATCGCGAGTTCGGACCTCCCACCGCGTCGTCGGCTCCACCGCCGACCTCACCGGGTACGGCGCTCAGCTTCGAAAGAGGCGCCATCGGAGCCTCCCTCTTTTGAACCGAGGGCCATCGGTTGCGCGGAACCGCGACAACAGCGGGCGCGGATACTGGGGCAGAGCACTTGTTCGATGGGTGCGGTAGCCCGTGATCAACACTGCCAGATGGAGTTGCGACGGTGTCTCGCGGGATGAACTTCGAGATCATCGAGAGCCTTGGCGGCGAGACGGCCATCGGTCGTGGCGTTGACCCTCTGGGAGATGGCTTCGAGCCTGAGACGCAGGCGTTGGCGTTCCCGGCGCTCCTCGATGTCGGCCCATTCCGATACCGACCGATCTCGAGGATCCGCTCTGGCCCAGGAGTAGACGTCGACCTTGTGCCGGAGGGACACCGGGCGTGGCCGGTGACCGGCCCGCTGTGCCTGGTGCAGGCACGCGGCACTGTAACGGAGATCAACTATCGTTACCGATCGCCATGGGATCCCCCTCAGGCCACCCCCGTCGAGAATCGGACGATCGATGTGATGGGCGGTGCGGGACATGAGGCTCCCTGAGTAGCACCGCCAGGTATTTCCTGGCGCGCTACTTGAAGCCGGTCGGTCCCGTTGATCGCTGTTGATTCACGGCCGGACCATAGCATCGCG
Organism: Nonomuraea sp. NPDC049269; assembly: GCF_043197155.1. Classification (NCBI taxonomy): domain Bacteria; kingdom Bacillati; phylum Actinomycetota; class Actinomycetes; order Streptosporangiales; family Streptosporangiaceae; genus Nonomuraea; species Nonomuraea sp. NPDC049269. The sequence goes on from NZ_JBICSO010000004.1 coordinate 760,772, forward strand.
CGGCGAGGCAGGCGCTCGAGTCCCGTCGGGCAATGCCAGCCCACCGAATAGGAGGGGGCCCGGAACGATGTCCGGGCCCCCTCCTCAAGCAGGCACCATGGGCCTTAGCCGATCAAGCCGAGTGTCGCATTTGCTGGCCCAAAACTAGCTGCAGCCGCTGGTCGAACCGCAGCCCTCGCAGACGTAGCAGCTGCCCGCCGGGCGCATCTTGGTGCCGCAGGTCATGCAGAGCGGCGCGTCGGCGGTGATGCGCTGGTGGTTCTCCAGCGTGAGCTGCTCCCGCACCGGCTCCTGCTCGGGCTTCGCCTCGATCGGCGCCGACTGGGCCAGCGCCTCACGGTCCACCGTCTCCTGCTGCGCGGCCGGGTCCTCGCCACGCTGCTGCGCGGCGCGCTCGGCCGCCGAGAAGATGCCCAGCGCCGCCCGCTCGTCGTAGGGCAGGTGGTCGAGGGCCAGGCGGCGGAAGATGTAGTCCATCACCGAGGTGGCCATCCGGATGTCGGGGTCGTCCGTCATCCCGGCGGGCTCGAAGCGCATGTTGACGAACTTGCTCATGTACGTCTCGAGCGGCACGCCGTACTGGAGCCCTATCGAGATCGCCACCGAGAAGGCGTCCATGACGCCCGCCAGCGTCGAACCCTGCTTGGACATCTTCAGGAAGACCTCGCCGAGCCCGTCGTCGGGGTAGGACGAGGCGGTCATGTAGCCCTTGGCGCCGCCGACCGTGAAGCGGGTGGTCATGCTCGGCCGCTGGTTGGGCATCCGGCGCCTAGTGGGCCGGTTGACCTCGATGACCCGGACCTCCGGCTCGGCGACCTCGGCCGCCTTGTCGACCCTCTCGGCATCCTTCTTCGTGCCGCCGGCCGACAGCGGCTGGCCGACCTTGCAGTTGTCGCGGTAGACCGCCAGCGCCTTGAGGCCGAGCTTCCAGCCCTCCAGGTAGACCTGCTCGATGTCGTCGATCGTGGCCGACTCCGGCAGGTTGACCGTCTTGGAGATCGCGCCCGACAGGAACGGCTGCGCGGCGGCCATCATGCGGACGTGGCCCATCGGGGCGATGGCCCGCTCACCCATCGCGCAGTCGAACACCTCGTAGTGCTCCCTGCGCAGGCCGGGGGCGTCGACGACGTGGCCGTGCTCGGCGATGTACTCGACGATGGCCTCGATCTGCTCCTGCTGGTAGTTGAGCTGCCGGAGCGCGCGCGGGATCGTCTGGTTGACGATCTGCATGGAGCCGCCGCCGACCAGCTTCTTGAACTTGACCAGCGCCAGGTCCGGCTCGATGCCGGTGGTGTCGCAGTCCATCATCAGGCCGATGGTGCCCGTGGGCGCGAGCAGGCTGGCCTGGGCGTTGCGGTAGCCGTACTTCTCGCCGAGCTTGAGGCACTCCGACCACTGGCGGGACGCCTCGGCGTGGATCTTGGCGTCCGTCGTGCCGACCGTGCGCAGGTCGTCGTTGGCGGCGGCGTGCTTGCGCATGACCCGCTTGTGCGGCTCGGCGTTGCGGGCATAGCCGTCGTACGGGCCGACGACCCCGGCCAACTCGGCGCTGCGCCGGTAGGACACACCGGTCATCAGCGACGTGATCGCCCCGGCGACCGCGCGGCCGCCGTCGGAGTCGTACGCGTGGCCGGTGGCCATGAGCAGCGCGCCCAGGTTCGCGTAGCCGATGCCGAGCTGGCGGTAGGCGCGGGTGGTCTCCCCGATCTTCTCGGTCGGGAAGTCGGCGAACGTGATCGACACGTCCATGGCCGTGATGATCAGCTCGGTCAGCTTGACGAAGTTGGCGACGTCGAAGGTGTCGTCGTCCTTCAGGAACTTCAGCAGGTTGATGCTGGCCAGGTTGCAGGAGGAGTTGTCGAGGTGGACGTACTCGCTGCACGGGTTGCTGGCGGTGATGCGCCCGGTCTCGGGGGTGGTGTGCCAGTCGTTGATCGTGTCGTCGTACTGGACACCGGGGTCGGCGCACTCCCAGGCGGCCTTGGCCATCTTGCGGAACAGGTCCCGCGCGTCGACCTTCTCGATCACCTCGCCGGTCAGGCGGCCACGCAGGGCGAAGTCGTCACCCTTCTCCACCGCGTGCATGAACTCCTCGGAGACACGCACCGAGTTGTTGGCGTTCTGGTATTGGACCGAGACGATGTCCTTGCCGCCCAGGTCCATGTCGAACCCGGCGTCGCGCAGCGCGCGGACCTTGTCCTCCTCGCGAGCCTTGGTCTCTACGAACTCCACGATGTCGGGGTGGTCGACGTCGAGCACGACCATCTTGGCCGCCCGGCGGGTGGCGCCGCCAGACTTGATGGTGCCCGCGCTCGCGTCGGCGCCGCGCATGAACGAGACCGGGCCGCTGGCAGTGCCGCCGCTGGAGAGGAGCTCCTTCGAGGAGCGGATGCGGGACAGGTTGACCCCCGAGCCCGAACCGCCCTTGAAGATCACACCCTCTTCCTTGTACCAGTCGAGGATCGACTCCATCGTGTCGTCCACGGCCAAGATGAAGCAGGCGCTCACCTGCTGCGGGCTCGCGGTGCCCACGTTGAACCAGACCGGCGAGTTGAACGCGAACACCTGGTGCGTCAACGCGTGCTTCAACTCATGGTCGAAGATCTCGGCGTCCTCGTCGGTGGCGAAGTAGCCGTGCTCGACCGCGGTCTTCGTGTAGACGCCGACGACCCGGTCGACCAGCTGCTTGAGGCTCCACTCGCGCTGCGGCGTGCCCACGGCGCCACGGAAGTATTTGGTCGTGACGATGTTGGCGGCGTTGACCGACCAGAACTCGGGGAACTCGACACCCCGCTGCTCGAAGTTGATCGAGCCGTCGCGCCAATTGGTCATGACGACGTCGCGGCGCTCCCACTTGATGTCGTCATAGGGGTGCACACCGGGCTTAGTGAAGATCCGCTTCATCTTGAGCCCCTTACGCGGACGCTTACCTCCGCGCGTGACTGAACCGCTGGCCGTCTCCGTCATGACTCCCCCTTCTCCGCCTTCAACTGTTCGATCTCGGCTTCGAAGTCCGCCAGGCTCTCGAAACCGCGATATACCGATGCGAACCGCAGGTAGGCCACCTCGTCCAACTCCCGCAACGGGCCCAGGATCGCCAACCCCACCTCGTTGGAGGGGAGCTCGGCGGCACCCTTGGCCCGGATGGCCTCCTCGACACGCTGCCCCAACTGGGCCAGCGAATCCTCGCTCACCGGCCTGCCCTGGCAGGCCCTTCGCACTCCCGCGACAACCTTGTCGCGCGAGAACGGCTCCGTCACTCCGCTGCGCTTGCTCACCATCAGCAGTACGGTCTCCTGCGTGGTGAATCGGCGCCCGCATTCCGGACAGGTACGGCGGCGCCGAATGGCCGCGCCGTCCTCTGTCGAGCGGCTGTCGATGACCCTCGTGTCGGGATGACGACAGAACGGACAATGCACGCTTTCGCCCTCCTCGACCACGTGGCCACCACAGGCGTAAAGCGCTCGTCGGCGTACGCTCGCGCACGCACCACGGCTCGGCATGGTGCGGTCACGGAAACACAATTTGTGGTGAACTACATCGGTGTAACTACTAGATGTTGTGGTCCAACCGTAGAAGCGAGCGACCATGAACGCAAGTTGGGCGCGGCCTTCTCGCCGAAGTCGCTGATCAGCGCAGCCACCTTAGTCCGACCCGGGCGTGTCGTCGTCAACACCGGGCCGGGAGGGCGTGTTCCTGGGCTCGCGCGTCACCTTGGTTCGCCCGTCTCACGTGGGTGAACACAGCTCACAGGCATCTCGTACGGCACATCTGTCCGCACTCGTCGCCGGGGTTTCGGTTGGGGACAGACCATTTTCGGGCCTGCACCGGCACGGCGCTTCGGGGGGTGCGATACGGGCTCCCGACTCGCCGACGCTTGCTGATGGCCGACGAAGCGTCCACGCGACGCCGCTGCCTGCCCACCCGACAAGGGGCCGCACGCTTGGACGGCGGCGAGCCCGAACCGCCGGCGATCGCCGAGAGGCGACCCGGCTTCGCCGCGACGTACGCCTCCGCCGACGGCCGCCCGCGGACACCACGGTGACCGCCCGTGAACACCACGATGGCCCCGCCAGCCAGACCGTCCAGGTCGGCCCGGCCGTCAGGCAGGCGGCCGAAGCGGCCAGAGCCCCGCGCGGGCGCGACCCCCCCTCGCGGGCGCCGTGTCCGTGTTTGCCGCTCAGCGCTCGTTTCCCGGCTTACGGTAAGGTGCGGGCGCTCGGGACGTACAGGCGGGTGCCGGGGCGGATGAGCGAGTCGGACAGGCCGTTCAGCCGCTTGATCTCGGTCACGACCGCTCCGGGGTCGTTCTCCTCGGGAGCCACCGCGTCGGCGATCGTCCAGAGCGTGTCCGCCTCGTGGACGGTCACCCAGGGCAGACCCGCGTGACTCGGTACGGCGGGCGCCACGTTCGCCAGGCTGACCGCGCGGGTGCCGAGCCAGAACCCGCCCAGGGAGAGCAGAGCCATGGCCATCACCAGCACGGCCCGCCCCCTCCGCGTGAGCCGTACGGGGGGATTGCGCCTCGGGGCACCGGCACGCCTCCTGGACAGACGGGTCCGATCTGCGGGCAGGCCGCCCTTGCGCCGGGGGCGGCGCGCGTACGAGCCCGGCACCTCACGGGCCCGACCACCGGAACGACCAGCCGCTTCACGGGCCTGGCCACTGGAACGACCAGCCACCTCGCGACCCCGACCACCGGAACGACCAGCCACTTCACGGCCCCGACCACCAACACGCCCACCCGCACCTCGAGACCGCGCACCGTAACGGCCCCCCGCCCCGCGCGACCGTCCCTTGGACCGGACTGACGCCTCATGGGACGGATCCTCCGCCCCTTCACGCAGCAGCGCCTCCACGTGGCTATCCCGCGCACGAAGCGACGAGTTCCCAGCCTCGGCCGATCGCCCAGCCTCCGTTGTGCGTCTGGGGACCGCTGAGCGACCAAGTCCTGCCGAGCGCCCGGACTCCGCCGACCGCCTAGCCCCCGCTGAACGTCCGAGGTCCGCTGAACGTCCGAGGTCCGCTGAGCGACCAAGTCCTGCTGAGAGCCCGGACTCCGCCGACCGCCCAGCCTCCGCTGAACGTCCGAGATCTGCTGAGCGATCAAGTTCCGCTGAGCGCCCGGGCTCTGCTGAGCGCTCGGTTGCGCCCGTAGGCCGTACACCTTCGCCAGGCGGCGGCGTGTCGTCGGCGTCAGGGCGCGGCGCGGGCACGAGCCGCAGGAGCGGCCTTCCCTGTGCCGAAGCCCGACGGCGGACGGGCCCTCCGCCAACAGATCCGCCCCCGGCACGCCCGCCGCCTCCCCTGGGACGGCCTCCGCTGCCGTATTCGGGATGGCCTCCGCCCCCACGTTCAGGGCGTCCCCTACCCTCGCTACCGGAACGCCCTCCGCCCCCACCCTCGCTGCCGGAACGCCCTGCATCGCCGATTTCGCGAGGACGGCCGCCCCCGCTCCGGAGACGCCCCCCATCCCCGCTTCCGGAACGGGCGCCACCCTCGCCCCCAAGCCGGCCTTCACCCTCAGGACCGGCGGATCTCATACTTGCGGATCCTGGACCGACGGACCTCGAACCAGCGGACCTCAGACGAGCGGGCAGAGGACCGACAGATCCCGGTCTGGCGGACTCTGGACCGACGGACCCCGAACCAGCGGGTTCCGAACCAGTGGGCCCGAGAGCTGACGGCCCCGCATCGGCAGACCCCGAGCTAGTGGGTCCTGAATCTGACAGCCCCGCACCTGCGGATCCCCGCCCCGAGGGCCGAAGAGCGGCAGGCTCCGGCTCTCGGCCGCCGGAGCGGTCACTGACATTCGTATGTTCGAAACTTGGCCGGCCGGCGGAATCGCCACCCCGGCGGCCGTCCCCCTGGTCCGCACTCGCTTTTCCGGCCCGCGGCGCCGGTCTCCGGGTGGCGTCCGCCAGAAGGGTGAGGCGCTTGACGTCTTCGCTGGTGGCATCTGTGATGGTGGTCGCTCGCATGTTTGACCTCCCCGCCGTCCCGGCCCGAAAAAAAGACCCAATAAAGATCGGCAAATCGAACACGGTGTCGATCGAACTCCCGTACGATGTTGTACACCACGCTGCCAACAATTTCGAGGAAGACTCGAACAATTGTTTGAAGATGATCTTCAACAGCGATACGGTCGCTGTGTGCGACACGAAGACCACGGACCGGGAGATTCGCCGGTGAGGCGGGCCGCCGGGCGAGGAGGCAGATCATGAGCGATCGGGATGACACCAACGGGGTCAGTGACCTCGCGGTGCGTCGGCGTGACTCCCTGGGCCTGACGCCCAGGCAACGCAAGATCCTCGAGGTGATTCGCGACTCGGTCCAACAACGCGGATACCCGCCGTCCATGCGCGAAATCGGCGAGGCCGTACAACTGACCAGCACGTCCAGCGTGTCGCACCAGTTGACGGCGTTGCAGCGCAAGGGCTACCTGAGACGTGACCCGCACCGGCCGCGCGCGCTCGAGGTGCGCCTGCCCGGCGAGCCCGTGCTCTGGGTCGACCCCGACGCCGCCGAAACCGACTCTCCGGTGAGCAGGCCCACGGCCGCCTACGTGCCGCTGGTCGGCCGGATCGCCGCCGGTGGTCCGATCCTCGCCGAGGAGAGCGTCGAAGACGTCTTCGCCCTGCCCAAGCAGTTGGTGGGTGAAGGCACCCTCTTCCTCCTGCAGGTCGCGGGTGACTCGATGATCGAGGCCGCCATCGCCGACGGCGACTGGGTCGTCGTACGCCAGCAGCCGGTCGCGGAGAGCGGCGACATCGTGGCGGCCATGATCGATGGCGAGGCCACGGTGAAGACGTTCAAGCGCAAGGACGGCCACGTCTGGCTGGTGCCGCACAACTCCAACTACGACCCGATCCCCGGCGACGAGGCCAGCGTCCTGGGCAAGGTCGTGGCGGTCCTCCGCCGCCTCTAGCACCTGCGGATATTTCAGGCGTACGGCAGGGTGACGGGCCTGCCATACGCCAGCAGCACCGTACGCATACGACAGAGGGCATGGCAGGCAACACGCCTGCCATGCCCTCTGTCCGTGTCGAGTTGCCGGAATTCCCACCCCGAGAAGCTCGCCCGAGCCAGCGATACGGCTGGGACGGCGGCCGTTGGATTGTTGCCGCCGCTCGTCGATGTCCGCGACCGCCGCGGCGGAATCCTCCTCGGCCCGCAGCAGCGCCGGCGGCCGGTGCCGGCTCGTCCAACCGGTCAGGCGTCGCCGGGCTCGGCGGTCCGCTCCCACAGCGACTTCATCTCGGCATACCCCTGTTCCAGGGTCTCCGCCATGGCCTCCCGGGCCCGCTCTCCGTCGCGGCGCTGGATCGCCTGGGCCACGTCAGTGTGCAGCTGCAGCGCGTGCTCGTCCGGATGATGAGGCATCAGGTGGTGGTGGTGCCGGCCGGCGAGCACCTCGGTGACGATCAGTTGCAGTTTCGCGAACATCTCGTTGCCGGAAGCGACCAGCACCCGCCGATGGAACTCGATGTCCAGGTCGACGAAGCGGGCCACGTCGCCGGCCTTCCCGGCGGCCCACATCTTGGCCGCGAGCCCGACCAACTCGCTCGCCTCGTCGTCGTCGACCCGCTCGGCGGCCAGCCAGGCGGCGTACGGCTCGATAGCGGTCCGCAGCTCGGTGAGCGAGCGCATCTGCGCCATCCGCCCGGCTGAGGCGAGCCGCCAGCGGATCACCTGCGGATCGAAGACGCTCCAGACCCCGGGGGACTGGATCATGATCCCGACCCGGCGCCGGGTCTCGATGAGCCCCATGGACGCGAGCACCCGCAGCACCTCGCGGATCACCGAGCGGGAGACCTGGTAGCGATCGACCAGGTCTTCGATGCTCAGGACCGAACCAGCGGCCACGTCGCCGCTGCATATGGCGGTGCCGAGGTGGTCGAGGACGCGTGCGTGCAACCCGGCCTCCGCAGGGGCGGGCCGAGCGGGGGCGGTCCCCGGGGCGGACTGATTCACGGGAAAGAGCATATCAGTTGAAGGCTGACTCTTGAATAAGTCTGCTTTTTGGGCCTAGCATCCCGTCATTAAGCAGATGTTAAGAGAGTGTGGCGCTCTTCGCGGGGGATGGCGGCCATGACAGAAAGGTGGAATGACGTGCTACGTCGATCGATATTCGGTACATCTCTGGCCATGGTTGCCGCCATGGGCCTGACCGCCTGTGGCGGTGGCGGCGACAGCGGCGCGTCCAAGACGGTCCGCATCACGCTGACCAACCACGTGTGGACCGAGAACATCAAGCAGGCCCTGCCCGAGTTCGAGAAGCAGACCGGGCTCAAGGCCGAGATCACCCAGCTCGGCGAGGACCAGCTCTCCGACCAGTACAACGTCAAGCTGAACGCCGGCTCGTCCGACATCGACGTGATGATGTACCGCCCTCTTCAGGAGGGCAGGCTCTTCGCCAAGAACAAGTACCTGGCCGACCTGTCGGAGCAGGTGAAGGCCAACAAGGACTGGGACTTCGGCGACTTCCAGGCCGGCCCGGTGGAGGCCACCACGTACGAGGGCAAGCCGGTCGGCGTCCCGATCATCACCGAGCAGGAGGTCCTCTACTACCGCAAGGACCTGCTCGGCAAGGCCGGCCTGAGCGCCCCGCCGAAGACCCTCGACGAGCTCAAGGCCGCCGCCGCCAAGATCAAGGCGGCCGAGCCGGACGTCGCCGGTTTCGTCGCCCGTACCGGCAAGTCGGCGGCGGTCACCCAGTTCTCCAGCTTCCTGTACAGCTTCGGCGGCGACTTCGTCGACGGCAGCGGCAAGGCCGCGGTCAACAGCGAAGCGGCCAAGCAGGCGTACGCCTACTACGGCGGGCTGATCAAGGACTCCGGCCCGGCGAACGTCAGCACCGACATGAGCTGGTCCGAGGCGATGGCCATCTTCACCCAGGGCAAGGCCGCCTTCTACACCGAGGCCAACTCGCTCTACAAGAACGCCACCGACCCGGCCAAATCCAAGGTCTCGGACAAGGTCGGCTTCGCGCCGTTCCCGGCCGGGCCGAGCGGTTCCAAGCCGTACAACATCCCGGCGTGGGCACTGGGCATCAACTCCAACTCGGAGAACACGGGCAACGCCTGGAAGTTCATCGAGTGGGCCACCAGCAAGGCGCAGACGCTCGCCCAGCAGAAGTCCGGCGTGCCGGGCGCCCGCAGCTCCGTCTGGACCAATCCGGAGGGCACCTCGACCTTCCCGAAGGACATGGTGGCGGCCATCGCGGCCAGCACCAAGGACGGGGTGGGTCATGACCGGCCGCGGGTCGTGAAGGTCGCCGAGTCCCGAGAGATCGTGGGCCAGCCGATCGTCGACGCGATCACCGGCAAGGACGCCGCCGCGGCCGCCGACACGGCCAACGCCGCGTTCCAGAAGTTCCTGGACGACGAGGCCAAGTAAGCGGCACCGCCGACCCCTGGAGTCCCCATGGCAACGATCACCACAGCCACCACCGAGTCGCCGCGAGGCGCCCCCGCCGCCCCCGACACGCCCGGCTGGCTGCGCTGGGCCGACGACCACCGCAAATGGCTCTTCGCCGCGCCCGCGATGGTCTTCGTCGCCGCGCTGCTCGTGTTCCCGCTGGCCTGGACCGGCTATCTCAGCCTGACCGACGCCGAGGGATCCGTCCGCGCGGAGAGCGAGTTCGTCGGCTTCCAGAACTACCTCGACGTCCTGTCGGACACCGAACGGTTCTGGCCCGCGGTCGGGCGGACCGCCACGTTCACCGTCGTCGCGCTGCTGTTCGAGGTGGTCCTCGGGATGGCGATCGCGCTGCTGCTCTGGCGGCCGTTCAAAGGACAGCGGTGGGTCCGGGTCGCCATCCTCATGCCGCTCGTGGCCACCCCGGTGGCGGTCGGCATGATGTGGCGGCTCATCTTCGACCCGAACATCGGCCTGGCCAACCAACTCCTCGGCTGGTTCGGCATCGGGCCGCAGCCGTGGCTCGCCGGACAGCACTCGGCCCTGCCCACCACGATCTTCATCGACGTGTGGCAGTGGACGCCGATGGTGGTGCTGATCCTGCTCGCCGGGCTCACCTCGCTGTCGGAGGAGCCGCAGGAGGCGGCGCGCATCGACGGCGCCAGCACCTGGCAGCGCTTCCGGCACGTCACCCTGCCGCTGCTGATGCCCACGCTGACCGTGGCGGTGCTGCTGCGCGGCATCGACGCGCTGAAGACCTTCGACATCCTCTACGCCACGAAGGGCCGCGGCGGCGGTTCGTTCCACGAGGTGGAGACGCTGAACGTGTACGCGTACGGCCTCAGCTTCGACTACAACGAATACGGCGTCTCCTCCACCGTCCTCATCCTCTTCTTCCTCATCATCATCGGGGCGATGTGGGCCCTGACCACCCGGCGCAAGGAGGCGCAGCGATGAAGCCCCGGTCCGCGTACCAGGTGTTCCGGGTGGTGGCGCTCACCATCGTGGTGCTCGCACTGGTCGCGCCGCTGCTCTGGATGATCACCGCGTCGTTCAAGACCAACGTCGACATCTACGACACGGGCAAGGCGCTGGCCTTCTCGCCCACCGTGGACAACTACGCCAAGGTGCTCCAGCAGGCGAACTACGTCGAGTTCATCGTCAACAGCCTCTGGGTGGCGTTCGCCGCCACCGTAGCGTCGTTGATCCTCGGCGTGCCGGCCGCGTACTCGATGAGCCGGTTCAACATGCGGAAGTCCGCGCTGGTGGTGCTGATGGCCCGGGTCATCCCCGGCGTCTCGCTGCTGGTGCCCTGGTACTACGTCTTCTCCAACCTGAAGATGGTCGGCGGCTTCGGGGTGCTGATCATCAGCCACATGTTCGTCTCGCTGCCGCTGGTGGTCTACATCATGATGGGCTACTTCGACAGCCTGCCCGAGGAGCTGGAGGAGGCGGCGCTGGTCGACGGGCTGACCCACGTCGGCGCGTTCCGCCGCATCACCCTGCCGCTGTCCGTGCCGGGCATCGCCACCGCCGGGATCCTGTCCTTCATCTTCTCCTGGAACAACTTCATGTTCGCGCTCGTGCTCTCCGACGCCGACACCAAGACCCTGCCCGTGGCGATCTTCGACTTCGTCGGCTACGCCAGCATCGACTGGGGCGGCCTGATGGCCGCGGCCACCGTGGTCACCGTGCCGATCATGGTGATCGCCCTGTTCGTGCAGAAGTACGTGGTCTCCGGCCTCACCGCCGGCGCGACGAAGGGCTGACCGGCATGACGACCATCGCGCGCATAGAGACCTTCCTCGTCGCCCCCCGCTGGCTGTTCGTCCGGGTGGAGACCGACTGCGGGATCGTCGGCTGGGGCGAGGCCACCTGCGAGGGGCGCTCCGAGACCGTACGCGCCGCCGTCGACCAGCTCGCGGAGCTGCTGGTCGGCCGGGACGCACTGCGCATCGAGGACCACTGGCAGGTGCTGACCAAGGGCTCGTTCTACCGGGGCGGCCCGATCCTGGCCAGTGCCGTGGCGGGCCTCGACCAGGCGCTCTGGGACATCGCCGGCAAGCACTTCGGCGCCCCGGTGCACCAGCTGCTCGGCGGTCCGGTCCGTGACCGGATCCGGGTGTACGGCTGGGTCGGCGGCGACGAGCCCGGCGAGGTCCGCGACCACGTCGCAGCCCAGGTCGAGGCCGGGCTCACCGCGGTCAAGATGAACGCCTCCGGCAGGATGAGCCCGGTCGCGTCGATCGCCGAGCTAGACGGCGTGGTCGCCCGGGTGGCCGCCGCCCGCGAGGTGCTCGGCGACCACCGCGACGTGGCCGTCGACTTTCACGGGCGGTTCACGCTGGCCAACGCCCGCCGGGTGGCGCCGCTGCTGGAGCCGTACCGGCCGCTGTTCCTGGAGGAGCCGGTCGTCCCGGAGAACTCGCACCTCATCGGCGAGTTCGTCCGCTCGACCACCATCCCGGTGTCGACCGGGGAGCGGCTCTACAGCCGGCAGGAGTTCCTGCCCGTCCTGCAGGCCGGCATCGCGGTCGCCCAGCCGGACCTCTCGCACGCCGGCGGCATCACCGAGGTACGCAAGATCGCAGTGCTGGCCGAGGTGTACGACGTGCAGCTCGCCCCGCACTGCCCGCTCGGCCCGATCGCCCTCGCGGCCTGCCTGCAGGTCGGCTTCGCCACGCCGAACTACCTGATCCAGGAGCAGAGCATCGGCATCCACTACAACCGCGGCGCGGAGGTGCTCGACTACTGCCTCGACCAGACCCCGCTGACCTTCGTGGCCGGGCACATCGAGCGGCTCACCGCGCCCGGCCTGGGCATCGAGATCGACGAGCAGGCGGTCCGCTCGGCCGGCAAGAGAGGGCACGCCTGGCGCGGCCCCATCTGGCGGCACCCGGACGGCTCCTTCGCGGAATGGTGACCCTGACCCGCGACCTCACCGAAACCCTCGCCACCACCCGGCTCCTGGCGATCATCCGGGCACCGGCACCCGGCGAACTCCTCAGCCGGTGAGCGGTCGGTGAGTCCACGGTGAGCCATCGCCGTCACTGTTGAGCCATCGCCGGATCCACCGAGGGCCCGGCCGCTGAGCGAGGAGCAGAGATGGATGTTCTGGCAGGCAAGACGGCATTGGTGACGGGCGGTTCGCGTGGCATCGGCCGGGCGGTGGCGCTGCGACTGGCCGCCGAGGGCGCGCTGGTCGCCGTCCACTACGGCAGCGACGAGGGCGCGGCCAAGGAGACCGTGGGGTGGATCGAGGAGGCAGGCGGCCGGGCGTTCGCCGTTCGGGCCCGGTTCGGTGACGACGGCGCGGTGGATCAGCTGTTCGAGGGCCTGACCGCAGGGCTGGCGGGACGCGGGCTGGACATCCTGGTCAACAACGCGGGTATCAGCTCGGGCAACCCGATCTCACAGGTCACACCGGAGGAGTTCAGCAGGCTGCTCGCGATCAACGTCGCCACCCCGTTCTTCGTGATCCAGCGCGCGCTGCCGCTGCTGAACGACGGCGGCCGCGTCATCAACATGGGCTCGACGGCCAGCCGGTTCGCGGTCTCCACGCAGATCGGCTACACCATCAGTAAGGCAGCGCTGGAGTCGATGGCTCCGTCGCTGGCCAACGAGCTCGGCGGGCGGGGCATCACGGTCAACACGGTCGCGCCCGGCGCGGTGCGGACCGACCTGACCGCGGGCTATACATCCATCCCCGAGGTGGTCGCCGGGCTGGAGTCGATCACCGCGCTCGGCCGGCTCGGCGAGCCCGAGGACGTCGCCGACGTCATCGGCTTCCTGGCGGGGCCGCAAGGCCGGTGGGTGACCGGTCAGACCATCGACGTCTCGGGGGGCACCTACCTCGGCCCGATCGCCCCCCGCGCGTGACCATCCCCACATGGGATGGGCTGGCAGAACCAGAGGTGGTTTCTAGAATGACCGCGTGACCGACATAAAGCGGGCAGAAGACATCAAGGCAACGCATGACGGATTCAAGTGGGCCAAAGCCGCCCCCGGCGTAATCCCCGCCTGGATAGCCGACATGGATCTCCCCACCGCTCCCGAAGTCGTCAGCGCGCTCCAGCGTCGGGCCGAGGGGGATCTCGGCTACCCCACCTGGCTTGACAGCCCTCAGTGCGGGCCCCTGGCCGAAGCGTTCGCCGAGCGCATGGCTGGGCGGTACGGCTGGCGGGCGGATTCCGAGCATGTGCGTAGCTACAGCGACATCAATCAGGCGCTCCAGGTGCTGCTCCACGTGTGGACGCGGCCCGGTGACGGGGTGGCCGTACACACGCCCACCTACCCGCCCTTCCTCGGGACGCTGGAGGGCATGGAACGCCCCCTGCATCCCATCCAGCTACGCCCCGATGGGCCCAGCCGGGGGTCGTGGCGGTTTGAGGTGCCTGATCTGTCTGGGTGCAAGGTTCTGTTGCTGGTCAATCCCCACAATCCCACCGGCCGGGTCTTCACGCGTGAAGAGTTGACCGAGCTGGCTGAGCATGTCGAGCGGCACGATCTTCTCGTCATCTCCGACGAGATCCACGCCGACCTCGTCTATGCCCCGCATCAGCACATCCCGTTCGCCACCATCCTGCCCGAGCGCACCGTCACCCTGACCTCCGCCACCAAGGCGTTCAACCTGGGCGGGATCCGCTGCTCGGTCGCTCACATCGGCTCGCCGGACATGCGGAAGGTCCTCGCCGCGCAGCCGCCCTTCGTGTTCGGGTCGGCGAACCTGTTCGGGGTGGAGGCCACGGTGGCGGCCTGGCGGCATGGCGACGCCTGGCTTCAGGAGACGCTCGCCCTGCTGGACAGGAATCGCCGCACGATCGCCGAACTCCTGCCCGAAGAGGCTTCCTACCGCATGCCGGAGGCCACCTACCTGGCCTGGCTCGACTACGGGCGCCCGGGTGTGCAGGAGGTGCTCGAACGCGAGGCCAAGGTCATGCTGAGCGACGGCGCGACGTTCGGGCCCGGTGGCGCGAACTACGTCCGGCTGAACTTCGCCACCACCGAGCCGATCTTGGCCGAGATCCTGCACCGGATGCGGGGCTGAGGCCGATGACACAAAAGAAAAGCTAGAAACGAGGGAAGTCCGTCTCTTCCACCCCCGACGGCCCAGCGCCCACCGAGTCCTTCTTCATGGACTCTGCCACGAGATACTCCAGCCGCCCAGTTATGGCCCCCTGAATCAAGATAAGGGCCATGGACAACCGCCATCCCACCTTGATGCTCCCCAGCAGGGAAGCCGGGTTGACGGACGCGGCCAGGCGCAGCGCCATGATCAATCCCAGCTCGCTCACAGTCGTCCAGAACGCGAGTGTGTGCAGCAGGTTCAGCTGCCGCACCGCGTCCTGCAGCCCGACGGCCCGGCCTGCGGCGTAGTCGGCGAGCTGGATACCCGCGGTGACGAAGTCGCGTAACTTCTGGTCGGCTACGTCCTTGGCGCCGCCGTGCCACGCGGCCGCCAGCGCCTCCAGCTTCATCGGGTCCCCGGCCCCGAAGGTCTGACCCAGGGTGTTGGCGGCGTGCCGCCAGGCCGCGATGGCCTCGTCGACCTTCTCGTCGTGCCAGGTCACGGTGACCAGCCAGAGCATGAGACCGGTTACGGCCGTGGCCGACATCGTGGCGGCGACCTTGAGCATGGACAGCGTGCGCTGGCTCAGGTTCGCCATCTTCGCCGCCTCGGCCGGCAGGTTCGCGATCCCGGCGGCCGAGCCGCGCTGGAAGTAGGAGGACGCCTCCGCCAGCCGGACGAGGGTCACACCCGAGGTGCCGAGCGACATGAGGCCCTGTACCACACCGTTCCGGACCTCCGGCTCAGGCGAAGGCGCGTCCCCGCGTACGAGAGGCTGCTGGTGGTGGCTGACGGCAAGGACCGCGCGCATGACGTCGTTGGAGGCCCGCACGTACCCGTCGGCGGTGAGCTTCAGGTTGCGCGAGATGCCCTCGGCCGACTCCACGCCTCGTTTCGCCCGGCTGTTGAACTCGTTACTGGCCTGGTTGTGGCGGTCTCTCGCCGTGGCACCGGCCATGCCGAACGTCCCCAAGGGGAGCTCTGGAACGGCGAGCCCTTCAAGGGCCTTGCGGATGTCCTGGGCATTGAGTCCGGTTTCCCGGATACCGCTCTGACGAAAGCCGAGAGGTTCCACCGCCTTATGCCTGAGGGGAGAAGGTGGGCGGGAGCCAGGGGCGAGACGCTAAGGGCTTCATGGGGTCAACCCTGCCGACGGGACCCGCTCCGATCATCATCGGAGCGAATCCCGTGATGAATCCGTTATGTCGTGAGAGGCGGCAGGTCTGGAGGTGTGGCCGCCGGATGCTCGGCCAAGGCGGCGAGTGCGAGTTCGACCGCCTTCTCCAGCTGCGGATCGCGACCGGCCACCCGGTCCTGCGGCGTGATGATCACCTCGATGTCGGGGTCGACGCCGTAGTTCTCCACGCCCCAGCCCTGGCCCGCCAGCCAGAACGAGTAGCGAGGCTGGGTCACCACGGTGCCGTCCACCAGCGAATACCGCGAGTCGATGCCGATCACCCCGCCCCACGTCCGGGTGCCCACCAGCGGACCGAGCCCCCGGTTCTTGATGCCCGCGCTGACGATGTCGCCGTCCGAGCCCGCGAACTCGTCGGTGACGGCCACGATCGGGCCACGCGGCGAGTCCTCGGGGTAGCGCATCGGCTCGTAGCCGCGCGCGTGCGCCCAGCCGGAGACCCGGCGGGACAGCTTCTCCAGGACGAGCTCGGAGGTGTGCCCGCCGCCGTTCTCGCGTACGTCCACGACCAGCCCCTCGCGGGCCATCTCCGTACGCAGGTCCCGGTGGAACTGCGCCCACCCGGAGGCCACCATGTCGGGTACGTGCAGGTAGCCGAGCCGCCCGTCCGACGCCTCCCTGACGTAGGCCCGGCGGCCCTCCACCCAGTCGTGGTAGCGCAGCTGCGTCTCGTCCGAGATCGGGGTGACCACCACCCGGCGCGTCTCGCCGCCCGACGCCGGTCGTACGGTCAGCTCGATGGGCTGGCCGGCCGTGCCGGACAGGGCGGCCAGCGGGCCGCGTACGGGATCGACGGGCCGGCCGCCCACCGCCACGATCGCGTCGCCCGCGCGCACGGCGACGCCCGGCGCGAGCAGCGGTGAGCGCGCGTCATGGTCGGACGACTCGCCGGGCAGGATCCGCTCGACGCGCCAGACGCCTTCCGGGTCGCGGGTGAGGTCGGCGCCGAGAAGGCCCTGGCGGCGGCGCGGGTCGTAGGATCCGCCGCTGGCGCGGGCGTAGGCGTGCGAGGTGCCCAGTTCGCCCTGTACCTCCCAGAGCAGGTCGATGAGCTCCGAGTAGGCGCCGATCCGTTCGACCAGCGGCGCGTAGCGGTCGAGCGCGCCCTGCCAGTCGACGCCGTTCATGTCCGCGCGCCAGAAGTGGTCGCGCATCAGCCGCCCGGCTTCGGCGTAGCCCTGCCGCCACTCGGCGATCGGGTCGATCTGGACCGTGATCCGGTCGAGATCGATGGTGACGACCTCGTCGCCCTCGCCGCTGGCGCGGGTCTGCAGGCCGTTCTTGCCATTGAGTACGAGTCTGGTGCCGTCGCCGCTCACCTCGAAGGCGCGCATTTCCCTGCCGAGCTCGGACTTGGCGCGCTTCTTGAGGTCGTAGCGTTCGAGGACGGTCTCGGCCGCCGAGTCGGTGCCGTCGCCGAGCTGCCCGGCGACGGGGTGGCGCAGCCAGAGCAGGGCGTCCTTGGCGGTGCGCAGGTTGCGGTAGTTCGCGGCGGGGACGGGCACGGGCACCACCCGCGAGGCCAGCCCCTCGGCGTCCACCTCGGTGCGCGGCGGCTCGGCGTCCTTCTTGTCCGAACCCTTCTTCTCCTCCGAGGCCGAGGCGGGCTTGTCGTCCTCGCCGTTGAACCCGCGCCCCTGCAGGCTCGGGTCGAACGGTGAGGGCGTCGTCGCCTGCAAGGGCACGATGTACGGCCGGCAGCCGGCCGGGAACGACAGGTCGAACACATGCGCGTCGTAAATCGGATCGAACGTCCGCACCGACAGGAACGCCAGATGCTTCCCGTCCCTGGTGAACACCGGGTCATAGTCGGCGAACCGCAGCGGCGTCACGTCGATGACGGAGGTCCCGTCGAGGCGGCCCATCCTGATCTGCGACAGCCGCTCGTCGTGCGGATGCACCCAGGCCAGCCAGGACGAGTCCGGCGAGAACGTCAGCCCACTGACGTCGCCCTGCGTGGTGCGATCCAATTCACGGACATTTCCGGATTCGAGGTCGACGACCAGCAGCCGCCCGTCGTGCGTGGCCGCGGCCGCGTGCTTGCCGTCGGGCGAGGCGGCCAACTGGAGCACCCGGCCCAGCTCTCCCGCCGCCAGCGTACGGATCTCACCGCCGGGCGTGCCGATCTCCAGGCCGTCCTCGCCGGTGGCGTCCGACACCCAGACCGCCCGGCCGTCGGCGTCGAGCACGCGCGGCAGCCGTACCCGGACCCCGGGCTCCACCCGCAACGCGCCCGCGGGCCCGTCGCGGTGGGTCACCCAGTGGGCGGTGCCGCGGATCTCGACCGCGCTCGCCCGGCCGGTTTCGTCCGGCGAGAACCCGCCGACGCGGGCCGGCGCCGGTCGCCGCGCGCGAGCCGGGCGCGGCCCGCCGAGCTTGACCTCCAGCTTGTACGGCTCGGCGTCGAGGCTGTCCAGCACCCACAGGTCACCGGCATGGCTGTAGACCACCCGCTCCCCGTCGGTCGAGGCGTGGCGGGCGTAGAACTCGTCGTGCCCGGTGTGCTTGCGCAGGCCGGAGCCGTCGGGCAGGGCCGAGTACACGTTGCCGGTGCCCTCGATGTCGGCCAGGAAGGCGACGCGGTCCCCCACCCACATGGCCGACCAGTACTGCGCGCCGCTGTCGGCGAACAGCCGGGCGAACTCACCGCTCCCGTCGGCGTCGACCCAGAGCTTGCCCGCCGTACCACCCCGGTAGCGCTTCCACTGTGACGGCTCGCGCCAGATCGAGGACACGGTCGCGACCCGGTCGCCACTGACGGCGGCCTCGCTCACCCACCCGTACGGCAGGCGCACCGCCTGGCCCCCGTCGAGCGGCACCGCGTACGCCCAGGTCCTGGTGCGCCCGCCCTCGCCCGCCGCGCTGACCGCGAGCACATCCCCGCCGGCGGTCCAGCCGCGCGCGCCGGTCGTCGAGCTGCCCCAGTGGGTCAGCCGCTCGCCCTCGGCCCCGTCGAGCTCGGCGGCGAACACTTCGGGCTGTCCCTCACGATGGCTGGTCCACGCGATGCGGGCGCCGTCGGGCGAGAACCTGGGGAACGACACGGGCGTGCGGTCGGCGGTGAACCGCCATGCCCGTCCGCCCGTGACGGGTGCCAGCCAGACATCGTCGTCGGCGACGAAGGTGACCAGGTCACCGTGCAGATGTGGATATCTCAGGTATGCGCCAGTTGTCACAGCAGCACACTAGTGCGCGTCCGGCCGTGGAGGCTGCCCTTGAAGTCTTGGTCAAGGCCGGTCGCCGGGCGCGTGTGTTGGATGCTAGGGGGCACGACCCGAACGCGACGTCGGTTTCGGGAGGAATCATGAAGATCTTCGCCCGCGCCTACCAGTGGCCGCCTCGTGTGGCCGCAGGGGCGTACATCCTGAACTCCGGGCTGTCCAAGGCCCAAGCCGATCGGGACACCGCGACCGGCGTGCACGGCATGGCGGCCACGGCCTTCCCGTTCCTGGGCGAGCAGGACCCCGAGACGTTCGTGGGGCTGTTCTCGAAGGCGGAGATCGCCGTGGGGGCGGCGCTGCTGCTCCCGACAGTGCCGTCGCTGGTCGCGGGGGCGGCGCTGACCGCGTTCGCCGGCGGCCTGCTCGGCTTCTACCTCAAGATGCCGGGACTGCGCGAAGAGGGCAGTCTGCGCCCGTCGCAGCAGGGGATCGGCATCGCCAAGGACATCTGGCTGCTGGGCATCGGGCTGGGCCTGGTGCTGGACGAGCTGACCCGACGTTAACGTCCGCAAGCCCGGGTAGGCGGCACACCATGGCAGAAATCGGATACACCCTGATGTGCGAGCAGACTCCGGCCCGCCAACTCGTGGACGACGCTGCCGCGGCCGAGCGAACCGGATTCGACTACGCGGTCATCTCCGACCACTATTTCCCCTGGCTCGAGGAGCAGGGTCACGCGGCCTACGCCTGGTCGGTGCTGGGCGCCGTGGCGAACGCCACCGAGCGGCTGCCCCTCATGACCTATGTGACGTGCCCGATCATGCGTTACCACCCGGCTGTGGTCGCCCAGCAGGCCGCCACGATGGGCGTGCTCAGCCAGGGCCGGTTCACACTGGGGCTGGGCTCCGGCGAGAACCTGAACGAGCACGTGATCGGCGAGGGCTGGCCACCGGTCAACACCCGGCACCGGATGTTCCGCGAGGCCGTCCAGATCATCAAGGAGCTGTTCTCCGGCGACTACGTCACCTACCAGGGCGAGTTCTTCGACGTGGACTCGGCCAAGCTCTACGACCTGCCCGAGCGCCCGGTACCGATCGGCATCGCGGCCTCCGGCGGACAGTCGGCGGACCTCGCCGCCGAGCTCGGCGACCTGTTGATCATCAATGAGCCGATGCCGGGGGCGGTGGATCAGTTCAACGCGCTCGGCGGATCGGGCAAGCCGGTGTACGGGCAGCTCGCCATCGCCTACGACACCGACGCGGAGGCGGCCAAGGAGCGGGCCCACCGGCTGTGGCGCTGGTCGGCGGCCGGGTGGAAGGTCATGGCCGAACTGCCGGGGCCGGTCAACTTCGCCGCCTACGCCGACTATGTACGGCCCGAGGACGTCGCCGCCAGTGTGCCGTGCGGCGACGACGTGGACGCGGTGGTCGAGGCGGTCAAGAAGTACACCGACGCCGGCTACACGCACGTCGCGCTCGTACAGATCGGCCACGACCAGCAGCAGCCCTTCTTCGACTGGGCCGAGAAGGAACTGCTGCCGGCGCTACGCCGCCTCTGAGCGGAGCTCGTCAGGGGACGATGTTGACCAGCTTCGGCGCCCGTACGATCACCTTGCGCGGCTCGCCCGTCAGGTGGGAGCGGACCTTCTCCGACCCCAGAGCCAGCGCCCTCAGGTCGGCCTCCGAGATGCCGGGCGACACCTCCAGGCGGTCACGCACCTTGCCGGCCACCTGGACGACGGCGGTCACCGACTCCTGCACCAGCAGCGCGGGATCGGCGGTGGGCCAGCCGGCCCGGCCGACGCCGGTGCCGCCCACGTGGCCCAGGCGCTCCCAGCCCTCCTCGGCGGTGTAGGGGGCCACCAGCGACAGCATGACGGCCAGCGTCTCGGCCGCCTCGCGGACCGCGGGGTCGGCGGCACCGGGACCCGAGTCGATGGCCTTGCGGGCCGCCGACGTCAGCTCCATCATGCGCGCGATCGCCACGTTGAAACGCTGGGACTCGACCAGCCTGGTGACCTCGTCGATCGTGTGGTGGGTGACCTTGCGCAGCTCGACGTCGCCGCCCTCGAACGGCACCCCGGGCTCGCTGGCCACCTCGGTCATCACGCGGAAGGCGCGGGCCAGGAACTTCTGCGACGCGGCCGGCGACATGTCGGCCCAGTCGATGTCCTCCTCGGGCGGCCCGGCGAACAGCATGGTCAGGCGGACCGCGTCGACGCCGAAGTCGTCGATCTGCTTGCCCAGGTCCACGCCGTTGCCCAGGGTCTTCGACATGGCCTTGCCGCCGTTGATCACCTGGCCCTGGTTCAGCATGCGCAGGAACGGCTCGGTGAAGTCGAGCATGCCCATGTCGTGCAGCACCTTGGTGAAGAACCGCGAGTAGAGCAGGTGCAGCACCGCGTGCTCGATGCCGCCGACGTACTGGTCGATCGGGCCCCACTTGCGGACCTGCTCGACGTCGAACGGGCCCTCGGCGTAGCCGGGCGAGGTGTAGCGCAGGTAGTACCAGGACGAGTCGACGAAGGTGTCCATCGTGTCGGTGTCACGCTGGGCGGGACCGCCGCACTTGGGGCACTCGACGTTGACCCAGTCGGTGGCGCTGGCCAGCGGGGACACACCCTTCGGTGCCAGGGCCTCGCCACGCAGGTCGGGCAGCGTGAGCGGCAGCTGATCGTCGGGGACGGGCACCTCACCGCAGTCGACGCAGTGGATGATCGGGATCGGCGTGCCCCAGTAGCGCTGCCGGGACAGCAGCCAGTCGCGCAGCCGGAAGTTGATCGCGCCCGTGCCCCTGCCGTCGGTCTCCAGCACTTCGATGATCTTGGAGATGGCTTCGGTCTTGGTCAGCCCGTCCAGCGGGCCGGAGTTGACCAGCTTGCCCTCGCCCGGCGTGGCCTCGCCGGTCTCGCCCGGGTCGGCCAGGCCGGTGTGCACGACGACCTTCACCGGCAGCCCGAACTTCAGCGCGAAGTCCAGGTCGCGCTGGTCGTGGGCGGGGACGGCCATGATGGCGCCGTGGCCGTAGTCGGACAGCACGTAGTCGGCCGCCCAGACCTGGATGCGCTCGCCGTTGACCGGGTTGATCGCGTAGCGGCCCAGGAAGACGCCGCTCTTGTCCTTGTCGGTGGACAGCCGCTCGATGTCGCTCAGCTTGGCCGACTCGGCCCGGTAGGCCTCGAACGCCGCGCGCTGCTCGTCCGTGACGATCTCGTCGGCCAGCGGCGCGTCGACGGCCACCACGAAGAACGTCGCGCCGAACAGCGTGTCGGGCCGCGTGGTGTAGACGTGGACCGGCTCCTCGCGGCCCTCGATCTCGAACAGCACGTCGGCGCCCTCGGAGCGGCCGATCCAGTTGCGCTGCATGGTCAGCAGGCGCTCCGGCCAGCCCTCCAGCTGCTCCATGTCGTCCAGCAGCCGCTGCGCGTAGTCAGTGATCTTGAAGTACCACTGGGTCAGCTCGCGGCGGATCACGTCGGCGCCGCAGCGCTCGCACTTGCCCGCCACGACCTGCTCGTTGGCCAGCACGGTCTGGTCGTTGGGGCACCAGTTGACCAGGCCGCCCTTGCGGTAGGCCAGGCCGCGCTCGAAGAAGCGGATGAACAGCCACTGGTTCCAGCGGTAGTAGTCGGGGTCGCTGGTGTGCAGGCGGCGCGACCAGTCGAAGGAGATGCCGTAGCGCTTGAACGAGCCGGCCTGCGTCTCGATGTTGGCGTAAGTCCATTCGGCGGGGTGCGCGTTCCGCTTGATGGCGGCGTTCTCGGCCGGCAGGCCGAAGGAGTCCCAGCCGATCGGGTGCAGGACGTTGTAGCCCTGCTGGAACCAGAAGCGCGCGACCACGTCGCCGATCGCGAACACCTCGGCGTGGCCCATGTGGAGGTCACCGGAAGGGTAGGGGAACATGTCCAGCATGTAGCGCCGCTCACGCGTGTCGGCGGCGTCCTCGCTGGCCCGGAACGGGTCCTGCTCCTCCCATCGCTGCTGCCACTTGGCCTGCAGCGCCTGCGGGTTGTACTCACTCACGGCGGTTGTCCTTTTGGATTGTGTCGGACCCATAAGAAAACCCCTCGTGCGCACAACGAGGGGCCAGCCGCGACGGCGAGATGTCAGAGCCGTCGCGGCCCGCTAAGAAGCAGGGTCGCGGAACGCATAGGTCAAGCCTAGCGCACCTCTTCGGCTGAATGCGGGCCATCGATCCGGCCTAGTGGGCACAATGGAACCTTCTGGTCTGGTGAGACCCGATGGTGATCTATCCGTTGTGACCTCTAATGTCCCATTAGAATACTGTCGTCGCCGTGGTGTACCTAGTTGAGCCAGAACATCCAGAAGGTGGCCTGCCCATGCAGGACCCACCGACGGATCCGCACGGCTTCGCGCGTTTTACTGCGAAACCCCTGGTCTCGCGTGAGATCATGCCGGATGCGTCAAATCCGGACATAACCTCGGGAGGTACGGCAGCAATGGCAACGGAGAATTCCGGAGCACCCCATCTGCCACCGTCCTGGCCCGAGGCGCCACAGCCGGAGGTGCCGACATCCTGGCCCGAGGCGCCTCGGCAGGACTCGTCATGGCCCGACTCCTCACGGAGCGGCGCCGGTCAGTCACCATGGCCGGACCCGGCACAGTCACAGCCTTCGTGGCCCGACCCCGCGCAATCCGCACCGTCGTGGCCGGACCCCGCGCAGTCGGCGCCGAACTGGCCCGACCCATCGCAGTCGGCGCCTTCTTGGCCTGACCCGTCGCAGTCGGCACCGAACTGGCCCGACCCATCGCAATCCGGGTCCTCCTGGCCCGACCCCTCGCGGCACGGCGCCCCGCCGCCGCAGGGGGCGCAGCAGTCCCGCCCGGATGCCGCCTGGTCCGAGGCTCCGCCCGCGTCGAACGCCTGGTCGAACCTCGGCCATCCCGACTCCCGGCCCCAGCCGCGTCCCGGCGACCCGCTGGGGCACCCGGCATCCCCGGACAACCAGCCCACGGCGTACCACCAGTTCCCGAATCCTCTCGGTGAGCGCGCGTACCCGCCCCAGGACGACCGGGGGGCGCCACGCGGCGACTTCGACCAGCGCGGCGGGCCGCGCCCCGGCTTCGACGACCCGGGGGCACCCCGGTCCGACTTCGACCACCGCGGCGGGCCACAACCCGGCTTCGACCAGCGCGGCGCGCCCCGCTCCGGCTCCCCGCTGGACGGCCCACGGGGTAACGTCACTCCGCTGGACGGCCCGCGCGGCAACGTCACTCCGCTGGACAGCCGGCGTGGTGGCACTCCCCTGGACGAGCGTGCGGTGCCGCGTTCCGCGCCCTCTCCGGACGACCGCCTGGTCGCGTACGGTCAGGCGCCGGGCCAGGCCCCGCCCCAGGCGCCGGGCGCCGAGCACCACCAGGGCGAGCACCACCAAGCCGAGCACGGCAGGCCGGGCGGCAACCTGAGCCGCGACCCGTCCGACCCGGAGAACAGGTTCGTGACGGCCGGCCAGATCAGCGGCTCCCGCACCCCGCCGCCCGAGCGCCAGCAGGAGCTCTGGGACAACGTCTTCGGCGACGACTACCAGGCGATGGGCGAACCGGATTCGCTGGACAACCCCGGCAAGCCCATCTGGATCTACGCCCTGGCGGGCTCGGTGGCCCTCGCCTTGGTCGGCGCCGTCCTCTGGGCGTTCCTCGCCGGCCCTCTGGCGGCCGACAAGCCGACCGCCAGCAGCAGCGCGGCCGCCAACGCCAAGTCCAGCGCGTCGCCCAGCTCCACCCCCGCCAAGACGACCAACTCGATCCCCCGCCTGCCGCGGTGGTCCGGCAAGGCCGCCCCCGTGCTGGGCACCGTCGCCAACCCCACGGCCGGCATCACGATCCCGCGCCTCGGCGGCACCTGGCAGCAGGACCAGCGCACCACCGTCAAGACCACGTACGGCTTCGACACCCGCCAGTACGTCGTGACGGGCAACAACACCTCCGCCCAGATCCTCACGGGCCCGCTTCCGGTCAAGCTGGCGTCCTCGTTCACCAGTGAGGACGACCTGGAGCCGGTGATCAAGCAGGTGGTGCTGAACGCCCGCAAGCGCTTCTTCCCCACGGGCAACACGGTCCGCAAGATCGCCCAGCAGCCGATCAAGGTCGGCCAGTCCTCGGGCCGTGTCATCGCCTACGCCCTCACCTCGGGCACCGAGAAAGCCACCATCGTCACGGCCGCGATCAACACGGGCAAGGACGTACCGGCGATCGTCTACATGTCGATCCCGTCGACCAGCAAGCAGCTCCTGCCCGACGTCAACACGATCATCAAGCAGATGAAGGTCACCACGTCCTGACCCCCGGGTCCCGGGGGCCAGAACGTTCCTAGAAGGTGCACTCCAGGCGCTTGATGCCGTTGATGAAGCTGGAGTGCAGGCGGTCCGGCTTGCCCGCCTCGATGCCCGGCACCCGGCGGAGCAGCTCGCGGTACATCACCGTGATCTCCCGCCGGGCCAGGTGCGCCCCCAGGCAGAAGTGCGGCCCCGGCCCGCCGAATCCCACGTGCGGGTTGGGCGAGCGGGTGATGTCGAACCGCTCGGGGTCCTCGAAGACGGCCTCGTCGCGGTTGGCCGCCCAGTAGAACAGCACCGCCTTCTCCCCCTCCCGGTACAGCTGCCCGTTCATCTCGAAGTCCCTGGTCACCTTGCGGCGCATGAAGTTCACCGGCGACCCGAGCCGGACGATCTCCTCCACGGCCCCCGCCGCCCGGCCCTCGACGTCCTCCAGCCAGAGCGCCCGCTGGTCGGGGTTGTTGGTGAGCAGGCGCAGGCCGTACGAGATGGCGTTGCGGGTGGTCTCGTTGCCCGCCACCACCAGCAGGATGAAGAACGACCCGAGCTCCTGCAACGTCAGCCGCTCACCGTCGATGTTGGCGTTGACCAGGGAGGACGTCAGGTCGTTCGTGGGGTGGTCGGCGCGGTAGGAGGCCAGGTCCTGGACGAGTTGCTGGAGCTCCGCGCCGGCGTTGAGCAGGAGCGGGACCACCTGGCTGACGTCGCCGCCGGTGTATTCGGGGTCGAAGCCGCCCAGGATGAGGTTCGAGCGGTCGTAGACGAACTGGTAGTCACGCTCGGCGATACCCATCATGTCGCAGATGATCTTCAGGGGCAGGCGGGCGGCGACCTGGGTGACGAAGTCGCAGCCGGGACCCGTGTCCAGCAGGTCGTCCACGATCTTGGTGGCCGCGGTGTTCACGTCCGCCTCGAACTGCTTGATCATCTTGGGGGTGAAGGCCCGGGAGACGATCCGGCGGAGGCGGGCGTGCCGGGGGTCGTCCATGTTGATCATCGAGCCGAAGTACTCGGCGAACTCGGCGGGCATGTCGGGGATGTTCGTGGCGCCGCCGCTGCCCGAGGAGAAGATCTCCGGATTGCGGCTGGCCTCCAGGATGTCGGCATGCTTGACCAGCGCGTAGTAGCCGGGGCCCGGCTGTGCGAAGTCGACCACGGGCTCGGCGAAGAAGGCCGGTGTATCTCGCGCCCGCAGCCGGTCGAAGGCCTCCCTCCGCTCCGCCATCGGCTTGGCCCAGAACTCACGATCCGACAGGTCGAAGTCAAGCACGTCCATGAAACACCATCATTCGATTAGCGGCCTATGCACGTCAACGTGATCGAAGTACACCGTACGTCCGCGTGGGCGGGCGCGCGCGGAAAATCGGTGGCCTCGGCAGGCGGTTGATCTATAGCGTGGGCCCATGACGTTCTTCTTCTTCCTGCGTTAGCGACCCGCCGGCGGGGCGTGGATGACCCACCGCCGGTGATGCGGGACGGTCTGCCGCCGTCCCGGGTCGCGACGTGGGAGAAGGACACGTGCATACGCTTGCCGTGGCCAGGGCGGTGCGTGGCATCGAGCCCCTGGTGGCCGCGGAGATCCGACGTGCCGGGCTCGGGGTGGTGCGCGGGATGCGCCACCGTGAGGTGTGGTTCGAGCCGGCCGAGCCGGGGCCTGAGCTGCTGGGGCTGCGGATGGCCGACGACCTGCTGCTGGTGGCGGCCGTCGTGGAGGGGATCGGGCCCGACAGGGAGTCCCTTGCGCGCCTGACGCGGGCCGCTCGCGAGATCGACACCGAGAGCCTGACGAAACGCGCCGAGCAGATCACCGGCCGAGCCGCCAGAAGCCCGTGCGGGGCACTGGACGGCAGGCTGTGGGATGGCGGGCTGTGGGATGGCGGGCTGTGGGATGGCGGGGCGCCGGACGGCGGGGTGGAGGTGTCGGCGTCGTTCGTCGGGCGGCGGAACTACAGCCGGTTCGACCTTGAGGACGCCGTCGGGGCCGAGCTCGCCCGGCCGCCGGGCCTGACGTACCACTCGCGCCGCGACGGCCGGGTACCGCCCGAGGGGTCGATGGCCTGGAGGGTCACGGTGGAGGGCGAGCAGGCGGTCATCGCGCTGCGGGTGCCCCCGAGGCCGCTGCACCGCAGGCCGTACAAGACGGAGTCGATCCCGGGGACGCTGCATCCACCGGTGGCCGCCGCCATGGCCGGGCTGGCGCGGCTCGACCGCGCCGCCACGGTGCTCGACCCCTGCTGCGGAGCCGGTACGACGCTCATCGAGGCCCGCGCGCTCGCCCCGCACACCCGCCTCCTCGGCCTCGACCACGACCCGCACGCCGTTCACGTCGCCGCCGCCAACGCCGCCCGCGACGCGACGGACGGGATGAACGTCCGAGACACGGCTCGCGGCTTGGCTACCCCGGACGCGACAGGCAGCGTCTGCAGCGCCCCAGGCGCGACAGGCGGCATTTGCGGCGTCCCGGACGCGGCGGGCGGCGTTTGCGGCGTCCCGGACGCGGCGGGCGGCATCGCCTGGGGGGTGGCCGACGCGGGGCGGATTCCCCTGCCGGGGGGCAGCGTGGACCGGGTTCTGGTGAACCCGCCCTGGGACCGTCAGGTGGCCCCGACCGGCCGCCTCCGCCGCGACCCCGCCCGACTGTGGCGCGAGATCCACCGTGTCCTGACCGTCGGCGGCATCGTCGTGGCGCTCCTTCCGAAGCCCTGGCAGCCGCCCGGATTCAAGGTGAACAGGATGGTTCACCTCACCCTTTCAGGGCGTCATCCAGTCATCGCGGTCCTCAGGAGGTCACCCAGTCGAGGATGAGCCGGTTGACCTCCGCCGGCTGTTCGAGGTGCAGGAAGTGACCCGCGCCGGCCACCAGCTCGGTCCGCGACCCCTCGGGCAGGTGGCTCTGCGCGTCCTTGACCAGGTCGGCCGCGAGGCAGCCGTCCCGCGACCCGTGCAGGTAGAGGATCGGCCCGGTGGTCGCGGGCTCCGGTGCCGGGTGGCGCCCGGTGGGCGGGGTGGTGCCGAGCATCGCCCGGTAGTAGCCGATGGCCGCCGCCAGGTTCGCCGGTGCGCCGATGCTCTGGCGGACGAACTCCAGGTCCTGCTGGGCGTCGTAGCCGGGAGACCAGTCGCGCCAGAGCCCTTCCAGGAAGCCGGGGGCGGCGGCGGCCGTCTCGGCCAGGCCGGTCTGGAAGAGGAAGACGTAGAACGAGCGCTTGAGCTGCTCGTACTCCAGGAACCCGGCCATCATCGCGGCCGTCGGCGGCACCGCCATGGCCACGGACCTGCGGAAGCGGTCGGCGGTCGCGTAGACGGGGAACGCGCCCCAGTCGTGGCCGACGAGCACCGCGGCGGAGTCGCCGCCGAGTTCCTCGTGCAGAGCCCGTACGTCGGCGACGAGCGCGCCGCCCTCGTAGGCGCCGTCGGCGGGGATCTCGGTCGGTGCGTAACCGCGCATGAACGGCGCGACCGCGCGGTAGCCACGCTCGGCCAGCGCCGGAAGGAGGTGGCGCCAGGTGTGGGCCGTGTCGGGGAAGCCGTGCAGGCAGAGGGCCAGTGGCCCTTCCCCTACGGTCAGATACGCGAACTCCACCCCATTGGCGTGGACAGTCCTGATCTCCATGACTGCGAAACCTAGCATTCGGCTCCCGGTTGGAGTACCACTTCGCTTATGCGACGAGGTTGGGTGTTAGCACTCGCTTCTCTCACGATCGTGCTCGTGGTCGTCGACCTGACGGCTGTGACGATCGCCCTGCCCGCCATCCGCTCCGATCTGGGGGCGAGCCTGCCCGAGGTGCAGTGGGTGGTCGACGCCTACGCGCTCACGCTGGCCGCCGTCCTGCTGCCGGCCGGAGTCCTGGCGGACCGGTACGGCCGACGCAGGCTGCTGGCGATCGGCGTGACCATCTTCACCCTGGCCTCCCTGGCGTGCGCCCTGGCCCCGAACGCGCCACTGCTCGACCTGGCCAGGGGCGTGCAGGGCCTGGGCGCTTCGGCCCTCTACGGCACGACGACGCCGCTGATCGCCTCCGTCTATCCGGAGGGCCCGGAACGCGGCAAGGCGCTCGGCATCTTCAGCGCGGTGTCGGGGCTGGCGATGACGCTGGGCCCGGTCGTGGGCGGCGCGCTGACGGCGGGGTTCGGCTGGCGGGCCATCTTCTTGATCAACCTGCCCATCGGCGTGTTCGTGCTGGTCGCGTTACGGCAGCGGGTGGAGGAGTCGCGGGGCGCGGGGCATCTCGATCCGCTGGGCATCGTGCTGATCAGCGCGGCGCTGTTCGCGATCATCCCGGCGCTCATCCACGACCTGCCGTGGCTGCTGGTGGCGGGGCTGGTGCTGCTGGCCGCGTTCGTGCTCGTGGAGTTGCGGCGGCGCAATCCGATGGTCGACTTCGGGCTCTTCAGGGACCGGGTGTTCGCGGTCGGGTCGGGCACGACACTGCTCATGCTGGCCGCGCTGCTCGGCGCGTTCACCTATCTCACGCTGTACGTCCAGGGGCCGCTCGAGGCGACGCCCGTCGAGGCGGGGGTGCGGTTCCTGGCCTTCAGCGCGGCGGCCGTCATCGGGCCGGTGGCGATCGGCCGGGTGCTGCACCGCTGGCCGATGGGCGTGCTCATCGCGGTCGGCCCGGCGCTGATCGCGGGCGCGCTGCTCGTGATGGCGATACCGGCCGCGAACCGGTGGACGCCGATCATGTTCGGGCTGTTCCTCGGCGGTCTCGGCCTGGGCGCCGGGAACGTGGTGGCCAACCAGGTCGGCCTCACCGCGCCCATGGACCGGGTCGGCATGGCCACGGGCATCGTCAACACGCTCAAGCAGGTCGGCACCGCCGTCGGCGTGGCCGTGCTGGCGGCGCCGTACAGCTCGGGAATCGGCACGATGCTGCTCGTGGCGGCCGGGCTGGCCCTGGCCGGCGCGCTGCTGCCGGTGGCTCTGGCCGGCCCGCTGATCAGCCGGTCTCCTCGACCCCCCGCAGCAGACAGCGCAGCCCGAACTCGAACTGATCAGTGAAGTCCAGGTCGTCGGCCTCCACCACACTCCTCGCGAACTCCGGATAGTCACCGCTCGCGACGACCTCCCGGATGTACGGGGCGACGCTCGCCCGCCACTCCTGCTCGGTCATCCCCGTACGGCGGCTCGCCTCCTGCTCGGCGAGCTCCCTGGCCACGGCCCCCAGCACATAGTCGCCGATCAGCGCCATGACCGCGGAGGCCCGCGTGATGTCGGGGGTCAGGGCGACGGCGGCCTTCAGCGCCGCATCGAAGCGGCGTAGCGAGTTGGGGCCGAGCGAGGGCCTGCTCGCCAGCAGCGCGCCGAGCCAGCCGTGGCGCAGCAGCGTCGACCGCTGCCGGCGCGCCACCTCGGCCAGATCGGCCCGCCAGTCACCGCTGACCTCCTGAGGCGGGTCCTCGCCCCAGACCGCGTCGGCCATCAGGTCGAGCAGCTCGTCGCGGTTCGCCACGTAGCGGTAGAGGGAGGTGGTGCCCGACTTCAGCTCGGCCGCCACCCTGCGCATCGACAGGGCGTCGAGGCCCTCCGCGTCGGCGATCCCGATCGCGGCGCGCACGACGCGCTCGACGCTCATCGCCTGCCGCTTGGGCGAGTACGGCTCGCGATTCCACACCAGAGACATCCGGCCACCCCCTCTGGACGCCATCGTACGACAATGGTTACAGTGTTCCCACAAACGGGAACACCGTTCCCACAACCGGAAGGGGAAGCGCCATGCACGACGTCATCATCGCCGGAGGCGGCACGGTGGGCCTGAGCGCGGCGGTGTTCCTCGCGCACCACGGCGTCCGGGCGCTGGTGGTCGAGCGCCGGCCGGGGCCGCAGATCCATCCGCGCGCCACCGGCCTGGGCATGCGCACCGCCGAACTGCTGCGCGAGGTCGGCCTGGAGGAGGCCGTCAACGAGGTGGCGGTCAACATGACCGGCATGACCCTCGGCAAGATCACCGTTGACACGCTGGCGGGGGCCGACCTGGCCGCCCTGGCCAAGACCGTCCCCACCCGCGCCCAGACCGTCGCGAAGATGGACTACACGCCGGCCCGGATCCGCGGCACCTGCCCGCAGAACCGGCTGGACGCGGTGCTCCTCGACAAGGCCCGCGACCTGGGCGTGACCGTCCGCTACGGGGCCGACGTGGTCTCGGTCGAGCAGGACGGCGAGGGGGTGACCACACAGCTGTCCGACGGGACCGCGCTGCGGGCCCGCTACCTGGTCGCCGCCGACGGCGCGCGCAGCAAGGTGCGCTCGGAGCTCGGCATCGGCCTGTCGGGCCCCGGCGTGCTCGGCCCCTCCATGAACAACATCCTGTTCCGCGCCGATCTGAGCGGGCTCACCGGCGAGTACACCTTCGGCCTCTGCGAGATCACCAACCCGGCGGCGCCCGGCATGATCATCACGATCGACGGCAAGAGCGAGTGGGTGTTCCACACCGGCCTGGAGCCCACCGCCGACCTGATCAGGACCGCGATCGGCGACCCCGGCCTGGACGTCGAGATCCTGAGTGTGCTGTCCTGGCGGGGCCGCGCCCAGGTGGCGGACCGGCTGTCGCTGGGCCGGGTGTTCCTGGTCGGGGACGCGGCGCACGCCGTACCACCCACGGGGGCCTTCGGCCTCAACACCGGCGTCGCGGACGCCCACAACCTGGCGTGGAAGCTCGCCTGGGTACTGTCGGGCAGGGCCGCGCCCGGCCTGCTCGACACCTACCACGACGAGCGGCGCCCGGTGGCGGTGCTGGCAATGGAGCAGTCGCTGCTGCGGATGCGCGACCTGAGGCTCCACTTCGACGGCGGCCCGGACGCGCCCCGGCTGCGTGCCGAGGCGGGCGCGGTGAACGCGCCCATCGTCCACCTGGGCTACCGCTACGGCGCCACGATCAGCGAGCTGCCCTCGACCGAGGACGTGGCGCTCACGCTGGACGGCTCGCCCGGCTCGCGGCTGCCGCACGTCTGGGTCGGCGACCGCTCCACGCTCGACCTGGTCGGCTCGGCGTTCTGCGTGTTCGCCGCGGCGCCGGTGACCGGGCTCGACGTGCCGGTGCACGTGGTCGACGGCTGGCCGTACGGGACGCTGCTCGTACGACCGGACGGGTTCGTGGCCTGGCGCGGCGAGGAAGGGCTCGCCGAGGCACTCAGAAGGTGTACTTCAGGTGCTTGATCCCGTTGATGAAGTTGGACAGCAGGAAGTCGGGCTCCCCCTCCGCCCTGATGCCCGGCAGGCGGGTGAACAGCTCGCGGAACATCACGGTCATCTCCCTGCGCGCCAGGTGGGCGCCCAGGCAGTAGTGCGGGCCCGGGCCGCCGAAGCCGACGTGCGGGTTCGGATCGCGGGTGATGTCGAACGCGTCGGGGTCCTGGAACACCGTCTCGTCGCGGTTGGCCGAGTTGTAGAAGAGCAGAACCTTGTCGCCCTTCTTGTAGTGCGTGCCGTTCATCTCGTGGTCCTGGGTGAGCGTGCGGCGGAACTGGATCACCGGCGTGGAGTAGCGCACGATCTCGTCGCACGCCTTGGTGACGCGGCCGTCGAAGTCGGCAAGGAGCAACTCCCGCTGGTCCGGGTGGTCGGTGAAGAGCTTGAGCCCGTACGCGATCGCGTTGCGGGTCGTCTCGCTGCCGGCCACCACCAGCAGGATGAAGAACGAGCCCAACTCCTGCGAGGTGAGCCGCTCCTCGCCGTTGACCAGCAGGCTGACCAGGTCGCCCGTGGGATGCTTGCGCCGCTCGTCGCCCAGGCGGGCGGCGAGGCGGTTGAGAGAGAAGCCCGCGTGCAGCAGCTTGGCCAGGCCCCGGGCCACGTTGACGCGGCTGAACTCGGGGTCGATGCCGGTGTACTCGGGGTCGGCGTTGCCGAGGATCACGTTGGTCCGGCGAAGCACCATGTCATGAAATGTGGCCGGAATCCCCATCATGTCGCAGATGACGCGGACGGGGAGCCGGGCGGCGATCTGCGCCACGAAGTCGCCCGGACCCTCCTTGATCGCCTGGTCCACGATCTCGGCGGCGGCCGTGGCCAGGTCCTCTTCCATCTTGGACAGGATGCGCGGGGTGAACGCCCTGGACACGATCCTGCGCAGCCGCGCGTGCCGCGGGTCGTCCATGTTGATCATCGACCCGAAGTACACGGCCAGCCAGCGCGGCATGTCGGGCACGCTGTTCGAGCACGGCTCGCTGCTGAACACCGCCGCGTTCCTGCTGGCCTCGGAGACGTCCGCGTGGCGCACGAGGGCGTAGTAGCCGGGGCCGCCCTTGATGAACGGCACAGCCTGCTCCGTCAGGAACACCGGCTGGTCGAGCTGCCGCAACCGGCGGAAGGCCGCCATGCGCTCGGCCTGGGGCAGCCCCCAGAACACGAGCTGCGAGATGTCCAGGTCACTGGAGATCGTCATGAACCAAGCCTTCTGCAAGCGCTCACTTACGTCAAGAGCGCTCGGCGATGAGCTCGGCCCCCTTCTCGCCGATCATGATGGCCGGGGCATGCGTGTGCCCGCGGTTGAGGGTCGGCATGATCGACACGTCCACGACCCTGAGCCCGTCGAGGCCGCGTACCTTGAGCGACGGGTCGACGACCGACTCGGCGTCGGTGCCCATGCGGCAGGTGCCGACCGGGTGGTAGAGGGTCTCGCCGCGCTCGCGGATCCACTGGGCGAGCTCGGCGTCGCTCTCCGGCCCCGCGTACGGGGCCATCGGCCCGCCCGCGTACGCCTTCATCGCGGCGGTGGCGAAGACCTGTTTGGCCGTCTTCAGCCCGGCGACGAGCCGCTTGACGTCGGCCTCCTGGGTCAGGTAGCCGGGGTCGATCACCACCTCGCGGCCGTTCAGCCCGATCCTGCCGCGGCTCTCCGGCTGCAGCAGCACCACGCCGACGGTCAGCCCGTGGCCGGTCGGCGGCGTGAGGCCGTGGTCGATGAACGGGCCGGGCGCGAAGATCAGCTCGATGTCGGGGGCGGGCTCCTCCGGCGAGGTCCTGATGAACGCCACCGCCTCGCCGACGTTCGTGGTGAGCATGCCGGAGCGCAGCACGATGTAGCGGAGCAGGTTGCCGATCGACTCCGCCTTGGTCAGCGTGACCGGCTGCTTGGACTGCACGTACACACCCGTCGACAGATGGTCCTGCAGGTTCTTGCCGACTTCCGGCAGGTCCCGCACGATCGTCACGTCCGCGTCGCGCAGCTCGTCGGCCGCGCCGACGCCCGAGCGCATGAGCAGGTACGGCGAGCCGATCGCGCCCGCCGACAGGATGACCTCCCGCTTGGCCCTGACCTGCGCGCCGCCGCCGTGCTCGATGCCGACGGCCCGCGTGCCCTCGAAGACCACCCGGTCCACGGTCGCGCCGGTGATCACCGTCAGGTTGGGCCGCTTCAGCGCCGGGCGCAGGTAGGCGTCGGCGGCGCTCCACCTCCGGCCGCGGTGCTGCGTGACGGGCGTAGGACTGTAGCCCTCGTTGGAGCGGCCGTTGAGCTCGTCGAGCCGCTCTAATCCGAGCTCGCCGCAGGCTTTGAGGAAGGCCGCGGTGGTGACGTTGGGGCTGCGCAGCTCGGAGATGAACAGCGGGCCCGCCGTGCCGTACGCGCCGCCGCCGTTGCTGCCTACGCGGTGCTCGGCCTTGGTGAAGTACGGCAGGACGTCTTCGTAGGTCCAGCCGGGGATCCCCCACTGGTCGTAGTCGCGCTGGCAGCCGCGCACCCACATCTGCGCGTTGAGCGACGAGGAGCCGCCGATCACCCGGCCCCTGGGCCAGTAGAGCTCCCGGCCGGACATCTCGCTCTGCTTGGCGGTCGAGTAGTTCCAGTCGTAGTCGGTCTTGAACAGCTTGGCGAAGCCCGCGGGCATGCGGATCTCCAGCTTGTCGTCCTGCCCGCCCGACTCGACCAGCGCCACGGACACCCCTGGATCGGCCGACAGCCGGTTGGCCAGGACGCACCCCGCCGACCCCGCCCCGACGATCACGTAGTCGTACTCCATCGCGCCCCTCCCAGGGGTAAGTAATCTGGTACTTGCTTACTCCAGGCGGACTACGGCGTCCATACACCTATCTGCCCCCAGTGTTACCCATGGTGGGCCGCGTCCAGCGGAGTTCGGCAGGTTATGGAGTTTGCACCTACCGGTCGGTATGTCCTTGCTGCGATGATGGCGCCGCAAGCCGCATACAGGGAGGAAGGCGCTCATGCTCAACCTGTCGATCGTCCTGGAGGACAGCGCCAGGAACACCCCCGACGGCACCGCCATCGTCTTCGGTGACATGCGGCTGCCGTACTCGATGATCGACACAGTGGCGAACCAGGTGGCGAACCTGCTCGTCTCTCGTGGCATCGCCAAGGGCGACAAGGTCGCGCTCGCCTGCCCGAACCTGCCGTACTTCCCCTTCGTCTACTACGGCATCCTCAAGGCGGGGGCGACGGTGGTGCCGCTCAACGTGCTGCTGCAGTCGCGCGAGATCGCCTACCACCTCGACGACAGCGACGCCAAGGCGCTGTTCTGCTTCGAGGGCACGCCCGAGCTGCCGCTGGGCGAGCGGGGCAAGGCCGGGTTCGAGGGGGCCGAGGGCTGCGAGCACCTGTTCGTGCTGCCCGCCACGCCGCTGGCGACCGAGTCGGAGTACGGCGAGTCGATCTGGGCGGCGCTCGGCGGCATGCCCGGCGAGTTCGAGACCGTGCAGACGGCGCCCGACGACACCGCCGTGATCCTCTACACCTCCGGCACCACCGGCCAGCCCAAGGGCGCCGAACTCAGCCACCAGAACATGCTGCTGAACGCCATGGCCAGCGACAAGATGTTCCCGCGCGGCGACGGGGGCGACACCTATCTGGCGGTGCTGCCGCTGTTCCACTCCTTCGGCCAGACCGTCGTCATGAACACCGGCTTCCTGCGCGGCGCCACCGTCGTGCTGATGCCCCGCTTCGAGCCGGGCGAGGCGGTCGCCCTCATGCGCAAGGAGGGCGTCACGTTCTTCGCCGGGGTGCCGACGATGTACTGGGGCATGCTCACCTCGATCCACGCCGAGGGGGCCGACGTGCCCACCACGCTGCGGATCGCCGTCGCGGGCGGGGCGTCCTCCCCCGTCGAGGTGCTGAAGGACTTCCAGCAGACGTTCGGCCTCGGCATCCTGGAGGGCTACGGCCTGTCGGAGACCTCCCCGGTGGCCAGCTTCAACCAGCTCGGCCGGCCCACCAAGCCGGGCACGGTCGGCACCCCGATCTGGGGCGTCGAGATGAAGCTGATCGACGGCGACTGGAAGACCGTCGAGGGCGAGGGGCCCGGCGAGATCGCGATCCGCGGCCACAACATCATGAAGGGCTACTACGGGCGCCCCGAGGCGACGGCCGACGTGCTGCGGGACGGCTGGTTCCGTACGGGCGACATCGCCACCCGCGATGCCGACGGCTACTACTCGATCATCGACCGCTCCAAGGACATGATCATCCGCGGCGGGTTCAACGTGTACCCGCGCGAGCTCGAAGAGGTCCTCATGACGCACGAGGCCGTCTCGCTGGCGGCCGTCGTGGGCGTGCCGCACGAGTCGCACGGCGAGGAGATCAAGGCGTACGTGATCCGCACCCCCGGCTCGACCACGACCGAGGAGGAGCTGATCGCCTGGGCCAAGGAGAACATGGCGGCCTACAAGTACCCGCGCGTCGTGGAGTTCCGCGACGCGCTGCCGATGACCGCCACAGGCAAGATCCTCAAGCGCGAGCTCAGGTAGCCCTGTTCTCCAGCCTGGTTCCCGCCTATCGGGACCGCTGCGCGGCGACGGCCCGGCCCATCGCCGGGTCGTCGCAGAATGCGCCGTCCACGCCCAGGTCGAGCAGCCTGGTCAGCCAGCCCATCACGTCGCCGGTGGCGCGCGGGAACGCGGGGCTGGCTGGGTTACCCAGCCGGTAGTCGAGGGGGAGCTGGGAGTTCTCGTTGCGGATGGTCCAGACGTGCACGTCCAGCCGCCTGCGGTGGGCGTCCGCGACGAGCGTGGTGGGCTCCGTCAGCTTGCCGTCCGCGCCCACCGGCACGACGCGGCGGGTGTCCACACCGATCCCGTTCGCGTACGAGGCCACCTCGCGCAGCCCTTCGGGCTTCACCATGTCGTCATAAGTGCGCGGATCGCCGGCCGCGACCCAGTCGTACGGCGCCCCACCGAACGTGATGAGCTGGATCAGCGGCAGCCTGGTCTTCTTGCGCAGCTCCCGCAGGTTCGCGGTCTCGAACGACTGGATGTACGCCTTGCGCACGTGGTTGGCGTTCAGGATGTCGAGCAGCGGCTCCTCCAGCGACAGGCCGATGGAGTCGAAGTACGTCGGATGCTTGGTCTCGGGATAGACGCCCACCCCGTGGCGCTGCGCGAGCCGCACGACCTCCTCGAACGTCGGGATCTCCGCCACCCCGTCGAAGGCCGTGTTGTCGGGCCGCAGGTCGGGCACGCGTTCCTTGGCCCGCAGCGTCTTCAGCTCGGCCAGTGTGAAGTCCTCGGTGAACCAGCCGGTGATCGGCCGCCCGTCGACCGTCTTGGTGGTGCGCCGGTCGGCGAACTCTGGATGCGCCGCCACGTCGGTGGTGCCGGTGATGTCGTTCTCGTGCCTGGCCACCAGGATGTGGTCCTTGGTGGAGACCAGGTCGGGCTCGATGTAGTCGGCGCCCATCGCGATGGCCGCCTCGTACGAGAGCAGCGTGTGCTCGGGACGGTGGGCGCTGGCGCCGCGGTGACCGATGACGACGGGAGCCTGGGCGCGGCGCTCGGCCGTGGCGGCGTGGGGCTGGAGCAGCACGACGGCGACCGTACCACCGGTCAGGACGGCCAGGGCACTCGCGAATAATCTGCGCGTCAGCATGCCGGGAACGATAAACCGGCAAAGTGGCCGGTGAGTGACGACCGGGCACACAGCCGTTGATCTCATGACCGGCGCGGCGCGGCGGCCGGGGTGACCTTGAACGTGATGCCCTCCATCAGCCGGTTGCGCTTGGTGTTCTGGAAGGCGGCGATGCGCCACCGGCCGTCGGCGTCGCGGACCAGCGTGTACGTCTGCACCTTGGGCAGCTTGCCCGGCCGCTTCTTGGCCACGTCGCCCCGGCCGAGCACGACGGCCGTGTCAGTGCCGTAGAGGCGGACCTCGACGATCTCGTTGAACATCCTGGTGCCCTTGAGCACGCTGTCGAACAGCGCCTGGTGCCCGCCCGCGATGTCGGCGCGGCCACGGTAGACGGCGCCGAAGAACGCCGTGTAGCTCGCGTCCTCGGTGAAGCAGGCGGCGTAGGCGTCGCCGTCGCCCCGGTTCCAGGCGTCCTCCATGGCCGTGAACAGCTCCCGGATGGCCTGCTGGGCGTCGCGCGTGGTGTTCATCCTCTACCCCTCTGATAGCTTACTCAATGCAGTGTCTGCATTTAAGGTTTATCTGCTTTCTTGCAGATATTAGATTAGAGAAGAGGGTTCGCAGTGTCAACAGACCCGAGCGCGGTCTTCCGCCGCTACCTGAGCGCGATGGTGCTCAACAGCCTGGCGAGCGCCGAGGCGGCCGGCCTGAACGCGACCGACTACTACGCGCTCAATCTGCTCGACCTGGCGGGCCCGCTCACTTCGGGCGAACTGGCCGCCCAGACGGGCCTCACCACGGGCGCCACCACCCGCTTGATCGACCGCCTGGAAAAGGGAGGCCATGTCCGCCGGGTCCCGGATCCGGCGGACCGGCGCAAGGTCATCGTGGAGGCCGCCGGCCAACCGGAGTCCCTGGACGAGGTCCTGGCCGGCACTCGGCGGCGGCTCGGCGAGCTGCTGAGTGGCTATTCTGAGGAGGAGTCAGCGATCTTGTTCGACTTCTTCCATCGGGCCGCGGCCGCCTATCAGGAGGCGACGGACGAGCTCGTCAACAGCAGAAAGGGCTGAGCCGTGCTGGCGCTCTTCGACCTGGACAACACCCTGATCGACCGCCTCGACGCCTTCCGTCGCTGGGCCGCCGAGTTCGCCGCCGACAGGGGGCTGGGCTCGGAGGACGTGGCCTGGATGATCGAGCTGGACGCCGACGGCTCCTTACCGATGAGCACCTTCTTCACCCACGTCCGCGAGCGGTTCGCGCTCGCCGAGTCGGCGGACTCGCTGTGGCGCGGCTACCGGGAACGCCTGCCACAGCTCGTCACCTGCCGGCCGGCCGTACTGGAGTCCCTCGATCGGCTGCGCCTGTCCGGCTGGATGGTGGGCATCGTGACGAACGGCATGACCGACAACCAGTCCGGCAAGATCCACCACAGCGGCCTGGTGGACCGGGTGGACGGCTGGGCCATCTCCGACGCCGAGGGCGTCAGGAAGCCGGCGGCCGAACTGTTCGAGATCGCCGCCCAGCGCTGCGGCACCACGCTGGCGGACGGCGACTGGATGGTGGGCGACGACGTGGAGAAGGACGTGGCGGGCGGGCGGAGCGCGGGCCTCCGCACGATCTGGATCGACCGCGGCTTGTCCCCCGGGCTGTCCCCGGGAGCCGACCACGAGGTGACCGACGTACTGGACGCGATCGCCCTGCTCGACGTCGTCCCTTAGAGGGGCTTCAGGCTGGGAGGTTGCCGAGCAGGGCGTTGAGCGCGCCGGGCTCGGCCGCGCCGCCTGCCGCCAGGACGACGCCCTGCCGGTCCGTCAGCACCGCGTACGGCGGCCAGGGGATGCCGTGACGGTCGAACACCCCCGGATCGATCACCAGCGGCAATGAGACCTCGTGCGCGGCCAGGTAGTCGCGGACCTGCCCCTCCTCCGCGGCGCTCACCAGGACGACGTCCACCCGCTCCGCCGCGACGAAGGCGGGCAGCATGGCGCTGCAGACACCACACGTCGGCGCGATCAGGGCGTACAGGACGCCGAGCTTTTCCGGGGTAAGGGCCGCGGACTGTGGGGTCACATCCCAGTGGGTGCCGGGGCGGGGGCCGACGCGGCCGCGCTCCGCTGCTCCGATCAGCCGACCCGGCAAGAAGGTCAGCGCGAGGTACGCCGCTCCCACCAGCAGGTGGACAAAGCTGAACGGAGAAGCTCCCGCGACGGCGGCCATGACCGCCAGCGCCGCGAGCAGGCCGGTACGGGTCACGGTGGCGGGGCCGACGAGATCGCGGTCGCCGAAGCAGCCGCAACCGACGCTCAGCCCGCGCCGCAGCACGGACGCCATCGCGGCGAGGAAGGCGGCGAACAGCACCGCCGCGAGGAGTGCGCCCCAGCGCCGGGTGGGTGGCGCGGTGAGCAGCCCGGCCGCCGCCAGCTCCGCACCCACCACCACGACGGCGGCGGCGACCGTGAGCCGCTGCGGGATCAGCTGGTAACCCGCGATATCGGCGGCGAATCCTGACAGGTCACGAGCCTTGCTCACGGCCGCGTACAGCAGCACCGCGATCAGAGCCGCATAGGCCGACGTCAGAATGATCACCGGACCGCCCCGGAGCGTCTCACGGGAGCATCGCGCCAAGCGGTCATGTGACCGCCTCCCGGTAGGCCTGGGCCTGGAGGGTGTACATGTCGGCGTAGGAGCCGCCCTTCTCCATCAGCTCGGCATGCGTGCCCTGCTGGGCCACCCGCCCGTGGTCGAGGACGTAGATGCGGTCGGCGTACCGGACGCTGGCGAGCCGGTGCGTGATGAGGACGATGGAGCGGCCGTCGGCGTGCTTGCGGATGCGCTCGAACAGGGCGTGTTCGGCGCGCGCGTCCAGCGCGGAGGTCGGCTCGTCGAAGATCACCAGGGCGGCGTCGCGATAGAAGCCACGGGCCACGGCGATCCGCTGCCACTGCCCGCCCGACAGGTCGTGGCCACCTCGGAAGCGCTGGTCGAGCAGCGAGTCGTACCCTTGTGCCAGCCCCGCCACCACCTCGTCGGCCCCGGCGGCGGCCGCGGCGGCGGCCAGGCGCTCTTCGTCCAGCGGGCGGCCCATGAGGATGTTCTCGCGGAGGGTCAGCGGCCATCGGGTGTGGTCCTGGGCGATCACCGAGATGAGCCCGCGCGTGTCGAGGTCGGCCAGGTCGGCGCCGTCCCAGCGGATCGTCCCCGAGTCCGGCCGGTACAGCCCGGCCAGCAGCTTGGCCAGCGTGGTCTTGCCGGAGCCGTTCTCGCCGACCAGCGCGATGACCTCGCCGAACCCCACCGAGACGCTGATCCCGGTGAGCGCGGGGCCGCTCGCCCCCGGGTAGCTGAACGTCACCTGGTCGGCGGTCAGCCGCCCGGACGGTTCCGGCGCCGCCGTACCGGATGGCTGTCGCACGCGCGAGGCGGCCAGCGCGCGGAACGACAGGTAGTCGCCGAAGTAGAGGCCCGCCTCGTACAGCCGGTTCATCATCTGCACCAGCGCGGCAAGTGACATCTGGCCGGCGCGGATGGCCAGCACGGCCGCGCCCGCCACCGCGAGCGGGATGACGCC
Organism: Nonomuraea sp. NPDC049269; assembly: GCF_043197155.1. NCBI lineage: Bacteria > Bacillati > Actinomycetota > Actinomycetes > Streptosporangiales > Streptosporangiaceae > Nonomuraea > Nonomuraea sp. NPDC049269. The sequence continues at coordinate 802,273 of NZ_JBICSO010000004.1, forward strand.
GAGGGCCAGCAGCCCGGCGAGCGCGGCGTAGACGGCGACGGTCGCGGCGCCGGTCAGCAGGTCGCCGGCGGCCTTGGTGACGGCGCGGCGGCGCGCGACGTCGAGTTGCACATCCTGTTCGAGGTCGGCGACGTTCCCGTACTCGCCGAGCAGGAAGTCGCGCAGCGCGAACGCGCGCACCTCGGCGGCGGGCAGCCGCTCGGCCATCAGGTCCGACAGCATGAACTTGCGCCGCCGCGCGGCCGACAGCCGGTAGTACGCCTGGTACTGCAGGCGTGCCGCCCGTATCGCGGCCCAGCCCGCGGGCACGACCGTGACCAGCAACAGCGGTGTCAGGAGCGGGTGCATGAGGCCAAGCGCCACGGCCGAGGCCAGCACACCGATGGCTCCGCCGATCACGGCGACCGTCGCCTCGACCACGCCCGCGGCGTCGGGCACGCCGCTGTCGCGGGCCCTGCGCATCGCGTTGTGGAACTCGTCGTCGTCGAACGCGGTCAGCTCCACCTGGGTGGTCAGCTCGAAGAGCCGCGTCTCGGCCAGCCGTTCGACCTGTACTTTCAGCCGCGCCTGGGCCCAGGTGGCGGCGGTCAGCAGCGTGCCGCGCAGCCCGGCGGCGGCAGCGACGAGCGCCAGCGAGGGCAGCGCCGCCCGGATGCGCTCGGGCGTCGGCCCGCCGGCGAACAGCGAGGCGAGCACGTCGGAGGTCGCGACCAGGCCGTAGACGGTGAAGACGCCGGCCACCAGGTTTCCGGCCAGCGCGATGATCGTGTCGCGGCGGTGGGCCTCCCATGCCATCCGCAACGCGGACATCACCAGGTACGGCAGGCGGCGCGCGATCTTCGACAGGCTCGCCGTCAGGAGTTCGTCGTCGTGGCTCTCCCAGTAGGCGACCGCCAGTCCCGACCTGTCCGCCGGAACGTCCGGGGTTCGCTTCTTCCAGAACGACTTCATGCGGGTGACCAGATCACCTAGCCAATCTAGGTGACCAATGTGTCAGCGTAAAGCCCTGTTGTAAATGATTTGTTCCGGAGGCGGTGCGACCTGGCACTTGTTGAGTGGCGTCTGGACATGGTTGGTGAAATATGCACATAATGCGTCCGTTTGGCCGCGACAGGCGATTCCTATCGCGGTCAGGGCGCGGGTAACGGCACCTACCCAGTGCCGTCCCGAGGCTCGAATCCACCGTCGGCCACCTACCGGTGGCCAAGGAAGGAGCCCTCATGTCCGTTCTTACGCTTGAGCCCCGCGACGCGGGCGTTCTGGAGTACGAGGACCTCGCCATCGACTTCGAAGGCGAGCTCACCGCACTGCTCCACGGCCCGCAGGCTTGCGTCAACACCTGCAAGCGCACCGTGTGCTCGACATTCCCCTGCTGCCCTTCGATCGTGTAATCGCGCGGTAACGCGTTCGGCGTCCACGGCGACGCACGACTTGTTCCGCAACGCGGCGGAAAGGCCATCGGCGCACTTCCGGTGGCCTTTCTTGGAGCATCCGGCCGCCCCGGCGCAGAAGGGTTATCCCGTTGACAGTAAATGTGGTTGTCACCCTTACCCATTTTGCCGATTCGAATAATAGGGAAATCTACGAGGGCGACACCTGGGTCAGTGTTCACGACCCGCGTGCGACGACGCCCAACCAGGGCTGGAAGCTGCACGTCTCCGCCCGTCCCGGCACCCTGGCCGCCACGCTCGACCGGGTCCTGCCCGTCCTGGCCGACGTGTCGTGCGACTTCAAGGTCGCCTGCTCGCCCGGCAAGCTCGCTGAACTCAACTCCGGAGACCTCGACCCAGGCGCGGTCGGCAAGGCCATCACCATCTACCCGCAGCCGGACGAGGTCGTCCCCCTCGGCCACCGGCTGGCCGAGGCACTGGCGGGGCTGACCGCGCCGCGCATCGTCAGCGATCGCAGAGTGCGCCCCGACGCACCGGTCTATTACCGGTACGCCCCCTTCGCCCCGCAGTACCGCGTAGACGAGAACGGTGACTTCGAGCTGATCATCGTCGCTCCCGACGGCGAGCACCTGCCGGGCGCGGCAGGACCCGAGTTCTCCTGCCCGCCGTGGGCGACCGACCCGTTCCGCCCGCAGGGCGGCGTCCCGGGCCCGTCCCGGGAGAGCGTTGACAGGCCTGAGGCGCCCGCCAAGCTGATAGGCAACCGGTACCGCCTCACGTCCGGCGTCATGCGCGGCCCGCGCGGCAACGTCTACCGGGCCGAGGACGCCGACGGCCGGCCGGTCGTGGTCAAGGAGTCCCGCGCCTACGTGGGCGAGAACGCCGAAGGCTGGGACCTGCGCATGTACCTGCGCAACGAGCTGCGCATCCTCAAGGCCCTGGACGGCGTCGCGGGCGTCCCCACGCCGATCGACCACTTCCGGCACGGCGACGACGAGTTCCTGGTCATGACCGACGCCGGCAGCCTGGACCTCAACCGGTTCGTCGGCGAGCGGGGCCGTTTCACCGAGGACGGCGACCCCACCGAGGACAGCGGCGGCAGGAACCTCGCCGCGCTGGCGGGCCGGTTGCTGGAGGTGCTGGACACCGTGCACGCGCGCGGCGTCGTCGTCAGGGACTTCTCCCCCAAGAACGTGGTGCTCGGCGAGGACGGCGGCTGCACGCTGATCGACTTCGGCAACAGCAGGTACGAGGGGCTGCAGCTTCCCGGGTGGAGCCGTGGCTACAGCGTGCCCGGACAGCAGGCGGATCACCCCTCCGAACCCGCCGACGACTACTTCTCGCTCGGGGCGACGCTGTTCTTCGCGGCGACCGGGATGAACCCCATCATGATCGACTCCGACCAGGCCCGGAACGTCGAACGGACGTTGATGTGCTTGGCGCGGATGTTCCCCGGCGTCACGACGGGCGTCATCGGGCTGCTGCCACGCCTGCTGAGCCTCGACGCCGGGGAGCGTGTGTCGGCCGCGGCCGACATGAGGGCCGGAGCCGGGCCGTCGGGCCGTACGGTGTCGCGATCCGACGGGGTGCGGTTCACCGGTGATCTGCTGTCGCGGGTCCTGGACCACACCACCCGCGCATGCGTACGGTTCGCCGAGGGCCTGATGGACGGCCCGGCGGACCGCACGTCGAGCCCGCCGGTGACGAACGTCTACGGTGGGTCGGCCGGCGTCGGCATGGAGTTGCTGCACCACCCCGAGGCCAAGGCCGTCGCCGCCGACCTGGCTCGCTGGACGGCCCGCGTCATGCCGCCCACCGCGCTCCCCCCGGCGCTCTACTTCGGCCGAACCGGAACGGCGCTGTTCCTCGCCGCCGCGCGGCTGACCGCCGTCCCCGAACTGCCGGATCCTGGGCCGATCGTCTTGGAGGGCGAGCAGCGCGCGGACCAGGCGCACGGCGTCGCCGGGATCGGCGCGGGACACCTCTCGCTGGCCGCGCTGGAACAGGATCCCCGCCACCTGGAAGTGGCCGCCGAATGCGCCAGGCTGCTCGTCTCCGGTGAGGTGACGGACTCCAAGGACGCGGTGGCACCGGCCCAGGCCGGTTCGGGGGTGAACGTGGAGATGGCTTTCGCCCACGGCGCCGCCGGCTGCGCGGAGTTCCTGCTCTCCTACCACGAGGCCACCGGCGACCACGACGCCGGGCAGGCGGCCAGGGAGCGCTTCGAGTCGCTGGCCACCGCCACCGAGGCCATGCTCGGCGAGCTCACCGGACCGGACGCCAAGGCCATGGGCGCGTCCTGGTGCCAGGGCATCTCCGGCATCCTCGGCCCGCTGGCGCACGCGGCGACCGCGTACGGCGAGGACCGCTACCTCGATCTGGCGGAGCGTGGCGCCCGCGCGAGCCTGGCCATCGCACCGCAGGCGTGGGTCGTGTCCCAGTGCTGTGGCCTGGCGGGCATCGGCGAGGCGCTGATCGACCTGGCGATGGCCACCGGCGACGACGGCTACTGGCAGGGCGCCGAGGAGGTCGTCGAGCTGATGCTGATGCGCGCGGGCGGCGAGGTCTCCACACCGGTCTTCACCGGCAACGACCTCGACAAGCCCGGCTACACCTGGGCGACCGGCGCGTCCGGCGTCCTGTCGTTCCTCCGCCGCCTCGACCGCCGCACCGGCCCTCGCCTGTGGACGGCGAACTGGCGCCTCCCCTGATGGACGACAGCACTGAGCTCACGAGGACGTGGCAGTGGGCATCCGGGTGAAGCTCGCGCGATAGGCGCTGGGAGTGAGCCCGACCCGGCCGACCAAGTGCTTGCGCAGGGAGTCCGCGCTGCCCAGGCCGCTCTTCTCCGCCACCTGATCCATGGGCAGCTCGGTGGTCTCCAGCAGCTCTCTGGCCCGGTCGATGCGCCGGTGCAGCAGCCACTGGAGCGGGCTCAGCCCGGTCTCCGCGTGGAAGCGCCTGGTCAGGGTACGCACGCTTGCCTTGGCGTGACCGGCCAGGTCGGCCAGGGTGAGCGGGCGATCGAGGTGCGCGAGCGCCCAGGCCCGGGTGAGGGCGAGTGAGGTGCCGCGCTCGGGAGGCAGCGGGGTCTCGATGAACTGGGCCTGGCCGCCCGGCCGTACGGGAGGGACGACCGCGAGCCGCGCGGCCGCGTTGGCGACCGCCGCGCCGTAGTCCACCCTGACCAGATGCAGGCACAGGTCGATGGCGGCGGCGGCGCCGGCCGAGGTGAAGATGCCGCCGTCCTCGACGAAGAGGAGGTCGGGCTGGACCTCGACCGAGGGGAAGCGGGTGGCCAGGTCGGCGGCCAGCCCCCAGTGGGTGGTGGCGCGGCGCCCGTCGAGCAGGCCGGCCTGGGCCAGTACGAACGCACCCGTACACAGGGAGGCGATTCGTGCGCCACGGTCCGCGGCCTTCCTCAAGGCGTCGAGGGTCTCCATGGGAGCCTGCTCGCCGCCACTGCCGACGGCGATCACCGTGTCGGCGCCCTCCACCGTGTCCAGGCCATCCGTCACCACGATGTCAGGGCCCCCGACGGTCGGCATCAGGCCGGGCCGCGCCGTACAGACGCGCACGTCATAGTGGGGAACGCTGTTGAACACCATGAGAGGGATCGAGACGTCGAAACCCAGCACGGGGGGCACGACGACTGCGGCGACACGGTGCATGGCCAGATCCTCCGGATAGTCGGCATTCCGGCCACTATGCTACGAGGCCGCAAGTCGGCACCGTTGTCATCATGAAATTTCACGTGATCGTGGGTCGCGGGGCCGCCGCGTCGAAGACCGCTCTGCTGCTGGCCGAGGACGGCGAGCGGGTACGAATGATCAGCCGGACCGGCGGCGGGCCCGAGCACCCGCTCATCGAAAAGGTCGCCGCGGACGCGACCGACACGGATCGGCTCACCCAGCTGACGGAGGGGGCGACCACGCTGTTCACCACCGCCGCCCCGCCATACCACACCTGGCCCGAACAGTTTCCGATCATCTCGGCGTCGCTGCTCACCGCGGTGCGGCGGACGGGCGTCGCCTACGTCATGCTCGGCAACCTCTACGCCTACGGGCCGGTGGACGGGCCGATCAAGCCGGACTTCCCGCTGGCCGCGACCGGGCCCAAGGGGCGGGCCAGGGCGCTTGTCTGGGAGGAAGCCGCCGCCTCGGGGGTGAAGGTCACCGAGGTGCGGGCCGGTCAGTTCTACGGCGCCGGCGCGTTCTCGGTGTTCAGCCTCATGGTGCAGCGGCAGGTTCTCGACGGCAGGCTCGCCCTGGTGCCGCAGGAACTCGACCTGCCGCACAGTTACTCGGCGATCGGCGACACCGCACGCACGCTGGTCGCCGCCGGCCGCGACGAGCAGGCGTACGGCCGGGCCTGGCACGCGCCCACCTCGACCCTGTCGGTGCGGGAACTGGCCGGGCGGCTCGCCGAGCTGGCGGGGGCGCCGAAGCCCCGGATGGAAGAGATGACCGAACGCGATCTGGCCCTGCTCGCGTTCACTGAGCCGTTCTGGGCGGAACTGCACGAAGTGCTCACCAAGCCCGGCCACCCGTTCGTCGTCGACTACTCCGAGACCGAGAAGATTCTCGGCGTGGGCGCCACACCGGTCGACGACGTGCTCCAGGAAATGATCTGAGTCAGTCGATGGCGTCGGCGAGCCGGGCGGTGAGATCTCGGATGTGGGCGATCAGTTCGGGTGGCTGGTGTATCCGGAAGCGGAAGCCGAACAGTGCGACGTAGATGGCGAGTTCGTCGAGTGAGTTGGATCCGGTATGGAGCAGGCAGCTGTCCGGGTCGACGGCCTCGATGACACCGACGGTGGGCGGGATCCGTTCGGCGGCGGTCTCGGCCGAGGCGTACAGGGTGATCCGGGCCTGGTAGCGGTAAGGGGCGGTGGAGACGCCGAGCGCGAGGTAGCCGGCGAGGTCGACGTCGGGTGCCTGCCGGGGCGTGAAGCGAGGGCCGGTGGGGATGCGGGGACGGATCCGGTCGACCCGGTAGGTCCGCCAGTCACCCCGGTCGGTGTCCCAGCCCACCAGGTACCAGCGCCGGCCCGTGTGGACCAGCCGGTGCGGTTCGGTTTCGCGTACCGAGTCGGTGCCGTCGTGGCTCCGGTAGTCGAAGCGGAGTCGTTCGTGCTCCCGGCAGGCGGCGGCGACGCCGGTCAGCACGTCCGGGTCCACGGTGGGGCCGCCGGTGGGGAGCGTCACGGTGACCGAGTGCAGCAGGTTGACCCGGTGCCGTACGCGCGACGGCAGCACCTGTTCGAGCTTGGCCAGTGCGCGTAGCGAGGTCTCCTCGATGCCGTTGACCGTACCGCTGGCGGCGGTGCGCAGCCCGATGGCGACGGCCACGGCCTCCTCGTCGTCGAGCAGCAGCGGCGGGAGCTTCGTTCCGGCGCCGAGCCGGTAGCCGGCCGCGCCAGGGGTTGCGTGCACCGGGTAGCCGAGGTCGCGCAGCTTCTGGATGTCGCGGCGCACGGTCCGCACGTCGACCTCGAGGCGCTGAGCCAGGTCGGCGCCGGTCCAATCGCGCGGGGTCTGCAGCAGGGAGAGCAGTTGCAGCAACCGGGCGGACGTTTCCAACATGTTCCGCAGATTACTGCTCCTAGGACAGAAACCGTCCTAGCTTGCTCGTAGCGTGTGCGACATGAGCGAAGAGATCACCGCATTTGAGATCAAGATTCCCCAGGATCGCCTCGACGACCTGCATCACCGGCTCGACCAAACCCGCTGGCCGGACGGACTGCCCGGCGCCGGCTGGGAGGCCGGGGTGCCGCTGGGCTACCTGAAGGATCTGGCCGCCTACTGGCGTACCGATTACGACTGGCGCGCCCATGAGGCGCGACTGAACGAGTTTCCGCAGTTCACCACCGACATCGACGGACAGACCGTGCACTTCCTGCACGTCCGTTCGCCGGAGCCGGAAGCGCTGCCGCTCGTCATCACCCATGGCTGGCCCGGCTCGGTCGTGGAGTTCATGAAGATCATCGGCCCCCTGACCGACCCGGCGAGCCATGGCGGAGACCCCGCCGACGCCTTCCACCTGGTGGCCCCGTCGCTGCCGGGCTTCGGCTTCTCCAGCCCGCTCGCCGCCCCGGGCTGGGACACCAGCCGGGTGGCCCGCGCCTGGGCCGAGCTGATGGAACGCCTCGGCTACCACCGCTACGGCGCGCAGGGCGGGGACACCGGGGCGATCGTCTCCCCCGAACTGGGTCGCATCGACCCCGACCACGTGATCGGGATACATGTCAACAACCTGGGCACCTTCCCCTCCGGCGATCCGGCCGAGCTGGCCGGCCTCACCGAGGCCGACCAGGCCCGCCTCGGGCTCATGTCGACCTGGAGCCATGACATGGCCGGGTACGCCATCGTCCAGTCGACCCGGCCGCAGACGATCTCCTACGCCCTCACCGACTCACCCGTAGGACAGCTCGCGTGGATCGTCGAGAAGTTCAAGGAGTGGACCGATCCGAGCGCCGACCTGCCCGAAGACGCCATCGACCGCGACCTGATCCTCACCGACGTCTCGGTGTACTGGCTGACCGGCACGGCCGGATCCGCGGCCCGCATCTACTACGAAGGTGCCCGCAGCTGGGGTCAGGTCCAGGCGCGGTCATCGGTGCCGACCGCGGTGGCGGTGTTCCCCAACGACCTCACCCTTCGGCCCCTCGCCGAACGCGACCACAACGTCGTGCGCTGGACCGAGTTCAGCCGCGGCGGGCACTTCGCCGCCATGGAGGCACCCGACCTTCTGGTCGACGATGTACGGGAGTTCTTCCGCCGGTTCCGCTGACGGCCGAGCTCGCCTGGTACGCGAGCTTGAGACCACCGTCCGGACCTACGCCGAGCGCTCCTGGCGACGGCGGGTCAGTGTGAATGAACCGCTTCGTGAGCCTCTTCGAGAGAAGCTCCCGCCAAATGCGCCGCGATCCCGCCGACGAAGTTAGGGCACTCGAAGATGTCCTTGTGCGGGCAGGCCAGGCCATGGGCGATGGCAGTGCGCGCCACCTGCGCCTGGGCAATCCGTTGATCCAGCTCGGTGAGTTTGCGTTGGTACAGCTCCCGCCAGCCGTCGCCGGTCGGCGAACGAGACGCGATGAACGCTTTGATCTCCCGCAGCGTGAAACCGACATCTCGCAGCATCACCACCACGCCCACCAGCCCGACCGCCGATGGCGGATAACGCCGTTGGCCGGAGACGCGGGCCGGCGCCGGGAGCAGGCCGAGCTCCTCCCAGTAGCGCAGGGCGGAGGTGGCGACACCGGTGCGGTTCGCCAGCTCACCAATCGTCAGCTGTTCATCCATTGACTTCAAGCGTACTTGAAGCCGTTGACTGCGATCATGCGATCTCTCAAGCAACGCGTGATCAGATACCTGGTGAGCCAGGCCCATCACCCCCGGGGCATCGTCGGGTGGGCGAACGGCTGGATGTTCGCCCATCGCCCGTCCAACCGGCAGCGCAACATCTGGGCGGTGTCGTTGCTGGACGTACGGCCCACCGACCGGGTGCTCGAGATCGGCTTCGGTCCCGGCGTCGCCATCGCCGAGTTCGCCGGCCGCGCCACCCGGGGCCACGTCTACGGCATCGACCACTCACGGGCCATGGTCCGGCGGGCCACCCGCCGCAACGCCGCCGCCGTCCGCGCCCACCGCGTGCACCTCACGCACGCCTCCGTGGAGCGGTTGCCGAGCTTCGGCGATCCGCTCGACGCCATCCTCGCCGTCAACTCCGCAGGGTTCTGGCCCGACCCGGTGGAACGGCTCCGCGAGCTACGCCGACTGCTCCGCCCCGCAGGACGCATCGCGCTCGTCAGCCAGCCCCGCTGCCCCGGTGCCACCCGGGACACCACAGCCCGAGCCGCCCAAGAACTCCAGAACCTGCTCACCCAGGCCGGCTTCACCCATCTCCGGGTCGAGACCCTTGAGCTCGACCCGCCCGTCGCCTGTGTGCTCGCCAACAATCCGACCGGTATGCCGTCATGACCGCGGACAACACACCGGCCGGCTTCCCCGCCGACGTCCTGCGGAAGTGGACCGCTGATGATCTACCGGGATTGTCGGCGCCGTCCGGCATGCTGGGCTCTGCCGCCAAGAGTTCGGAAGGGATGTCCTCGTGCCGATCCGGATCGCCAGCCGTCGTCGTTCGGCGGCCTCGCTCGCCAAGGCCTTCCCGGAGCTCAGATCATTGACGTCACCTCCAAGGCGGCTGAGCCATGGGTGCGGTTGAGCCCGTTCTATCCGCACGGCGGCATCACGGTGCCGCAGACGCCCGGCGTCACCGGTCAGTCGGTCGAAGGAATCTGGCAGGCACTCAAGGTCTTCGAAACCACGGACGTCGACCTCACCAAGCTGGACATCACCACCATGGTCGGCCTCAAGCGCACCGTCCGCAGATACGGCCAAGTGCGAGGCCACCGCGATGGCTTACGTGGGGAGCGGTTGCTGGGATACGAGACGGCAAGACGTCGCATCTACTTGCCCGCTTACCGGTGGGTCCTGGAGAACAAGACCACCGACCTGATCGAACGCCTCCGCGGCCTCGCCGACGAGCAGGAGGTTCTGCTGCTCGACTACACCACCAACGGCGAGGTCACGGATCCCGGGACGCCGCTGTCCCACGCCGCGCTCGTACGCCTCTACCTCCAGAACGAATGGCCTGACGAGGACGATCAATCGGTACGGCTGGATCGCACTGCCTGCAATTCGCTGGTCGTCCCCTGAGCGGCACGACCTGAGTCTCCAACTCGGTATCCCGGTGGTCTATCTCGCCCTGGCCGACACATCTAGCCGGTCCGGCGAAGCGTTCAGGACGAGCGTCCGAGCGGAGCGAGGTCCTTCAGGGGGCGGGCGTCAGCCCGCCTGGAAGAACGTCCGGAGCGAAGCGGAGGGCCTTTGGTGTGAGGGGCCGGCCAGAACCCCTCACACCGGAAAGCTCTAGGGCCAGTCGATCGACGGTCGCAGCGGGACCCCGGAGCGTCCCTCCGAGTCGAGTTTGACCCCCAGCACCTGGTGCAGCTGCACCTTGTTGCGTTCGAAGCCCACGATGCAGCCCGCCATGTACAGCGCCCAGACGCGGGCAGTGCCCATGCCCACCTCCTGCACCGCATCGGCCCAGTTGGCGTCGAGGTTGTCGCACCAGTGCCGGAGCGTCTTGGCGTAGTGCTCGCGGAGGTTCTCCTCGTGGCGGATCTCGAAGCCGAGGTCCTCCATCTGCCTGACCAGGTAGCCGACCGACTCCAGCTCGCCGTCGGGGAAGACGTAGCGGTTGATGAAGCCGCCCTTGTTGAACGTCTTCTCGGTGCCGGTCGGCCGGGTGATGCAGTGGTTGAGCAGGCGGCCGCCCGCCTTGAGCTTGCTGTTCAGGAACGAGAAGTAGGACGGGAGGTTGTGCTTGCCGATGTGTTCGGTGAGACCGATGGAGCTGACCGCGTCGAAGCCCGTCTCGACCACGTCGCGGTAGTCCATGAAGCGGACCTCGGCCAGATCCTGGAGCCCGGCGTCGATGATCGCTTTCTGGGCCCATTCGGCCTGCTGCTTGCTGAGGGTGACGCCGAGGGCCTTGACGCCGTAGTGCTTGGCGGCGTGCATGACCATGCCGCCCCAGCCGCAGCCGACGTCGAGCAGTCGCATGCCGGGCTCGAGGCCGAGCTTGCGGGCCACCAGGTCGAACTTGGCGTATTGCGCTTCCTCCAGCGTCGACTCCTCCGAGGGGAAGACGGCGCAGGTGTAGGCCATGGACGGGCCCAGGACCCACTCGTAGAAGCGGTTGGAGACGTCGTAGTGGTGGTGGATCGCCTCGGCGTCACGCTGCTTGGCGTGCCGGGAGCCGAGCTTGGCCAGGGTGCTCGAGCGGATCTCCTGCGGCGGCGCCGGGACGCGCATCAGGAGCGGCTTCAGCCCCAGCGAACGGACGGCCGCGAGCTTCTCCGAGGCCGTCAGGTCGTTGGTGGTGATGTTCCACATGCGGTCGAGCAGGGTGTACATGTCGCCGTGGATGTCGATGTGGCCGGAGATGTAGGCCCTGGCCAGGCCGAGCTCTCCGGGCGCCTGGGCGAGGTAGGCGACCGCTATCGGGGACTTGACCTCCAGGGCGAGGTCCGCGCCGTCGGGTCCCGCCTTGCTGCCGTCGTAGGCCATGAACGCGATGTTGGCTTCCGAGCCAACGATCTTCTCAAAGATGGATGCGAGAGCCATCTGCTCACCTTCCCCGTACACACTTGTCGTACAGGTCAAGCATTCGGCCGTTCGGGTCGTATTCCTGCTTGACCGGCCAGTAAGCATCGCCGTTGTACAGCTGCCAGAACTGCTCACGAGCGTAGAAAGAGGTCGAGTAAAGCGACTTGTGCCCGTCGAGTTCGTGCACCGAGTTTTCGATGAGACGGTTGTAGTAACCGTCGAACTGCCCCCGAGGCAGCGGCACCATTCCCCAGAAGCCGAAGTTGATGTACAGCTTGCCGGGCTCCATCGGGTAGATCGGCCAGCGGGACGAGGCCCGCAGCGGGCACATCCACACCGGCGTCATGCCGACCTTGTCGTGGAAGAACTCCAGGAACTCCGCGCCCCGCTCGACCGGGATCTCGACGTCCTGGATGACCGATTCCTGAACGGGCTGACCGCGCCATCGGTCGACGCGCGCGACCACGCCGTATTTCCGGTCGAGCGCGACCAGCCGCCGGTAGACGTCGGAACGCATCCAGCGGCGCGGCATCAGCGAGCGGACCACCGACTGCTGGACGCCGAAGGCACGCGAGCACCAGAACCAGTCGGTGTCCCAGCGCCAGAGGTAGTCGCGGATCGTCAGCCAGTCGCGGTTGCGCTGCCTGATCGACTGGTAGTAGATGCGCATGCCGGTGTAGTCGGAGGTGTAGGGGGCGCGCTCGGCGAAGCGGCCGACCGTGATGTAGAGCTCCCCCGGCTCGAAGAAGACGCCGTCGACGAAGTCGACGGGCTCCCCGTCATGCTCCATGCTGTCGCAGATCTCCTGCAGGGCCAGCATGCACTTGTCGGCGTCGGTGAACTTGACGTGCGTCAGCTTGACGTACGGCTCGACCTTCCTGAGCTTGATCTTGATGCGCAGGGCGTAGCCGAGCGTGCCGTAGGAGTTGGGGAAGGTCCGGAACAGGTCGCGGTGCTCGTTGTCGTCGCGGGCGATGACGACGCGACCGTCGCCGGTCAGGATCTCCAGCTCCTCGACCGACTCGTGCGGCAGGCCGTCCCTGAAGCTGGTCGACTCGATCCCGAGCCCCGTCACCGCGCCGCCCAGCGTGATCGTCTTGAGCTGGGGCACCACGTACGGCATGAGCCCGTGCGGCAGTGTGGCATCGACCAGGTGCTCGTAGGTCGTCATGCCCTGGACCTCGGCCGTCATCGTCACCGGGTCGACGCTGATGACCTCGTCGAGCTCCCTGGCGGAGAGCTTGGCGGTCTTGCCCGAGTCGCGGAATCGGAAGAGGTTGGACGTGGCTTTGGACAGCCGTGGCGAAGCGTCCCCCGGGAGCTCCGCGTACGACTGCCTGATGTGCTCTACTGCCCGTTGGTGTGTCGACATCGACGTCGTCACTGAAGCACCCCCTTGAGCTGGTAGAGATCGTCCTGAAGAAGGTATCTCCCTGGACTGACATCGACCAGACCGGGGTCGTTAAAGACACGAAAACTGTTTATCGTGCCAGGTCGTATGCCTACGCGGTGGGCGAACCCTTAAACTTCCGGCGGATGATCGGAGATATACCGTTTATCACATTCTCTACCTCGCGCCCGTCCAGCGCCGCCGTGAGGTTCGCCATAGTGGCCGTGAGCAGGCGTCCTGTGGACTCCGGCGTCACTCCGGCGACATGTGGCGACAGCAGCACCCCGTCGAGCTCGCGCAGCGGGTCGCCGTCGGGCAGCGGCTCGATGTCGAACACGTCGAGCGCGGCGCCGCCGAGATGACCCCCGGTGAGCGCACCGGCCAGCGCCGCCTGGTCGACGACCCCGCCCCTGGCCGCGTTGACCAGTAACGCGCCCTGCTTCAGCCGCCGGGGATCGATGAGGCCGCGGGTCTCGTCGGACAGCGCGATCACCACGACGACCACGTCGGAGGTGGACAGCAGCGGCTCCAGCTCCTGGTAGCCGGGCTCCTCGCGGGGCGTGCGGGTCCAGTAGGACACGTGGCAGCCGAACGCCCGGAACAGCCGGGCGCAGGCCGCGCCGATCGGGCCGAAGCCGACGATGCCGACCTGCCGGCCGTGCAGTTCGCGGGGCTGGAGGCTCTGCTGCGGCCAGTGGCCCGCGCGGACGGCGGCGTCGGCTTCGGCGAGCTTGCGGGACAGGGACAGGGCGGCGGCCAGGCACCACTCGGACACCGCGACGGCGCTGACGCCCGCCGTGTTGGCCAGCGGCACACCCGCGGCGGCCAGGGCGCTCAGGTCGTGGCCGTCGACGCCGACCGAGGGCTGCTGGACGAAGGCCAGCCGGGGCGCGGCGGCCACCGCCTCCGCGTCGAGCGCCATCAGCGCCGTCCAGTCGCCGAGCACGATCTCCGCCTCGGCCAGCGAGGCGAGGAGCGCGGCGCGGTCGCGGGCCGGCGGCACCCGCACGGCCACCCGGTCGCCGAGTGGCGCGAGCAGCCGCCGCAGCGGCTCCTCGGGGAGCGGCGGCAGCGCGAGGAGATCCCAGGGCGACATTGAACTCATGCGGCCACCGTAAAGCTGGCGATCACCTGCCGCATCAACCCCTGGTCTCGTTTCCACTGGGCCTCGGTGGCCGTCCACGACAGGATGTAGGCGGTGTCACCGATCGCCACCGCCCGCTGCATCTCGTGATACTTCGTGCCCTGCGTGCTCCACGGCGCGTCGCCGGTCGCCCCCGCCGTGTAGGTGAACTCCCATTCCACGGCCTTGGTCCCCTGGTGCGTGACGGCCCTGCGGCGCAGGGTCTGGAGGTCCGTGGCGTTCTGCTCGAAGGTCTCCTGCGAGTCGCGGACGAGCTGGTTCGGGTCGAGGTTGACGTAGACGGCCTCGACGCCCAGGTGCGCGGCCCGGTCCCGGCGGGTCCACTCGGTGTACGCCTCCTTGCGCGCGCCCTTCCAGCCGACGGGCCGCATGATCGACCAGCCGTCGGGCGACGTCCAGGCCCGTACCGTCGGCACGACCCTGGTGCGGGTGGGCGTCGGCGTGGGAGTGGGCGTCTCGCTGGCCTCGGCGCTGGGCGACGCCGTGCTCGGCGCGGCGCTGACCGCCACCGCGCTCTGCGTGACGACCGGCGCCCCTTCGGCCGCCCCGCTCAGCTTGAAGAAGGCGAACCCGCCGCCCGCGACCACCAGCGCCGCCGCAGCGGCGGCCGCGACGAGGGTACGACCGCCGCGGCGCTGCTTCGGCTCGACCACGACCCGGTCGTTGTTCGGCTGCTTGGCGGCGACGACGGCGGCCAGCAGCGCGTCGGCCTGCTCGGCGTTGACCCGTTCGTGCGGCTCCTTGCGCAGCAGCCCTTGCAGGGCCGGGTGCATGATCGGCGGGATCCGGCGGTAGTCCGGCTCGTCGCTCAGCAGCGCGTTCAGCGTGGCCATGGGGTCGCCGCGCTCGAACGGCGACCGCCCGACCAGCGTGGCGTAGAGCGTGGCGCCGAGCGACCACAGGTCGGAGGCGGGCCCGGACTCGGCCGCGCGCACCCGCTCGGGGGCCAGGAAGCTCGGCGAGCCGGTCACCATCCCGGTCTGGGTGAGCGACGCGTCGCCCTCGGCGGTGGCGATGCCGAAGTCGGTGAGCACGGCCCGGCCGTCGTCGGTGAGCAGGATGTTGCTCGGCTTGACGTCGCGGTGCAGGATTCCCTCCGCGTGCGCGGCCCGCAGCGCCGACAGGACCTGCCGGCCCACGTCGGCCGCCTGCCGCACCGGAAGGGCTCCGGATGTGGCGACGACCTCCTCCACGGACGGGTACCGCACCAGCTCCATGATGATCCACGGCCGGCCGTCCTCCTCGACCACGTCGTAGATCGAGACGACCGACGGGTGGTTCAACCGCGCCGCCACGCGTGCCTCGCGGGCGGTGCGGAGGAGCTGCCGTTCCTGGTCCGCCCGAGGCAGTCCCGGGGGGAGGAGCACTTCCTTCACGGCGATCTGCCGGTTGAGCAGTGTGTCGCGGCCCTCCCAGACCACGCCCATACCGCCCCGCCCCAGTTCGCGCAGTAACTGGTAGCGCTTGGCGACCAGCCGGTTGCTATCCGAAACCATGTCCAACCCTTATAGACCCACCCGAACAGTGGGCAAGTTTCCCATACCTCGCGTATGTCTGCCTGAAGGTCGGGAAGGCGTCTTGCCACAGGTCACCGAATGTTGTTCTACTGGGGCCAGCCGAGTCGTAGGAGATGCCGATGTCTGAAGGCCGTCAGGGCCCGCTCTCCGGGGTCCGGGTGCTGGAGCTCGCGGGGCTCGCGCCGGGGCCGTTCGCCGGGATGATGCTCGCCGACCACGGCGCTGACGTGCTGCGCGTCGATCGCGTGGCCGCCGTGTCCGACGAGCCGCGCAAGGACGTCATGGACCGCGGCAAGCACACCATCGGCCTGGACCTGAAGTCGCCCGAGGGCGTCGCCGCGTTCAAGGAGCTGGCCGGGCACGCCGATGTGGTGATCGAGGTGTTCCGGCCCGGGGTGGCGGAACGGCTCGGCATCGGACCCGACGACCTCCACGCGGTGAACGAGCGGCTGATCTACGGCCGGATGACCGGCTGGGGACAGGACGGCCCGCTGGCCACCACCGCGGGCCACGACATCGACTACATCGCGATCTCCGGCATCCTGTCGATGCTCGGCCGTGAGGGCGGCAAGCCGACGCCGCCGATCAACATCCTGGGCGACTTCGCCGGCGGCGGCCTCATGCTCGCGTACGGCGTACTGCTCGCCCTGTTCGAGCGGGAACGCACCGGCAAGGGCCGGGTGATCGACGCGGCCATGGTCGACGGCGCCTCGATCCTGTTCGCGATGTTCTACCACGGCGTGCAGAGCGGCTTCTGGGGCGCGCGCGGCACGAACCTGCTGGACACGGGCGCACCCCAGTACGACACCTATGAGACGGCCGACGGGGAGTTCCTGGCGGTCGGCTCGCTGGAGCCGCAGTTCTGGGAGGCGATGGTGACGCGGATGGGGCTGTCGGACCTGCCGGACCGCGGCGACAGGAAGCAGTGGCCCGCGCTCAGGACCCGGCTGGCCGAGGAGTTCAGGTCACGGACGCGGGCGGAGTGGGAGGCGGTGTTCGAGGGCTCCGACGCGTGCGTGTCGCCGGTCCTGTCCATGGCGGAGGCGGTACGGCATCCGCACAACGTGGCCAGGGGCGCCTTCGCCGACGTCGGCGGGCTCAGCCAGCCGGTCCCCGCCCCGCGCCTGCTCGGCGTGCCGGGCCAGGACCTCTCGCCCGCCACCCGGCTCACCGACCTGTCCGCCTGGGGTCTGAGCGCCGAGGCGGCGGAGAAACTGCGCTCCCAGGGAGTGCTGGCCTGACCTGAACCCCGACCTGAGGGAGTCCCGGCCCGACATGAACCCCGACCTGCTCGACGGCGCCCTGTACGCGGGCGACCCCGCACCCGTCTACGCCTGGCTGCGCGCCCACTCCCCCGTCCACCACGACGCCGCGAACGGGCTCTGGGGCATCTCCCGGCACGCCGACATCTCGGCCATCGAACGCGATCCCGGGCTGTGGACCAGCACCGGCGGCTACCGCCCCCAACTGCCGTCCGACCCGTCGATGATCGGCATGGACGACCCTGAGCACGCCGAGCACCGCCGCCTCGTCTACCGCCGCTTCACCCCGCGCCACGTCCACGAGCGCTACGCCGGCCGCGTCCGCGAGGTCGTCACCGAGCTGATCGACCAGGCCCTGGAGGCCGGCACCGTGGACGCGGTGCCGGCCCTGGCCGCGCCGCTGCCCGCCCGCATGATCGGCTGGCTGCTCGGCTTCCCCGACGCGGACTGGCCGCGGCTCAAGCACTGGTCGGAGACCACGATCGTGGCGGGCGGCGGCCTTCGTTACGTCACCCACGAGGCCGCGGTGGCCGCGGGCGAGTTCGGCGAGGCCGTGCTGGCCCTGGCCGAGGAGCGCCGCAAGTGCCCGGCCGACGACCTGGTGACCCTCTGGTCCGGCCGGGCCAGCTACGACGACGACCACCTGGCGAACGAGGCGCTGCTGCTGCTCGACGGCGGCGCGGAGACCACCCGCACGGTCATCGCGACCGCGATCGACGCGCTGATCCGCCATCCGGACCAGTGGCGGCTGCTGCGCGAGGACCCGGGCCGGATCGAGAACGCGGTCGAGGAGTTCATCCGCTGGACCACGCCGATCCTCAACATGTGCCGCTCGGCCACCCGCGACACCGACCTGCACGGGCAGCGCATCGGCCGCGGCCAGCAGGTCCTGCTCATGTACGGCTCGGCGAACCGGGACGAGACGGTGTTCGACCGCCCGGACGTCTTCGACGTGACGCGGAAGGCGGGCGGGCACATCGCGTTCGGCCTGGGCACCCACTTCTGCCTGGGCGCGGCCCTGGCCCGGCTGGAGTTACGGATCTTCTTCGAGGAGTGGATCGACCGGGTGGGCTCGGCCGCCTGGGCCGACGACGCCGGTCCGCGCATCCTGCCCAACGCGTTCGTCCGCGGCGTCACGTCGTTTCCCGTCGTCCTCTCGCCGCGCGGGTGAACTGGTCGTCGAAGCGACGGGGGAACGGCACCATCCGGTGCTTGTGCCGGTACGGCGCGGCCTGCCGTACCACGTTGAAACCGGCCGCGGACACGATGCGGCCGGCCGTGGCGAACAGCGGCCAGGCCGGACGGACGGCGAGATGCGCGACCTCGGCCGGCAGGCCGGGCGGCGCGGCGGGCGAGACGAGCACGAGGCGCGGGCTGAGCCCTTCCAGGGCGGCGCTCTCCCGCGCGTACGCCACCAGCTCCAGGATCTCTTCGGGCGGCCCGGAATGCACGATCAGCCAGTCCCCGGGAGCCGTCGCCGCCAATGGGCCCGGCGGATCCCGGAGCGTCAGCGGGGCGATCCGATCCGAGACCGAGCGCAGGTACGCCAGGTGCGGCTCGCTCACCGGCTCGGCCAGCCACGTCTGGGCGAAGCGGAGCGGCCGGTCGGGGATCAGCGGCCGGTAGGCGTCCCAGCGCAGCAGCCTGGCCAGGTGCACGACCGACACCCCCGGCGGCACCCCCGCCGCGTCCAGCTCGCCGTCGAGCCCGGCGGGGAAGGCGTCCACCACGATCTCGTCGGCCCGCGAGAGCGCGGCCGGATCGCCCGGCCATTCAGTGAGGATCGTGGCCGCAGCGCCCGGATGGACGGTGTGCAGATAGGCCCCGACCCGGGTGAGATGGCCGAGCCCACCGCCCCTGGCATAGCAGACGATCACGCGCTGTCGGGTGGAGCAGACGAGCCTGCGTTGTTGGACAAAGCGGACGAGCCTGCGCTCTCGCTGAACACCCGCAGGTAGCCCTCCGTCTCGGCGGCCACCGTGAAGTCCCTGCGTACCCGCTCGGCCGCCGCCGTGCCCAGCTTGGCGAGCTGCTCGTCCGTGGCCCGCGCGGCCCGGTCGACCGCCGCCCGGCACTCGTGCGGGTCTCCGGCGGCGAAGCGGAAGCCGATCTCGTCGTCGACCAGGTCGGCCAGCCCGCCCGCGTCGGAGGCGAGCAGCGGGACGCCGAGCGCCGCTGCCTCCAGGGCCACGTTCGGCAGCCCGTCGTAGAAGGACGGCAGCGCGACCAGGTCGCAGGCGGCGTAGAGCGCGGGCAGCTCGTAGCGGTCGAGGAACGGCAGCCGCGTGTGCCCGGCGGGCACGGCCAGGTGCTCCTCCAACTCCCCGACGAGCAGCAGGTGGAACAGGTCGGCGTGCCCCGAGGCGGCCAGCGCGTCGAGCAGGAAGCCGACACCCTTCTTGTTCTTGAGCTGCCCGATGAGCCCGATCGTGCGCCGGCCCGCGGCGGCCCGCCTGGCCAGGCCCGCCGCGCGTTCGGAGGGCAGGATCTGCCAGCTCGACGTGTCGATGCCGTTGGCCACCCACCGCACCCGCGCTTCCGGAACGAGCGCCGACACCAGCGGGGCGTGCCCGGAGGCCACCACGCACACCGTCGCCGAGGCGCGTAAGGCGTCGAGCAGGGCGCCCCTGCGGCGCAGCGAGAACACCCCGGTGTCGAAGTCGTTGCCACGCAGCAGCGTCACCAGCGGGGCACCGAGCCAGGCGGCCAGGATCGGGGCGCCGAGCATCGCGTACGTGCCCCCGAACGCCACCACGTGCGTGTACGACTCGCCGCGCAGCGTCGTCCACAACCGGCGCAGAGCGTGCTCGGGATTGTCCTCCAGCGGCACGGTGAGCAGCCGCCCGCCCCGCTCGCCGCCGATCTGCCACGGCCGGTCCCGCCTGGTCAGATGCGCGACGTCGATCTCCGCGCCCGCCTCACGCAGGCCCCTGACGATGCGGTCGCAGGACTCGGCCATGCCGCCCCTGCTCGGCGGGTAGTGCTCGGTGAGCCACAGCAGCCGCATCAGCTGTCCACGAAGTCGCGGTCGTCGCCGTCGCCGAAGTCGCCGAAGTCGCCCTGGTCCTCGGGGTCGAAGGCGCCTCTGTCGTAGTCGTCGAACGAGCCGTACCAGCCGGGGTCCGAGTACGTGGACGAGGTGCTGTAGTAGTGGTGGCGGCGGAAGCCGCTGGTCCACAGCGGGTCGTACGGGGAGCTGTACCCCTGGGCGGCCGCGCACTCGGGGCAGACGCCGCCGGGACCGGCATGCCGGTCGCAGATCGGCCTGCCGCACCGCCCGCAGGCGGCCACCGGCGCCCGGCCACAGCGGCCGAGCACGAAGAATCCGGTGCTCACCATGCACGGGGTCACGCGGCCCGCCTCCTCTGCGTCCATCTGAAAGGCTCGGTCGCCGTCGTCATGATCACCCCGAGCTGGTCGCGGTCGGCGGGCAGCGGCACCTTGGCGGCGGCCCTGATCACGGTCTTGACGCCCGGACGGACCTTCACCTGGATCCACCACGGCGGCGGGCTGCCCGGGCGCATGGGCGTCTGGCCCTTGGCCAGCGAGCGGCTGGTCTGGATCCGCTGGACGCCCTTCGTCTTGGTCTTGCTCTTGCGCTTGCCACGCGGGTTGACCTTGACGATGTGGCGGTACCTGACGACGTCGGTGACGGCGAGCGTGAGCACGCTGCCGTCTCGCAGCTCCGAGCGGGCGCTGAGCCACGCGTCGGTCACCCACCACTGTTCGGCCCGGCGCACCGGCCGCACGGCGGGCAGGGCCTGGCGCGGCCCGGTCTTGCCGGGGACGCCGTGGCCGCGCAGGTCGGCGGTGATGCCGACCATGCCGCGTCCGACGTCTTCGCAGAGCACCCTGATCAGCGGTACCAGCACGCTCTCCGTCCGTGTGGGCAGCCGCCACTTGCGCCTGCGGACGAGCGCGTCATGCCGGGCGAGGCTGTTCAGCAGCGCCGCCCACTCCGCCCTGGGCATCGTGGCCGACAGCGTGTGCTCCCAGATGAGGGCCTGGTGCAGCGGGTGGAACCCGGCGATAGCCGCTCGCGTCTTCCGCCAGAACATGGTGCGAAGCATTACACACGGTTGTAGACCTCGGCGAGCTTTGCCCGGGAATCGGCCCAGGTGGGCACCCTGCCACTGGCCCGCGCCGCCATCGCCCGCGCCTGTCCGGGGTACTCCAGGAGGATCCGGATCGCGCGGGCCAGCTCGGCGGGCCGGTCGGGCGCGACCAACCGGCCGTCCTCCCCCAGGATCTCCCGTACGGCCGGCAGGTCGGAGGCGACGACCGGCGTGCCGGCGGCCATCGACTCCAGGATCTTGAGCGGGGCGCAGCCCTGGTCGAGGTTGCGCGGGCAGGCGGTGAGCGGGGCGGCGGACATCGCCGCGCCGGCCAGCCAGCCGGCCACCTCGTCGTGGGGCAGCGTGAACCGCCACATGATCCGCTCGGCCACACCCAGGCGGTCGGCGAGGCGTTGGAGCGGTTTGGCGCGGCGTTCCGGGACGGAGGAGCAGACGACCAGGCGCAGGTCGGTCAGGTCGGCGAGCCTGGCGAAGGCACGCAGCAGCACGTTCACGCCCTGCCAGCGCTGGAGGGCGCCCACATAGATGATGTAGTGCTCCGGCGCGCCAGGCGGCCTGGCGCGCGGCACCGACGACGCACCGGCGACGGGGTCGGCGGCGTTCGGTACGAGGAACACCTTTTCCGGATTTATCCCCATTTTGCGGATGGCGTCGCCGATGACGCTCGATGGCACGACAACGGCGTCCGCCTGTTCCAGGCAGTGCGCCTCCAGCCGCCGCAACTTGGCCACCGTGGCGGGGGCCGTCTGCGGCCAGGTGTGCGGCAACTCGATGGACGGCAGCCCGTTCACCTCGTACACCACCTTGTGCCGGTGCCCGAGCACCGGCAGCGCGCTCCACGGGTCACGCACGTGGACCAGCTCCAGTGTGTCCAGGTGCGGCGCGAGATGGCGGGCGACCCAGTGCGAGTACGCCTCGGCCCGGTCGATCAGGTTGGGGATCTGCTCGTCGAACCTGGCGATCTCGACGTCGCCCTCTCGCTGGTAGCGCGGCAGCCCGCCCCCGCCCAGCACCCCCAGCAGCCCGCCGCCGAACCGGTCGAACAGTTCGGCCGCCATCTGCCCGATGTGCACCGCCGACCCCTTGCTCGAAGGGAACCGGTCGAAGGCGAAATAGGCGGCACGCACGGCGCGCAGTCTATTCGTGGCTTCCCGCCGGATATCTACTGGCGCACGCTCTCGTACGCCGAGTAGTCCTTCAACGCGATCGAGTCGTGCAGCCGTATGCCCTTGCTGCCGAGCTTGGCCGCGGCCTTGCTCACCGCGACCGGCACGTGGCCGATCAGCCGCGCCGCCTGGGTGAGGGCCCACAGGTCGAACCGGGTGCCGGGCACGATCCGCTTGGCCGCCCCGACCGCGAACGCGCGGCTGCGCCGTACGTACTCGCCGATCTCGGCCTCGTAGGCGGGGAAGGCGCGCTCGTGGTCACCGTGCGCGGCGGCCAGCTCGCCGGCCAGGATGTACGCCCCGACGACGGCCAGGCTGGTGCTGCCGCCCACGGCCGGCCCCGGGCAGTAGCCCGCGTCGCCGACCAGCGTCACCCGGCCGCGCGACCAGGTGTCCAGGCGGAGCTGGGTGATGGAGTCGAAGTAGAAGGCCGGGGTGCGGTCGAGCTCCGCCAGGAGCCGGGGGACCTCCCAGCCCACGCCCGCGAACCGCTCGCGCAGCAGCTCCTTCTGCCGGGCGACGTCGCGGTGGTGGTACTGGAGCTGCTCCGGCGTCCTGAACAGGAACAACGCCCGCGCGTCTGCCAGGTGCGCCGCGCCGTACATCCCGGCCACCCGCCCGAGGCCGGACAGTCCCTCCATGCGGCCGTCGAGGCCGAGGTAGTTGGGCACCGAGAAGACGGCCAGGTAGGCGCCGATCCAGGTGGCGAAGCCTGATTCCGGGCCGAAGACCAGGCCGCGCACGTTCGAGTGCAGCCCGTCGGCGCCGACGACCAGGTCGAACCGCCGGTCCGCGCCGCGCTCGAACGTCACCGTGCCGTCCTCGCCGATGGCGGTGATGGAGTCGTCGAAGACGTACTCGACGTCGTCGCGGGTGGCGTCGTAGAAGATCTCGCTGAGGTCGTCGCGCATGATCTCGACGTGCCGGTCCGACACGGCCGTGAACACCCGCCGCAGGTCGACCTCCACGGCCCCCTCCGCGCCCTCCCGGTACATGGTGAGCCAGTTCGTGCCGGTCTTCCTGGCCATGATCGGGTCGATCAGGCCCATCTTCTCGACGATGTCCATCGCGGGCCTGAACAGGTCGATCGCGTGCCCGCCCGTCTTGCGGAGCGACGGGGCGCGCTCCACGACGGTGACGTCGAAGCCGTACCTGTTGAGCCAGTACGCCAGGGCAGGTCCGGCGACGCTCGCGCCGGAGATCAGGATCTGCATGGTGGCACCTCCTTACTTAACGGATGGTAAGCCAGCGTAACGACGGCCGCAAGGGCTTACTTAACGATAGGTAAGGGATAGGCTTGGACCATGGCGAGGCCCAGTGACACCAAGGCGCGCATCCAGGCGGTGGCGCGCGAGTTGTTCGTCGAGCAGGGAGTGCAGAACACCAGCCTGCGGCAGATCTCCGACCGGCTGGGCATCACCAAGCCCGCCCTCTACTACCACTTCGCCTCACGCGACGACCTGGTCAGGAGCATCATCCAGCCGCTGGTCGAGGACATGGAGCGGTTCGTGGCCACGCGCGAGTCCGGTGACGCGCGCGAGCTGCTCGAAGACTACTTCGACCTGATCTGGCGGCACCGCGACGTCACCGTCATGATCGTGCGGGAGATGTCCATGCTGGGCTATCTCGACCTGGGTCAGCGCATGTTCGACTGGCGGCGGCGGCTCATCACGCTGCTGCTCGGCCCGGACCCGGCCCCCGCCCGGCACATCCACGCGACCGTGGCGATCGGCGGGATGTCCGACTGTTCGGTGGAGTACGCCCACCTGCCCCTCGACGAGGTCAAACCGGCGGCGGTCGAAGCCGCCGCGGCCGCGCTCGGCCTGTGAGCCCATGACCCGAGCCCGATCGGGCTCGGGCTCGGGAAACGGCTAGTAAACGGCGACGTAGAGGTCGGCGCCACCGGGGTGGTGCACCTCAAGGTCCGTCGTGAACGCCCGTGGGGGCGTACCGCCCGACTCGCTGTGCTTCCACACCTGCTGCCAGGCCTCGACGATCGCCTGCGGCATCTGGCCGCGCGCCTCCACTCGCAGGGCCGTGCCCGCGGGCACGCGTACGGCGACCATGCCCTCGGGCAGTCTGGGCACCGTCCGGACGCCGATGCCGACGATCTGCGTGTAGGCGCCGTGCTGGTCGCTCTCGTAATCGGTCAGGACCGCATAAAGGTTCTCGTCGACGCGTCCCGGGACGTGCGCGAACGCCCCGGGGGCGCCCGCTCGTTGCCACAGCACGGGCAGCTTCGCCCTGGCGGGGTCGATCTCGTCGGCGTTCGACGTGCGTACGGCGATACCGACGACGGTCAGCTCGTTTCTCTCAGTGACCTCCACAGGCCCTCCACCCCCTAAGTTTCCTGGCCGATCATATGGCCACGAGACAGGGGAAACCCCTCGTTAGGGCGTCAGCGCATAAGATGGACGAACGTGAAGTTCCTTAACGGCCTCGCGCCGCAATACGACTTGACGTACAGCGACGTGTTCATGGTCCCGTCGCGTTCCTCGGTCGGCTCCCGGCTCGCGGTCGACCTCTCGACCAACGACGGCACGGGCACCACCATCCCCATCGTCGTGGCCAACATGACCGCGGTCGCCGGCCGGCGCATGGCCGAGACCATCGCCCGCCGGGGCGGCATCACGGTGATCCCGCAGGACATTCCCATCGACGTCGTGGCGGAGGTCGTCGACTGGGTCAAGAAGCGCGACCTGGTCCACGACACGCCGCTCACACTGACCCCGCACGACACCGTCGGCGAGGCCATGCAGCTGCTGCCCAAGCGCGCCCACGGCGCGGTCATCGTCGTCGACTGGGACAACCAGCCGGTCGGCGTGGTGACCGAGGCCGACTGCCAGGGCGTCGACATGTACACGCAGCTGTCGCAGGTGATGTCGAGCGAGCTGCTGACGCTGCCGGCCGGGCTGGAGCCGCGCGCGGCCTTCGACCGGCTGCACGGGGGCCGCCACCGCCTGGCGCCCATCGTCGACGCCGAGGGCCGCCTGGTCGGCATCCTGACCCGCACGGGCGCCCTGCGCGCCACGCTCTACCAGCCCGCGCTCGACGCCGCCGGCCGGCTGCGCATCGCGGCCGCCGTCGGCGTGAACGGCGACGTCGCGGCCAAGGCCAAGGAGCTGCTCGATGCCGGGATCGACTGCCTGGTGGTCGACACCGCGCACGGGCACCAGGAGAAGATGGTCTCCGCCCTGCGCGCGGTCCGGGCGCTCGACCCGGGCGTGCCGGTGGCGGCGGGCAACGTGGTGACCGCTGAGGGCGTGCGCGACCTGGTGGACGCGGGCGCGGACATCCTCAAGGTGGGCGTCGGACCCGGCGCCATGTGCACGACGCGGATGATGACCGGGGTGGGGCGGCCGCAGTTCTCGGCCGTGCTCGAATGCTCGGCTGAGGCGCGCCGGCTCGGCCGGCACGTGTGGGCCGACGGCGGCGTCCGGCACCCGCGTGACGTGGCGCTCGCCCTGG
Organism: Nonomuraea sp. NPDC049269; assembly: GCF_043197155.1. Classification (NCBI taxonomy): domain Bacteria; kingdom Bacillati; phylum Actinomycetota; class Actinomycetes; order Streptosporangiales; family Streptosporangiaceae; genus Nonomuraea; species Nonomuraea sp. NPDC049269. The sequence continues at coordinate 827,862 of NZ_JBICSO010000004.1, forward strand.
CGGCGGGCGCGGCGAACGTGATGATCGGCTCCTGGTTCGCCGGGACGTACGAGTCTCCCGGCGACGCGCGCACCGACGCCGACGGGCGCAGGTACAAGGAGAACTTCGGCATGGCGTCGGCGCGGGCCGTGCGGCTGCGCACGGCGGAGGACAGCGCGTTCGACCGGGCCAGGAAGTCGCTGTTCGAGGAGGGGATCTCGACCTCGCGCATGTACCTGGATCCGCGGCGGCCGAGCGTGGAGGACCAGATCGACGCGATCGTGGCCGGGTTGCGGTCGTCGTGCACGTACGCGGGGGCGACGAACCTGGAGGAGCTCCACGAGCGCGCGGTGGTCGGCATCCAGAGCGCCTCCGGCTACACCGAGGGCATGCCGCTCCACCAGAGCTGGTAGCGCGAAGCCTCAGGTGCGTAGCGCGGAGCCTCAGGTGCGGCGCCAGCCGCCCGCCGCGTGGATCCCGCCGTCGACGTGCACCGTCGTGCCGGTCACGAACCTGGCCAGATCGCTGGCCAGGAACACCGCCGCGCCCGCCGCGTCGGCCGGCTCCCCGAGGTGCCCGAGCGGCGGCAGCCGTACCGGCTCGAACGGCCCGTCCACCATCCGCTCCCGCACCTCGGCCTCGCCGTCGGTGGGCAGCCCGTCGGGCGCGATCGCGTTCACCCTGATGCCCAGGGGCGCGAACTCCAGCGCGAGCGACTTCGTCAGGCTCTCCACCCCCGCCTTCATCGCGGCGTAGACCGCGAACCCCGGCGCCGCCTGATGCGCTTCGCTGGAGGTCACGTTGATGATCGACGCCCCGGCTCCCATCATCGGCAGCAGCCGCCGGATCATGCCGGTGACCTGCGTGAAGTTCTCCTCGATCAGGGTCCGCTCGCCGCGGACCGTCGTGTCGGCGAACGCGGCGTGGAACGTCCCGCCCGCGTTGTTCACCAGCACGTCCACCCGCCCCCACCGCTCCCGCACGGCCTGGGCGAACACCTCGACGGCGACCGGATCCCGCACGTCCAGCGTCATGGCGAACTCGCCGCCGTATGGGGGCTGGTCCCGGTCGCAGATCGCGACCAGAGCCCCGAATGCCGCGAACGTCTCCGCGATCGCCCGCCCGATCCCCCGGGCCGCCCCGGTGATCACGGCGACGCGCCCGGTGAGCAGGATCGCATCAGGAGAAAGGGCGGCCATGAACGCTGACCTTATCCCGACCGCATAGAGTCGTCGGGTTCATTCCTGATCGCCAATTCTCAACAGGAGTAATTCGTGGCACTCGAGAAGCCGGAAATCGACTTCCCCGGGGGCAACCCGCCCGCCGACCTGGAGATCACCGACATCGTCGTGGGTGACGGCCCCGAGGCCAAGCCCGGCCAGAGCGTCAGCGTCCACTACGTGGGCGTCGCGTTCTCGACCGGCGAGGAGTTCGACGCGTCGTGGAACAGCGGCAACGCGTTCGAGTTCCCGCTCGGTGGCGGGCGCGTCATCGCCGGCTGGGACCAGGGCGTGGCCGGCATGAAGGTGGGCGGCCGCCGCAAGCTGGTCATCCCGCCGCACCTCGGCTATGGCAGCCGCGGCGCCGGCGCCCGCATCAAGCCGAATGAGACGCTCATCTTCGTGGTCGACCTCCTGGCCGTCCGTTAACACGCCGGGGCGGGCCCCCAGGCCCGCCCCGCCCCTTCGGGGGCCCAACACCGGACAAAATGCTGGTCTAAGCGCGGCGGAATTGTCGGCGAAGTACGGCAACATAGGGCATGTGCTGTTGATCGACGTGGTGCGGGTTTCTGAGGCGGTGACACGCACGTCGGCCCGGCTCGGCAAGATCGGCCATCTGGCGGAGCTGCTCGGCAGGGTCGGCGCCGATGAGGCGGAGATCGCCATCTCCTACCTGTCGGGTGAGCTGCCGCAGCGCCAGGTGGGCGTGGGCTGGCGGACCCTTCAGGACCTGCCCCCCGCCAAGCTGGCCGCCACCGCCACCCTCACCGACGTCGACGCGCTGCTGTCGAGGATCAAGTCGGTCTCCGGCCAGGGTTCGCAGGCGGCGCGCAAGACGCTGGTCACCCAGCTGTTCGCCGGGCTGACCACCCAGGAGCAGGCGTTCATGCTCAGGCTGCTCGGCGGCGAGCTGCGTCAGGGCGCCCTCGACGGGGTGATGATCGAGGCGATCGCCAAGGCGTCGGGCGCGCCGTCCGCCGACGTGCGGCGGGCGCTGACGCTGCGCGGCTGGCTGCCGGCCGTGGGCGCGGCGGCGCTGGCCGGTGGGGTTGAGGCTCTGCGCGCGGTCAAGCTGGAGGTGGGCCGGGCGGTCTCGCCGATGCTCGCCGGCAGCGCGCCCAACGTCGCCGCCGCGCTGGAGAAGGCGGGCGCACCGGCCGCGCTGGAGTGGAAGCTCGACGGCGTACGCGTGCAGGCGCACCGCTCCGGCGACCAGGTCCGGGTGTTCACCCGCACGCTCGACGACATCACCGCCCAGGTGCCCGAGCTCGTGGAGGCCGTGCTCGACCTGGCGTCCGACGACCTCGTGCTCGACGGCGAGGTGATCGCGCTGCGGCCCGACGGGCGGCCGCACCCGTTCCAGGTGACGGCGAGCCGGGCGACGAGCAAGACCGACGTGCCGCGGCTGCGGGAGCGGACGCCGCTGAGCGTGTTCTTCTTCGACGCGCTGCGGGTGAACGGGACCGACCTGCTCGACCTGCCTTACTCCCTGCGCCAGGAGCTCCTCGCCGAGACCGTCACACCCGGTCTGCTCACGCCGCGGATCGTCACGGGTGACGTCTCGGAGGCGGAGAAGTACTTCACCGACGTGATCAAGGCCGGCCACGAGGGTCTGGTCGTCAAGTCGCTGACCTCCCCCTACGCGGCCGGCCGCCGGGGGGCTGGGTGGATCAAGGTCAAGCCGCGTCACACGCTCGATCTCGTCGTGCTCGCGGCCGAATGGGGCCACGGCCGCCGCGAAGGCAAGCTGTCCAACCTGCACCTCGGCGCCCGTGACCCGGAGAGCGGCGGGTTCGTGATGCTGGGCAAGACGTTCAAGGGCCTGACCGACGAGCTGCTCGCCTGGCAGACCGAACGCTTCCTTGAGCTGGCCGAGGGGCCCGCCGACGAGTGGACGGTCAAGCTCCGTCCCGAGCTGGTCGTGGAGATCGCGTTCGACGGGGTGCAGCGGTCGCCGCGCTACCCCGGGGGGATGGCGCTGCGGTTCGCGCGGGTGCTGCGCTACCGGCCCGACAAGCGGGCCGCGGACGCCGACACGGTGGAGACGGTCCGCTCGCTCATGTTCTGAGCACGGTTTCTGGCACGACCGGCCAGTTCGGCATGCCCCAAAGTGCCGTCAACCTACCCCCAAGGTGACACAGTCCGCGTTCTCCGGATGCCCCAAGATCCCCGGCGTACGCTCAGCGTCCTGGCAAACTTGTGACCAAAGTGAGATATGTCACTGAACGTCCCATTAAGTTGTCTTTACTCGCTATTTGTCGCATATGTTCGTCCACGTTCGCGGGGCACCCGCCCTGCGTGTGGGATTGGCCGACGCGCACCCCCGATCAGCCCCCGACCTGGCCTTTCCCTGTCCTGTCCCCTAGCTAGGACTGTGGTTTACCTTGGGCCAGCACTCCGCCAAGCCGAGCCGTCCGAACCCGGAGCGTCAGGCTCCGACCAAGCGCCGTTGGGTCACCGTCGCGGCCGGCGCGGCCGTCGTAGCCGCCGCCTCGACCACCGCCTGGGCCGCCGTCGCCAACGACGACGCCCCCAAGACCACCGCGGCACTCGATGTCGCGCAGTCCCCCACGTACACGAGGTCCGACACCCCGTCGAAGACCCCCCAGCCGAACAAGCCCAGCACCAAGTCGGCGACCCCCAAGCCGTCCGAACCCAAAACCACTGCCCTCCCCAAGGCCGCAGCGGCCCAGCCGAAGACCAAGCCGGCCGACGAGGCGAAGACCGTGCCGGTCCGCAAGGCGAAGACCGAGGCCGCCAAGCCGAAGACCCGCGTGATCAGTTCGGGCACCTGCGGCGCCTCCTACTACGACGAAGGGCAGATGACCGCCAGCGGCGAACGCTTCGACCCGTCCGCCATGACCGCCGCGCACAAGACGCTCCCGCTGGGCAGCAGGGTCCGCGTCACCAACCCGGCGAACGGCGATTCGGTCACGGTCCGCATCAACGACCGCGGCCCTTACGTGGGCGGTCGCTGCCTCGACCTTTCGTCAGCCGCCTTCTCCGCCATCGGCAACACGGGCGCCGGTGTCATGCGGGTCAAGTACGAGGTCCTGGGCCGCTCCTGACGCCGAGACCCGCGGTGCGTTAACCTCCACCCATGCAACACCTGTGTGACTGATCAGCAGCCGCCCGGCGCTCGACCCGCCGGGCATCCCGCGAAGCGATCCCCCCTTCGCCCGTCCGGCCTTCCCGGTCGGACGGCTCGGCTGCTTGGAGTCACCAGGTGTCATCCGTTCCTTCCCGCCTGCCCGGAGTCGCACTGCTCGCCCTGCTGCGCGGCAACCCCGACTTCCGCCGGCTCTTCCTCGCCTCGGCCCTCAGCCTGACCGGCGACTGGTTCACCTTCGTCGCCCTGAACGCCTTCGTCTACCACCGCACCGGCTCGGCCGGGCTGACGGCTCTGCTGTTCGCCGTCGAATCGCTGCCCGGCATCCTGCTGATGCCGCTCATCGGCTCGCTGACCGACCGCCTGGACCGCCGCCGCCTGCGCATTGCCTGCGACCTCGCCGCCATCGTCCCCCTGGCGGGTCTGCTCGCCGCCTTCCACCTGGGATCGGTCCCTCTGGCGCTGGTCTCGCTGGCCGTGCTGTCGGTGTCGGCCGCGGTGTCGAGCCCGATCCCCGAGGTCGTCCTCCCCAACCTCGTCGCCCCCGACCGGCTGCCCATCGCCCAGGCCACGCTCGGCAGCCTCTACTCCTCCAGCCTGCTGCTCGGCGCGGGGCTCGGCGGCCTGGTCACGGCCGCCTGGGGCAGCACGGCCACCCTGCTGATCGACGCCGCCTCCTTCGCCGCGTCCGCCGTCCTCATCGCCCGCATCCGCCGCCCGTTCTCCACCGCCCCGGTGACCCGCCGCATGCGCGTACGTACCGACACTTCCGAGCTGTGGCGCTTCATCCGTGACACCCCCACCGTGTCGGCCCTGCTCTGGCTGACGGCGGCGCTGCGCCTGTGTTACGGCATCGTCGGTCTCCTGCCCGTCTACGCACTCGAACGGTTCGGCGCCACCGACGCCGGAATCGGCGTCCTGTACCTGGCGCAGGGCGTCGGCTCCGTGCTCGGGCCGTTCCTGGGCCGGCGACTGATCGGCACGTCGCCGCCGCCCATCGGCACGTCACCGCTGACCGGCACGTCACCGCTGACGGGGCCGTCGCGGCGACGGCTGCTCGTGCCGGGCTGCGCCCTGGCGGTGTTCGGGCTGGGCTACCTCGCCCTGGCCCAGGCCGGCAGCCTGTGGTCGGGCATACCCGCCGCCATGGCCGGTCATCTCGGGGTGGGCGCGTGCGCGATCCTGGCCATCAACGGGCTGCAGCTGGCCAGCCCCGACCACATCCGCGGGCGCGTGATGGTCACGGCGTTCGGGCTGTCGTCGGGGTTGCAAGGGGTGTCGTCGCTGGCGGTGGCTCCGCTGACCGTCGCGTTGGGCATGACGGGGGCCACGCGCCTGTTCGGCGTACTCGCCGTCGGCTTCGCCCTGGTGTGGCTCCTGAACGCACTCCGCCTGCCCAAACCACCTGGCGAATCCGATCGGTGAGGCCCGCTATAGGGTGGCGTACGGGCGAACCTGTGACGCCCGTCGCCGCCCCGAGGAGTCCCCGGGACTCGTCGCCGACGCCAAGGGAGCATCCTGACCAGGTCTGATGCGTCAGTGACGATCCCGCAGGCGCTCGCGGGCGGGTTCGAGTAGCCGTGCCCGCGAACGGCGTCGTGCGGATTCTGCTCGCGGAGGACATGCACATCCTTCGCGAAGCGCTGGTCGAGTTGCTGTCGCTCGAGGACGACCTCACGGTGGTCGCGGGGGTCGCCTCGGGCCTGGAGATCGTGCCTGCCGCGCTGGAGCACCGGCCCGACGTGGCCGTGATCGACATCGACCTGCCGGGATTGGATGGCATCTCGGCGGCTGCCGAGCTACGCGAGCTCCTGCCCGACTGCCGTGTCCTGATCTTGACGGCGCTGACCAAGCCGGGCACCCTGCGCAGGGCACTCGGTGTGCAGGTCGCTGGGTTCGTCCCGAAAGATATCCGTCCGGCCGAACTGGCCGCGGCGATCAGGACCGTCGCCGCCGGTGGACGGGTGGTGGACCCGGCTCTGGCCCTGGGGGCGTTGGAGGCGCCGGAGAGCCCGCTCTCCCAGCGGGAGACCGAGGTGCTGCGCCTGTCGGCGAGCGGGGCCCAGCCCGCCGAGATCGCCGAGCGGCTCTTCCTGACCTACGGCACGATCCGTAACTACCTCGCCTCAGCCGTCACCAAGCTGGGAGCCCGCAACCGGGTGGACGCCATCCGGATCGCCACCGAGTCCGGCTGGATCTGAACCGAACTCGGCGACCACCTCGAACCTTCCGCCGGGGTGACGCACCGCCGCCAACCGCCCGCCGGTGCGCTGCGCGAGACTGCCGAGCCCGGACCCGTGCCGGCCCGCCTCCGGGGGGGATCCGGACATGGCGCCGTCGTTGACGACGCGCAACCGTACGAGCTCGTCAGTGCCGGAGATGGTCATCTCGCAGGTACGGGCCTGGCTGTGCCGCAGGACGTTGGTGATGGTCTCGCGGAGCGCGGTGGCCACCGCCGTGTCGACCTCGGCCGGCAGAGGGCCCGTCTCGACCTGTGCCGCCGCCTCGATCCCGGCGGCCGTCAGCACCTCAAGCGCCGCGTCGAGCTCGGCCGCGAGCCGCAGTTCGACCCGGTCGCCGGCGATGGACTCCAGCTCCACCAGCGCCCGTTCGACCAGCGTCACGAGCGCGGCGAGCTCGGTCCTGGCCCGGTCGGGGTCCGTCTCCAGCAGCCGTTCGGCCAGCTCGCCCTTGAGCGCGACCGCCGACAGGCTGAAACCGAGTACGTCGTGCAGGTCGCGCGCGACCCGGGTCCGTTCTCGCCGGACCGCGGCCTGGGCGAGCTCGTACCGGGCCCGGTCCAGTACGGTGATCAGCCCGGTGAGGCGCCCCAGGCTGTACACCAGCCACGCGAGCATGACATGACCGCCGAAGGTGGCCAGCACGTTCGAGAGGGGATAGCCACGCGTGGCGGCCTCGTACAGGAGCCAGGCCAGGTGCCCGGCCAGGACGACACCGGCGATCCCCCACGATCGAGGCGGTCGTACGGTGAGCAGGACCTTGCCGGTGAAGAAGCTCAGCACACGATCCCAGGAGCCGGGGATGACCGCGAGCGGAAGCAGGAACAGCAGGCCCTGCACCACGAACGCGGCCCGGTTCTGCGGCAGGACCTGCAGGATCACGATCCCGATGAGCCCGAGCAGCGCCCAGGCCAGCGTCGTCGGACCGGCCTCGTCCACGTAGTAGAGGTTGATCATCACGAGCACGCACTGGATGAGCAGTACCGCGAGCAGGACGAACCGCGCCAACCGTGGTGAGTCGATCCGCGCAGGGGGCTCGGCGATCGTGGTGGCACGGTAGGCGCCGGCGGTCACGCGCACCTCCGCCAAGGTCCGCCGGGCGAGCCCGACGCCCTCGCGGATGTCGTGCCGGGCGTCCACCGGCTCTTCCCGGACCGCTTTCCGCATCCGGAACGCGATCGCCCGCAGTTTCCCGCCCAGGACGTTCCGCAGCTCGCCGTCCAGCCGCAGGCGTTCCCTGACCAGCGCCAGCCGGGCCAGTTCTCCCCGGGTGTCGTGCAGCCGGCGCGCCGTCCCGACGAGCGCGGCCAGGCTGAACACGATGAGACCGTCGTCCGCCGTGACGATCATGAACCAGATCGAGTCGTAGACCCCGTACCCGAGCAGGGCGGCCGCCGCGCCGGTGGCGGCCAGGACAAGGACGAACAGCGGCCACGCCGGCCGCGCCGGGAGCACGCACAGCACGCCGGCCGCCACCGTCCACGGCATCCAGTCCCACTCCGGCCCGACCACGAGGAAGGGCAGCAGGTAGAGCAGCACCAACGCCGACAGCAGCCCATACCGGACGGCCGGGCGCCAGCGCCGCGCCAGGATCGCGATCAGCGGCGGATACGACGCCATCGTCAGCAGCAACGCGAGCGGGGCGGCCTCGCGCCACACCCCGCTCATCGTGCGGATGTAGAACAGGATGCCGAACGACGCCCACAACATGCCGCCGGCGAGCCGCAGCGGGAGGTCGTCAGCGGTCCGCGCCACTCAGCTCTCCCAATGAACCGTGCAAAATGCATATCCGCCTGGTTACAGGGACACTATCGGCGCCTTCCCGGCCACTGTCACCCTTTGCCTGGGAAAGCACCCAGGCCATACAAAAGTAGGGAATCCAAGCTGATGGCACCCACCGAGATTCTGCCGGTCATCGCGATCGTGTCGCTGGTCACGGTCGAGTTCGGCGGGCACGCGCTGCTGCGCTTCATCACCACCGATCACGAGAAGCTGGGCGAGTTCCGCGAGCGGTTCTTCCGGGCCGGCCACGCGCACGCCGGGGTGTTGCTGCTGCTGTCCCTGGTCTACCTGCTCTACCTGCCCCGCGCCGGTTTCTCCGCCGGTCTGGAGTGGCTGGCCGGCGGGGTCCTGCTGGCGGGGGTGCTGGCGCAGTCGGGTGGGTTCTTCCTGCATCTGGCCGTCGGCGAGCAGGGCGCCCGCTCATCCGGCACGATGCTCACGCGCGTCGGGGGCCTGCTCCTCGGCGTCGCGCTGATCACCCTGGCCCTCGGCCTCATCGGTGCCGCATAGATTTCGCGAGTTGATAGGAGACATGATGATCTTAGTGACCGGTGCCACCGGCAATATCGGCTCGTCCTTGGTGGCCGCTCTGACCCAGTCCGGGCAGCAGGTACGCGCGCTGGTACGCGACCCGCAGGCCGCCACACTGCCCGCCGGCGTTGAGCCCGTCACCGGCGACCTGAACCAGCCCGACAGCCTGGCCGATGCCCTGGTCGGCGTGCGGGGCGTGTTCCTGCTGCCGGGATACGCGGACATGCCCGGCCTGCTGGCCCACATACGCCGAGCGGGGGTGCAACGGGTCGTGCTGCTGTCAGGGGGCTCGGCCGCGAACGCGGACATGAGCAATGCGATCTCCCGCTACATGGCGCTCTCCGAGGCCGCCGCGCGGGAGTCGGGTGTGCCCTGGACGTTCCTGCGGCCCCGGGCGTTCATGTCCAACGCGCTGCGCTGGCTGCCGCAACTTCGGGCCGGCGACCTGGTACGCGTACCGTTCGCCGGGGTGGCGGCCGCCGCCATCGACCCCGCCGACATCGCGGCCGTCGCGGCCCTGGCGCTGACCGGCGACGGGCATGAGGGCCGGATCTACGAACTGACCGGCCCGGACTCGCTGCTGCCCGCGGACCAGATCGCCGTGCTGGCCAAGGTGCTGGGCAGGGACCTGCGCTGCGAAGGGCTCCCGAATGAGGAGGCCCGGGCTCAGATGGAGGCGAGCATGCCGGTCGAGTACGTCGACGCCTTCTTCAGCTTCTACGCCGACGGCACGCTCGATGAGTCACAGGTCCTGCCGACCGTGCGAGAGGTGACCGGACACCCACCCCGCACCTTCGAACAGTGGGCCGAGGCACACGCCGAGGCCTTCCGCTGAAGACGGGTGGAAAGGAGCGGTCGGCGAAAGGAGCGGTCGGCGAAAGGAGCGGGCGGCGAAAGGAGCGGGCATGGAGGCGGAGAGCCGTGACGCGGGACCGTCGGCGCCGCTCATGTCGGCGATCGTGACCGAGCACTTCGTGCTGCAGTCGGCGGCCAGTACGACGGTCAGCGAGGCGCTCGGGCGTTCGTCGCTGTACCTGTCGGCGTTGTCCAGCAGTCTGATCGCGCTGGGGTTCGCCGCGCAGACGCCCGGTCTGCTGCTGCCGTTCGCCGCCGCCGCGTTGCCGACGGTCTTCGTGCTGGGCGTGTTCACCACGGCACGGCTCGTCGACACCGGGGTGCAGAACGTGTCGTACCTGAGCAGCATCGCTCGCATCCGCGGCTACTACCGCGAGCTCGACCCCGATGCGGCGCGTTCCGGCGTCTGCCTCGCCCTGCTGACCTACTACCTCATGACGGACCACCACCTGCCGGCCGCCCTGGCCGTCGGGCTCCTCACCGCCGCCGCCGGCCTGACCGCGTTCTTCCGCTACCAGCACCAGCGCTACCTGAGGGTGCAGCGCTTCGGCGGTCAGTCCCGTTCGGGCACGGTCATCTCGCCAAGGAGGGACCAGTCGTCCTGAGGCACGATCGCGTTCACGATGCGCGGCGTCTCGGCGAGGTACTGAGGAAGGATCTGCTGGGCCTTCCTGAAGTGCTCCGACTGGACGTGCGCCGCCCCGGCCTCGCCATCGCGGAACGCCTCGACCAGCACGTACTCGGTCGCATCCGCCAGACTGCGCGACCAGTCGAACCACAGGCAGCCAGGCTCGTCGCGGGTCGCCTGGGTGAATTCGGCCGCGATCTCGGGGAACCGGTCGGCGTGCTCGGACAGGACGCGGAACTTCGCGGTGATGAAGATCATGAGGCCATTCTTCCGGTGGGCCGCCTTCAGGTCGAGGCCAACCTCAGTCGGCTGATGTCAAAGCATGCTTTGACATCAGCCGACGGCTTATGCGTCACTTCACCAGGCGCACCGTCATCGGATAGCGGAATGGATTCTCCGAGAGCGCCGAAATACCACCGGCGATGGACAGAACAACCGCCGCCACCCAGATGACCGGGATGAGCACCACCCCGATCAGGGTGAACGGCAACAGGAATGTCGCCCCCACCACGGTGAGCTGGAAGTTCAGCGCCTCCATCGCGTGCCGTCGGATGTACGGCGAGGTCTTGCCGCCCGTCAGCAGCAGGATCAACGGCCCGACGATCGGGAACCCCACCAGCGTCAGCAGATGAGCCGCCGAAGCCCCGAGCCGTTCGTTGCTCTCCGTCGGCGCCTCGCGCCGAACCGGCGCGGGCATCGGCCGGATCCGGGGGACGGCGCTCACGCCGTACAGCTCCGCCATGATGGGCATCAGATCACCGTGCGTGCGCGCGGTCATCGCGCGCTCCAACCGGTCGTCGAACTCGAACTTGTCGAACCGGCCCTCCGCGTACGCGGCCTGGACGTGCTCGACCACGTGCTCACGGTCCTGGTTGGTGACGCGCAGATGAGCGGGCGGCACCTGTCCCGGGCCCGGGGGTGTGGGTACCCCAGCCATAACAGCCATGCCTCTCCTTAGAATCGGGCAGTCACCATCCATACTGAAGGGCCCCACGTCATCGTGGCCATCCGGAGAATCCCCGATGTGTCCCCTAGATCACCCCGACGCGCGCGGCCGTTTGACGGTATAAAAAGGACTCATGAGATGGCGAGACCGCTACGGCATTCGGCGGCTGCGCGGTTCCAAAATCGCGAAGTTCGACCGGGAAGCCACTGACGCCGATATCGAAGCGCTCATCGCCTTCGCCAAATCACGGCGAGGCGTCGAGTTCTTCGTCGAGCCGGAGACCTTCGCGACGGACACCACGGCCGTCGCCGTGGCCGACGACGGCGAGTGGACCCGCCGCCGGGTCGGCTCCCCCGCCGTGATCCACAAGGTCGCCCGAGACCTTGCCCTGCCGGTGTACGACGTCCAGATCATGGGCTACCCGCCACGGATGCGGGCTTACAACGAACGACGGCGACGCGAGGAGAATCTGTAACTGTCGCCGACGTCACCGCGTCTCCACCCGTTCAGGGCCGACCAGCACGTCCCGCACCGAGGCCCATCCGGCGAGGGTGTCCCGTACGTCCGCCCGGGTCTCCTCCCGCAGCGCCTGCGCGTGGGCCCGCTCGAGCACGTCGTCCAGGCGCTCGGGCCAGCCGCTCGTCGCGGACCGCACCGCCGTCTCCACCATCGCCAGGCTCATCACGTTCTCATGCACCTCGCCGGACGGCGGTTCCCCGGTCCGGAGCGCCCGCACGAACACCTGCAGAGCGCCGGCGATCCCGGAGTACGGCGAGCCGGCCGGTTCACCGGCCGGCACCTCGGCGTCGAGGACCGGCTCGTGGTCGCCGTCCCAGAGCGCGGTGCCCTTCTCGCCGCTGATCCGCCAGGTCCCGTTCCACGAGGTGATGTCGCCGGGACTGCACCAGCTGCCGTTGTAGACGTACCGGGTGCCGCCCTCCATCTCGAACACCACGGTCGCGTTGGCGTCCCCCGCGTACCAGCTCCAGGGCGGGTTGTACGACTGGCAGTACGCCGTCACCGGCTCGGCCCCGAGCAGGAAACGCGCCGAGTCGAAGGCGTGGATCGCCATGTCGACGAGCAGCGGATACGCCATCAGATCGCGAAACCCACCGAACCGCTCGGACCGGAAGAACGCCGTGCTCACCGTCCCGATCGCGCCGAGCCGCTCGGTCATCCCCCGCAGCGTGGCGAGCTGCGGGTTCCAGCGGCGGGACTGGCTGACCATGAACAGTTCGCCGGTGACCTCGGCCGCGGCGGCCATGGACAGCGCCCGGCTCACGTTCTCCGCGACCGGTTTCTCACCGAGCACCGGCAGGCCGGCGAACAACGCCGCGGTGGTCACCGGGTGGTGCGCCTCGGGGATGGTCACGTTGATCAGCGCCTGGGCGCCGGTCTGCCGGGCGAGGGCGACGGCGTCGGTGCCGACCGGGAGATCCGGCAGGCCGGCGTCGTCGGCCGACGCGCGGGCCAGCGCCACGTCCAGGTCGGCGATGCCGCTGAGCGTCACCTCGGGCGAGTCGGCGACGGTGGCCAGCCAGGCCCGGCCCATGCTGCCGGCGCCGGCGATGACCACCCGGAGCGGATCCGCCGGGCTGGAGGGGATCGTCCGGAAGCTCACTGGAGCGGCCCCGTGTAGCCCTGGCCCTGGAAGAACTCCCCGGTCGCGTACCGCAGGAGCACGGGATGGCTCCGTTCCGGCCGGTCGGTGCGGGCCCAGGCGACGCCGTTCGCGATGACCCGGCGCACGTCCTTGTGATGGTAGGTGGGGTACGCCTGGTCCCCCGGCCGGAAGTAGAAGATCTTGCCGTGGCCGCGGCGGAACGTACAGCCGCTGCGGAACACCTCCCCGCCGGTGAACGAGCTGACGAACACGAGCTCGTCCGGTGCCGGGATGTCGAAGAACTCCCCGTACATCTCGTCCTCTTCGATGATCAGCGGGTGCGGCACGCCCTTGGCGATGGGATGTGTGGGGTCGACCGTCCAGATGAGCTCACGGTCGTGCTCGTCGCGCCAGCGCAAGGTGCAACTCGTACCCATCAGCTTGGTGAAGATCTTCGACCAGTGCCCGGAGTGCAGCACGACGAGTCCCATCCCGGACAGCACATGCCGGTGGACGCGCTCGACGACCTCGTCGGCGACCTCGTCGTGCGCCGCGTGACCCCACCAGGTGAGCACGTCGGTGCCGGCCAGCACCTCCTCGGTCAGGCCGTGCTCCGGGTCGTCGAGGGTCGCCGTCCGGACGACGCAGTCGTCACCGAGGTTCTCCTCGATGCCCTCCGCGATCGTCGTGTGCATGCCGTTCGGATAGATCTTCGCCACGTGCTCCTCGATCTGCTCGTGGCGGTTCTCACCCCACACCGTCACACGCAGCGGGCCGGCAGTTCCGTTTGTCATGTCGAACCTTTTCTGCAGGGGGTTGCTGGATTCACTTGACGGCGCCGGCCGTCGTGCCCGCGGCGACGTATCGCTGGGCGACGACGAGCAGGACGATGGCCGGGACGGAGGCGAGCACGGCGGTGGCCATGACCGAGCTCCAGTCGTTCACGTACGTCCCGATGTAGGTGTAGAGCCCGAGCGTCACCGGGCGCACGTCCTCGGTCGTGGTGAGCGTGAGGGCGAACAGGAAGTCCGCCCAGGAGAAGAGAAAGGTGAACAGGGCCGCGGTGATGAGCGCGTTGCGGCTCATCGGCAGCACGATGGAGATGAACGTCCGGACGTGGCCGGCCCCGTCGACCCGGCCGGCCTCCAGGACCGCCGGCGGGATATTGATCATGAACGCGCGGACGATCAGGATCGCGAACGGGATGCCCGCGGTCGAGTCGGCGAGGATCAGGCCCGGGATCGAGTTGAGCAGTCCCAGGTCGTTGTAGGCGGTGTAGAGCGCGTTCGCGATGACGATTCCCGGGATCATCTGCGAGATCAGGATCCCGAAGAGGAACGCGCCCGCGAAGCGGACCTTGAACTTCGCCAGGGCGTACGCCGCCGGCATCGCGATCACCAGGCTGAACACGACCGAACCGAGGGCGACGACCAGGCTCGTGACCAGGTTGCGGCCCTGCTGGCCGAGCGCGGTGGCGTAGCCGTCGAAGCTGAAGTCCAACGGCAGCCACGGGGTGCCGACCGCCGAGCCGCCCGGCTGCAGCGAGACGTTGACCATCCAGTAGATCGGGAACAGCAGCACGGCGAGGATGACGATCCCGACGACGGTGCTGCCCCAGCCGGCCCGGGTGCGCCTTGTGGTGGTGGTCATGACGGCCTCACTCGTCCACGGCACGCCGGTTGGCGCGCAGGTAGAAGATGGCGAACACCAGGGAGATCGCGATCAGGATGTTGCCGAGCGCGGCACCCTGACCGAAGTCGAACTGCTGGAACGACAGGTGGTACGACTGCGTCGCGATGGTCTGGCTGGCATTGGCCGGGCCGCCGCCGGTCAGCGCCAGGATCACGTCCAGCACCTTGATCGTGTAGACCACGCCGAGCACCAGCACGACGCTCACGACCGGGCGCAGCAACGGCCAGGTCACATACCGGAAGCGCTGCCAGCCGCCCGCCCCGTCCAGCGCGGCCGCCTCGTACAGGTCCTCCGGGATGTCCTGGAGCCCGCCGTACAGGATGGTCAGGTTGAACGGGATGCCGATCCAGATGTTCACCATGATCACCGCCACCAGGGCCAGTGAGGTGCTGGTCAGCCAGCCGGGGTGGTCGCTCGCCACTCCGACGGCGGCCAGGAACCGGTTGAGCGCGCCGTTGTCCTTGTCGAGGATCCACCGCCAGACCGCGCCGGAGGCGATCAGCGGGATCAGCCACGGCAGCAGCAGCAACGACCGGAGCACACCGTTGAGCGGGAAGCGGCGCCGGAAGAACATCGCCAGGGCCAGCCCGATGACGAACTGCGCGGCGATCGAGCCGGCGGTGAACAGGACGGTGTTCAGCATGGCCTTGCCGAACACCGGGGACGACACCACCGCGGCGTAGTTGGCGAACCCGACCCACGGCGCCTCGCCGGTGTAGAAGGTGCTCGTCGAGTACTCCTGGAAGGCCATCACGAAGTTCTTGACGATCGGGTAGCCGAAGAACGCCACCATGTAGATCACGGCCGGAGCCAGGAACAGCACCTGCGCGGCACGGTTCTGGAAGCGGTGCGACTGCCAGAAGCGGGGTCCGGCAACCGCCACGGTCGCCGGCGGTGGACTTGTCTGACGTACCATCGTGGGCTGTCGTGGGTGCTCAACCATTCTGGGCCGTTTCCAGGGCCTTTTCCGGTGTGGCCTGGCCGGTCAGCGCGGACTGGAACGCGGTGTAGATCTTCGTGGCCGCCTTCGGCCAGTCCGCGCCGAGTTCGCCGGTGCGCGCCCGCGCGGTCGGGATCTGGTCCACGAAACCGGCCATGTTCGGGTTGCTCGAACTGAACTTCTCCAGCAGCGCCGTCTTGGTGGGGATGGTCTGGGTGCCCTTGGCGAGGCTGAGCTGGTTGTCGTCCGAGTTGAGACAGGCGACGACCTTGGCGGCCTTGGCCTGCCTGTCCTTGTTCCCGGTCTGCGGGACGGCCCACGTCTCACCGCCGAGCGGCGCGACGATCGGTTTGCCCGCGACCGGTGCCGGGATCTGCGCCACCTCGTACTTGACACTCTTGTCCTCGTCCAACGCGGGGAACTGCCACGGCCCGTTGATCGCCATCGCGGCCTTGCCCGCCCGGAACTGGTCGTTGACGTCCGCCTGGGTCCAGTTGAGAGCGGACTTCGACACCGAGCCGTCGTTCATCAGGTCGACCCACAACTGCACCGCCTGCGCGGTCTGCGGCGTCGCGATGTTCTTCTCGTCGCCACCGTTGGACCACATGAACGGCAGGAACTGCCACGTGCCCTCGTAGTTCGCGGGTGCCGAGAACGCCAGCCCGTACGTGCCGCCGGAGGTCAGCTTCTTGGCCGTCGTCCTCAGCTCCGCCCAGGTCGTCGGCGGCTTCACGCCGGCCTTGTCGAGCAGGTCCTTGTTGTAGAACAGCCCGATGGTGTTGGTGATCGGCTGCAGGCCGTAGAGCTTGCCCTTGTACGTCGAGGCGCTGACCACGCCTTCCACGTACCCGTCGGCCTTGAGCCCGAGGTCGTTCAGCGGGGTGAGGGCACCGCTCTGGGCGATCTGCTGCAGATCGGGGTTGTCCAGCATCAGGACGTCCGGAAGGGTCCGCGAGGACGCCTGCTGGAGCACCTTCTGGATCAGGGTCGCGCCGGGCACCGCCTCGCGCTGGATGGTGACACCGGCCTGCTTGCCACAGGCGTCGATGGCCTTCTGCCAGACCGTCTTGCTCGGCTCGTTGTTGTAGTAGTCGAGCACCCGCAGGGTCGAGGAGTCGCCGCCGCTGTTCGAGCCGCCACCGTTCGAGCCGCCACCGCAGGCGGTGAGTGCGAGGGGCAGGGTGAGCATCGAGGCGAGCGCGGCCTGGGCTCGGCGGGAGCGGGGGGAGCGGATCATGTCGTGTCCTTTCGGATACGGAAGGTTTCCGGGCTGGATCAGGTCCGTGTCGATACGTATCGACTGCGGTCATATGGGGATCCGTCGATGCGCATCGACGATGCGTATCGCGGGCTCGTGGCCGACGGTGATCAGTTGGAGGGAGTAGGCATCACGGTCGTACGACGGGTGAGTCGTGGCGCGACCAGGTCAATTGCGGGACGTTCCACCCCGGAACTTGGATCGAGTAACCAGAACAGCGTCTCCATCGCGCGCCGCGAGACGTCGCGCGGTTCCCCGGAGACGTTCGTGTACGGCGGATCGGACTGCTCGGCCTCACGGTCGGTACTGAGTCCGATGAGGGAGAGGTCACGGCCCGGCACGACGTCCCGCTTCCGCAGCGCGTTCAGCAGCGGCACGATCGTGTCGCTGTGCGGCACCACCACTCCGAGCCGCCGACGCCCGCCGGTCCATCGGGCGAGGAGCTGGTCGGCCGCGGCGGCCTCCTGTCCACGTTCGACCGGTTCGATCACCGTCAGCGGAAGGCCGCGCACCTGCGCCTGCCGCCGCGCCGATCGCAGAACGCGACCGACGAAGTTCAGGCCACGCTCGATCGACGAGGACGGATAACCCATCACGACGATCTCGTCATGCCCGGTGCCGGCCAGCTCGTCGACGGCCATCCGGGCCGCCTCCTCGAAGTCGAGGTCGACGCAGTGCAGCCCGGCCGGGTCGGCCGGCACACCGATGAGCACCACCGGAACGGACAGCGCGGCGGCCACCGGAACCCGCTCGTCCTGCTCCTCGATGTCCATCATGATGATCGCGTCGCACAGGGCCCGTCCGGCGAGGCGCCGCAGACCCGCGGAGCCCTCGTCCGCGGTCACGAGCAGAACGTCGTGATCGTGGGCGCGGGCGGAGCTGGTGATGGTCTCGATGAACGGCAGCAACCCGAAGGTATCGCCCCCGATCCCGAACCGCACGACCAGACCGACCACGCGGGTACGACGCCCCGCGAGAGCCCGGGCACCGGAGTGCGGCTCGTAGGTGAGCTGTTCCATCGCGTCAAGGACCCGCCGCCGCGTGCGCTCGGAGATGGGCCGCTTGCCGGTCATCACATAGGACACGGTGCTCTGCGAGACACCGGCGACACGCGCGACGTCCTTGCTGGTGAACGCCGCCATGACACCTCCCTGGAGGACATCGTCGATGCGTATCAATCGCCAGTGCCGATACGCTACGACGGGTGACGTCCGGGTCACAAGACATCTCCCCGCAATATTTCTGGAATCCCGGCGAATCGACAGGGTGGGCGGGAATCGTGGTGGCGAGAGGGCATGTGCCCTGGATCGACGAAGAGCAGACGATCTAGACCTTTGATCCTTGCACCTCGTATGGTCGCCGCATGACGACGGTGCTCTGCGTACCACAGTGGCAAGGTTCGGCATCCAGCAAGGCGCCACAGCTGATGGCCGGTGCTCGCCGCGCCGCCGAACTCGTTCCCGCCGATGCCGTGGCGACCGTGCCGGTGCTTGAGACCGGAGGGGACAAGACGGCCGGGATCCGCGCGTTCGACGTGCTTGTAGAGAACCAGCGACTGACGCGGAAGGCACTGGCCGCCATCGACGACCGAGTGATCACCATCGGCGGCGACTGCGCGGTCGACATCCCGCCTATCGCCACTGCCCACGCCCGCTATGGGAGCGCCTTGACGGTGCTGTGGATCGACGCGCACCCGGACGTCTACAGCCCGCAGACCCTGCCATCTGGCGCCTTCCACGGAATGGTGGTGCGCGCACTGCTCGGAGATGGACCAGCCGCCCTCACACCGGAGCACCCGCTGAGGCCCGAGCAGGTGATCATCGCCGGAGAGCGGGCGGGCGACGTATCCGAGCACGAATACCTCGCGAAGACCGGCCTGCGCAGGTACGGCGTCGACGACCTGGAGCGCGCGTTCGACGGCCTGCGCGGCCCCGTGTACGTACACATCGACCTGGACGTCCTGGAACCGACCGCCTTCAGCGCGACCTGCTACCCGGAGCCGAACGGCGTACAGCCGCAGCGCCTGATCGACCTCGTCTCCCAGGTGGACGACATCATCGGAGCAGCCATCACCGAACACGCGCCATCCAGCGACGACGTCAACCCCGGCGAGGCCGACGTGATCCGCCGACTGGGAGCTGCGCTCACGCACTGACGAGTCGACATGTCCTCGGCCTGCCGGTGTATGCCGTCCAGATCTTGGACCATCCGCCTCGGATGCGTGCGTACAACGAACGGCTGCGTCGCGAGGAGAACCAGTAAGTACGGCTCAACGAGGGACGACCTGCGCCCTGACACCAGGAAGATCGTCAAACGCGGCGGACGAGTCCATCGTGATCACCGTTCTCGCGGCCGTCGCAGCGGTCAGCAGATCGTACGCTCCCCGCTCTCCCCTCTCGCCGGACATGCACCATCAGACGAGCATGAACCCAGGCGATGCCCCTATCCACTCGCGAACGCCTGCACCGTCACCAACGCGTCCTGCTTGCCAGCGACTTCTTTGCTCGCTCCAAAACTTGCGGGTCGTCTTCAAAATATGCAGCATCAAAAGGACTTATGGCCAAGTAGGCATGTGGTTGATTCGCAGAATCCAGTCCCACTAGCGTCGGCCGATTGTCCGCAGAGATATTCCACCCGCGACGCGCTAGAATCTTCACAGCTTCATCAAGCGCATTTCCTTTCTTTGTGGTAGCGACATGGACTACTAGCGTGTTGGTGACTTCGATGTCTCCGTCTGCGTCGCCTTCACTAGTAGTCTCAGCAACCACCTTACCAATGCTGCGCACGTCATCAAGAACCCTCGAATCGACTTGGAATCTCGTGGGCCCACATCCCGACAAGAGAAGACAGGAACTTAAAAGAATAAGTGTCAGCACACTGCGCACTCCACCGTTGCATCCGTTTCGAGTTAGTATCATTCTCCGAGCATTCCTTTTTAATTGCACGTCCGGCGGTTCGACTTGACGCATGTCCAGCACCTGACAGCCACCCCTCCGAACACCCAGGCATCCTCGAGATAATCTTGTCGAGCTATCGCAATATTCGCATTTGTTGTTTCGAAGATCCCGCCTTGCATCCACGCTTGGTATTTTCTGGGACTCAGCGAGGGAAGCTTTCCCTCCGCTGATTCCGCACCTTCACCGTCACCGACATCCCGCCGGTCAGCGGGAAGCTGACCTACGCGGTCCACTGGGACGGCGGCGGGAACTTCCGCTGGAGCACGACCTCGGCGACAGTGGCGGTCAAATACCCGGTTTCGCTAACGCTGACAGGTCCGGCCAGCGCATCCACCGGCACAAGGCTGACATTCAACGGGATAGTGCAGTCGGACGGCCTGGACTATTCGAGGATCCCCCTCCTGGTAGAGCGGACCGTGACCAACGGCAGCGGCAGCGTCACCACCAAGCTGCCGCGGGTGATCCCTCGCGTCGACGGGTCGTACAGCTTCACCGACAGACCAGTCGGGGTCGGCGACTACTCATACACCGTCCAGTGGGTCGGAAACGACACGAACATCCCCGCGAAGGCGAGCCACAACGTGCGAGTCCAGGGATAGCCCACACCAACGACCGCGACCAACGCCGCTCAGCTTCATCTCCGAGCGGCCTGCGACTCGGTGGTTCGGTGGCGGAAGGAGTGCAGTGGGCCGGGACCTGCACTCGAAGACTCTGTCCGCCACCACCGTCACCGAGCCCCTCGACTCCGGCATTCCCGGCTAGTGACAGAGCCGTAGCCGGACCGGCAGACTGTGCCGGTCCATTCCCGATCATGATGAGAGCGCCCATGAAACGCTGGATCACCCTGGTGGCCGTGACCCTGGTCTCCGCCGTGCTGGTCACTCCGCCCGCCCAGGCCGCCGTCGACCCGGTCGCCTCGCTGAAGAGGCAGATCGCCAAGGGTCAGGCGGTGCGGGTGGTGGAGTCGGGCGGCCTGTACCTCGGCCGCGACCAGGACATCTTCCGAGTGGAAAGCCGCGGCGTCCTGATGCTCGGCGGGACGGGTGTGGGCTCGGCCGACATGACCCGTACCCTCCGCCCCGGTTTCCGGATGCGCGACCAGATGAAGACGGGCGCCTGGGACGCGGCGAAGGTGGGGACGGAGTCCAAGCCCAACCGCTCGATCGTGGTGAACGGACAGCTCTATCGGTCAGGCCCGCTGTACGCGCCCGTGCTGCCCGAGGGCAGGACGTGGGCGGCGGGAGGCCGCAGGAGTGCCACCGCAGCGGCGTACGGGGACCAGTTGATCAACGTCTTCGAGCCTGCCACGTTGAAGACGCTGCTGGCCACGGCTTCCAGCAAGCGCCCCCAAACGTACGGATCCGCCCTGAAGGCCACCATGTACCGGGGCACGATCACCTTCCGTCAACTGCACGCGGTCTCTCCCACCTTCCGCGCCCTGATCGGCACCCGGTCCCTGGCCCGGGTCGCCGCAACGAAGATCAGCTGGATGCTGCACATCGACGATGGCCAAGGCCAGGCCCTCACCCTGAGCACCGGCTGGCCCGTCTCCGGCGGACGCCGGGCGGGGGTCTTCTCCCAGTACCCCGGCCGGGATCACCCGAGAACTCTGGGCATGCGCGTCTCGACGCCGCGTCCCGCACAGGTGGCGCCGGAATCGTCGCTGACGGGGACGCTGCCCCGTCCCAGTGCCCTGCTCGACTTGACCTTCTCTTCGGGCGCGTAGGCAGCGGGCCGAGCCTGCGGCGCACCCCTTTTCACCACTGACGCCGGCATCCGCGTGATCACAGCGCTCACGCCAGCTCCAGCCGCGAGCGTGGTACAGACGATTTCGATCCTCGCTGTCGCCGCCTCTTAAGCGGCGGCAGTACCAGAAATCGAGGCAACCATGAGGAAGGCAACGGGCGTGTTCCTGGCGCTCATCACCCTCTGCTCTTGCGGTAGCCAGGGTGAGTACACCGTGGATACGCCTGTTGACCAGGTGAGCCTTTCCCAGGAAGGCACCGTTCTGACTGCGGAGGTCATGGGTGTGGCAGGGGATCCGGGGGGCACTCCCTGCACGAAAGTCGGTCGGGCCGAAGCGGTGGAGACACCAACCACCGTTACTGTTCGAGTTGATCTGACGCACTGCGCTGACGGCCCTGCGGGCACCCCCATAGCGGGTGCCGGCTGGAGCCACACGGTAGATATCCCGCTCAAGTCCGCGCTCGGAAAGAGGACCGTCCAAAACACGAAGGGCCACCGTCTCAGGGTCAAACGCCCGAAGTGACGGATTCTCGCCGGACAATCCGGGCGGTCGGCGAGACCCCTGACGCACCGTTGTCAGTTCTACAGCCCCAAAATCGGGGCTGGTCAGGAGCCGCACCAGGCTGGCTGGTCTGGTCCGGTCGGTGGCCATCTGGCCAGTCAGTGGTCAGGCCCGGCAGGTGGCCGGGCTGGCGGGGGCCCGTTGGTGGTCGGAGCAGGTGGGAGCGGTTGGGCGTGGGGCTGCGGGATGAGGTGCGCAGATCAGGCCGCTGTTTTATGGTCTTCGTCGAGGATGTTGATCAAGGGGATCAGCCAACCCGCGTGGACAGGGCCCATCGCGGTGTCCAGTTCGGCTGGGGTGGGGAGGCGGTCGAGCAAGGTGGCCGGGGACAGGAGTTGCTGGAGGGCGTGCATGAGGAGGTTGGCCATCGAGTAGGTCGGATCGGTGGTCAGGGCGCGTTCGAGGGCGATGGTGGCCAGGACGCTGTCGCCGGTGCGCCAGGAGGCCATGGCCAGCAGCGACGCCACCGGTGGGATGAAGCGTGGTTCCAGGCGGCGGGTGAGGTCTCTCCAGAGGGTTGCGTGGGTATCACCGGCGAGGGTCCACGCTTCGTCGCGGATTCTGATCACCGCCAGGTCCAGGCCGAGTCTCGCCGCTTCCACGTCGTCCAAGCGGCCGCCGGCGGCGTGGGTGGCCAGGGCGGCGCGGACTCTGATGATGCCCCGGGCGACGAACTGCTGGGCGAACGCGTTCACGTCCGTGGTCTCCATCAGTCTGGTGCGCAGGTCGGCGACGGCCTCCGCTGTGGCGCGGCGCATCGCGACCCGGACGGGGCCGGTGATGGGGGCGATGGTGCGTTCCAGGCTCTGGCGGTTGGGGAGGGCTACCAGGCCGTGGACGGTCGCCTCGGCGGCGATCTGGGTGGTCGTGGGGTCATACGGGGTGCCCTCGGGTGGGCAGCAGTGCGGGGTGTCGCAGATGTAGGACCAGTAGCGGCCGTCTTCTGCTCGTAGTGCCTCGTCCACGCCGACGCCTGACCTGGCGGCCAGGTGGCGAGCCTCGTCCACGGCGGGAGTGACCCGGTCTCCGGGGCCGTAGCCGATCACGATGATGCGGGTGATGGCCTCCCGCTCGAACAGCGCGGCCAGCGGGTCGAGCGTGCCCGGTGGGAAGGGCAGGGGCCAGCGGGTCGCCACCTTGGCCTGGCCGTGGGCGAGGCCGAGCACGATCAGGCTGTCAACCGGGTGGAAGCCCACGAGGTAGGGCACGGCGGCCAGGACGTCGGTGGGGCTGGTCAGGGTCAGGCAGGGCTCGGAGGCGTTGGTCGTCATGAGGCATGAGGGTGCCTGGGCGGAGGGGGTCCGGGACGCGCCGAACCGCGTTCTGGGGATGGCGGGGTGAAGGTGAAGCAGGGTTGTGGATAACCATCGGCTCGGAACGACAGGTCAGGCAGTGGTCGTCGGGACCAGGCGGTTGCGGACGAGCAAGGCCGCCCCCGCCACCGCCGCCGGCATCGCGATGACCGCCACGAACGGCACCAGGAACAGCAGGAACACCACCACCCCGAACCCCAACGCCCCCGCCTTGTTCCCCCGCAACAGCGCAAACCGCTCCTTCCGCGCCATCCCCCGCCGCTCCAACGCCAGCGTCGTCAGCTCCACCGTCAGGAAGAACCCGGAGACCATGGCCCCCAGCACCGGCGCCACCGTCTGCCCGACCACCGGCACGAACCCCAGGAAGAACAGCGGCACGGTGAAGAGCAGCACATACCCCAACGTCACCAGACTGTCCCGCAGAGACCGGGGCAAGGTCCGCCACCACGGCTGCTCCTCCGCCCCCGGCAGCGGATCCACCATGGCGGACAGCTTCTCGTAGAACGGCTCCCCGACCGCCAGCGTGAGCGCCGTGAAGGTCAGCACCGCCAGCGCCAACCCGCCGAGGACCAGCGCGATCGCGATCAGCGTCCGGAAGAGGTCCCGCCACCCCCACGTGTCGGCGAATGGCGTAAGAAATTCCGCCATATCCGTGGCGTTCGTGCCGAGGAAGATCAGCGCCACCACATAAACCGCGAAAGCCAGCAGCGCCGGGATCAGCCCGAACAGCCACCACCGGCCATGCTTGGCGACCCAGCCCACACCCTGCAGGAAGAAGCCAACACCCGCCACGAAGTCGCGCACTGATCGCATGCCCGGCAGGCTAGCGCCAGAATGCGGTCACCGCGTAGCCCAGTTCGTCGAACAGGTTGCGGACGAGCGGCAGTGAGATGCCGAGCACGTTGCCGTGGTCGCCCTCGATGCCGTCGACGAACCAGCCGCCCCGCCCCTCGATGCTGAACGCCCCGGCCAGGCCGAGCGGCTCGCCGGTGTCGGCGTAGGCGGCTATCTCCTGGTCGGACGGCATGCCGAAGTGGATCACGGTGGTGGACACCTCGGCCACCTGCCGGCCGGCGGGTACGTCGATGACGCAGTGGCCGGTCACCAGGCGTCCGGTCCGGCCGCGCATGATCCGCCACCGCTCGGCCACCTCCTCGGCCGTGGCCGGCTTGCCGTACGGCCTGCCGTCGAGCTCGAGGATCGAGTCGCAGCCGATGACCAGTCCCTCGTCGAGCCCGCTCGCGACCGCCGACGCCTTGGCCTTGGCGAGCTCGAGGGAGAGCGCCGCGGGCGAGTAGGCGGAGTATGACTCCTCGTCGACACCGCTGACGATTACCTTGGGGTCGAGTCCGGCGCTGCGGAGCAGGGCCAGCCGGGCGGGGGACGCTGAGGCCAGGACGATCACCGCATCAGCTTACCGTTCACCGATCGAGGTTCGGCTGCCCGGGTCTGTCCATGGTGTCGTCGTCGAAGATGGCGGCGAGAAGAGGTCGCAGCTCGTCGGGCAGCGCGGCGTCCTCCTGTTTCAGGGCGTCGGCGACGGCCTCGGTGCCCATTCTCCCGCGGGTCGCCCGTACGGCCAGCAACGACATGATCATGGGTGCGACCAGTGGCAGCAGCCTCATGATCGAGCGGGACTCGACCGCCAGCAACCGGGACAGTCCCTCGGCCGCCTGCTCGGTGCCCTGCCCACCGAGTACGTGCCCCAGGATGCTCAGCCCGTCACGCGACAGCGACGCCACGTCGCCGTTGAACGGGTCCGCGTCCACATGGTCGTCCAGCGCGCCGCGCAGCGCCTCCGCGCCGTCAGGGTGCGCGGCGTTGCGGGCCAGGCCGCCCACGATCGTTCCGGACACCAACGTGAGAGCGCTGTGGGCCGTGGCGATATCCGTACCGAGCAGCCCGGCGACCTCCTCCAGCCCGGCATCGCCGAGCTCTGAGAGAAGCTCGTCGTTGAGTGTCACACCGGAGACGTGCCCGGCGCGGCCTCTAGCTACGTTCCGGCCTTGTCCAAGGTCCCGGAAAGCCCGGCGGCGGCGTAGGCACTGGCCTCGTCGAGCGTCTCGTGCTCCAGCAGGGCGGCGACGATGGCGTCGAGTTTGTCGCGGTTGTCGCCGAGGACACGCAGCGCGCGTTCGTAGCACTCGTCGACGATCCGCCGCGCCTCCTCGTCCACGGTGGCGAGCATGGCGGGCGACGCCTGCGGGGGCTGGCCGTCGTTCGGCAGGATGGTCAGCGGGCCGACCTTCTCCGACATGCCCCAGCGCCCGACCATGCCGCGGGCGATCATCGTGACCTGCTCCAGGTCGTTCTCGGCGCCGGTGGTGATGACGCCGAACACGACCTGCTCGGCCGCCATGCCGCCGAGCGCGCCGGTGATGCGTCCGCGAAGGTACTGCTCGTCGTAGGCGTAGCGGTCGGTGTCGGGCGTGGACAGCGTCACGCCGAGCGCCCGCCCGCGCGGGATGATCGAGATCTTCCTGACCGGGTCGGCCCCCGGCTGCAGCATGCCCAGCAGCGCGTGGCCGGCCTCGTGGAAGGCGGTCCTGGTGCGCTCCTCCTCCGGCATGACGATGCTGCGCGCCGCGCCGAGCTGCAGTTTCTCCAGCGCGTCGGCGAAGTCGGCGATGCCGACCTTCTCCTTGCCGCGCTTGGCGGCGAGCAGCGCGGCCTCGTTGACGAGGTTCGCGAGGTCGGCGCCGGTCATGCCGGGCGTGGTCTTGGCGATCTGGTCGAGGCTGACCTCGCCGTCGAGCGGCACGCTCCTGCTGTGTACGGCCAGGATCGCGGTACGGCCGGCGGCGTCGGGCAGCCCCACCTGGACCGTGCGGTCGAACCGCCCCGGCCGCAGCAGGGCCGGGTCGAGGATCTCGGGCCGGTTCGTGGCCCCGATGACGATGACGCCCTCGACCCCTGAGAAGCCGTCCATCTCCGTGAGGATCTGGTTGAGCGTCTGCTCGCGCTCGTCGTGCCCGCCGATGCCACCGGCACCGCCTCTGGACCGGCCGACGGCGTCGATCTCGTCGATGAACACGATCGAGGGGGCGACCTTGCGCGCCTCCTCGAACAGGTCGCGCACCCGTGACGCGCCCACGCCGACGATCATCTCGATGAACTCCGACGCGCTGGCCGAGAAGAACGGCACGTTCGCCTCACCGGCCACGGCGCGGGCCAGCAGCGTCTTGCCGGTGCCGGGAGGCCCGGCGAGGAGTACGCCCTTGGGCAGCTTGGCGCCGAGCCTGCGGTATTTGTCGGGGTCCTTCAGGTAGTCGACGATCTCGACGAGCTCGTTCTCGACCTCGTCGATGCCCGCCACGTCCTCGAACGTGGCCCGCACCTGCCCCGCCTCGACCGGCTTGGCCGCCTTGGACCTGCCGAGGCCGCCCAGCCCGCCGCCGCCCATCATGCTGGCGCCGCGGCGCATGACCCAGATCCAGAGCCCGGCCAGCAGCAGCACGGGGAGCAGGGAGAGCAGCAGGTTGACGAAGAAGCCGCGCCCGCCGTTGATCGGATCGGCCTTGATGTCGACCCCAGAGGTCTCCAGCTGCTGGTAGAGCTGGTCGTTGTTGGCGAAGGCGGGGATCTCCGTCTTGAACTTCGTGTACGACTTGTTGCCGCTGTCGGGGTCCTTGGCCGCTGCCCGCAGATCGCCCTCGACCGAGAGGCCGGTCGCGTAGATGTCCTTGACGTTCTTCGACGTCACCTGCTTGGTGAACTCGGTGTAGGACACGGTCTCGACGGAGCCGGTGTCGAAGAAGGACGAGACCAGGAAGAACGCCGCGTAGACGACGAGCAGCGTGATGACGAAGCGCCACCAGTTGATCTTCGGGCGGCCGCCGCCGGTCGAGCCGGGCAGCCCTTCCGCGCGCCAGGGCGGCTTGGGCTTCTCCCTGTCAGGCGCCTGCGGCTTACCCGAGCGCTTGTCAGGCGCCTTTGGCTGACCTGAGCGTTCCACGGCGTCACTCCCCCATATCGCCGCACCATGATCTTCTAGCCTAGAACACGCACCCCGGAAACCACGCGCGTGATGTCACGCCACCTGGTCCGCTGTGAGTCCGGCACTGTCACGAACGCCAGCCCCGGCTTGGCCATTCCCCCGTCGAGCACCACAACGGCCGCCCGGGAGACGTGCTTGCCGTACCGCACCTGATAGATGAGCAGCCAGCCGCCCTTGTCCGGCTGGGAGGCCAGCCAGCGGATCCGCGCGCCCTTGGGGTGGTGGTTGAGCGTCCAGCGGGCGGCGAGCAGCGCGGTGTCGCGCACCGACTTCTGCGCCTCGATCGGGAGCGGGCAGGTGACGAGCATGCCCCGCTGGTTCGAGCCGCGCCGCAGCGGGAGCACCTGCTTGCTGGTGAACGGCGCCGCGTGGTGCGCCTTCCACGGCTTGGCGAGCCTGGGCACGGCCAGTCCGGTGCGCCGGTCCTGGACCACCCGCTTGCCGGGCTTGGCCATCGCCACCCGCCTGGCCTTCTTCGGCAGCTTGGGGAGCCTGGGGTCGGCGTACAGGGCCTCCATGGCCGTGTACCCGGGCGCCAGCGACGAGCCGGGAGAGGGCGTCGTCCGGGGAGCGGGCGCCGCGGTCGCGGAATCGATCGTCGCCGACGGTTCGGCCGAGACAGAAGGGGCGGGTCCGGACGAGGCCGGCACGGTCGATGGCGCGGCAACCGGCCGTGTGGCGACCTCGTCCGGCCGCGGCGGGAGCAGCATGACCAGCGTGACAGCGACGACCGCCACCGCGGTCGCCACTGCGAGCCCCCGGTATACATCCCGCATCCGCATATCGCCGATGCGAGAGCGCCTGGGCGGAGAAACAGGGGTTCCCGGTCTGGCAGCAGTTCTCACACGGGAACCTGTGGTCCCATCATCCCCATCGAGCACGATCGGGAGCGTACGACAAATCCCAGCATTCCGCTTATGAAGCTACCGAAGTGTCATCATGGCTTCGTGGAACAGGTGGAGCTCCGATTTGACCCGGCCTCTCAGGCTTCCGAAACGCACACGAACCTCTCCGCGCTACGGCACGACGGCAGCGGCCTGTGGGTGGCCGGTGACGAGACCGCCACCATCGAGCATCTGGCCTGGTCCGGGGCGCACTACGCGGGCCAGCGCACCTTCCGGCTGGCCGACTACGTACCGCTCCCCGCGGGCCCCGAGGACGAGGCGGACATCGAGGGCCTGGCCCGGGCCGACGGCCAGCTGTGGGCCGTCGGCTCGCACAGCCTCAAGCGCCGCCGCGTCAAGTCGAAGGACCCGGCCAAGGCCGCCAAACGGCTGGCGACCGTGATCCGCGAGGAGAACCGCTTCGTCCTGGTACGCCTGCCGCTGGACCCCGCCACCAACGCCCCGCTGCCGGGCGCGATCCTGTCGGGCCGGCACAACCTGGCCGCCCACCTGGAAGACGACCCGCACCTCGCGCCGTTCCTCGCGCTGCCGGGCAAGGACAACGGCTTCGACATCGAGGGCATCGCGGTGCTGGACGAGCGGGTCTACCTGGGCCTGCGCGGCCCGGTGCTGCGCGGCTGGGCGGTGGTCCTGGAGATCAGACCGGTCGAGACCGAGCCGGGCGAACTACGGCTGGGCGCGCCGTACCGCAAGCACTTCCTGGACCTGGGCGGGCTGGGCGTGCGTGACCTGTGCCCGTACGGCCGCGACGTGCTACTGCTCGCCGGCCCGACCATGAACCTCGACGGGCCGGTACGCGTGGTGCGCTGGCGGGTCCACCAGGCCGGCGACGTGGTCCCGGCGGAGGAGCTGGAGACGGTCGTCGAGCTGCCGTACGGCATCGGCTGCGACCATCCCGAGGGGATGGCCCTCATGCCGGACGGCAGACTGATGATCGTCTACGACAGCCCGTCACCCGCGCGGATCACCCCGGCGGGCGGCGTCCTGGCCGACGTGTTCACGATCTAGCAACCCGCCCGCACAGCCACGGCGCGTCGGCGACGAACGTACACGAACCCGGCTCGATCTCGGTGAACCCGGCGTCGCGCACCACAGGCAGCCCCGCCGCAACCATCGACGCGAAGTCGGCCGGCGCCGCGGTGCGCACGGTCACGCCCAGCCCGGCCGCCCGCCAGGCGTCGCGCTCGGCCTGGTCGCTGGCCCACCAGGCGAGCTGGGCGGCGTGCCCGGCCTGGGCCATGGCCTTGCCCGCCGACATGGCGAGCCCGGGGTTGGCCCACAGGATCGGCGTCGCCGCGGGCGTGAGTTCGCCGCCGTCGGTCAGCTCGGTGCCCGAGACCTGCAGCCTGGCGAGGTCTCTCGGCCAGTCGTCGAGCGGCACCGGCGGGTGCACGCGCACCTCGGCCGTACGGTGCTCGATGGTACGGCCGGGCAGCGCGACCGCCCTGCGCCACTCGGCGCCCCTGGCCCTGCGCACCACCTTGCGGATCTTGCCGGTGGACTGCCAGGTGTGCAGCTCCTCGCCCCACTCGCCGGGGTCGTCAAGCAGGCTCAGCACCGCCATCGCGGCCGCCTCCAGCGCGTCGGTACGCTCGGGCGGCGTCGCTCTCTCGATCCTGACCACCAGCGGCAGGACCATCAGTTCAGACTCGTTCATCGCCCTTTAGCATGCCCGATCGCCAGGGACATGCCGGCGGCCAGGAGGCAGAGCGCACCCGAGACGTACCAGGCCAGGTCGTAAGCGCCCAGGTGGTCGCGGGTGAGCCCGGCGCCCACGGCGGCGAACGCGGCGCCGATCTGGTGCGCGCCGAACACCCAGCCGAACACCACCGCCCCGTCCGCCCCGTAGATCCGGCGGCACAGCGCCACGGTCGGCGGCACGGTCGCCACCCAGTCCAACCCGTAGAACACGATAAAAATCAGCATGCTGGGCTCGGTGGTCGCCGCGAACAGGCCGGGCAGCACCATCAGCGACAGGCCGCGCAGCCCGTAGTAGACACCGAGCAGGACCTTCGGATTCACCTTGTCGCTGAGCCAGCCGGAGGCGATCGTGCCCGCGACGTCGAAGATCCCGATGACCGCGAGCAGTCCCGCCGCGACCGGCTCGGCCATGCCATGGTCGTGCGCGGCGGGGATGAAGTGGGTGCCGACCAGGCCGTTCGTGCTGGCCCCGCAGATGGCGAAGCCGCCCGCCAGGAACCAGAACGCCCGGGTCCGCGCCGCCGACCTGAGCACCGTGACCGCTCTGACGGCCGCGTTCACCTGGACGGGCGGGGTACGGACCGTGCCGGGCTCCGCCCCCAGCGCCGTGGTGCCCACGTCCTCCGGATGGTCGCGCAACAGCCACCACACGAACGGCACCACGGCCAGCGCGGCTCCCGCCACGGTCAGCGAGGCCACCCGCCAGCCCGGCCCTTCGGCCAGCTGGGCGAGCAGTGGAAGGAAGACCAGCTGCCCGGTGGCGCCCGCCGCGGTGAGCACGCCGGTGACGAGCCCACGGTGCCTGACGAACCAGCGGTCGGTCACCGTCGCCACGAACACCAGCGCCATGGACCCCGTGCCGAGCCCGACGAACACGCCCCAGAACAGCAGCAGCTGCCAGCTCGCCGTCATCAGCACCGTGAGCCCGCTGCCGACGGCCACCAGCAGCAGCGCCAAGGACACCACTCGCCGCATCCCGAACCGGTCCATCAGCGCGGCCGCGAAGGGCGCGGTCAGCCCGTAGAGCACCAGGTTCACCGACACCGCGAGCGAGATCGTGCCCTTGGTCCAGCCGAACTCCTCCTGGAGCGGGTTGATCAGCACGCCGGGGGTGGCGCGGAACCCGGCGGCGCCGAGGATGGCCACGAACGCGACGGCCGCGACGAACCAGGCCCGATGCAGCCGCCTGGTACGGGTGGTGGTGCTTATGGTCATCCGCTAATCCTGATTTATCCGCACCTGGTGCCGCGAGTGGCCGGAAAGCCAATATATGTAAGAATCCGGCCATGGCCCATCGCATCGCGGTCCTCGTCCTGAACCACTTCGCCCCGCTCGACCTGGGCGTTCCCGGTCAGGTCTTCTGGTCGGCGGAGTCACCGGCGGGCGAGAAGCTCTACGAGGTCGTCACCTGCTCCCCCGGTCGCGAGCCGGTCCGCTGCACGGCCGGATACAGCGTCCTGCCCGACCACGACCTGGACGTGCTGGACACGGCCGACACCGTTCTGGTCCCCGGCATCCACGCGGGGCGCGCGATGAAGGACGGCACGATCCCGCCCTACCTGCGTGAGGCGCTGCACGGCCACGAGCGGATCATGTCGATCTGCACGGGCGCGTTCGTCCTGGCCGCGGCGGGCCTGCTGGACGGCCGCCCCGCCACCACGCACTGGCGCGAGGCCCCCCGCTTCGCCGAACTGTTCCCCAAGGTCAAGCTGGACCCCTCGGTCCTGTTCATCGACGACGGCGACGTCCTCACCTCGGCGGGCGTGGCGGCCGGCCTGGACCTCTGTCTCCACGTGATCAGGCGCGACCACGGCACCGAGGTGGCCAACCGGGCGGCCCGCCGCTGCGTCATGCCTCCCTGGCGGGAAGGCGGCCAGGCCCAGTACATCGACCGCCCCTTCCCCGGCCCGGCGGGCACCAGTACGGCGCCGACCCGCACGTGGATGCTCGCCCACCTGGACCAGCCGCTCGACCTGGAGGCCCTGGCCGAGCACGCGAGGATGAGCGTCCGCACCTTCACCAGGCGCTTCCGTGAGGAGACCGGCATGAGCCCGTCGCGATGGCTGACGAAACAACGCGTCGACCACGCCAGGCACCTCTTGGAGACCACGGACGCGGGTGTGGAAGAAGTGGCCCGCAGTGCCGGTTTCGGCACCACGGTCTCGCTCCGGCAGCACCTCCACGCCGCGGTCGGGGTCGCCCCGCTGACCTATCGGCACACCTTCCGGCGCTAGGGAAGCCACGGTCAAGTGGACGCACGTAACGGCGGCCGGCCCCGTGCGGGTTCAGCGGCCGTTTTCCTGGAGGCCCTCAGCCACGTGCGGCGGGTGGCGGTGGGGGCGGCTTTGCCGTAACGGAAAGAAGGGGTTTTCCAGAAAGCCCAGCCACGTGGGGCCGGATCACTCGAAGAGATCGGGCTGTTCGCGGGTGATCTGGTCGTGCAGGGGCTGGTAGTTGATCCAGCCGACCAGGTCGTTGCCGATCTGCCGGTGGGTGAGCGCCGCGTTGTCCGGCTCGATGGGCACCACCTGCCCCGCCGCCTGAGCGACGAGCTGCACCTGCGCCGAGCGTTCCATCGTGATGAACCACCACGCCGCCGCGTCCACGCTGTCGCCCACGGTCAGCAGCCCGTGGTTACGCAGGACGACGGCCTTGTTGCCGCCCAGCGCGGCGGCGATGCGCTTACCCTCCTCCAGGTCCGTCACCACACCCGTGTAGTCGTCGAAGAGCGAGACGTCACCGTAGAAGGCGCAGGCGTCCTGCGTGATCGGCTCGATGACCCGCCCGAGCGCCGACAGCGCGCGCCCGTACACGGAGTGGCTGTGCGCGGCCGCCACGACGCCGGGCCTGGCCTGGTGCACCTGCGAGTGGATGGCGAAGGCCGCCTCGTTGACGGGGTAGCGGCCCTCGACGACCTTGCCCTCGTGGTTGACGAGGATCAGATCGCTCACCCGGACGTGCTTGAACGACATGCCGAACGGGTTCACCCAGAAGTGGTCGGTCAGCTCGGGGTCGCGGGCGGTGATGTGCCCCGCGACGCCCTCCTCGAAGCCGAGCTTGCCGAAGATCCGCAGGGCGGCGGCGAGACGTTCCTTGCGATGCCGCCGCTCCTCCTCGACCCTCTCGAACGTCGGCGGCAGGCGAAAGATCAGGTTCTCCGGCATGAGCCCTCCTAGAGTCCGGATCAGGTTAACCGAACCAGGTTCTGACGGCCTCGTCCAGCGAGTCGTCCGGGGTGCCCGCCCAGGCCACGTACCCGTCCGGGCGGATCAGCAGCGCGTCGGCGGGCGGCGCCACGCACTTGGCCGTGACCACGTCGATCCGGTCGCCCCACGTGTCCGCCCGAAGCGGACCTCCGGCGAGGTTGAGCAGCAGCGGCCGGCCCGTCCGCATGAGCGTGGCGAGGGACACCGGCTCCAGCTCAAGGTCCGGGACGAATCGGCCGGTCAGCGGGTGCGCGTTGGCGGCCGTGGGATAGGCGACATCGGCACCCGACATGAGTGCAGATATCCGGCTACGGGCGCTCTTGTCCTGAAGGAGCTCGCCGAACACCTCGCGCAGCGCCGTCACCTCCGGCCCCGGCGACATGAGCGCGAGCTGGGCCTTGCTGTGCATGGTCACCCGTTCGGCGGCCAGGTGGCGCTCCCGCTCGTAGCTGTCGAGCAGGCCGGGCGACGCCGTGCCGCGCACCGTGGCCGCCAGCTTCCAGCCGAGGTTCGCCGCGTCCTGGAGGCCCAGGTTCAGCCCCGGTGCGCCGATGGCCGCGTGCACGTGGGCGGCGTCCCCGGCCAGCAGCACCCGGCCCGCGCGGAAGCGGTCGGCCACCCGGGTGTTGCGCCCGGATTGGCGGCGCAGCAGGTGCGGCCCCGGGCCCGGCGGGGCGGCCATCGGGATGTCGGCCCCCACCACCCTGGCCAGGCTCTCGCGCAGCTCGCCGAGCGTCATCTCGACCTCCTCCCCGGGATCGTCGCCGCCCCACTCGACGGAACTGATCGTCAGAACCTCGGAGCTCATCGGCAGCAGGGCGTACGCGCCACGCTCGGTGCAATGCCAGGCGTAGAGACCCATCGTGCCCACACCGGGCAGGTCGAGCTCGGCACGGTCCATCCGGATCGTCGCGGTCGGTAAGACGACGTGGGCGGCACGCGAGGTGACGGCGGCCGAGTTCACGCCGGGGAAGCCGATGCCCGCCTGCTTCCTGACCGTGCTGTGGGCGCCGTCGCAGCCGACCAGGTAGCGGGTGCGCAGCTGCTCGCCGCCGTCCAGTTCGAGCGTCATGCCCTCCTCGTCCTGGGTGAACGCGGTCAGCTCCCGCCCACGCCTGATCTCGACACCCAGCTCGCGGGCCCGCTCCTCGAACAGCTCCTCCAGGCGGGCCTGCTTGACGCCCATGGCGTACATCGTGTTGCCCTCGATCCCGGCCAGGTCGAGCGGCAGCGCGCCGAACAGGAACATCGGGATCGGCCGCGGCGGCTCCGTGACACCCAGGAAGCGACGGTAGAGGCCGCGCTGGTCGAGCAACCTGACGACCTGCCCGACGATGCCGTTGGCCTTGGGCGCCTGACTCCGCTCCGGCAGACGCTCCAGCACGATCGGCCGTACTCCGGCCAGGGCCAGCTCACAGGCCAGCATCAGCCCGTTGGGGCCACCACCGGCGATGACAACATCCGCGGTCATTGGGGCTCTCCTTGTCCTTGCGTCGTCGGGTCGGGCTGTGTGGATCGACCGGGCTGTGCGGACGGGTCGGGGAGGCCGGCGGCGAGTTGCCGCAGCGCCTCTTCGATCAGGGGCAGGAGCGGCACGGCGGGCTCGGCGCGCAGCCAGTGGCGGACGGCGGCCTGCGTGGCCACGATCACCGCCGTGGCGACCAGCTGCGGGTAGAAGTCGCGTTCGGGGTCGGTCCCGGTGCGCTCGGCGACGGCCGCGGCCAGCTCGCCGTCGGCGGAGAAGAGCAGCCGCAGCGACTCCCCCTCCATGGCGGGCGCACTGGTCAGCAACCGCAGGGGCTCCCGCACCTCGGGGCCGGGCGGCAGCGTGGTGCGGCCCGCGCCCTCCCACGGCGCCAGCATGGCCCGCGTCAGCGCCTCCCACAGCGGCTCGCCCGGCGGCCTGTCGCGCAGCACCTGTGCCGAATGCCTGGTCCGGTCGGTGTGGCGGGCGGCGAGCGCCTCGTACTTGCTGGAGAAGTAGTTGTTGAACGTCCGCGGTGACACTCCGGCCGCCTCGGCGATGTCCTCGACCCGCACGTTGTCGAGACCACGCTCCAGAGCGAGCTGGAGCGCGGCTGTCATCAGAGCGTCGCGGGTCGCCTGCTTCTTGCGTTCGCGTAGCCCGGTCATGGCTCCCAGGCTACAGAATTTTGCGGACTAGGCAAGTTTTCTGAGTACGCAAAATTTTGGTCGTCGCGGGGGTGCCTGGCACCAGACGGCGTCACGGCGACAGGACCCCTCAAGACGGAGGGTGGCCCGGCGGCTGAGATCAATAGGCAATCTTTCGATCACAAAGAAGCGGGAAAGGGCATTCCCGAACATCAATGTGAATAAAGCCCACCCTCGCCATCCATGTCACACCTGGCACCCCAGAGGACATAACCACCCAGCCGACTTCCTCTCCCGCAAACGCGAAGAGATTACGCGATACATATGCGATCATCGGCTAGGATCAAGCGTCACTTCATTAAACCGTGAAGAATGACGCTTTATAAGCACATGGGCGAACTATGCACACATTACCTTGGCGTCCATTTTGTTCGCATACGCAGATGATCGACAGAATGCCATTCTAGGAGATGGACATACGCCCCACCAAGGGGTGGATTTCCACAAAACGGGACAGGCGCGCTAACCAACTCGGCCGCTTCGGAGTCGGCGCCTGGGGGGCCTGAACAGCCGGTCAGTACCACTACGAAGATCGAAAGGCAGCCTAGTGGCCATCACCTCCCGATGCCTTGGAACGCCAAGGAAAGAGAATCTCGGGCCGACAAAGCTCCACCGCGAGCAACTGGAGCAGCTCGCCAAGATATTCGAGCAGACCGGGGCCTATTCCAGCATCTGGACCGACTCCAACTACGTCGTGTACGAATCCACCTCCTCGGCGGACATCGCCGACCTCGGTTCGAAGATGACCCCGAGCCTGAAGATAGTGAGGATGATCCGGCGCGACCCCGTGACCAAGGACAAGATCATGGACTTGACGCTCTCCTCGGCGACGGCTCTGCTGCTCCGCTACCGAGTGGACGAGACGGCCAACGACGCAGCCCGGATCAGGGAGATCTGCAAGGAGAGAAAGCGCACCTGGGCGCAGTTCGCCCATATCCCCGGCCTGGCCGTCGGAACTGTCGCGGCGATCGTCGGCGCGGCGATCGCGAGCCGCTTCCTCGGCTCGTCCTCGAGCCCGGTGTGGTTGAGCCTGCTCCCGGTCACGATGGCTCCGCTGGCCCTCGGGCTGGGAATCAAGTACCTGTGGAAGCGGCTCGGGGCCGGCCTCACGCAGGCGGTCATCATCAACGTTCCGGAAGGCTCGCAGGGCGGGCTGCTGTCACGGAAGCGCGATGACCTGATCGTCGCGGTGACCATGTTCATGCTCAGCACGGCCACCAACGTGTTATTCACCCTGCTGCTACAGCGCAGGTAGGGTTCGCGGCGAAGGCCACGGGCTCTGCGCTGATCGCAGTTGCGCGGAAACCCCCCGCCCAGGCCCCGTCCTGGGCGGCTGCCACCCTTTCGACGACTTCTCAAGAGAGCTATTCACCTACCGCTCAGGTGACGGAAGAACTGGCGACAGTCGAAACTACTGACTCGGCTCGGACCACCCCCACTGCGGAACCTCCCGAAGCGGGTGAAGCTGGTCGTCGGTTTCGGCGTGAGAGTTCTGCATCGCCACCTTCGACCCGAACTCCACATGGGACCGCAGCGCCTCCCGGAAAGGCACGTCGTCGGGCAGCCCCGCCTGGTCGGCGGCCGCCATGTACAGCTCGACGAACCGCCGACGCTGCGCCTCCGTGATCTTCAGCCCCCGATGCGCATCGATCAGCATCGAAAACCCGCCCATTTCCAGGGAGAAAGTGTCGGGCCCGCCGAAGGTCTCGGCGGTGAAGGCCGTCAGATGCGCCACGTGTTGCGGAAGTCCCTCGCCGAACAATGGCTGGAGTAGTGGGTCGGATAAGAGACTTCCGTAGAAGATGTCGATGAACCTGTGGAGCCCTTCTTGGCCGCCTGCGTGCTCAAAGAGAGTTTCCATGATTACATCATTACACGACCCTTAGCCCAAGCGCTAGATTGGTCTCGGACTTGCGGCGATGCCCCAGAGACTGCCGTACGGAGCAGGCGGTCGAGCCCATCGCCTGCCAGGCGGCCCGCGCTCAGCCCACTTCGTCGAACAAGCCTTGAAGGGTCTGGGTGGTGGCCGCTCGGGCAAGCCACGTTTCGAGTTGGGCAAGGTCCGCGCAGGTGGTGATCCGGTCGCGAATGTCGTCGGGAACGTTGAAGCCACGGGCAGCCAGCACGAGCAGCACCGACCTGCCAGCCTCTTCCGCTTGACCCTCTGCCTTGCCGCGGCCGAAGTGCTCGCGGGCGAAGGGGCTGTAGACCGGCCATTCGGTGGACGCGGACTTCATGATCTCCTCCATCAGACGGCGGATCTCGGGCGCGGACATACTGTAAGCGTATTCGAAGTAATCCGGAGCGTGTTCATCGGTCACGTCCGCCAGCGCGGTGGCGAACGCCTCGACGACCTTACGGTTGTGGCCGTGGACCATGACCGACATGGCCGCGAGCTCCGGGTGGGCGGCGGCCTCGTGAGGGTCGATGATGGCCGGGATGCTATCCGGCCCCAGCACCCAGGGCCGCAGGCGATAGCCGGTCAGCCCGGACTCGACCGGCTGCGCGTAGTAGTCCGCCACTATCCGGCTGGGGCAGATGACCAGGACCGAGACGTCGCAGCCCAGCATCAACCACAGGGCGGCGGCGTAGCGGGCGAACTGCCGGGGTTCCTTGGACTTGTCCTGCTGGATCTCCACGATGATCGCGTGGGCGGGCGGCCGTGGTGGCCCCAGCACGACGACCAGGTCGGCCTCGATATCGTCGGAAGGGCGGGTGTTGAAGGTGCTCTTCTCCACTCGGACCAGCGGGGTGTCGGGCAGGTTCACCCCCAGGAAGTCACGCATGATCTCCACCGCCAGTTGAGGGCGGTAGGAGAACAGCTTGACGAGGGTGTCATGTGGGGGGATGGCATGACGCTCATTGTTACACTACGAACACGGAAAGTGATGGTCATTCGCATACCTTCGGCCCGGCGCCTGACCGGACATCGAAGCTACCGCAGCGTGGCGACTATCCCCTCGCTGATCAAGCCCCTTCCACCCACTAACGCGAAGCGCTGGGAGGCGAAGCCGATGGTGACCCGACAGACCGCACCCTGATCTCGCCGAGTGTGGCGTGGCTGGCCCGGATGTCGGAGATCAGCACATACGCGACCAGCAACAGCCCAAGACAGAGGGCATCGGCCGCCCACCAGGGGATCTCGGCGAGCAGCAGATAGCCGTCACCGTCGCTCAGCGACCTGATCACCACCGTGACCGCGGCCACCACCACGGTGACCATCAGCCAACTCCGCAGCCGCGGCAGATTCCCGTTGTTCCACAGCCGGATCCGCCAGGTCATGAACACGGTGAGCACACCGAGCAGAGCGCAGAACCCGATCAGCCACCAGGGCAGAGCGAAGGCGGTCTGCTCGGCGATCTGCGCCTGTGTGGTGCGGAGCTCGGCCTCGGCCTTCTGCCTGGCCACCACGGCGGCGTCGAGTTGCTTCTTGAGCTGGGCCACGCTCTTCTCCTGCCGCGCGGGCGGCGAGGCGACGTCCGTCGGCAGCATCCGAGCCACGACGGTCAGCATGATCGCCACGAAGGACAGTGCCAGGACGATGGCCATGAACAGGTCGATGAAGCGCAGGTCGAGCGGCGGTGCGAACGATCGGACGGGTCGCTTCCTCACTTCTCCCTCACCAGGGTGTACTTCTGCGGCCGGCTCTCGGCGGCGCTCAGCCGTTCCACCGCGGTGCGCAGCGCGTCCAGGCCTTTGACGAGCTCTTCGGTCCTGCCTCTGGACTGGGCCAGTTCCTGGGTGAGCCCGTGCATGGCGGGAGCCGCCTGCTTCGCGGGCAGGCGCGCGATATAGATGAGGAACACCTCATCGGCGGCCACCACACTGGCCCGCTCCGCCCGTTCGGTCAGGGCCATCGCACCGAACGCGAGCACGCTCAGGAACAGCGCGATCAGGGTGACGCCGAACGCGGACGCCAGCTCGGGCAGTACGTGCTGCTTGAGCGCGGTGATCAGTACGCCGGGGTCGCCCTGGCTGTCCAGGGCGTTCGAGAACGCGCTGACCATCGCGGCCATCGTCAGGGCGGTGCCGATGAATCCGAACACCGGCAGCGCCCAGATGAGCGCGTGGTCCAGGTGGTGCTTGTTGGCCATCTCACTGTCGTCCAGCGCGGACCGGGCGCTCAGCACCGCTTCGCAGTCGTTCCCGGCCTCGGCCGCCTCCTTGAACAGCTTGAGCCGCCGCCCCACCAGCGTGTCCTCGGTCGGCTTCACCGCCTGGACGTTCGCCACGGCCCGCGCCGTCGCGGCACTCTCCCGCCGGATGTCCGGTACGGCCCTGGCGATCCTGAGCACGGTGGTCACGAACACCGCGAAAATAAGCGTGACCACGAGCTCCGCGGCCGGCGGGGCCGTGGTCGCGCCCACAGACTCCAGCAGGGCTCCCACCACTCCGGCCATCAGCAGCAACGCGGAGAGCAGCAAGCCCACCACAGGCGCGAACACCGTGTGACGCCAACCGTACCTTGACACCCTTTAACCCCACTCCGGCACACAAACTGTCAAAGGTCCACCTAAGCACACGTAGAGCAATTATTGGTTACGGTGAGGTCAGGTTGGCCCCCTGTGCTTCGAGCGGTGCGACGATGTGCGGATGCGGGAGCTCAGTGAACTGATCCACGGGGACGATCCGGCGTGGCCGGTGTTGCAGAAGGAGTTCGCAACCACATCCGTGCCGCTGAAGGTGCTTCCCGGCGATCCTGAGCAAGGTCGTTCCTGCTTGTTACAGCTTCAGGTCAGCGTGGAGTCGTATCTCGGTGCGCTGGCTCTGCACTCCGGTGGGTTGATCTTGGACGGAGGATGGCTGCGGGTGTTCGGCGGCTCGACGATGACTGGTGCTGATGCGCTGCCTGGCCTGGCCCAGGTGAATCGTTTTCCTGCCGCCTTTGACCCGGAATGGCGCCCCGCCAACGGACTGATCGTGGGACAGGACGTCCTCGGCGGCGTCTTCGCGCTGAACGGGCACGATGCGGCGGAAGCCGGGCGGCCGGGCACCCCTGGGCAAGTGATCTACTTCGCTCCGGAATCCCTGGAGTGGCAAGCACTGGAGATGGGGTACGGCACGTGGCTGACCTGGCTGTTGACCGGTCGCCTGGAGCAGTTCTATGGCGGCCTGCGCTGGCCTGGGTGGCGAGCCGAGATTCGCGCGTTGCCCCCGGCTCACGGGATCGCCTTCTACCCTTTCCTGTGGTCCGACGAGGCCCATGCCGACCTGGCAGCCACCAGTAGAAGGCCGGTCCCGGCGAGGGAACTGCTCCGCATGAGCGCCGACTCCTGCCGGCAACTTGGGCTGGATAGTCCAGGGTTTCTCGGGCCTAACCCCAGTGGTTGAGCGGATTCGAAGCCATCGACCAGGTAATCTGGCAAAGAGTCAGAATATCCTGGCTTTTTGACAGCACTATACTTAGCGTGATCAGCCAGTCACGCATGCCCCTGACGAAGGATCCAGGCATGCAGCAACCACCGCCGTCTGTCTTCCCGATCTTCCGCTCTCGGATCACCTGCGCCGTGCTGACGCACACGTACGTCGGCGATGCGGAGAACTCCGTCGGCGAGCTGGCCGAGGCCGCCGGGACCGACAGCGGCACCATGGCCCGCGAGGTGTCCCGGCTCGAACAAGCCGGCGTCCTCAGTTCGCGTCACGTGGGACGCACCAAACTGGTCCGGGCCAACCAGACGGCCCCCTTCTACGGGCCGCTGCGCGACCTGGTCACCATCATCCTGGGTCCCGCTCAAGTCCTCGCCGAAGAGCTGTCCCACCTCAACGGGATCGAGGAAGCCGCTGTCTTCGGCTCGTGGGCGGCACGCATGCGCGGGGAGCCCGGCCCCGCCCCGGTCGACATCGACCTTCTCGTCATCGGCCGTCCCGATCGCGACGATCTCCACGAGGCCACCGCCCGCGCAAGGTCCAGACTCGCACGCGAGGTCAACACGGTGGTCATCACTCGCGCCCGGTGGGAAGCCAACGAGGACGGGTTCAT
Source organism: Nonomuraea sp. NPDC049269 (assembly GCF_043197155.1). Lineage (NCBI taxonomy): Bacteria > Bacillati > Actinomycetota > Actinomycetes > Streptosporangiales > Streptosporangiaceae > Nonomuraea > Nonomuraea sp. NPDC049269. The sequence goes on from NZ_JBICSO010000004.1 coordinate 869,184, forward strand.
CCGCGAGCTGCACAACCGCCCGCAGGTGCCTGTACCGATCCCCCCAGGAGATGGCGAATGACGAGTTGGGCGCGCGGGAGAGACGAGATCATCGGCATGCTTCAACGACGCGAACTCACCCAGGTCGTCGCGAATGCCGAACTCGCCGAGCGGATGCTCTCGACCGCCCGGCAGCACCTGGTCAGCGCTGAAGCACTTGCCCGCACAGATCCGTATCTCGCATACGCGGCCCTGCATGACGCGGTCCGCAAGTCCTTGGCGGCGCTTCTCCAGATCCAGGGCCTGCGGGCGACGACAACCGGTGGCCATGTGGCGGTGCAGCATGCCGCCCGTGCGCAGTTCGGCGCTTCCATGGGAGCGATCCTCCGGCCGGTTGATCGCATCCGTACGACCCGACACGAGAGCGAGTATCCGACTACGACGACCTGGATCGACGAGGACAGCGTCCGCGATGACCTCCCGGCCGCGACCGCGGTGGTAGACGCGGCAGACAAGGCACTTCATCACCTGTCCCCGTTCGTCCTGTGAAACCGTTCACCGAGCTATCAATGATCCTCGGGAGTTTCGTCCGTTGCAGGGCGAAGGTCCCCGTCTGACCCTTGCCGACCAAGAGGCCCTTCACCGATTTCCCCCAGCACTCACACGCTGGGCAACAAACAAGCCACAGAGGTTGCGAAGCGCTGGGATCCCGGGCGGTGAAGTTGTTACAGGCGTTTGGAACCCTTTGCGGACATCCGGAGAAGTACAGTCGCGAGAAGGCGGTTCGCGAGTTAATGTCCCTTTGGTCGCTTGCGCTGCGGGAGGAGAGCTGGTCACGGGCTCGTTGCCGGGCTACGGGCGCGGCTGAGTGAACAATCCCGGCTCGGTCTCCGCGGGAATGCCGAGGCTGACCAGGCGTTTGAGCTTGGCGCGGGTGTTCTCGATGTTCTCACGCTCCAGGGGCAGGTCCAGGGGCAGGCAGAGGTCACGTGCTCGCGTGGGCTGGCCGATGCCGGTCACGAGGGTGAGAATCTGCTGGTAGACGGGGCGATCAGGGACCACGGGAGCCGATCCGGCACCGGTGCCGGATCGGGCTCGGCGGCAAGGACGCGCAGGGTCTTGCGGGCGATCCGGAGGTGATCGAGATCTTGATCGAGTTCCCGCAGGCGACTGGCCAACTCCTCGATCTAGGCTTGAGTCTGTTCGATCTGGCTGGTCAGGGCCTTCTCGCGGCTTGCCGGAACGGTGAGGCCGCCTCGGGGCGCCCTCACCGTTGCGGATCAGCCGACGGCGTACGCGCGGGTGATCGTCTGGGTCACCCCGTCGCCGGCGGAATCGGTGACCGTCGCGCGGAGGGAGACGAATCCGGCCGCGGGAGGGTTCGTCAGCATGGCGGTCCAGCCCGAGCCGGTGCGGGTGACTGGGACACCACGCCAGGTGGCGCCGTCGTCGGCGGACATCTCCAGCCGGATCGATTTCACCCCCGCCTTCGGGGAGCCGGGGTTGCGCTCAACCCACACAGGCATGCGGGTCGTGCTGCCCGGCCTGGCACGGTTGAAGTCGTCCAGGCCCTCGGGGCTGTAGCGGACGGCCATCAGGGGCAGCGGCTGTTCCTCGGCCGTGGTAGCGGATGGGAACGTCCAGACCGATTTCACCTCCGTGGAGAGCGTGGCCTGCCGGCGCATCGACGCCGTCAGCGTGTAGGTGCCGGATCCGGCGGGCAGGTTGGCGCGCAGTTCGCAGCTCTGCGGCTGGTGGGCGTCGCAGTTGGCGAGGTCGGCGGTGGCCAGCACCTTGCCGTCCTCAGCGAAAGTGGCAGTGCCGTTGGCGGCGGCGTCCGAGCCGGTCCTGCCCGGCTGCCCGTCGGCGAACATCCCCGTCCCGGCGAAGGTCAGGCTGTCGCCGGTACGGTGGCCGGCCGGCAGCAGGAACGACGGCCCGGTGACGGCGGCGTTCCACACTTCGCTGGTGTGACCTCGCTTCATGAGCTTGCCGCCGTCGGAGGTCAGCGCGGTGCCGACCTCGAGGGCGCTCTCGAAGACCAGACCAGGGGTCCGATAGTGGACGAGCCGGCCGGGCAGCGCGATGCCGCCGACCGACGATACCGGGAAGGCTCCCAGCGAACCGCCGACATGCAGCCCGACCAGGAAAGCGCCCGTGGCAGCCGCTCCGGAGGCCCGGTTGGTCGCGGTGACCTCGGCCAGCTCCTTCTGCTCGGCGTGGTAGGTGGGATCGTCCGGAAGACCGCCGCTGCGCCGGTCGACCAGGGTGTAGACGTACGGGCTGGGCGAGACGTCCTTGCTGAGCCACGTGGTCGCCAGGGTGTAGGTCAGACCTGGTGACACGGCGGGAATGACGAAGACCTGGGAGTTGGCGTCAAGGCCGAACACGTGGGTCCAGAGGCCCCACGCGCCGTGGTCCAGCCCGAGGGAGAGAACGCGCTGGAGTTGGGCGCTCGGATCGTCGATGGTGGTTTTCGTCGGCTTGCCCTGACGCGTGTCCACGGTGAACCGCTGGTCGCTGCCGTCAACCTTCAGCGGGGAGTCGGCGATCGTCAGCACAGGCTGCCCGTCGATCTTCTCGCTGGTGCTGGTATAGAGGTTCCAGTCGCCTTTGGGCAGTCGTACCGTAGCCTTCCCCTCCTGGAAGGACAGCGCGTGGAGGGCCCCGGTCTCGGCGTCGTAGACCTCTCCCTCCTGGGGGTTCACCGGCAGGCCCTGCCTGCCGACGACGGTGATGGTGACGTCGTAGGACTCCTGCTCGACGTACGCGCCGGCCAGCGTGCGGATCACCGTCTCGCCCGACCTGGCGGTGACCGTTCCTGGGTAGTCACCCGGGGCCTGCCTGCTCGCGTCGATGGCGAGCGTGACCGACGCCTCGCCCTTGGCCGGGACAGTGACCTGGTCGGACGGCAGTTTCAGCACCTCACTGTCCGCCGACAGCTCGAGGGTGACCGGTGCGTCGCCCGCGTTGGCGTAGGTGATCGTCCTGGTCGCCGTCCGGCCGCCGGTGCCGTTCCAGGGGAAGGCCGCCCACACGTTGGCCTGCTTGGGCATGATCTGCTGGCGCAGCGCGCGTACCAGGTCGATCGTGCCGGCGCCCTGCTGGTAGAGCGTCGCGTCCTTGACCGGGGCGGCGCTGCCGATCAGCGCGGACTTGAGCTGCGCGCCGGTCCAGTCCGGGTGGCGCTGGGCCAGGATCGCCGCCGCTCCCGCCACGTGCGGAGCGGCCATCGAGGTGCCGCTCATCACCCGGTAGCCGCCCCCGACGGCGGCGGCCGTGATGTCGACCCCGGGCGCGGTCACGTCGGGTTTGATCGCGTGGTCGCTCACGCGCGGCCCCTGGCTGGAGAACCGGGCCATCCGGCCCTGCTTGTCCACAGCGCCCACAGTGAGTGCTGCCTCGGCGCTACCGGGACTGAGCACACTGGCCTCGATGCCGTCGTTTCCCGCCGCCGCGACGAACAGTGTGCCGGTCTGTTCCGACAGCGTGTTGACCGCCTGCTCCAGCGGATCCAGCCCGGGGCCGTCGGGACCGCCGAAGCTCATGTTGACGATCTTGGCCTTCACCTCGACGGCGGCCCACTCCATACCGGCAAGGGCCTCAGATTCGGTCAGGCCCGCAGCTCCGCCCACCTTCCCGATGGCCAGGCTCGCCTCCGGGGCCACGCCCCGGTACTTCTCGCCTCTGCCCGCCACGATCGAGGCGACGTGGGTGCCGTGGCCGTTGTTGTCGCTCATGTCCGGTTCGTCACTGAAGTTCCCCTCCCGTACGACCGCGTCCTTCAGGTCCGGATGGTTGGGATCGTAGCCGGAGTCGAGGACCGCGACCGTGACGCCCTTGCCCGTGATGCCCTGCTGCCACGCCTGCGGCGCGCCGATCTGCTTGACGCTCTCGTCCAGCGAGAAGCTCCTGCGGCCGTCCAGCCACACCTTGGTACGGCCCGCGGCCAGGGTGCGGGCTCCGGTGAGAGTCCGCCAAGTCTGCGCGGCGTTCGCCTTGGACACACGTGCCGCGCTCATGCCCAGACTGGATAACCGCCGCACCCGCGCGGAACCCAGTGACGTGGTGATGCCCTGTTCGATGACGGGAATGTCGGGAGTGCCGGCGTCGCCGTACCCCCAGGCCAGGAGCTGGGTGACATCGAACAACCGCGGGTCCAGCACGCCCTGGGCGAGCAAGGGCGCGGCGTCGGACGGAATCACATACAGGTGGCCCCTGCGCACCTGGCTGGAGAAGTCAACCTGCCTGCCGGGCCCCGGCTCGACCCGATGCCCCTGACCCGTGACCACCACCCGGTCACCGGTGATCAGGGTCACCCCGTTCGCCTGCTGGTACGGTGCCGGTGATACCGGTGCCGGTGCCGGCGTGAAACCGATCGTTCCCGCCAGCAGAGCGGCGAGGAGCGACTTGCCTAAAGTCATGATCTACCTCATGTATGAAAAAGACGGTCGGGCCGGATCCTCACCGGGGAAGCTGGTCCGTCCACCCTGTGGTCAGCTTGATGAGGCCGTCTTTCGAACCCGCCACCCCTCCGTCAGCGGTGGGGACCCGATTTGTACGGATCACCCGGGAAGTCGCGGGATCGACGACCAGCCTGACCTCCCGGCCGCGGTCGACGACCATCAGCTCCTCCCCGCCGTCGACCGTGCCCAGCCGCTGCACGCCGGGGAGCTCGGCGAGCGCCCGGAACGCCGCCGAGCGCACGTCCGCGGGCGCGGGCAACTCCGCGATCAGCGAGACCAATGGCATGAAGGCGATGTCGTAGTCACCGACGGGACCACCCGTCTGCATCCCGGCGACCTTCTGCCGCAACGCCTCGGGGTCTGTCGGCAACTTCTCGAGACCCTCCATGGAGATCTTGGCATCGCCGTCCGCGGGCCCCAGCCAGAACGTGCCCGAGGGCTCCTTCACCACGCCGGGCCCGCTGTCCACCATGCCCCTGCTCCACCGCTGCCCGTCGCGCGTGGTCCAGCTCTCTCCCCAGAAGTGCCGGCCGTCTTCGCTCTCCCGTTTGATGTGCCAGTACGTCCCAGAACCCTGTGGCGCACGCTCCGCGCTGGCGGCGGCCACAAGCAGGATGTTCCTGGCAGAGGTCATCGGCAGGACGTCACCGGCAGAGGGCGGTGGCTTGACGGGCGCGGCGGTCTGACCCGTGGCGATCACGACGGCGACGGTCGCCGCGACCGCGGCAGCGGCAAGGCCTGTGACACGCACGGTCAGAGGCCGCCGGGACCGCCGAGGAGCCGCCGTGCGGGCCATCACGGCCAGCAGCCGCCCCCGCGCGCCGGTCAAGGCGTCCGGCTCGGTTTCCGCCACCTCCGAGCGCAGCTGCTTGATCAGCTCAAGGTCGTTCATTGTTCGTCCTCTCTCGTCTCAACCGGGTTGACGCCACCCAGAGCGTGCGCGACCTTGCGACGGGCGCGGGACAGGCGTGATCGGACCGTGCCGATGGGCACCCGCAGTGCCTGCGCCGTCTCCTCGTATGTCAGATCGCCCCAGGCGATCAGCAGCAGCACGTCTCGCTCACCGCGGCCGAGTTTTGCCAGCGCGGCGGCCAGGCGCTGCCGGGTGGCCGATGCGGAGACCCGGGCGGCCACCCGCTCGTCGAACGCGGCGACCACGGGATCCTCACCCGTACGGGCCATGGCCCGGTAACCGCGCACTTCGGCACGCCGGTGCAGGCCGATGACGTTCGTGGTGATGCCGTACAACCAGGGCAACGCCTCCGTACGGCCGAACTCGTACCGGTGGCGCGTCTCGAAAGCCCTGGTGAACGCCTCGGCCACCACGTCTTCGGCCTGGTCGAGCCCAAGGCGCCGCGCGGCGTAGCGGTGCAACGCGGCGGCATGGCGATCGAAGAGCGCGGCGAAGCACTCCGGTGTGCGCAGCGATGCTTCGACGATGGAGGAGTCGTCCCGGTCGTCCGCCAGCCCCGTTTGTCCGCCTACCGATAGCTGATGGCCACTTGGAAGTGGGGGGTCCGTCAAGACGAGCTCCCGTTCTGAGGTGGTTGTCACGACCGTCTTTATCCGTAGGGCGCCTCAGAGTTCCCGGTAGACGTTCCGAACGGGTCGAGGCCGTCCCCAGGTGCCCGTACCGATCCCCATTGGAGACGGCGAATGACGAGTTGGGCGCGCGCGGGAGAGACGAGATCATCGACATGCTTCACGACGCGAACTCACCCAGGTCGTCGCGGATGCCGAACTCGCCGAGCGGATGCTCTCGACCGCCCGGCAGCACCTGGTCAGCGCTGAAGCACTTGCCCGCAAAGATCCGTATCTCGCATTCGCGCCCCGTAGATGCTCGCCAGGCCAGGGTGCTGCCCCTTGCGCTTGCCGGTGGGGATGATCAGGTCCGGGCGGATGTCCTCCACCGGCTCGCCGTTCGCGGCGGAGCACGGTGTGCAGCATGTCGTCGGTGATTACCGGCGGGCGTCCGCCGTGGTTTCCTTGTGGGCTGCGGCATTCAACGGCGGATCGGACAGTGAGGATGTTCGGCGGTGGATCCGGTGAGCTCACCGCCCCCGCGCAGAGCCCGACGGCTCTGGAGGCCATAAGGCTCGCCAAGCGATATCGGGACACGTGGGCGTTGCGCGACTGCACGTTGTCCGTCCCCGTCGGCCGGGTCGTCGCACTCGTTGGACCGAACGGCGCGGGCAAGTCCACGTTCCTGCACGTGGTCGCCGGACTGATCGCCCCCACCCGGGGCAGCGTGCGCGTCTTCGGCGAACCGGTCGGGCAGCGGGCGGCGGCCCTCGCGCGGGTGGCGTTCCTGGCCCAGGACAAACCCCTCTACAACGGCTTTACCGTCGCTGAGATGCTCCGGTTCGGACACCATCTCAATCCGGGGTGGGACGACGCCCTAGCCCGGCAGCGGCTGGCGGAACTGGACATCCCGTTGAACCGCAAGGTCGGCAAGCTTTCTGGAGGTCAGCAGGCACAGGTCGCGCTGACCATCGCCGTGGCCAAGCGGCCGGATCTGCTGGTCATGGACGAACCGCTCGCCAACCTCGACCCAGTGGCCCGGCACGACGTCATGCGCTCCCTGATGGCGGCGGTGGCCGAGACTCAGATGACCGTCGTGTTGTCCTCCCATGTGGTGTCCGACCTGACCAACGCCTGCGACTGGCTGGTGGTGCTCAACCGCGGCCAGGTCCAGATCAGCGGCGAGGTCGACGAGCTGCCCGCCACCCACCAGATGCTGTCCGGCCAGGCCGAGCTCGCCGACGGGATGGCGGCCCGGATGCCGGTGATCAGCGACAGCCGCAGCGAACGGCAGGCCGACCTGCTGGCTCGCACCGGCCCGGGAACTCCGTTGCACGACCCGCGATGGAGCGCGTCCGGCGTGAGCCTGGAGGAGCTGGTGCTGGCCTACCTGCGCGGCCCCGACACCACCTCACTGCCGCCCTGACCATTTCCTGATGTCGGCGTACAGGCTCAAGTGCAGAGGCGAGTACGACTAAACGTGCAGAGATAATCTGCGAGTCGGTCGCAATGACGAGTCTTTTGAGCGGGGAGCCTTGCCCGGGGTGGTGCTGAGCACCTCGGAGCGGCTCCGAGGTGCTCGTCCCTGGCGATGCGCCCGTTTACGACTGGGCGGCCGCGCTCGGTGGCCGGGCCCCGAGATGGCGGGCGATCTCCTCCTCCCACGACTGCAGGAAGTCCGGATAGCGCTCGGCGAACTCGTGCAGAGGCCCCTGGCTCTCTGGCGTGAGTGCGGTCAGGGCGTACGTGACCCGTACCGTGCTGCCGCCCTGCCCATCCGCATCCACCTCGACGGTGACGGTCCCGGCCCGGGAACCGGGTGTGACCCTGGCGTACGAGACGCGCCGTTCAGGCTCGCGCTCGACCACCACCCAGATGGTCCGCTCGCTGTGCGCGCCGGTTTCGAAGACCGTGCCAGGGGCGGAGTCGTCATGGGTCTTCACCGGGAAACGGGGCTGCCACCCGGCCACCCACTGCTCCTCGCCGCGCGGCGTGAACAGCGTGAATGCTTCCTCGGGCGGCAGCGCGACCGCCAGCCGACCGGTGAGCGTGTATTGCGCGCCGCTCATCGCTCGGTCAGCCGATGCGCGTCGGCGGATGTCAGCGTCAAGCCGTACACGGCCTTGAGTTGCTCGATTTTGTCGAGGGTTGCGGGCGTGAAGGGCGCCTTGCCGTCGAAGGAGTGCAGCGCGATGCCTTCCACCAAGTCGCCCAGCGAGATGTCGAGGTATTCGGCCAGTCCCTTGAGTACCTTGAGCACGTTCTTCTCGAGCCGCAAGCCTGTCTGTGTGCGTTCGACTGTTACCATGGTAACAATGTACACCTGTCGGCGACGCTACACGGCGCGGCACGCTCCCGTGATCCGCCCGAGGGAGGCCGCGATGCGCTGCAGGTCGTTGCCAAGCACAGTGCTTCTGGCAGCTCTGCACGTTTACTCGTACTCGCCCCTGCACATCAGGCAGTACGCCGACACCTGACCGCTAAGGAGACATAGAAGTGTTGTGGCTTACCTGGCGGCAGCACCGCATGCAGGTGCTCCTCACCACGGCGCTGCTGGCCGTCCTCGGCGTAGTTCTGCTCATCAGCGGTCTGGGCGCGGCCGACTTTGCCGCCCAGAACGCTCCGGCGACCGACTGCGTGACCGACACGCCCGCATGCAGCTCTTACATCGTGGGGATGAACGAGCTCATACGGCCGGTGGGTGAACTTCTCGGCGGGCTGGTGCTGGCTGGCATCGTCACCCCGTGGCTGGCCGCCTTCGACGTCCCCCCTACAACGTTGACCACTTCGACTTGAAATGGTTCCGCGTTGTAGGCATCCTTCCGGCGGCGTGGTGGCTGTCCGCCTTCGTGCTCGGCATGGCCACGGGCGCGCTGTTCCGGCGGAGCCTGCCGGCGATGGCGGTGACCCTGGCGGTGTGCGCGTTAGCATTCTTCGGACTCCTCAGAGCGCCATCCTCCTATGCGAAGCCGGAGCGAGTCGTGCAGACCAAGGTCATGGACGAGCCCCCACCAGAGGACTCCCTGTACGTGAGCAGCTACTGGATCGACAGAAGCGGCGTGAGGTTCACCTCTCAGGAAAGAGCGCTTGCGCTCGCCAGCCCTTGTGGGACGGACGAGACGACCAAGAAATACGACAAGTGCTCATTCAGCCACGGCTATCGACAGATCACCGAATTTCACCCTGCGAACAGGTTCTGGCAGTTCCAATGGACCGAAGCGGGAATCCTCCTCATCCCCGCTCTCGCATTGGGCGGCGTCGCCGTCAGGCGCACCCTTCGGCCCCGCATCTGAAACCAATCGTCCCCTCATCACGGTGACGGGACGGCCTGGTGCGGGAACCGTCACCGCCTTCTGCAAGGCGGTCCCCCAGAGGGCGAGCAGTGGATCATGCAGGTCCCCGAGAGCAACGAAAGTCGTGCATGGTTGGGGCCCTCGGGTCGAAAGCACCCCCAGGGGGAGAGGAGCTGCGGGTCCGACCCTTGGATCGGTGCCCCTGTGGGAGAGGGAGAACGGAGAGCGAACGTTCGTGGCCATCCCACTAGAGATCGACTGAATCGCCTACCGGGAGGCGGGCGTAGTTGGTCTCCTCCTCAAGCCATGCGTCGAAGTATTCCAGACCGACCTTGCTGAGCTGGATGTCGTGGATCGGGAACGCGCGGGCCGGCCGGACGCCTCGGACGAAGGTGATGGCCTCGCCGATCTTCACCCAGGGGCCGGCCGCCGGGACCAGCAGGGTGTCGACCTCGTCGGTGGGGACGAACAGGGAGTCTCCCGGGTGGTAGAGGCCATCCACGATGAACCCGAGGTTCGGGCAGCCGGGCAGTCCGTCGATGACCTCGGCGTGCACGCCGCCCACGGCCTTCACGGTGAAGCCGGCGGCGGTGAAGGTCTCGCCCGCGGCGACCGCGACCGCTCCCTCGCCGAGCTCGGCGGCCAGTGCCGCATGGGTGTGGACGGTCAGGGCGGGGTTGGCCGCCCGAGCTGCCTTGAGCGCCTCGACGTCGACGTGGTCGGGGTGCTCGTGGGAGACGAGCACGGCCGTGGCTCCGGACAGCGCCGCCTCCGCGTCGGAGAAGGTGCCCGGATCGATCACCAGCACCCGATCGCCGTCCTGGACACGCACACAGGCGTGCCCGAAATGCGTCAGTCTCACCGGATCACTCTATCGGCCGGCCTCGGCGTAGACGCCACCACGATCACCGCCCAGCGGCCCCGGATCGTCTCGTGCCTGCCCCGCTCCTGCTGTCCATCAAGGGGAGAATCCCTTACAGACAAGAAACCGAGGCAGGACAAAACCCGAGACTGCTACGCCCACCGCCGGCGAAGGTTCGTGGTCAGCGCACCAGTCGGCTACCAAGTCCTCAACGTCCCCACACGAGCGGGAACACCGAGTCCCGCACAAAGCAGATCGCACTTCAGCTGCGCCATTCTGCTTGTCGCCGGGACAATCCGTGAGCAGCCCGCCGCCCCCGACCGCTGGCACGGCAAGGCCATCCGGCAACCTGAAGAGCCGTACCAGAGCTATCTGATCGAACCCGCCGAGGAGGAAACCCGATGACCGGCTTCAAGAAGTGGAGCGATGTCCGCGAGGAGCATGTCGCGCGCGCTGGAGGAGAGGAGGAACTGGCCAAGACCCGGCGCATGATCGAGGCGTACGTGCATGCCTGGCATCTGGCCGAACGGCGCAGGAACGGCGGACTCACGCAGTCCGACGTGGCCGAGAAAATGGGCGTGACCAAGATGCGCGTGTCCCAGATAGAGAACGGCGACGCAACCGCGGCCATGTGACCCGGTCAGGTTCTTGAACGCTCCCCAGCTCTCAATACATGCTCGCTGAGGGTGGCCTCACAATCCGCGATCTCGGGGCCCTTGCTGATCAAGCTGCTACCTCGAACGCTCACGCCGGGCGACAAGCAAGCAGATCACTGAGGTGGGACCATAGCGTTTTCCATCACCTCCAGGAGCGCCATGCATGTCCAAAGCTCGTCCGTCACCGTGCGCACCCTCGACGGCCTCCACCTCGCCGGAACGCTGGTAACGCCAGGCGAATCGACCGAATCCGCGGTTGTCCTCGTCCATGGCGGCGGCGTTACTCGCGAGGAGGGTGGCTTCTTCACCCGCCTGGCGGCCGGGCTCGCTGAAGCCGGGCTGGCTTCGCTCCGCTTCGACCTGCGCGGCCACGGTGAGAGTGAAGGCCGCCAGGAGGAGCTGACCCTGGCCACGATCCTTAACGACATTCGGGTGGCGCTGCGCCATGTGCGCGAAGCGACCGAGGCGAACCGGATCAGCCTGCTCGGCGCCAGTTTCGGCGGCGGGATCTGCGGTTACTACGCCGCCCACCGTCCTGAGGAAGTCCAGCGGCTGGTACTGCTCAACCCACAATTCGACTACAAGAAGCGCACCATCGACAGCAGGCCGTACTGGCACGACGACTATCTGAACGAGCAAACCGCCCAGCAGCTCACCGAGCAGGGGTATATTCCCTTCACGCCCAGCCTGAAGCACGGCCGTCCGCTGCTCAACGAGGTCTTCTGGCTGCAACCGCACACGGTTCTGGGAGAGATCAAGGCGCCGACGCTAATCGTCCACGGCACCGGAGACACGCTGGTGCCCATCGAGTCCTCACGCGCGGCAGTGCCCCAGTTCACCGTCCCCTGCACCCTGGTGGAAATCGAGGGATCACAGCACGGTTTCGCCGTCCACGACGACCCGCAGTATCTCAATCCCCAGAGCCAGGTCTGGCAGGCGTCGGTGATTCAGACGGTGGCGGAGTGGGTGCGCGCCGGAGATTAGGCAGTTCGACCCTCGTGCAGAGCCTCCCGCAGTTCCCGAACGTGCGGCCGGGCACCCCAGCGTCTCAGAGTCTGCATCATGTCCGTCAGCACGATAGTCGTCCGCTTCGAGCGCGTGGCATGGGCGATCCGCGCTGCCTCCAGACCCAAGATGGCCGCCTGGCCGGGCTTGCCCGCCTCGGTGTAACACGCGGTGCTACGCAGCCGGAGAGTGCTGTCGGTGAAGACCCCACCGAGCATGTCGGCCTCTTCGCCCGTCGAGCGTGCGAGCAGTTGCCGGGCGTCATCCAATTTCTGCTCGACCATGCGCAGCGGTTCGCCTAGCATGGCAAAGCCCAAGGCCTCTTGCTGCAGAACCTCGGCGCGAACTCTGCTCGGAAGCCGGGCGGTGCTCCGCTGCGCCGCTTCGGCCAGGGTGAGCACCCGCAGCGCGTCGCGTCGGTCATAGGCCAGTTGGGATTTCCGAAGCAGCACATAGCCCTGCATGGCGTTGTCGTCGGCTTCCTGCGCCCACTCGATCGCCCGGTCATACCAGTACGTGGCCGTCCTCAGATCGCGGAGGTCGCGGTATAGCCAGCCCACGAACTCCGCGCCATCCGCTCCCACTGTCAGCAACGCCCGCCGGACATCGGGCTTCACCTCTCGGACAGCGTGCTGCATAGCGCCGAGCATCTTTAGCACCTGCGGCAGGACTGCGGCTGGACCAAGTCTGCCGTCGTCGGCCTTGCCTTCATCGAGCTGCTGACGCAGGACCTCCACAACGGGCCCGTCGACATAACGGCGGGCATCGGTCAGGAAAGCTTCATCCGGTGGTAGCTCATCGACACTGAAAACTGCCCGGGCAGCATGGACGATGTTCGAGCGAGCGTGCCCTGTTGCTCCTGGGAAGAACTGCGGTGCGGTCGTCTCCGTCTTCTCCGGCATCTGGAACCACAAGCGAGCAGGCGGCATGCCCAGCAGCCGTGCCCAGGTGATCAGACGTGTGAGGTCCTGGACGGGCGCTCCGGATTCGACGCGGCTGAGCTGGGCCTGGCTGAGACGCAACCACCCAGCCACGCGTTCCTGGGAGAGCGGCCTCCCGTGCGAGGGATGGTGACGGTACGCCCGGATAACCCGCCCGATGTGCCGTGAGGCGAACGCTTGCTGCAAGGCGTTGTCAGCCCAGAAGGCCGGCGGCACGGCTGGCGGCTGCGCGCCGGGTTGATCTCGTCGGCGCTGGCAGGGGCCGCATCGGATACTCCGGTTGTCGCCAGCCAGGCGCGTCCCGCAGGCCTCACAAGATCGGAGACCCTGCCGTTTTGCCATGCTTGCCCCCTCGTGTGGAGGCCTGGCCTGAGAACCTGCCCAACACATCCAGTCCGACTGTAATTTATCCAATTCGGATAAAGCAAAACAGAATAAGCTGGCAAATGGGTGCTTGGACAGGAATCAGGGCCGATTACAAACGACCCCCATACGCTTCGTAAGCGGTTATGCATGGGATACAGAAGCATCTTATCTGGGAGTTGGCGTAGCCCTCTAGGCCAGGTTCAGAGCAAGGCCAACTTAGTGAATACCCAATACACCGAACCCGACGAGCCCCGCCGGGACATTTTCAATGTCCCCCAAATGACCCGTCACTGTCCTGGACCGAGGTAGTCGAATGCTGAAGCATCGTGTTCATCGCACCACCATTCGGACAACCCACGGAGGTTCCCTTGGAAACGATATCGAGACACCGTCGCCCTGTCCGTCGGCGCGTAATGGGTGTGACACTCAGCGTTCTCTTCGCCGGCATTCTCACGGCCGCTGTCGCGTCACCCGCTTCGGCTGGCAGAAACGGCAACATGTGGATCGGCGTGAATACCGACCCGGCCGGCACCGCCCGGGTCGACGTCCAGCAAGTCGCCGGAGTCAGTGGCACCTACCACATAGACATCTGGTACGCGGCGACCGGGGCGCGGTACGGCGGAACCGGTGACTACAACTACAACGGCGGCACCAGGGAATTCCTGAAGGGCAGGAAATCGGACGTCGCCGGTAAGCGGCTCTGCGCCCAACTCTGGTACCACAAGCCCGGCGGCGGCTATGAGTCGCAGGGCCTTCCCTGCCACGATTACTGATATCGGCAACATTGAACAGCCCGCCGGCGATGTACGCCGGCGGGCTGTTCAATGTCTGGTCCATCATTATCTGGGGTTGTCAAGCGAACTACGTAAACCTCGATGACCTCGAACGTCTGGCTCGACGGGTGAGTATTCACCCCTCCACGCTGGAGCATGGGCGACGCGACTGCGGCCAGGTGACCCGGTTAATGCTTCCCAGCTCTCCATACATGCTCACTGGGTGGTCTCACAACCCGCGATCTCGTGCCCCCTACTGATCAAGAGGCTCTTCCAGCGACTCCGAATACTTACGCCGCCGGGTGACAGGCAAGCCATTCAGGAAGGGCTATTGCAGCATGCGCAGGCGAAGCCTGCGCCCAGATAAGGACGTCCGAGCGAAGCGAGGCCCTCCAGGGGTCGGGACTGGGCCCGACTGGAAGCAACGACTGAGCCTCCGCAAGCGCGAAGCGCCCAAGGCGAAGGCCTTTGTGCCCGGGGTGGGCGTCAAACGGCCAACCACCCAGACGGGCAACGGGTGGGTGGCCCCAGGAAGAACGCCCGGAGCGAAGCGAAGGTCCTCCAGGGGTCGGGCCCTTGGCCCGACTGGAAGAAACGTCTGAGGCCCCTTGAGCGCGAAGCGCCCCGATGAAGGCCTTTGTTGTGTGGAGCTATGGGGATTCGAACCCCAGACCTCCTCCATGCCATGGAGGCGCGCTACCAACTGCGCCATAGCCCCTCGAACCGTCCACAAGTCTATCCGACTCCAGACCCACCCACGTCCCAGCCAACCGCCCACAGGCATTGGGCCGCTTCCGAAGAAGCGACCCGGCCTGCGGAAAGCACCCCAGCCAGAAGAGCGGCCCAGTGAGAAGAGCGATCCAGCCGAGAGCGGCTACCCGACCGAGCGGGCCTTGTCGATGAGTCCCGCCAGTTCCGTCACCATCGGGTCCTCCGCCGCACCCGCCAGCCGTCTGGCCTGATCCCCCAGTGTCGGCAGGTCCATCCCGAACGCCTTCCGGTCCCGCATGTAGACCGCGAAGGCCGCCGCCACCACGTCCACCTGCAGTCGCATCGGTGCCTTCTCCCACACCGACGCGTTCAGGGCGCCCACGTCCACCGCCTTGCTCGTCTCGGAGGGGTTCCTGGTGTCGGGGTCCTGCCAGCGTACGGTCGCCTGGGCCAGTTGTCCCGTAGCGCCGGACTTGAGGCGTACCGCGTAGAGAGCCGTGACCGAGTGGCCGGGGCCGACCTCGCCGCCGTCGTGGCTGTCGTCGCGGAACTCCTCGGTGGTCAGGGCCCGGTTCTCGTACCCGATGAGCTGGTATCCCTCCACGACCGACGGGTTGAACACGACCTGTGCCTTGGCGTCGCGCGCCCGCAGTTCGATCGTGGCCGGGAGCTGGGCGGCGAAGACCTTGTCCGCGTCCTCCTGCGTGCTGACGTAGACGGCGGCGCCGTCGCCGTTGTCGGCCAGCTGTTCCATGAGCTCGTCGCCGTAGTCCCGGCCGACGCCCACGGTCAGCAGGGTGACCTGCCGGCCCGCGTACTCCTTGACCCGGTCCAGGATGGAACGCCACTCGGTGCTGCCCTGGTTGGCCAGGCCGTCAGAGAGGAGGATGACCCGGTTGGTGGCCGCGGGGCGGAACGCCTTGGCCGCCTCCTCATAGCCGGTGACCAGCCCGGACTCCAGGTTGGTGCTGCCGGCCACGGCCAGCTGGTCGACCGCCGCGTGCAGCTCGGCACGTGCGGCCAGCGGCGTCATCGAGGCCAGGAGCTTGGCCTCGTCGCTGAAGGAGACGATCGACACCTGGTCGCCCGGCGCGAGCTGGTCGATCAGCGTGTGCAGGGACTGCTTCACCAGGTCGAGCCGGCCGGGCTCGGCCATCGAACCCGACACGTCGACCACGAACGTGAGGTTGGCGGGCCGCCGCGCCGCCGCGTCGGAGCCGCGCGTCTGCAGCCCGACGCGCAGGACGGCCTGGTTGCGTGACGGCATCCTGGCGCCGTCGACGTGGACGGTGAACCCGTCGTCGGCCGGCTGCGCGTAGTCCTGCCGGAACGCGTTGACGAACTCCTCCGGCCGGATCTGCCCCGGTTCGGGCCAGCGTCCTTCCTGGAGGGTACGGCGGGCATAGGTGTACGAAGCGGTATCCACGTCCAGGGCGAACGTCGAGATCTGCGCCGCGGACGTGTCCTCCTGAGTCTCCGGAGAGGCAGACGTCCGAGGCTCAGGCAGAGGCTTGCCATCCGCGGGCGATTTGGCCCCGGACGTAGCCGACGCTCTTGGTGCTGCGGGACCGGTAGCGGGCGCCCGCGCGGCGGACTCCTGGTGGGATCCCCCCGAGCCGCCACAGGCGGCCAAAGTCAGGAGCCCAACGACCCCGACGCTGGCTACTAAAGGACGAAATTTCATCGCAACCACCTCCGGCCCTATGACGGCTTCCGGAAATGGCGTGGCCGGGCCGGTGACGCAAGCGAGCGCAAACCGCGATCAACACGTGATCCGCTCAGCCGGCCAGCGCCGCCTCCTCCACCCGGACCCGGACCGCGAGCAACACCCCGTTCACCAGCGTGAACACCAGCGCCGTGAGCCAAGCGGTGTGTACGAGCGGCAGCGCCACCCCTTCCGCCACCACGGCCACGTAGTTCGGATGACGCGACCATCTGTACGGCCCACCACTGACCAGCGGCATCCCGGGCACCACGACGACCCGTGTGTTCCACTGCCGGCCCAGGGCGGCGATGCACGACCAGCGCAGCCCCTGGGCCAGCAGCACGATCGCGAGCATCGGCCAGCCGAGCGCCGGGATGAAGGGCCGGTCGAACAGCCACACCTCGGCCGGACAGGCCAGCAACAGCCCGGTGTGGGCCAGGACGATCCAGCGATAGTGCCGCCTGCCGTACTCGATGCCGCCCTTCGACCTGGCCCAGGCAAGGTTGCGGCGGGCCACGGCGAGTTCGGCCAGCCGTTCGGCGGCGACCAGCCCGATCAGGATCGTGTAGGGACTCACCAGTGCAGCAGGAGGAGTTCGGCCGAGAAACCGGGTCCGAGGGCGAGGAGCACGGCCGGCTGGCCGGGACGGCCGCGTGTCTCCTGCAGGACGTGCAGGACGGAGACCGACGACATGTTCCCGTGCTCACGAAGAGACCGCCGCGTGACCTCCAGAGCCGACGGTTCCAGGCCCAGCCGCTCCACGATCTTGTCGATCACCTTCGGGCCGCCGGGGTGGCAGATCCAGGTGCCGACCTGCTCCGGGGTGAGCCCGTTGTCGGCGAGGAAGGTCCTGATGTCGCCCGCGAGCACCTTCTCCACGAAGCCGGTGAGCTCGGCGTCCAGGATGAGGTGGAAGCCTCTCTCGCTCACCTGCCAGCCCATGAGGTGCTCGGTGCCGGAGTACAACCTGCTGCGCGTGGCCACCACCTCCGGGCCCTGGCCGCGTCCCATCGCGACGACGGCCGCCGCGCCGTCGCCGAACAGGCCGCTGGCGACCAGGTTCGCGATCGAGGTGTCGTCGCGCTGGATGGTCAGCGAGCACAGCTCCACGCAGACCAGCGCCGCGACCTGTTCGGGCCAGCCGCGCAGGTAGTCGTTCAGCCGCGACAGACCAGACGCTCCCGCCGCACAGCCCAATCCGAACATCGGCACCCGCTTGACGTCCGGCCGCAGCCCCACCCGCTGCAGCAGCCGCGCGTCCATGGACGGCGTGGCCAGGCCGGTTGTCGAGCAGAACACCAGGTGATCCACCCGCCGCGGGGATACGCCCGCCTTGTCCAGCGCGCCACGGAGTGCCCGTTCGCCCAGGTCGAGCGCTATCTCGAGGTAGATGTCGTTGGCGCGGCCGAAGGAGTCGAGCTTGGCGTAGTCGGCCAGCGGGAGCGCCAGGTTCCGGCTGTGGACGCCGGTGGCCTCGTGGAAGCGTTCGAGCTGGTCGTGGTCGGCCTCGGTCAACCGGGAGAATGCCTCGGTGATCTCCGCCTGCGCGTAGCGGTAATCGGGCAAAACGGTCTGTACCCCCGAAATGTGCATATATCTCTTCTGCCGCTGAGAGCGGCGGGCTAACATGCGGCCATGCTCATGCCCGTACGCGCTGGACTGCCGAGTGTCGCCGTGCTCGCGTTCGATGGGATGTCGCCGTTCGAGCTGGGGTGTGTGGTGGAGATCTTCGGGCTCCCCCGGCCCGAACTCGGCGTGCCCTGGTATGACCTCAAGGTCTGCGCCGAGACGCCCCAGCCGCTCCGGGCGGTCGGCGGGTTCACGCTGCAGGCGGCGCACGGGCTCGACGTGCTGGTCTCGGCCGACACCGTGATCGTCCCCGGCGTGGCCGACGTACGCGGGCAGGTCTCCGGCGAGCTCGTCGCGGCGCTGCGGCTGGCGCACGAGCGGGGCGCGCGCATGGTGTCGATCTGTTCGGGGGCGTTCGCGCTGGCCGCCGCCGGGCTGCTCGACGGGCGCGAGGCGACCACCCACTGGAAATACGCCGACCTGCTCCAGGAGCGCTTCCCCAAGGTGTCCGTCAACGCCTCGGTGCTGTACGTGGACGACGGCGACGTCCTGACCAGCGCGGGCAGCGCCGCCGGGCTCGACCTGCTGATCCACCTGATCCGCGGCGACCACGGCCCGAACGTCGCCAACGCGGTGGCCCGCCGCCTGGTCATCGCACCGCATCGGGAGGGCGGGCAGGCGCAGTTCATCCAGGCCGCGGTGACGCCGGTCGAGGACGACGACGCGGTGGCCAGGGCGATGGCCTGGGCCATGGACCACCTGGCACAGCCGATCAGCGTCGGCGACCTGGCCGGAGTGGCGCACATGTCGGAACGCTCGTTCATCAGGCACTTCAAGCGGCAGACGGGCACGAGCCCGCTGCGCTGGGTGATCTCCCAGCGGGTGGCGGCCAGCCTGCCGATGCTGGAGGGCACGGCCGCGCCGGTGGAGGAGATCGGGGCCGCCGTGGGGTTCGAGAGCCCCGTGACGTTCCGGCACCACTTCACCCGCGCGATGCGTACGTCTCCTTCAGCCTACCGGCGCGCGTTCAGCGACACTTGAACCGCGAGCCGCCACAGGGACGTCACCTCGGCGGCCCGCGCGGCGCTGAGCGGATCGGTGCTCTCCGACGCGCGCCGATGACGCGGCCGGGTGTCGAGCCGGTCCACGACCCGCAGCCCCGCCGCGTCGAAAGCGGCCATCAGGTCGGCACGGGAGCGCAGCCCCAGGTGCTCGGCCAGATCCGACAGCACCAGCCAGCCCTCGCCACCCGGCTCCAGGTGCTCGGCCAGGCCGTCGAGGAAGCCTTGGAGCATGCGCCCGCCGGGATCGTACACGGCCTGGTCGAGCAGTGACGACGGTTTGGCGGGCAGCCAGGGCGGGTTGCACACGACCAGCGGCGCGCGGCCCGCCGGGAACAGGTCGGCCGCCACCACCTCGACCCGATCGGCCAGGTCCAGCCGGGCCAGGTTGTCGCGGGCGCAGGCCACCGCGCGCGGGTCGAGATCGGTGGCCACGACCCGCTCGACGCCCCGCTTGGCCAGCACCGCCGCCAGAACACCGGTGCCCGTGCCGAGCTCGAAGGCCAGCCGCTTGTCGGGCAGGGGCGCCTGAGCCACCAGATCAACGTATTCGCCGCGAATCGGGGAGAACACCCCGTAGTGCGGATGGATCCGGGCGCCCAGCGCCGGGACCTCGACGCCCTTCTTCCGCCATTCGTGCGCCCCGATCAGGCCGAGCAGCTCGCGCAGCTGGCCCACCGCCGGGCCCGCCGCCGGGCCGTAGACCTCCTCGCACGCCTGCCGTACGTCGGGAGCGCGGGCGAGCGGGATGCGGTGGCCTTCGTCGTACGGGATCAGCAGCATGCCGAGCGTGCGCGCCCGCTGGCCCTGGGCCTGGCGGTACTGGTAGAACGTGGCGCCGGGATCGGCCGGCCTGCACCGGCGGCCCATCGCCTGGAGCAGCTGGCGGGCGTTCTGGAAGTCGCCGCGCCACAGCAGGGCGGTGCCCTCGCAGGCCAGGCGGTAGGCGGTGTCGGCCTTCATCCGGTCGTCGGCGATCACCACGCGCGTGGGTGGCGGCGCGCCCAGCGCGGAGCGCCACGGCGCCGAACGTTCCTCGCCCGCCTCAGTCCATCGGATCATCAGACCCCGACCGTTTCATGAACGGCCGTCCGTGGCGAATCGGTTTGCCAGGAGCCCCGCGACGAGCGCACGCAGGCCCTCACCATAGGTGTCGCGCGCGGTGAGCTCCTCCCACCGATCTCCCACCGCCGCGAGGCGCGGCAACGCCTCGGCGTCGAGGTCGGCGAACACCCGCCGCCGATAGGTCGGCCCGCCCTCCTCCCGTCTGCGCCGCGCGGCCGCCCGCGCGGTGATCTCCCCCGCCGTGTAGTGCCAGATGATCCGGTACGCGTCCACGGCCCGTTCCAGGGTCAGCCCGGCGCGTACGGCCGCGTCGATGATCGTCTCCGGGTACCACAGCGCGTGGACCGAGAGCAGATCGTCCGCCCTGAGGACGTCCACGACCCACGGGCGGCCCGCCAGCGCGTCGTGCAGGGCGACGGCCGCCGCCGCCATCCGCTCGGCCGGTTCGTCCGGGAGCTCGGGCCGGGGCGTCGCCGCCGCGTAGTCGTCGAGCAGCAGCAGGAGGAGTTCTTCCTTGTCGTGCACGTGGTGGTAGAGGGCCATGGGCGTGGTGCCGACCTCACGGGCCAGCCTGCGCATCGTCAGACTCTCCGTCCCTTCGGCCTCGATGATCCGGTGGGCGGCGGACACGATGTCCGCTCTGGAGATCTTGGGTGGTCGTCCTGTGCGCGCGGGCATTCTGCCATGCTACTTTCTATACGCGTATAGAAACTTGCTCGGAGGGAGCGACATGACCGCCGAACGACTCATCGCCATGGGTGACGAGCTGGTGAAGCTGCACGACGGGTTCCGGCGGGAGCTCGCGGAGCTGCGGCGGGCATCCGGCTCGCGGCCTCAGCTACGGGAGCACTGCCTGACGTTCTGCGACGCGCTGCACGCCCATCACACCGGCGAGGACGACGTCCTGTTCCCGCATCTGGCGGGCGCGCATCCCGAGCTGGCGGAGGTGCTGGCCCGGCTGCGCGCCGAGCACCAGGTGGTGGCGCGGCTGCTCGCTCAGATCCGCGAACTGCCGGATGGGGGCCACGGCGCCGAGCTCGATCGGCTCTCCCGCGAGCTCGAGGCGCACCTCGACTACGAGGAGGAGCAGCTCGTGCCGTTGCTCAACGCGATGACCGAATTCCCCGAGGGACTCTAGCCCGCCTTCAGGGCATCGAGCATCAGCGTGAAGTGGCGCCGCCACTGGCCCGGCGCGGCCTCCGCCACGCGTGAGTTGGCCATCATGAAGAACACCAGGTCGAGCGGGCCGACATCGGCCCGCAGCGCCCCGGCCCCCTGCGCCCGCTCCACGAGCCGATGGATCAGCCCATTGATCTCGGCCCCGTCGTCCTGATGGGACAGGCAGGCCAGCTCTGTGAACGCCCGGTCGGCGGCCTGCAGCTCGCACGTACGCTCCAGGAACCCCGCCAGCCCCCGCCACGGATCGTCGGCGGCGAGCGACTCGCGAGCCAGGTCGGCCCAGGCCCGCGTCTTCTCATCGAGTAGCGCGTCGACCAGGTCGCCGCGCTCGGGAAAGTGCCGGTAGAGGGTGCCGATCGCGACGCCCGCCCGCCGGGCCACGGCCTCCAGCGGCGCGTCCACCCCCCGCTCGGCCAGCACCTCACGGGCGGCCGCGACCAAGGCCTCACGGTTGCGCTGGGCGTCGCGGCGAATCACCCGCCCATCCTACCGAAGTCGAGGCATGCCCTCATGTTTCTGTTAACCTGAGGATCACCCTCGACTTAAGGAGTCCGACATGAAGCTCGCGATCATCGGCGCGGGGCCGGGCATCGGCCTGGCGGTGGCCCGCAGGTTCGGCCGGGAAGGGTTCGACGTGGCGCTGACCGCCCGGGACTCCGGGCACCTGGCCACGCTGACCAGCGAGCTCGCCCGTGACGGCGTCGCGACGTCGGCGCATCCCGCCGATCTGACCGATTTCGCCTCCCTGACGGCGGCCCTCGACCGCGTCGGCCCGGTCGACGTGCTCGTCTACAACGGCGCCGGCGTCGCCGGCTCCCTCACCTCCGCGCTGGAGGTGACGCGGGAGAGCGCGCAGGACGCCTTCGACGGGGCGGTGCTGGGCGCGGTCACCGCCGTCCGCGCGGTGCTGCCCGGGATGCTCGAACGCGGCTCCGGCACGCTGCTGTTCACCTCGGGCATCTCGGCCGTCCACCCGATCGACTTCCTGGGCAACGTCGGCATCGCCGTGGCGGGGCTGCGCAACTATGTCCTCGCCCTGGCGCAGGCGGTGTCGGACCGTGGCGTCCATGTGGGCCACGTCCCCATCGGCGCCGCCATCGCCCCGGGCTCACCGGCCGCCCCCGAGGCGGTGGCCGAGACCCACTGGCGCCTGCACACCGACCGGGACCGCAACGAGGTGATCCTGGGTGACCTGGCGACGGTCCAGGCCGCGATCAACGGGCTGAAAGCCTCGTAGGACGGTTGTCATCCATCCGGCCGCTGTTCAGAGCCGGTAGTCGAAGACGTACGAGTGCGAGCCGTCGGGGGCGATGAGGATGTCCAGCTCGCCCCTGAGGCCACTCAGCTCGCCGGTCCCGGAGTCCGGTACGACCGCGACGCGCAGCGACTGCTCGCCCCGGTCATCCACCGCGAAGTGCTGGAGCACGAAGCTGCCCGACCTGCCGTCCAGGCTGCCCACGACCCGTTCCATCGCCACGTACGCCCGCGAGGTCTCCGCCGGGGTCCCCGCCACGATCAGATGGACCACGCTGGTGCCGGTCAGGTCGCCGTGGAAGGTCTTGCCCATGGTGACGTGGCCGAGCGAGACGCCGTCGGCCTCCTCGTACGGGGGCTGGGCGTTCCAGTCGGCGGTGTCGAAGGTTCCTTTTGCTGCCATGCGTCCTATCGTGCCGGGCATACCTGTCAGGAACGGTCAGGTACCGCTGAGCCTGGCCACAACGGGGGCGAAGTCGTCCATGGATCGCGCGTCCACTGTCACGTACGAGATGCCGAGCTTGTCCCTGCGCTCGCGCAAGGTGGCGGCCATCTGGTCCGGGGTTCCCATGAGCACCCCGGCGCCCGTGTACGGGCTCTCTCCCACGGCGGCCACGCGCATGCTGAGCTCCAGGTGGTCGTAGCGGTCACCGGCCAGCTCGTAGAGCTCGTCCAGCATCGCCGCCACCTGCGCCTCGGCGCACCACGGCGGCAGCCGGAGATCCACCGTGTCGGCCTTCTCGGCGGCCACCCTGAGCACTCCACTGCAGGACGCGGCGATCAGGATCGGCACGTCGCGTACGGCGTCGGCGGTCCGCGCCAGTCGTCTGACCTGCTCGGCGGGCGTGTCGCCCGTCACCGGCGGGGCCGCGCCCAGGCCCAGCTCGAACCGGCCGCCGCTGAACGCGCGTAACCCGGCCACCTCCCGCGCCACGCTCTCCGGCGTCCACGAAGGAACGTCCACGACGTACGTCCCGACGCGCAGGGTGGTCGTGGCGGCGACGACGACAACCGCGGCGGCGAACGGAGACTGCACACCCGACACATGGTCGGGCACCAGCAGGGTGGTGAAGCCGCGGCCCTCCGCACGGCGGCCCAGCTCGCCCCAGCCGTCGGGAGGGAGATCGTGACCGGCGACGGCGCCGAATCTGAACGGGTGCGTGGTCATGCTCCCACGATCGGCCACCGGCCCCCGCGAGACATCGTCCCCGAGACCGGTGATCCACTACCCCGCCGGGCGCACGCCCGCACGGCCCGCCTACTCCCCCAGCAGTATCCGCACGAAGTCGTTGCGGAACTTGCCCGCCGGGTCGTAGCGCCCCACCAGGTCACGGAAACGCTCCGGGCACGACGGCCACCGGGTGAACAGTTTGCCCCAGTGCGGCCGGGGATCGAACGGCGCCAGCCGCTCCTCGACCAGCTCGATCACCGGCAGCACCGCCGCCGTGTCCTTGATCCAGGTGAAGTGCAGGCCCACCGTGTCGCGGCCGTTGTAGGGGCTGAGCCACAGGTCGTCCGCGGCGATCGTGCGTACCTCGGAGATCTGCAGCACCGGCCTGACGCGGTCGCCGATGGCCCGCAGCTCGCGCAGCGCCTCGGCCGCGCGCGCCCTGGGGAGCAGGAACTCCGACTGCAGCTCGTCGCCCGCGCTGCTCGGCGGCGAGTCGGCCCGGAAGTGCGGCAGCCTGTCGTACCACGGCCCGGGCACGCCGAGCTGCTCGGTGCAGCTCTCGGCCGGCATGCCCGGCACCGGATGGCGGGGGCCGTCGGCCGCGCGGGTGCCGTGCCAGTCGCCGTCGGGCAGCTCGGTGCGGCGCTTGAGCCACACGCGGGTGGACAGCCAGTCGGTGAACAGGCTGACGCTGTATCCGGCGGACATGACGGCCTCGAAGTCGAAGTCGTCGGGCAGGTCCTCCCGGACGTACTGGCGCAGTTCGAAGGCGGGGACGAGGTCGAGCGTGACCGAGGTGACGACCCCGAGCGCGCCGAGCGCCACGACCGCGCCGGGGAAGTCGGCCTCACCCCGCCGGAGGGTGATCAGGGAGCCGTCGGCGGTGACGAGGTCCAGTGCCGCCACGGCCGCCGACAGGCTCTGGTTGCCGCCGCCGGAGCCGTGCGTGCCGGTCGCGCACGAGCCCGCCACCGAGATGTGCGGGAGCGACGCCAGGTTGCCGAGCGCGAACCCGTTCGCGTGCAGGACGGGCGCGAGCTCCGCGTACGTCGTCCGCGCGCCGACCCGCACCCGCGCCGCGGCGCTGTCGATCTCCACCTCGGACGGCAGGCGGTCCAGGGTGACGAGGTCGCCCGTCGTGTCGGCGACGTCGTTGAAGGAGTGGCCGCTGCCTAATGCCCGGATGTTGGCCGTGTCGGCGACCAGGTTCTGGAGCTCGTCGAGGGTGGAGGGATGGTGGACGGTTTTCCCCTGAAAGGCGATATTTCCCGCCCAATTCTTCAGCGTCACCGCTTTACC
This sequence comes from Nonomuraea sp. NPDC049269, assembly GCF_043197155.1. Classification (NCBI taxonomy): domain Bacteria; kingdom Bacillati; phylum Actinomycetota; class Actinomycetes; order Streptosporangiales; family Streptosporangiaceae; genus Nonomuraea; species Nonomuraea sp. NPDC049269. The sequence continues at coordinate 894,060 of NZ_JBICSO010000004.1, forward strand.
CTTCCATACCTCTTGTCGGCGCCGCGAGCGGGCGCTAGTTTCGAGTGCCGCGACGAAAGCGCCGACGACCAAGGCGCTCCTGACGAGGGCGTCGCCAAGGAGAATTCCGTGCTCTACCTGTCCGAGGCTCTCGGCCTGGCCACGATGGTGCTCTGGCTGTACTGCCTGTTCGACGCGATCACCACGCCGGAAGAGGCGTGCCGTAACCTGCCGAAGATCCTCTGGGTGCTCGTCGTGCTGCTGTTCCCGCTGGTCGGATCCGTGATCTGGCTGGTGGCCGGGCGGCCGCAGGCGGTCCAGGCGGCGCGGCCGACCGGGTTCCCCGAGTACGACCGGCCGGGGCGCGCGACCGCGACCAACCCCGACGACGACGAGGAGTTCCTGCGCCGCCTCCGCGAGCGAGCCGAGGAACAGCGCAAGAACGCCCCGAAACCACCCGACGAAGACGCCTAAAAGCCCTGCGCCAGCCGGTAGTACGCCTGGTTCCAGCGCAGTTCCTTGGCGAAGTTCCGGGCCGTCGTGTCCGCGTCGATGATCAGCAGTTCGACGCCGAGCATGTCGGCCAGGTCCGTCAGCTCCTCGGCGCCCACCGCCGTCGAGAGCACCGTGTGGTGCGGCGCGCCCGCGGTCAGCCAGGACTCGGCGGAGGTACGCAGGTTCGGGCGGGGCCGCCAGACCGCGCGTGCCACCGGCAGCTTGGGCAGCGGGTGCGGCGGCGCGACGATGTCGATCTCGTTGGCCACCAGCCGGAACCGGTCCCCCATGTCGGCGAGCCCGATGACGATGCCGGGCCCCGGCTCGGCGTCGAACACCAGCCGCACCGGGTCCTCCCGGCCGCCGATGCCGAGGGGGTGGATCTCGCACGTCGGGGTGCCCGTGGCGATCGACGGGCAGACCTCCAGCATGTGCGCGCCGAGGATGAGCTCCTCGCCCGGCGTCAGGTTGTAGGTGTAGTCCTCCATGAACGAGGTGCCGCCCGGCGCCATGGCCTTGAGCGTGCGCAGCAGCACCGAGGTCTTCCAGTCGCCCTCGCCGCCGAAGCCGTACCCGTCGGCCATCAGCCGCTGCACGGCCAGCCCGGGGAGCTGGCGCAGGCCGCCGAGGTCCTCGAAGTTCGTGGTGAACGCGCGGAAGCCGCCCGCCTCCAGGAAGCCGCGCAGGCCCAGCTCGATCCGGGCGGCGTAGCGCAGCGACTCGTGCCGCTCGCCCAGCAGCTCCGGCGCCACGCGGTAGAGCTCCGCGTACTCCTTGACCAGCGCCGTCACGTCCGCGTCGGAGGCCGCGTCCACGACCTCGACCAGCTCGTTGACGCCGTAGGTGTTGACCGAGACGCCGAAGCGGAGCTGCGCCTCGACCTTGTCGCCCTCGGTGACGGCGACGTCGCGCATGTTGTCGCCGAACCTGGCGAGCTTGAGCGTACGCACCTCCGCCAGGCCCGCCGCCGCCCGCGACCAGGCGAGCACGCGGTCGGCCACGAACGGGTCACTGACGTGCCCGGCCACGGTCTTGCGCGGCACGCCCAGCCGGGTCTGGATGTGGCCGAACTCACGGTCGCCGTGCGCGGCCTGGTTGAGGTTCATGAAGTCCATGTCGATGGAGCTCCACGGCAGTTCGACGTTGGCCTGCGTGTGCAGGTGCAGCAGCGGCTTGCGCAGCGCGTCGAGCCCGGCGATCCACATCTTGGCCGGGGAGAAGGTGTGCATCCAGGCGATCACGCCGGCGCACGAGTCGTCCGCGTTGGCCTCCAGCATCACGCGCCTGATCGCGGCCGCGTCGGTGAGCACGGGCTTCCACTCGACGGTCACCGGGAGTGCGGCGGCGATCCGCTGCGACTGCTCGGCGACCTGGCGCAGCGTGTCCTCGCCGTACAGCCCCTGGCTGCCGGTCAGAAACCAGATGTTCAACGCGGGCTCCTCTGTCCGTAGACGTTCTGATAGCGGTCGTACAGGCGGTCGATGTCGTCCTGGGGGATGGCCAGCGGCTGGCCGAGCTGCCGCGCCACGTGCACGGTGCGGGCGACGTCCTCGCACATCACCGCCGCCTTCACCGCCGCCTTGGGGGTGGGGCCGATGGTGAAGACGCCGTGGTTCTGCATCAGCACGGCCGGCGAGCGGTGTCCCTTGAGCGTCTTGACGATGCCCTGGCCGATGGAGTCGTCACCGATCAGCGCGAACGGCCCGACCGGGATCTCGCCGCCGAACTCGTCGGCCATGGCGGTCAGCACGCACGGAATGGCTTCACCGCGCGACGCCCAGGCGGTGGCGTAGGTGGAGTGGGTGTGCACCACCCCGCCGACCTCCGGCATGGCTCGGTAGACGTAGGCGTGCGCGGCGGTGTCGCTGGACGGCGCGTGCTCGCCCGCGACCAGGTTGCCGTCGAGGTCGCAGACGACCATGTTCTCCGGGGACAGCTCGTCGTAGGAGACCCCGGAGGGCTTGATGACGAACAGGTCCTCACCGGGGATGCGCCCGGAGACGTTCCCGGCGGTCCACGCGACGAGGTTGTTGCGCACCAGTTCGGCGTGCAGGTCGCAGACCGTCTTTCTCATGCGCTCGCCTCGTTCCTGATCGCGCGCAGCTTGTGCAGCATCCGTCCGTCCCCGAAGTAGTCGTGCAGTGTGCGGTATTCGGCGTAGAGCCGGTCGTAGGCGTCGGCCCGCTCCGCGTCGGGCACGTAGGCGTTCTCCTGCCGTGCGCCCATCGCGGCCGCGGCCTGCTCGATGTCGTCGTACGCGCCCGCCGCGACGGCCGCGTGGATCGCCGAGCCCAGCGCGGGGCCCTGCTCCGAGACGATGACCGAGAGCGGCCTGCGCAGCACGTCGGCGTAGACCTGCATGAGGAAGCGGTTCTTCAGAAGGCCGCCGGCCACCACGAACTCCGCCACCGGCACGCCCGACGCCTCGAACGTCTCGACGATCACCCGGGCGCCGAACGCGGTGGCCTCGATGAGCGCGCGGTACACGTCCTCGGGCCTGGTGGCCAGGGTCTGACCGACGATCACGCCGGACAGGTCGTGGTCGACCAGCACCGAGCGGTTGCCGTTGTGCCAGTCGAGCGCGACCAGGCCGTGCTGCCCGACCCGCTGCGCGGCGGCCAGCTCGGTCAGGTAGTCGTGCACCGACTGGCCCCGCTCCTCGGCGAGCCGCACATACGAGGCAGGCACGGCGTTGTCGACGAACCAGGCGAAGATGTCGCCCACGCCCGACTGTCCCGCCTCATATCCCCACAGCCCCGGCACGATCCCGTCGCGGACCACGCCGCACATGCCGGGCACCTCGGCGAGCTGGTCGGACGGCATCACGTGGCAGGTGGAGGTGCCCATGATCGCGACCATCTGGCCGGGCCGGACCGCGTCGGCCGACGCGGAGGTGACGTGCGCGTCGACGTTGCCGACCGCGATCGCGATGCCCTCGGGCAGCTTGGTCCACTCGGCGGCCTGAGCGGTCAGCCGCCCGGCGAGCCCGCCCAGCGGCGACAGCTCATGGCCCAATTTGGCGACAAATCCGGAGAAATCGGGGTTGAGCGCGGCCAGGAAGTCTTCGGAGGGGTAGCTCCCGTCCTGAAAAATCCCTTTGTATCCGGCGGTGCAGACGTTGCGCGTCTCGACCCCGGTGAGCTGCCAGATGATCCAGTCGGCCGCCTCGACCCAGCGCTCGGTCCGGGCGTACGTCTCCGGGTCCTCCTCGAGCAGCTGCAGGCCCTTGGCGAACTCCCACTCCGAGGAGATCTTGCCACCGTAGCGCGGCAGCCAGCTCTCCCCGCGCCGGGCGGCCAGCTCGTTGATGCGATCGGCGTGCGCCTGCGCCGCGTGGTGCTTCCACAGCTTGGGCCAGGCATGCGGCCGCTCGGGCGTCTGGAAGCAGAGCGGCGTGCCGTCGCGGGTGGTCGGCAACACCGTGCACGCGGTGAAGTCGGTGCCGAGGCCGACCACCTGCGCGGGGTCGATCCCCGCGGCGGCCACGGCCTCCGGCACGGCGGTACGCAGCACGTCCAGCCAGTCCTGCGGGGACTGCAGCGCCCAGTCGGGTCCCAGCCGGATCTCGGAGCCGGGCAATCGCTCCTCGATGACGCGGTGCGTGTACTCGTGCACGGCGGTGCCGACCTCGGCGCCGTCGCCCACTCGCACCACCACGGCGCGGCCGGACAGCGTCCCGAAGTCGACTCCGATCACGTAGGTGTTGTTAGCGTTCACATAATCTCCCTTGAATCCGCCACGACGGGGTCGCCCTGGAGGTCAGGCTCGGCGTGCCGAGAATAGGCGCTGAAGCAGGATGAAGACGAACAGCAGGAGGCCGATGAAGATCTTGGTCCACCAGGAGCTCAGCGTGCCCTCGAAGCTGATGACCGTCTGAATCAGGCCAAGCACCAGCACGCCCAGCACGGTACCAAGCAGGAATCCTGAGCCACCGGTCAGGAGGGTACCTCCGATGACGACCGCCGCGATCGCGTCGAGCTCCATGCCGACGGCGTGCAGGCCGTACCCGGAGAGCATGTAGAACGACAACAGCACCCCGCCGAGCGCCGAGCAGAACCCGCTGATCGTGTAGACCGTGATCTTCGTCCGGGCCACGGGCAGGCCCATCAGCAACGCGGACTGCTCGCTGCCCCCGGTGGCGTAGACGGAGCGGCCCAGGCGCGTGTAGTGCAGCACGTACGCCGCCACCAGCACCACCACCGCGGCGATGATCACGCTCGGCGAGATCCACAGATCGGCGAACAGGTCGATCCTGGTCTGCGCGAACGCCGTGAACGTCGGGTCCTCGATGGGGATCGAGTCGGTGCCGATCGTGTAGCACAGCCCCCTGGCCAGGAACATCCCGGCCAGCGTGACGATGAACGGCTGGATCTCGAAGGTGTGGATGATGTACCCCATCACCATCCCCAGCGCGGAGCCGATGAGCAGCACCAGCGGGATCACCAGGTACGGCGGCCACCCGGGCCCCTTCATCAGGCTCGCCGAGATCATCGTGGACAGCGCGACCACCGAGCCGACCGACAGGTCGATGCCCCCGGTGAGGATCACGAACGTCATGCCGACGGCCACGACCAGCAGGAAGGCGTTGTCGATGAAGACGTTGAGTATCACCTGCCCGCTGGCGAAGCCCTCGTAGCGGATGCCGCCCGCGACGAACATCGCCACGAACAGGCAGCCGGTCACCAGGACGGGCACGTACTTGGCCGGGATCGTCCTGAGGCCGTTGAGCGTCACGGTCGTCATGCCGTCACCCGGACCTTCTCCTCCGCCGCCGGGCTGGGCGGCACGGCTCGGCGGCGCCGGCCGAACACCTTCTCGCGGAACGACTTCGACTGGATGAGGCAGACCGCGGTCACCACGAGCGCCTTGAACAGCAGCGTGGTCTCCGGCGGCACGCCGATCGAGTAGATGGTGGTGGTCAGCGTCTGGATGATCAGCGCGCCGAGCACGGTGCCGCCGAGCGAGAACCGCCCGCCCGACAGCGAGGTGCCACCGATCACCACGGCCAGGATGGCGTCGAGCTCGACCCAGAGGCCGGCGTTGTTGCCGTCGGCGCTGGACACGTTCGAGCTGATCATCAGCCCGGCGACGCCTGCGCAGAGCGCGGCGAACGCGTAGACCATGATGATGATGCCGCGCGACCGGATGCCGGCCAGCCTGCTGGCCTCGGCGTTGCCGCCGACCGACTCGATCAGCATCCCGAGGGCAAGCCTGCGGGTGAGGAACACGGTGATCGCCAGGACCACCGCGACCAGCAGGATGCCGAAGGGCACGGTCAGCCAGTAGCCGCCACCGATGATCTTGTACGAAGGGCTGTTGATGGTGATGATCTGCCCGCCGGTGATCAGCTGGGCCAGGCCGCGCCCGGCGACCATGAGGATCAGCGTGGCGATGATCGGCTGAATGCCGACCACCGCGACGAGCAGGCCGTTCCACGCCCCGAGCAGCACCGACAGGCCGAGCGCCAGCACCACGGCGGTGAAGACGCCGGCGTCCTGGCTGATCTGCAGGCAGGCCAGCGCCCCCGAGATCGCCACCACCGAGCCGACCGACAGGTCGATGCCGCCGGTCGCGATGACCAGCGTCATCCCGAGCGACACCAGGATCAGCGGGGCGCCGAACCGCAGGATGTCGATCAGGCTGCCGTAGAGGTGGCCGTCGCGCATCTGGATCGAGAAGAAGTTCGCGGTGAAGAACACGTTGACGATGAGCAGCAGGGCCAGGATGACGGCCGGCCAGAGCAGGCGTCTCATTCCGCGCGGCCTCCGCTCGCGATGGTCTCCATGAGCACGTCCATGGTGAGGTCGTCGTCGTTGGGCAGCTCGGCGACCAGCCTGCGGTCACGCAGGACGCCGACCTTGTGGCTGAGCCGCAGCACCTCCTCCAGCTCGGCGGAGATGAACAGCACCGCCATGCCGCCGTCGGAGAGCTGGGCGACCAGGCGCTGGATCTCGGTCTTCGCGCCGATGTCGATGCCGCGGGTGGGCTCGTCGAGGATGAGCAGCCGGGGCTCCAGGATCAGCCATCTGGCCAGCAGGACCTTCTGCTGGTTGCCGCCGCTGAGGTCGCGTACGAGGTGCTCGGGGTTGGGCGGGCTGATCTTCAGCGCGGTGATGTACTTGCCGACCAGCTCGTCCTGCTGCTCGCGCGGGACCGGCCTGGTCCAGCCCCTGGTGGCCTGCAGGGCCAGGATGATGTTCTCCCGGAGCGTGAGGTCGGGGATCAGCCCGTCCGACTTGCGATTCTCCGAGCAGAACGCGATCCGGTTGTTCATCGCGATGCGCGGCGTGCGCAACGAGACGGCCGTGCCGTCCACGGTCATGTCACCGGCGCTCGCGTGGTCGGCGCCGAACAGCAGCCGCGCGACCTCGGTACGGCCCGAGCCCAGCAGCCCGGCCAGCCCCACGACCTCGCCCTCGTGGATGCTCAGCGTGAACGGCTCGATCGCTCCGGCCCGGCCGAGCCCGCGCGCTTCGAGGAGCGGCCGGTCGAACACCTTGGCCTCGCCGTGCAGCTTCTCCAGCGCGGCGAGCTCCTGGCCGATCATCTTGGCGACCAGCTCGATCTGGCTGAGCTCCTTGGTGAGGTACTCGCCCACCAGCCTGCCGTTGCGCAGGATCGTCATCCGGTCGGAGATCTCGTAGACCTGGTCGAGGAAGTGCGACACGAACAGGATCGCGATGCCCTCCTCCTTGAGGCTGCGCATCACCTTGAAGAGCTGCTCGACCTCGATCGCGTCGAGACTGGAGGTCGGCTCGTCGAGGATCAGCACCCGGGCCTCGATGTCGATGGCCCGCGCGATGGCGACCATCTGCTGGATGGCCGGCGAGTACGTCGACAGGGGCGCCGAGACGTCGAGGTCGAGCTCCAGCCGGGCCAGCAGCTCCGCGGCCCGGGCCCGCATCCGGGGCCAGTCGATCCGGCCCCAGCGGCGCGGCTCGCGGCCGACGAAGATGTTCTCGGCGACCGAGAGGTTCGCGCAGAGGTTGACCTCCTGGTAGACCGTGCTGATGCCGGCCCCCTGCGCCGCCAGCGGGCTGCCGAAGGCGACGTGCTCGCCGAGCAGTTCGATGGTGCCGGCGTCGATGGGGTGGACGCCGGTCAGCACCTTGATCAGGGTGGACTTGCCCGCGCCGTTCTCGCCCATGAGCGCGTGCACCTCACCCGGCAGCAGTCGCAGGTCCACGCCGTCGAGAGCCTGCACGCCGGGGAACTGTTTGCCGATTCCGCTCATCCGCAGAACCGGCGCGGGTACCGCCATCTCGGCGCCCCTCTCCTCCTCTTGAGAGTGGGCCGGCCCCGCGGGCCGGCCCCGTCAACGATCAGTACTGGCGGTTGGGCAGCGCGGCCTTGGCCTGCTCCTGGTTGAACACCGTCTCCTCCGTGATCACCCGGGTCGGTACGGTCTCGTTCTTGACGACCTTCTTGGCCAGGTCCATCAGCTGCGGGCCGAGGAGCGGGGAGCACTCGACGATGTAGTTGATCTTTCCGTCGGCGAGCGCCTGCATGCCGTCCTTGACGGCGTCGACCGTGATGATCTTGATGTCCTTGCCGGGCACCTTGCCCGCGCCCTCGATGGCCTCGATCGCACCCAGCCCCATGTCGTCATTGTGCGCGTAAAGGACGTCGATGTCCGGAGTGGACTTCAGGAAGGCCTCCATGACCTCCTTGCCCTTGGCCCTGGTGAAGTCGCCGGTCTGCGAAGCGACAATCTTGAACTTGGGATCGGCCCCGATGACCTCCTGGAAGCCCGACTTGCGGTCGTTGGCGGGGGCCGAGCCGGTGGTGCCCTGCAGCTCGACGATGTTCACCGGGTCCTTGCTGTCCTTGTACTCATCCACCAGCCACTTGCCGGCCTTCTTGCCCTCCTCCACGAAGTCCGAGCCGAGGAAGGTCTTGTAGAGCGTGGTGTCCTTGGAGTCCACGGCCCGGTCGGTGAGGATCACCGGGATCTTGGCGTTCTTGGCCTCTTTGAGCACCGTGTCCCAGCCTGACTCCACCACCGGCGAGAAGGCGATGACGTCCACCTTCTGCTGGATGTAGGAGCGGATCGCCTTGATCTGGTTCTCCTGCTTCTGCTGGGCGTCCGAGAACTTCAGGGTGATGCCCGCGGATTTGGCCGAGTCCTGCACGGACTTGGTGTTCGCGGTGCGCCACCCACTCTCCGCGCCGACCTGGGAGAAGCCCATGGTGATCGCGCCACCGCCGGACGCGGCACCGCCGCCGCCACTGCTACCGCATCCGCCCACCGCCATCGCGGTGAGCCCGGCGAGCATCAATGCCGAGATCCTCTTCAACACGTGGGGTCCCTTCTGGTGTGAGCGCTAACATCGAACCGCGTCGTGTCAGCGCCGCCCTGTCTCTCGTGTACGGGCTACCGCCGGGCCGTACTGGCCCGGCAAATGAGCGAGGGCGGGACCACGAGACGTTCGCGCTCGTGGGAGCCTTCGCCCTCGATCTGCCGAAGGAGCACCTCGATGCTGTGCCTGCCCACCGCGCCGAAGTCCTGCCTGATGGTGGTGAGCGGCGGCGAGAAGAACTCCGACTCGGGGATGTCGTCGAAACCGACGACACTCACCTGATCGGGCACTCTCACCCCCTGCTCGGTGAACGCCCGCAGCACGCCCAACGCCATCTGATCGTTGGCGACGAACACCGCTGTGACGTCCTTCATGCTCGCCAGGCTGCGCCCCGCCTCGTATCCCGAGCGTGGGCTCCAGTCTCCGGCGAGCGGCTCCGGGGCCGGACGGCCCGCCTGCTCCAGCGCGGCCCGCCACCCGGCCACGCGTCCCTCGGCCTCCAGCCAGTCGGAGGGGCCGCGGATCTGCCAGACCGTCTCGTGTCCCAGGGAGAGCAGGTGCTCGGTGGCCAGCCTGCCCCCCTCGACCTGGTCGACGCAGACGACCGAGGCCTCGCCGGCCTCGCCACCCTCGACGGCGACCGTGGGCACCCCGAACGGGAGCTCGGCCAGCGCCTGGGCGGCCGACCGCTGCGGCGCGACCACGACGATGCCGTCGACGCCCTGATCCGTCAGGTAGTCGAGGGCGTCGTTGACGCCGAGCTTGTCGATGGACTTGAGACTCACGATGCTGACGAAGTAGCCGGCCGCCCGGGCCGCCTGCTCGATGCCGTAGACCGTGCTGGCCGGGCCGTACAGCGTGGTGTCGAAGCTGACGACGCCGAGCGTCCTGGAGTGCTTGGTGACCAGAGCGCGAGCGACGAGATTGCGGCGGTAGCCGAGCTTGTCGATCGCCTCCTGCACCCGCGCGCGGGTCTCGCTGCGCACGTTGGGATGCTCGTTGAGCACGCGTGAGACCGTCTGGTGCGACACCCCGGCCTCTTTGGCCACGTCGGCCATGACCGGCGGTCTACGCCCCTGGGTCGATCCCACTGCGTGCTCCCTTCCTGGCTTGGCATGACTGTGAACGTTAACAACAGGTTCCGTCAAGAGGTCGCTCGATTACGGTCGCGTCACACGAGGTCTCTTGACGTCGCGGCGCGTTCCTCTTAACTTGGCGACCATCCTGGTGGTGAACATTCACCTAAAATGTTAACGCTAACAGAGCTGAGGTGCCTCCGGCCATGTCGCGAACGGTGTTATCCCCGCTGTTCAGGGGCCTGCCGGCGACGACCTTGTGAAAAGCCCGTGCCCGGGCGGGGACCTGCCCTTCCCGCCCGGGCACGTTCACGACGACGACGCCGTGGAGTCGCGGATCACCAACTGGCAGGGCATGCGGTGGACGCCCGGCGTCGCCCGCCCGTCGATGGCCGCGAACAGGTGCTGGGCTGCCGTCCTGCCGAGGAGCTCCAGGTTCATGTCCACGGTCGTCAGGGCCGGGCGCGTCTCGGTGGACAGCACCTCCCAGTTGTCGTAACCGATCACCGCGATGTCGTCGGGCACCCGCCGCCCCCGCTCGCGGGCGCCCTCGACGAAGCCGGCCGCGATCTGGTCGCTGCCACAGAACACCGCGTCGATCTCCGGCTGTGACATCAGCAGCATCTCCGCCGCGTGCCGGCCCCACCGCTGTGACCACGCCCCCCAGAGCGTCTCCCCCGCCTGCGCGAGGCCCGCCTCGGCCAGCGCCCGCTCAACCCCCTCGACGCGATCGCGCGCCGCCTTGTAGTGGGCGGGCCCGGTGACGTGCGCGATCCTGCGCCGGCCCAGCGCCACCAGATGCTGTACGGCCATCGCCGCCCCGCCCACGTCGTCCGGAACGAACGACACGTCCTCGGGATCGTCGGAAGGCCCGTAGGCGTACACCACGGGAACCGGCAGGTCCCTGCTGACCGAGGACCGCGGGTTGGTGCTCTCGCCCACCACGATCAGCCCGTCGACGCGGCGCGACAGCAGCGCGCGCAGGTGGTGCTGCTCCCTGATGGCGTCGCCGCGGGCGTCGCAGAGCAGCACCGCCATCTCCCCGGCGCCGAACGCGTCCTCCGCCCCGAGCAGCACCGGTATGCCGAACCGGCCCGCGCTGTCGGAGGTCAGCAGTCCGACCGTGCGCGTCTGCCCGGACAGCAGCCCCCTGGCCAGCGCGTTCGGCTGGAAGGAGAGCTCCTCCGCCGCGGCGAGCACGCGCTGCCGGGTCGAGGCCCGCACGTCCTGCCGTCCGTTGAGCGCCTTGGAGGCCGTGGCGATCGACACCCCCGCCAGGGAGGCCACGTCGTTGATGGTCGCGCGCCTACCCGCCATATTTTCGAAACCCTTTTCAGTAACCGATATCTGGGTCAAACCCTAACACCCATTGACAGGCCCGGATGTTTCTTCTACGTTTCCGAAAACCTTTCAGTTCACGGGGGTCCCGAAGGAGACAACCATGAGACTACGGCTGGCTGGGATCGCCTTCCTCGGATTGTTAGCGCTCACAGCCGCCGCCTGCGGCAGCGGTGGGAGCGATAAGCAGCCACAGGCGGCAGGCCCGGTCACGATCACCATGTGGACCCGCGCGGCGACGCAGGCCCAGAGCGAGCGGTTGGTGAAGGCCTACAACAGCAATCACAAGAACCAAGTGAAGCTGACCGTCATCCCGACGGACAACTACCAGCCGCGCATCGCGGCCGCGGCGGGGGCGAAACAACTGCCGGACGTGTTCGCCGCCGACGTGATCTTCGTCCCGAACTACACCTCGCAGGGCCTGTTCATGGACATCACCGACAAGGTCGGCGCCCTGCCGTACAAGGACAGTCTCGCGCCCTCCCACATGAAGCTCGGCACGCTGGACGGCAAGTTCTACACCCTCCCGCACACGCTGGACCTGTCGGTCTGGTTCTGGAACAAGGACCTGTACGCCAAGGCCGGGCTCGACCCGGAGAAGGGGCCCAAGACGCTGAAGGAGTTCGCCCAGCAGGCCACCACGATCCAGCAGAAGCTGGGCAAGGACGGCAAGGTGCACGGCACGTTCTTCGGCGGCAACTGCGGCGGCTGCTACGTCTTCACCTTCTGGCCCTCGGTCTGGGCGGCCGGCGCCCAGGTCATGAACCCCGAGGGCACCACCTCGCTCAACGACCAGCCCGCGATGACCGAGGTGTTCAAGACCTACCGTGACCTGTACGAGAAGAAGGTCACCGGCCCGACGGCCAAGGAGGAGCAGGGCCCGACCTGGACCGGCTTCTTCCCCAAGGGCGAGATCGGCGTCATGCCCATGCCGTCGACCACGCTCGGCACGATGCCCGCGGACATGAAGATCGGCGTCACGCCCATCGCCGGTCCCGACGGCGGCGAGTCGACCTTCGTGGGCGGCGACTCGATCGGCATCTCCTCGACCTCCAAGAACGCCGACGCGGCCTGGGAGTTCCTGTCCTGGACCGTGTCCGATGAGGCGCAGGTCGAGGTCATGGCGAAGAACAAGGACGTGCTCGCGCGTACCGACCTGTCCAGCAACAAGTACTCGGCCGAGGACCCGCGGGTGGTTCTGATCAACTCGCTGGTCGCCAAGGGGCAGACGCCGTTCGCGCTGCGCTTCGGCCAGACGTTCAACGACCCGCAGGGCCCCTGGCTGCGGTTGGCCCGTGAGGCGGTGTTCGGCGACGCATCGAAGGTCCCCCAACTGAACGCCGAGATCACAAAGTCCCTCCAGCAATGACGTTGACCCTCGGCAAGCCCAAGCGGCGGGCGGCACACACGGTGCCGTCCGCCCGGTGGCGGGGAAGGCAGGTCCAGGGCTGGCTGTACGCCGCACCGACCGCCGTCATCGTGGGCGTCCTGTTCATCGCGCCGCTGGTGCTGGTCGTCTGGATGTCGCTGAACCGGTGGCCGCTGCTGGGCCAGGCCGTACTCAACGCCCCGGACAACTACACCAAGATCCCGAAGAACCCGCTGTTCTTCGACGCGGTGCTCTTCACGCTGAAGTACACCGCCATCACCACCGTCCTGCTGTCGGCGGTCGCGCTCGGCCTGGCCCTGCTGGTGCAGGAGCGGCGGCCTGGCGTCGCCTTCTTCCGTACCGCGTTCTTCCTGCCCGGAGCCGTCGGCTTCGCCGCCGCCGCGCTGCTGTTCTACGGCATGCTGAACAACGACTTCGGCCCGATCGACCCGCTGCTCCAGACGCTGGGGATCACTCACGAGCCGGTGAAGTGGATCGGCACGCCCAACATGGCGTTGTTCTCCACGATCGCGCTCGTGCTGTGGCGCTTCGCCGGGTTCAACATGCTCATCCTGCTGACCGGCCTGCAGTCGATCCCCGTCGAGGTGTACGAGGCGGCCAAGAGCGACGGTGCCAACCGCTGGCAGATCTTCACCAAGATCACGCTGCCGCTGCTGCGCCCGACACTGGCGCTGATGCTGATCCTCAGCATCACGGGCTCCCTGCTGGCCTTCGACCAGTTCTTCATCTTCACCAACGGCGGCCCGGACAACAGCACGGTCTCGATGGTCATGGTCGTCTACCGCGACGCGTTCTTCCGCTTCGACCTCGGCGGGGCGGCGGCGCTGTCCGTCGTGCTGCTGGTCGCCCTGGTCGGGTTCAACACCTTGCTGATGCGGAGGCTCAAGTGAGGTACTACCCCACTGTCACGGCGCTGGCCATTCTGTTCCTGTTCCCGCTGCTGTGGAGCGGCTGGGCCTCGCTGGAGGAGCCGTCCAACTACCTGAAGATGGCCCAGTTCGGCGAGGGCGTCGGCACCTACGCCACCAACAGTGTGCTGGTGTCGTCGATGACCGTCGCCGGGACGCTGATCGTCTCCGCGCTCGGCGGCTACGCGTTCGCCCGGTTCGACTTCCCCGGCAAGAACCTGCTGTTCCTGGCCACGCTGGCGATCCTCATGGTGCCCTACGCGACGATCCTCATCCCGCTCTACGTGCTGCTCGGCTACCTCGGCCTGCAGAACTCGCTGCTGGGGCTGTCACTGGTGTTCGTGATGTTCCAGTTGCCGTTCGCGCTGTTCATGATGCGCAACGCGTTCGAGGCGATCCCGCGCGAGCTGGAGGAGGCGGCGCTGGTCGACGGCTGCGGCACCTTCCGGGCCTTCTCCCGGATCCTGCTGCACGCCGTACGGCCGGCCCTCGTCACGGTCGGCCTGTTCGCCTTCCTCGCCTCGTGGAACGACTTCTTCGCGCCGCTCATCCTGCTCAACGACGGCTCCTCGTTCACCCTGCCGGTGGCCGTGGTCAGCATGACCCAGGGCACGTTCGGCGCCATCGACTACGGCATGCTCCAGGCCGGCGTCATGGTCATGGCCCTGCCATGCCTCATCCTGTTCGTCATTCTGCAGCGCCACTACGTGCGCGGATTCATGTCGGGAGCTCTGCGTGGCTAATCCTGTCCTGCCTTCATCGGGCGTTCTGTCCCCCCTCGGCCTGGACGCGGTACGCCCGGCGCCCGGCTTCTGGGGCGACCGCATCGCCCTCAACCGGGACGTCACCATCGCCCACTGCCAGGAATGGGAGGAACGCGAAGGCTGGATCGGCAACTTCCGCGGCCGTCTCCCCCGCAAGGGCAGGGAGTTCAGCGACTCGGAGACCTACAAGCTGCTGGAGGCGATGGCGTGGGCCGACCACCCGGCGCTGCCCGAGCTGGCCGAGACCGTGGCCAGGGCCCAGGAGGGTGACGGCTACCTCAACACCCGCTGGACCGGCAACCGCTACGCCGACTTCGAGTGGGGCCACGAGCTGTACTGCTATGGCCACCTCATCCAGGCCGGGGTCGCCAGGCTCCGCATGCACGGCGAGGACCGGCTGACCGAGGTGGTCCGACGGGCGGCGGACCACATCTGCCGCCGCTTCATGGACACCTCGGAGACCTGCGGCCACCCCGTGGTGGAGATGGCGCTGGTCGAGCTGTACCGGGCCACCGGCACCGACCGCTACCTGGAGATGGCCCGCCGCTTCGTCGAACGCCGCGGCCTGCCCGCGCTGGGCGAGATCCCGTTCGGCCGCGCCTACTTCCAGGACGACGTCCCGGTACGGCGGGCGCGGTCGTTGCGCGGGCACGCCGTACGGGCGCTCTACCTGGCCAGCGGCGTCGTGGACGTGGCCGTGGAGACCGGCGACGTGGAGCTGCTCAAGGCCGTCGAGGCGCAGTGGGAGCGCGCGGTCGCCAGGCGCACCCACCTGACGGGCGGCATGGGCTCGCGGCACTCCGACGAGTCCTTCGGCGAGGACTACGAGCTGCCACCGGACCGCGCCTACTCCGAGACCTGCGCGGGCATCGCGTCGATCATGCTGTCGCACCGGCTGCTGCTGGCCACCGGCGACGCCCGGTACGCCGACCTGGCCGAGCGGACGCTGTACAACGTGCTGGCCACCGGGGTGGCGCTGGACGGACGGTCGTTCTTCTACGCCAACCCGCTGCGCGTACGGGTGCCGGCCGAGCCGCTGAACGGGGTCAACCACGCCGCCGAGGGCGGGCTGCGGTCGCCGTGGTTCGACGTGTCGTGCTGCCCGCACAACATCGCCCGCACGCTCGCCTCGCTGGCGGCCTACGTGGCGACCTCCGATGCGGGCGGGTTGCAGATTCACCACTTCACGCCCGGCGAGATCACCCAAGGTTCGCTCGGGGTGCGGGTGGAGACCGGGTATCCGTGGTCGGGCGGGGTGTGCGTGCGGGTGCTGTCGGGCGGCAGCGGGCGGATCTCGCTGCGCGTCCCCGCCTGGGCGAAGGGCGCGACGCTCTCGTACGGGCCGGCCGCGCCGGGCGGTGCGAACGGACCGGGCGGGGGGCCGGTCGCGGGGCCCGGCTCGCGTCTGGGCGTCGGGCTGGGCGCGGCCACGTCCGGCATTTCGCATATGTCGGGTGCTCGCGAGGTCGAGCCCGGGTACGCCGTCGTCGAGGGCGACTGGCGGCCCGGTGACGAGATCCGCCTCGAACTGCCCATGGCTCCCCGGTGGACCTTCCCCGACCGGCGCGTGGACGCGCTGCGCGGGAGCGTCGCGGTGGAGCGCGGGCCGCTCGTCTACTGCGCGGAGTCCGTCGCCGACGAGCCCCCGCTCGCCGACGTGGCCGCCCGCGTCTCGTCCCCGCCCACCGACCACCTGACCGACCATCCCACCGACCACCTCACCGGCCATCTGGCCGACTCTCCGGCTGGGGCGCCCGCAGCCATCCCCGCGCCGGAGGCGGCCGGTGCCGAGGCGGGCGCGCCCGTTCCCGTCGCGGGCGCGCCCGTCGACCCTGCGGATCCCGTCGCAGACACACGCAGCGGGCCCGTGACGCCCGGGGATCCCGTCACAGACGCGCCCGGCGGGTCCGCGACGCCCGCGGATCCTGTCACGGGCACGCCCGGCGGGTCGGTCGGGTCCGCTGGGCCCGAGGGTGACCCCGTCGTCGAGGTTGAGGTCGCCGTTGTGCTCGGCGCGCCGGATGCCAATGGCTGGCCGTACGGGCCGGTGCCCGACTCGGTGGCGGGCGTGGACACCGTGCTGCGGCTGGTGCCGTACCACCGGTGGGGCAACCGCGGCCCCGCCACCATGCGCGTCTGGCTGCCCGTCGCCGAGTAACACCCCCTATGGAGGACTCTGTGCGCAGAACCCTGCCGGGCCTGGTCGCGTTAGCCGTCGCGGGCAGCCTGCTCGGCGCCGCTTCCCCGGCCACGGCGGTCCAGGACGATCTCGGCATGCCGGTCTTCACCGGTGAAGATCCCGTCCCGGCCGAGCCCGTCCGCTACGAGCCGCGCAAGATGATGGCGGAGATCTACAAGAAGGAGAAGGGCGGCGACTCGTACTGGATCGACCGCATGCTGGCCCGCCCCGGCGACGACCCGGCGGGGACGTGGCTGATGTCGCGTGGCCGGGCGCTGTTCATGAAGGAGCACGACCCCTCGGTCATCGGCTTCGGCGGCAGCGTGGCGTACTGGGAGAGCATCGACAACCGCGGCGCCTACGCCGTGTCGCTCGGCACGGACCTCAAGGAGGACGTGAGCAAGCGGTTGCAGATGCCCAGCCACTGGACCGGCCAGTACGCGGGCGGCGGGCTGGCCGTGACCGTCAAAAAGTTCATCACGCAGGAGAACGTGGCGGTCACCACGCTGGCGGTCACCAACACGGGCACCGCGAAGGTGGACGTACCGGTCACAGTGACGTCGCCGTACACGAAGACCGCGGACGGCGACCGCGAGCTGACCGGCGTGGTGGCGGCCAAGAACCGGCTGACCACGATCTTCCCCCGGCTCAGCGGCGACGGCCTGAAGGTCGCGGACGGCACGCTGAAGGGGACGCTCGCCGTCGAACCGGGCAAGACCGTGCGGACCAAGGTGCAGATGGGGTTCGTCACCGAGGAACTGGCCGGGGCGCGGCCGGAGTACGACGGCTACAAGGGGCGCTCGCCGGAGAAGGCGCTGCGACGCCAGCTCCAGGACTACAACGCCTGGTGGGCGGAGAACCTGCCGTACATCGACGTGCCGGACGAGAACATCAAGAAGTTCGTCTACTACCGCTGGTGGTTGATGAGGTTCAACTTCCTCGACGCCGACATCCCGGGCAACGACTTCCAGTTCCCGACGTCGGTGGAGGGGGCGCTCGGCTACAACAACGCGATCGTGCTGACTGTGCCGATGTTCTTGCAGGACCTGAAGTACCTGCGGGATCCGATCTACTCGTACGGCCCCTGGGTCTCGGCCGGAGAAGTATCACGTAACTCGAAATATACGGATAACCCGGGCGACCCGGAGAACTGGTCGAACAGCTACACCCAGTACATCTCGGCTTCGGCGCTGGAGAGCTACCAGCTCCACGGCGGGCAGCCCGCGATCCTGCGCAACCTCGCCCGCTACGCGGAGAAGGACGTCTACGGGCAGCTCAACGCCTACGACTCCAACAAGAACGGGGTCATCGAGTACGACTGGGAGGCGATGACCGGCAACGACGCCGACGCGGTGTCGTTCCACTACTACAACCGGGCGAACGAGCGGCTGGAAGGCGCCTACGTTTATGCCAACGCGATGGCGGCGGCGCAGGCGTACACGCTGATCGGCGACGCGGCGAAGGCCACCGAGCTGCGCGGCGTGGCCGACAAGGTGAAGAACGGCATCCTCACCCTGCTCTGGGACGACCAGAACAAGCTGTTCAAACACCGCGACCTGCAGACCGGCAACCTGATCCCGTGGAAGGAATCCAACAACTACATCCCCTACGCGACCGGCCTGGTCCCGACGGACAACCCGAAATATCGGGAAGCGCTCCGCCTATGGGCCGACCCTGCGGAATATCCAATTTTCCCGGCCTATACGGCTAACCAGAAGGACAAAGCGGAGGCCGCCGCGCAGGGCCACCCGGGGTCGAACAACTTCTCGCAGATCAACTCGACCCGGAACTTCTCGCTGTTCTCCAAGGCGCTGCGCGAATACACCTCGCCGTACATCACCGCCGAGCAGTACAAGCAGTTGCTGTACTGGAACGCCTGGTCGCAGTTCGTCGGCGGCGACACCCGCTACCCGGACGCCAACGAGTTCTGGTCGAACTGGAACCCGAGCACCAAGTCCATCGACTACCGCTCGTGGATCCATCACACGATCCTCGGCAGCAGCAACTGGACGGTCATCGAGGACGTCATGGGGCTGCGCCCGCGTTCCGACGGCAAGGTGGAGCTGTGGCCGGTCGACATCGGCTGGGACCACTTCACCGTCAACGGCATCAACTACCGCGGCAGCGACCTGAGCATCGTCTGGGACAAGCCCGGCGACGGCGCCACGCACTACGCGGGCGTGCCCGAGGGCTACTCGATCCTCATTGATGGCAAGCGCAAGGTCACGCTGTCCGGACTCGCGCACGCCGTATGGGACCCGGCGACCGGCACGATTGAAGGCGGCACAGTCGAGGGCGGCCCGGTCAAAGGCAGCACAGTGCTGTACTCCGAGGCGGCCCGGTCGATGAAGGCGCCGGCCGAGGTGAAGCTGTCGGGCGACCGGGTCGAGGACCTGTTCCAGAAGGCCGGGGTCGATCTGGGCTCCACGCGCCCGAACCTGGTCAAGTCCGCCACCGCCTCGCACGGTGACCCGGCGGGCGCGGTCGACGGGTTCACGATCAACGAGCCGTACTGGGGCAGCAAGGGCTCCGGCCAGGCGCGGGACTGGCTGGAGGTGGACCTGGGCTCGGCCCGGCCCGTCGACCTGCTGCGGCTGTACTTCTTCAACGACCGCAAGGCCGGCGGCTACAGCGAGCCCGCCCTGTACTCGGTGCAGTACCTCGACGGCTCCACCTGGAAGGACGTGCCCGGGCAGGCCAAGGAGCCGGTCTATCCACGGGCCAACCTCAACGACGTCCGCTTCCGGTCCGTCGTCGCCCAGAAGCTGCGCGTGCTGGTCACTCACCGGCCCGGCTACTCGACGGGCTTGAAGGAGGTGCAGGCTTACTCGACCGGCTCGGCGCCGCCGTCCGCGGGCAACCGGGCTCCGTACGTGCTGGCCGTACCGGATGCCACCTTCAACCGCCCCGGGCAGGCCAAGCTGGACGCGGTCGTCAAGGACGACGGGCTGCCGTCGGGAACGCTCAGCATGCGGTGGAGCGTCGTCGACGGGCCCGGGGAAGCGATCTTCACCGATCAGACGAGCCCGGCCACGGTCGCGGCGTTCAGTGAAGCGGGCACGTACCACCTGCGGCTGACCGCCACCGACGGCGCGAAGTCGTCGTCCGGCACCGTCGCGGTCACGGTGGGCGAGATCGGCGCGCAGGTGAACGTGGCGCCGTACGCGACGCCGACCGCCTCCTACACCTCCCCCTGGGAGAAGGTGACGGCGATCAACGACGGCATCGACCCGCCGCGCTCCAACGACGGCGCCAACCCGCGCTGGGGCACCTGGCCGGAGCAGGGCACGCAGTGGGTGCAGCTCGACTGGCCTTCGCCGGTACGGGTGAACAAGGCGGAGGTGTACTTCTTCGACGACGACGGCGGCGTCCGCGTCCCGGCGTCGTGGAAGATCCAGGCGTGGGACGGCGACTCGTTCGAGGACGTGACCGGCGCCGCTTCCTACCCGGCCGCGGTCGACGCCTACAACACGGTCTCGTTCGACACGGTGAAGACGACCAAGCTACGCGTCGAGCTGGTGTCCGGGCAGGCGTCCGTCGGGGTGCTGGAGTGGAAGGCGTACGCGGTACCGCCGGACTCGGTGCGGCCCGTGCACGTCCCCACGGTGGCGGGCACGCTGCCGCGGCTTCCCGCCACGGTCGAGACGCTGTACGCGGACGGCGGCGGAGGCCAGGCGGCGGTGACGTGGCAGCAGGTGACCGCCGACCAGGTCAAGACCGGTGGCACCAGCTTCAAGGTCGCCGGGCTCGCCGAGGGCCTGCGCTCGCCCGTCGAGGCGACGGTGTACGTCAGGACGAGTCCGGCGGTGACCATCACCTCGATCGCCGAGGAGGCGGTACGGACCCGGGCGGGCACCGCGCCGTCGCTGCCCGCGACCGTCGTGGCCACCTACAACGACGGCTCCAAGGACAGCTCGGTCGCGGTCACGTGGGCGGCGATCGATCCCGGCTCGTACGGCTCCCCCGGCACGTTCTTGGTGACCGGGCAGGTGGCGGGGACCACGGTCCTCGCGAAGGCGACGGTGACAGTGGAGTGATCCGGTAAATATTTCGCCATTTTTCGGGTAGCTGGAGGCCCTCGCGATCTCATGGAGGGAACTCGATGGGCTGGAGCTACCGAAAGTCAATCAAGCTGGGGCCGTTCCGGCTGAACCTGTCACGCGGTGGCGTCGGGCACAGCTGGGGCAACCGGTTGTTCCGGGTCACCCGCACGGCGGACGGCCGCCGTACGGTGTCCGTCAACCTGCCCGGCGGTTTTCACTGGCGCAAGACGACAAGCCGGCGTGACTAGCCGGATATTCGAAGGGCCGGAGGCGATCGCCTCCGGCCCTTTCGCTTGCGCTCACTCCGAGATCGCATTGACCAGCCGGGTCCAGAACTGCGTGAGCTCCGGGCCGGTGTAACGGCGGAAATGGATGCGCTCGTGTCCCCGATAGACGGCCACCTCCGTTATCGGCGCATCCTCCTCGTCGAAGCTGGTGTAGAGGCTCGTCCAGTCGTCGGGACCGGCTTGCCAGTCCGCGAAGGCCAGGTGGGCCGCATGGTCTTGGAGCGCTTCAACCCAGCGTTCCTCCCCCGAGGAGTGCATGAATTTCACCTTGCCAGGAGAGGCCCCATGACCAGGCAAAACACCCTATTTCTCGACCTAGGCGGCTGAAGCGTCCCGAAAACACAAGACTGCCTCTTTCTCGTGAATCCCTCTAGATTCCTCGGCACCGCTACCCCGAGGAGAACGTTGTGGCTGAACTATGGGCACTGCCCGCCGGAGAGCTGGCACGGCTGGTCGGCGCCCGGGAGGTGTCGAGCCGTGAGGTGGTCCAGGCGCACCTGACCCGGATCGCCGAAGTGAACCCGCACGTCAACGCCATCACGGCGGTGCTGGACGAGCAGGCGCTCGAAGCCGCGGACGCGGCCGACCGCGCGCTGCGGGACGGCGCGGCGCCGGGCCCGCTCTGCGGCGTCCCCATGACGGTCAAGGAGAACGTCGACGTGGCCGGCTCGGCGACGACACTCGGCATCGTCGCCCTCCGTGACGCCGTCGCACCGCGCGACGCCCCGCACGTCGCCCAGCTGCGCGCGGCGGGCGCGATCCCGATCGGCCGGACGAACCTGCCGGAGTTCGGCATGCGCTGGCACACCGACAACGCCCTGCGCGGCGCGACCCGCAACCCCTGGTCGGCCGGCCACACGCCGGGCGGCTCCAGCGGCGGTGACGCGGCCGCGGTGGCGACCGGCCTGACCCCGCTCGGCATCGGCAACGACGGTGCGGGCTCGCTGCGCTGGCCCGCCCAGTGCTGCGGCGTCGCCGCGCTGAAGCCGTCGCTGGGCCGGGTCGCCCACAGCGGACAGGCGTCGCCGTTCGGGTTCCAGCTGCTGGCCGTGCACGGTCCGATCGCGCGGCGCGTGGCCGACCTGCGCCTGGCCTTCGACCACATGTGCGGCCACGCGCCCGGCGACCCCTGGTACGCCCCGGCGCCCCTGCGGGGCCCCGCCCCGGCGGCCCCGCTGGGCGTGGCCGCGGTCACCGGACTCGACGCCGACCCCCAGGTCACCGCCGCCGTACGGCAGGCGGCCAAGCTCCTCGCCGACGCCGGCTACCAGGTGACGGAGAGCCTGCCACCGGCCCTGGACCGAGCCTCCGAGATCTACACCCAGATCATGTCCTCGTACGGCCGCGTCCACGAGGAGCAGCCGCCCGTCGAGACGATCGCCTCCGAGGGGTTCGTCCGGTTCTGGACCGCGTTCGAGGAGCCCTGGACGCGAGCGGCCGGCCGGGCCGCCTTCGACCCGATGATGGAACGCGCCGCCATCGCGCGGGCGTGGGACGACTGGACGGCCTCGGCCCCGCTGGTGCTCGCGCCGATCTGCACACTCCCCGCGTTCCCGGTCGGCGCCGATCTCGATCCCGAGTGGGTGGCCGGGTGGCCGGCGGCTCTGCGCATGAGCGTGGTGGCCAACCTGCTGGGGCTGCCGTCGGTCGCCGTGCCCACCGGTCATGCGGGCGGGCTGCCGCAGGCCGTACAGATCATCGGGCCGCGTTTCCGCGAGGACCTGTGCCTGGACGCGGCCGCCGCCATCGAGGCCGGAACCCCGCACCTGACGCCGATCGACCCCCGATAATCGTTGGACGCGTGCTCCATGCTGGACTCATGGAACACACGCCATGGAGTCGCTCCGCCGGCACGCGGAGATCCCCTTCGGGATCCACCTCACGCTGTTCTGCGACACGGTGGACGACAGGTGGGGGCCGCTGACCGCGCCTGGCCGACGGCGGCCGGGCCGACATCTTCGACCTGACCGTGGCCCTGGCCGACGAGTACGGCCTGGCGGTGCGGGCCTGGCTCGACCCCGCTCGCCAGAAGCTGCGGCGGCGGGGCCTGCCGGTCGTCGAGCACGACTTCCTGGACAGCTTCGGCCTCGACCTCGACGACAAGCCGGCCCAGTACGCCAAGCTGCTGCGCGAACTGCCCGCCGGGCTGAGCGAGTGGGCGATCCATCCTGGTCTGGGCGACGAGAAGGCGCGGGCCATCGACCCCGGCTGGCGCGTACGGCGTACCGACTACGAGTTCCTGACCTCACCAGAGGCCCGCGAGCTCATCCGGCAGGAGGGGATCACCGTGATCGACTACCGGCCGATCCAAAAGGCCTGGTCGCAGACCGACCGATCGAGCTAGCATCGTGCGATCTATGCGGCGCATCCTCGTAGCCGGCATCAGCGGGGCCGGCAAGTCCACCATGGCACGGGCCCTGAGCACCCGACTCGCGGTGCCGTACCACGAGATGGACGCCCTGCACTTCACCGGACCCGGCTGGGCCGTGAACGACGAGTTCGTCACGCAGGTGAAGCGGATCGCCTCGTCACCGGCCTGGATCTTCGACTCCTACGGCTATCCCGAGGTCCGTGACCTGCTCTGGGAGCAG
This sequence comes from Nonomuraea sp. NPDC049269, assembly GCF_043197155.1. Taxonomy (NCBI): domain Bacteria; kingdom Bacillati; phylum Actinomycetota; class Actinomycetes; order Streptosporangiales; family Streptosporangiaceae; genus Nonomuraea; species Nonomuraea sp. NPDC049269. The sequence continues at coordinate 917,410 of NZ_JBICSO010000004.1, forward strand.
GCCGACACCGTGGTCTGGCTGGACTATCCTCGGCGGGTCATCATGCCCCGGATCCTCAGGCGATCGCTCCGCAGAACCCTCCTGCGTGAGCGGATCTTCGGCGGTAATCGCGAGACCCTGACCGACTGGTTCCGCCGCGATCACCCCGCCTGGTGGGCGTGGTCACAGCACGGGGTTCGGCGGGCGGACATCCAGCAGCGCGTCCACGATCCGCGCTTCGCCCCTTTGCAGGTGATTCGCTTCGGCACTCCGGAGGAAGCCGCCGGCTGGTTGCGGAGTCAGTGACAGGTCTCAGCGGAGGGCGCCGGCCAAAGGCGTGTCCGCGGCCGGGTCCAACGGCGGCGCCAGCATGAACGGCATCTGCGCCATGAACCTGGGCCGTTCACCGAGGTGCTCCTGCGCGGCGTGCACGGTCAGCGGGTGCACCAGATAGGCGTCTCCCGGCGAGCCGGTCGCCAGGGCCACCGGCCGGTCCCGGCTGGCCGCGTCCACCAGCGCGCCCGCGCTGACATGGTCGTGCACCTGCTCGCCCAGCGCCCCGAGGCTGTCACGCTGCGATCCCACTCTGACCCGGGTCGGCGCGTCCAGCTCACCGACCTCCGAGAACAGCATCAGCACCAGGAGGTTGTGCGCACGGACGGACACCCCCCAGGTGCCGTCGGGCCGCGGCAGGTTGAGGTCGAGGTGCCAGCCGCGGTCGTCGGCCGGCGGCAGGTGCGGGAACCGGATCGGGATGTTGCCCGCCGAGCCACGCGGCTGCCAGCCGCCCTTCCCGCACACCGCGTCCAACCCGGCCGCCAGCACGGGCGACCTGACCAGCTCACCGAACGGCCCCCGCCCGGTCATGTCCGCGGCCCACACCACCGGCTCGCGCCAGCCCTCGGGGTCGTCGGGCGACAGGCCGATCTGCTGCCACAGCAGTTCCTGCGCCGCCTCTCCCTGCTCGCGCGTGCCGATCGTCAGCTTCACGAAGCCGTCCCGTACGAACGACTCCACCAGTTCATCCATGACGATCACGCTATTTCGGGCCGCAACTGGTTTTCGGGTGTTTTGTAAGGCGGCTTGCACTATTTCGGTAAGGTGCCTTACGTTCGGTGGATGCCCGACATTCCGTACACCGAGCTCGTCGCCCGGCTCGGCCCCCCGCTCGGCGTCGAGGAGGCTCGCGCCCAATGGGGCCGGCTGGTGCGCGCCGCCCAGGACGGCGAGACCACGCCGATCACCCGCGAACGCTGGGAGTGGGCGGCCCTGATCCCGCTCTCCGAGGTGGCCGGCCCGCTGACCGGCCTGCCCGCCCTGCCGCTGTCAACGGTCCGCCGCAAGCTCGGCGACCTCGTACGGCAAGCCGCCCAGCCGTACGAGAGCGGCCCCGTACTGCTCACCCGCCACCGCACCCCCGTGGCCGCCCTGGTCGGCGCCCGCCACCTGGTGGACAGATCTCGTCCAACGCCGGAGGACCTGCTCCGGGACGGCCACACCATCCTGCTGACCCACCTGCCGGAATCGGCCTACTCCGCCGTCGCCCGCGACCCCGACGGCAACCCGATCGCCAGCGGCGAGGGCGACAGCGTCAACGAGGCACTGCGCCGCCTGCGCCCACCAGCCTGAGATCACTTGCCGTCCTTGTCGGAGTCGGCCGAGAAGACGATCACCCCCAGGTAGCCGTCGTCCTCCTCGGTGACCTTCAGGAGCATGCTGTCCTTGTAGATGTTGTCACCGTCGTTGAAGGTGTCCCGCCCGGTGTGCGCCGCGTACGGCGACTTCGTGAAGACCTTGGTGTTGAGCGCCTCGTCGAACATCACCTGGGTCGTGAGCACGCGCGCGTTGCTGAAGTGCACCATCGCGTGGATGTGCACGGTACGCCCCCGGTACCACCCCGGCCAGATGGTGGTGAACTCCACGATCCCATCGCTGTTGGTGACCTGGGCCCCGCGCAGGTAACGCTTGTCGTCCGTCGGGGTCAGGTCGTTCGCACTGGTCTCACCTGTCGGGGCGCCCGTGGGCGGGGCGCCGGTCGGTGGATTACCGCTGGGCCGGCCGCCGCCCCCTCCGGTCGACAGCGACTCCGCTCCGGAGTAGAGCCCGGCCGCGTCGCAGTGCCAGATCTCCACCACGGCGTTCCCCAGCGGCTTGCAGCTCTCGCTGTCCTGGACCTTGAACATCAGGCGCAGCCGCGTACCCTTCCGATCCTCGCGGATGTCGCTGCGGACCTTGTCCGCGTCGAAGTAGTAGGGGCCCTGCGTGGTGGTGGCGGTCAACGTGCACGTGTTGGCTTCGGCGAACAGGGCGGTGACGTCCTTGGCCGTGGTCGTCATCGTGGCCGTCGGAGACACGGTCGCCCCTGTGGAGGTGGTCACCGCCGGCGCGTCCTGGCCGCAGGCGGCGAGCAGGCTACCGAGCCCGAGCGAACTGACACCGGCGATCAACCGCCGCCGACTGACCCGCTGACCCTCGTGATCGTGTCCCACGTGACTGCCTTCCAGAAGGGTGTTCTTGCTGACGAGGCAAACGTACGATCCATGCCTTGGCACCCCATTTGCGGCAGATGAACTTTTCATGAGCCACAGCCCGTACAAAATAGGACAAGGCTCCATGGATGGTCATGGGGTTGCTACTGTCCTCATAACCGTGTGGGGGAACGAGGAGACGACGAATGAGTGACGCACCCCGACGGCCAGGTGTGTCGGCCGGTGTTCCCAGCGTTGCCCGGATGAACGACTACTTCCTGGGCGGCAAGGACAACTTCGCCGCCGACCGCGAGGCCGCGGCGAAGGTGCTGGCGTTGATCCCGGACGCCAAGGAGATGGGCGAGTACGTCCAGGAATTCCGGGAACGGGTCGTGCGCTACCTCGTCGAACAAGGCATCAGGCAGCTCATCCACGTCGGCTCCGGACTGCCCACCAAGCAGAACGTCCACGAAGTGGCCCAGTCCCTGGAGCCCGACGCCCGCGTCGTCTATGTCGCCGACGATGCGGTCGCGCTCAACCACGCGCGGGCGCTGCTCGCCACCAACGCGCGAACCGGAGTGGTCGAAGGCGACATCCTCCACCCCGACGCCATGCTGGACGATCCCGCCCTGGGACAGCTGATCGACCTCGACCAGCCCGTCGGCGTCCTGATCATTGGCTCGCTCCAGTACATTCCCGATGAGAACGGCCCGTTCGAGAACGTGGCCCGGCTGTGCGAGCGACTGGCGCCCGGCAGCTTCCTCTGTCTCACCCACGCCGTCTTCGACGGCCGCCCCGAGATAGCCGAGCAGATCGCCGACGTCTTCCGTGAGGCGCTCAACCGGCCCAAGGGCGGCCCGCGCAACCGCGACCAGGCCCTGCGCTTCTTCGACGGACTGGACCTCGTCGAGCCCGGCTTCGTCTACGTGCGCCAGTGGCGCTCCGACATTCCGGTCTCCAAGCAGGAGGAGAAGAGAGCCTGGGTCCTGGCCGGAGTCGCCCAGAAACCCCAGGCCTGAGGCGATCGTGCCCTGCTCGTGATCCGCTTGCGCCATGATCACGGCTCATGAAGAAGATGATCACCGCCCTGGCGGCCTGCGGCGCTCTGCTGGTACCCGCCACCCCCGCGCAGGCCGCCGCCCCCAAGGATCCCGTCCAAGCCCTGAAGAGCAAGCTGGTCTCCGGGCACGGTGTGCGGTTCACCGAGACCACCACTCTCTCGGGCGACGACAAGGTCAAACTGCAGGACCGCAAAGGTACGTTCCAGTTCAACGCCAGGGGCATCGCAGCCTCCGACATCAAGACCAACGCGCTCAAATCCGAGCCCGAGCGGAGTATCAGCGTCGGCAAGGTCGGCTACACCTCGGGCGGGCTGTTCAACGACCGCCTCCCGGAGGGCAAGACCTGGCTCAAGAGCGGCGGCATGTTCGGCGGCGCCGGCGGCTTCTACGGGCAGGTCATCAACCCCGCAGAGCCGAAGACCTTAGCCACGCTGATCAAGAAGGGCAGGCTGACCAGGAGCACCATCACAGGAAAGATCACCTTCGATGAGCTCGAGAAGGTGTCGCCCTGGTTCGGCGCGTCGATCCCGCTGCGCATGCACAACGAGAAGGTCACCTATACCCTCACACTCACCTCCGCCGGGCTCGTGAGCAGGGTGAAGAGCTCGTACGCGGCGACGGGGGTGTTCGACAAGAGCGAATTCGACGGCAAGACCATCACGATCGACAGCCGCTTCACCGGCTGGGGCACCAAGGTGTCGATCAAGGCACCGGACCCCGAAACGGTGACCAGCAAGATGAACAACTGACCATTCCGTTCGCCCTCTCGCTGGGCGGGTCTCGGGCGGTCCTACGGGGCGATACATCTGTTTCCACACGCGGCAACCCGGGTGCCGCCGGCTGCCGTGCGGGGTTCAGCAGGGCGCCCGGGTCTCGAGCCGATCGGCGCCTACGGGCGGGGTGTGAGTGATGGCCCCACAGCAGATGCGGGGCCATCATGCAAGAGTCCTCATGTCCGGTTTGGCGCGCCGCAACGGACCGTAAGAGACCGTAAGCAAGCCCGCGATTTCCCGCGGTCAAGGATCATGGCACGATCTGGATGCGCTGCCGCAATGCGTGATCAATCTCGGTTCCACAAGCTGAGAGGACAGTCCATGCGCAGCTACATCACGGAGTTCATCGGGACGTTCTTCCTGGTCTTCACGGTCGGCGCCACGGTTTTGACGAAGACACCCCTGGCGCCTGTGGCCATCGGAGCGATCCTGATGGTCATGGTGTATGCCGGAGGGCACATATCCGGCGCCCACTACAACCCCGCCGTGACCTTGGCCGTGCTGCTCCGCGGCCGGATCAGCCGGGCGGACGCCGTGGCGTACTGGATCGCCCAGGTGGCCGGAGGCGTCATCGCCGCGCTCACCGCCTCCTACGTGATCGAACCCGGCAGCGTGTCGGCGCTCTCACCGTCGGGGCGTGGGCTGTGGGTCGCGCTGCTGGCCGAGGCACTGTTCACCTTCGCGCTCGCGTACGTGGTGCTGAACGCGGCCACCAGCAGTGACCATCCGGGCAACAGCTTCTACGGTCTGGCCATCGGATTCACGGTGATGGCCGGGGCATTCGCGGTCGGCGGCATCTCCGGTGGTGCCTTCAACCCAGCGGTCGCCATCGGCGCCGCCTCCATGGGTCTGTTCGCCTGGTCCAAGATCTGGATCTGGCTACTGGCCGACCTGGCGGGCGGCGCGATCGCCGGGGCGGCCTTCCTCGCACTCAACCCGAAGGACCGCGTCCCGCTGGAAGTCTCCGCAACCTGATCGGCTGGAGCCGACTGGTCACCGCTCGAAGTCGTCGACAGTTGCGTGGAAGGCTCCCCCATGGCATCCGGCCACCCCGCCTGACCTGCCCGTCTCCGCCGACACTTCTCAGGCGACGTTAATCGTCAGATCACGCTCCCTCAATGGCGGCCGGACATCGTCATAGCCGTGAGCACGATGACGGGGACGGTCCTTCGGGACGAGGCGGCGGGAAGCCAACCGGCCGAGGGGCCGGTTGGCGGGTATGACGAGCAGCGAGTACAGGTTTCCCATCGGGCGTATTCCTTCGTGGCCTGGGTCCGGCAGGCCCTGATGCCCGCCGGGATGGCCCGCCAACTGCCGGCATACCTGGCCATCGGGTTCATCAGCACGCTCGCCTACCTGCTGCTGTTCGCGATCCTGAGCATGGTCGTGTCCTCCATCACCGCCAACGCGACTGCGATGGTCCTCACCACGATCGCCAGCACGGCGGCCAACCGCAGGTTCACCTTCGAGATGACCAGCCGGGCGGGCGCGGTACGCACCCACCTGGAGAGCATGCTCGTCCTCTGCGTCGCCCTCGCGATCACCACCGTGAGCCTGGACCTGCTGCCTTCGGTCACCTCGCCACTCGCCGAGCTCGCCACCGTCATCCTGTCCAACGGCCTGGCCGGCATCGTCCGGTTCGTACTGTTGCGGACCTGGGTGTTCAACCCCCGAAGGGCATCGTGAGCAGTGCCGTCGAACGCGCCGAGTATGCCCACCAGCGGGCGGTCGAGCGGGTGTCGCGCAGGGCGTTGGTGGCGCAGTGCACCTCGCCGCCGAGCAGGTGCGCCCATGAAAGGTCCGCCACCCAGCGTACGTGCACGCCCTGAGCCGCCAGCGCGCTCCGCGCGGCCCGCCGGAACAGATCGTGCCCGCCGACGACCGGGCCGTAGGGGGCGGGCGCGGCGAACTCGCGGGCCGTCAGCGACAGCCCGTTGGGGATACCGGGCGTGTACGCCTTCAGCAGCGACGGTTCGGCCTCGCTCGCACTGAACAACACCGGCACCCGTACGATCTCCGATCGCCGCAGCCCCGTCGCGGCCAGCATGGTGTCGAGCTGCGCGTCGATGTGCCCGGCGGCCCTGTCGTTGGCGGCCATCAGCGCCCGGTCGCCCAGCAGCCCGGCGACCGTGGGAGAGCCGGGGAACAGCCGGGTGCCGCCGGCACCGGCGGCCTCGGCCCGGCGCAGCAGCCGCGCGGCCATGCGGGGATCGGCGATCATGAGGGTCCATCCACGCGCATTACGTGCGCGTACGACGTGCATGGTCTCGTCCACATGGCCGACCAGCAGCCAGCCGGTGTCGAGCACCACGGGCGGTTGGAGGCCCTGCCCCATGCCGGTCAGCAGGCGGACGAAGGCGGGGTCGGGGCGCCGGGTCCGGCCGGTGCCGTACAACAGCCGCCCCTGCGGATGACCGGCGTACGGCGGGAGCGACTCGACGTTACCCATGGAGTTGCGCAGGTCGGTCAGGTGGTCGCGGCGGGTGAGGGTGAGTTGCTGCACGACGGCAACCCCGGGCCCGCGCAGGTCGCGGAAGAGCAGCCGGGCCATGGGCCGGGGCGTGGGCGCGCTCGCCTCGCCCAGGTCCAGCACATTGCCCGACCTGACCAGCACGCGCATGGTCCGGACGCCGCCGGGCATCGGCATGGTGGCGGTGGTCGGCTCGAAGATGTCCTGCCACCAGGTGTCCTTCCACCACTGGGACGTGCCCGCGACGAATCTGGGCGAGCGCACTCCGGCCGCGTGTGTGGCGCCGCGCAGGTCGCGGGCGAACTCCTGCCACCCTCCGGGCAGGCCATCGGGGAAGGGCAGCGCGGGCGGCGACCCGGGGCCTGTGCCGGGCTTGCCGGCCAGCACCTCGACGGCCGGCTGCAGGTCGTTCTGGAGCAGCAGAGGGGCCTCACGCATGCGGACGCGGGCGACAGAGCGCCGGCCGTGGTCGGTCACCGTGAGCGTGATCGTCACCCGGCCGTCCCACCGGCTCGCGTCGCGTACGACGTCGCGCCCCTCGACGCCGAACTCCAGCCCGGCACGCAGCTCCGCCGCGGTCAGCAGGCCGTCGCCCTCGGGCAGCGCGGGCCGGAAGCCCGAGGGCAGGCGGTCGCCGTCGCGCCGGGCGAAGATCCGCACCTTGTCCGGGGCGTCGACGCTCAGCAGCCCGGTGGCGGCGTCGCCGAGGCCGGGCATGGCAGGCAGCCGCAGCCGCGCCAGGTCGGCCGCGTCGGGCTCGCCGTTCACCCGGGCGTCCGCGGCGTCGTCGCACGCGGCCAGCCGAGCGTCGGCCGCGCCACCGGGAGCGTCCAGGTCGGCATCGGCCACCCGGCAGCGGCGCTCGCTGTCGTCGAGGTTGGGCAGGAAGACCGCCTCCCCGGCCGCATCGCCGCCCGCCGGCCCGGCGTTCACCTCGCCGTCGTGATCGGTGTCGGCCAGCAGCACTGGCGTGGCGGCGGCTGTGGAGCCGGGGGTTGGCTCGGCGGCGTGGACGGGGGCGGCGAGCGGCCAGGCTCCGGTGAGCGTGGCCACTGACGCGCAGACGGCGGTGATCCTTCTCGCGGGCATCGTGGCAGCCTCCTGCTGAACGAGGATTTATCACAGGTGAGATAAATCCAACGTATCACAGGCGTGATATAAACGTGGCATGCCGAAAGTGGTCGATCCCGTCGAACGCCGTCGCGAGGTGGTGGACGCCCTCTTCAGGGTCGTCGTACGCGACGGCCTGCAACGCGCGTCTCTGCGTACGGTCGCCGCCGAGGCCCAGCTCAACATCGGCTCCCTGCGCCACTACTTCGCCACGCAGGAGGAGCTGATGCGCTTCGCGATGACCTCGATGATCGAACGGGTGACCCAGCGGTTGCGGGCAGCGGTCGAGGAGGCGGGCGATCTGGCGGCGCTGTCCACGCGGGAACGGCTGGAGCTGTCCGCGCGACTGCTGGGTGAGCTACTGCCCCTCGACGAGCGGCGTCATGCCGAGGTCACGGTGTTCCTCGACTTCGCCGCCGCCTCCAGAACCGACCCAGCGCTGCGAGACCTGGCCGTGCGGGTCGCGGTGGGCACGCGAGGGTTCGTCAGCCGCGTGCTCGAACGCCTGGAGGCGAGGGGCGACCTGCGCCCGGGGCTGCGGCTCGACGTGGAGACCGAGCGGCTGTCGTCGCTGGTCGACGGCCTCGCCATGAACGCCGTACTGCGGCCCGAGTTGGTGAGCGGACCCGACTGCCTGGAAGTCGTACGCACCCACCTCGGCGCGCTGGCCGCGTAGGGTCACCGCCCACGCGGTCCGGGCCGGGCGACCACGATCGCCGGGGCCGGCCGCACCACAGGCCAAGAAGCCGCCCAGTCGCCTTCCGTGTGGCCGGCTTCAGCGGGCCAGGAGTACCAGCGCCAGCGCGACCAGGGCCGGGACGGTCTGGACAAAGAGGATCTTGCGCGACGCCGTCGCGGCACCGTACAGCCCGGCGACGGTGACGCAGGCAAGGAAGAAGACCCTCACTTGGAAACCGGTCGGATCAGGAGCAAAGGCGCCCCACAGAAGCCCGGCCGCAAGAAAGCCGTTGTACAGGCCCTGGTTGCCGGCGAGCACCCTGGTCGAGGCCGCGAACTCCTTCGTCGTACCGAAGGCGGCCCTCGCCCGGGAACCGGTCCAGAGGAACATCTCCAGGACCAGGATGTAGACATGCAGCAGGGCGATCAGAACTACCGCGACTATGGCGATGACGGACATCCCGCACACATTACGTCACAACCGCCGCGATCAGCCGGGCCGGGCGTCGAAGAGGACGTCGAATAACGACCCACTGGCCGCTCGAGAATGTGCGCACAGTATCCAGTAGTTCGGGGTGGAAGATCTCCTCGCCGCCGTAAACTCTCGAGGCCTGGAATACGGCGCGCTGTCGGGAGCCGGCTCGTTGTCTGGTGCCGATCACGGTCGCGCCGCCCCAGCGGGCGAGCTGGGCGGCGAGGGTGCCGACGCCGCCGAGGATGCCGTGGACCAGCACGGTCCGACCCGTCACGGGGCCGTCGCCGAATACCGCCCGATGAGCGGTGATCCCAGGAATATCTCGCCGTGGTCGGCTACCTGGCAGATCGCACAGCTGCGCTCATGCGGCGGACGCCTCCGTACGCGGCGACACCGCGCACGGGCGCGGTCTCCGGCATCCACCACAGCACCGGAAGGATGACCACCGCGACAACGGCGACCAGGACACCGGGCGCGGGGGCCCAGCCGCTCGCATGGGTCATGGCCTGCGCCAGATACGGGGTGAGGCCGCCGAACACGGCGGTCGCGGCCGTCGCACCCACGGCCAGCCCGGAGAGCCGGACGGCCACCGGGAACTGCTCCGCGGTGGCGGCCGTGCTGACCGCGCTGATACTGCCGGCCAGCATGGCCAGCACCACGGTGCCGGTCACCGCACGCAGCACGGTGGGGTCGGCCATGAAGGCGAACATCGCCACCGGCAAGGCCAGCGACAGCACGCCGAACAGCAGCAGCGCGAACCGGCGCCCTACCCGATCGGACAACGCGCCGGCGAACGGGGTGACCACGATGACCACGGCCAGTGCGATGGTCGAGAGCCACAGCGAATCCCGCTCGGCGAAGCCCCCCACCGAGCTCAGATAGGTCGGCGCATAGGTGATACCGACGTAGTAGGTGATCGACGCGAGCGCCGAGATCGCGAACGTCCGGTACAAGCCGGGGCGCTGGGTACGCAGCATCAGCCACAGCGGGGCACGACGATCGACACGGGCTCGTTTCTCCCGCTCGAACGCCGGGGACTCGCGCATCATCGATCGAGCCGCCAAGGTGGCGACCGCCAACAGCGCGCCGAACAGGAAGGGCAGGCGCCAGCCCCACGTGTCCAGGGCGTCGCCACCGAACAGCGAGGTGGTGACCGCGGCCACGGCCACGGCGAGCAACGCACCGATCTCGCCGGCCGCCGCGGCCAGCGAGACGACCAGGCCACGGCGACGGGGTGGCGCGCCTTCGAGCAGGTAAGCGGTGATTCCGCCGTACTCGCCGCCGACGGAGAAGCCCATGAGGCAGCGCAACGCCAACAGCAGCGCCCCCGCTCCGGATCCGATCTGGGCGTGAGTCGGCAGCAGGGCGGTTTCGAGCATCGCGACCGCCATGACCGCCATCGAAGCGAGCAGGACCGTGCGCCGGCCGTACCGGTCGCCGATGTGCCCGAAGAAGAGCGCACCCAGCGGCCGCATCAGATAGGCGATGGCGAACAGGGCAAGGGTGGTGAGCACCGAGGCGGCACCTTCGCCGAAGAAGACGCGGGCGATGACCGTGGTCATGAACAGGTACAGCGTGAAGTCGTACCACTCCACCACCGCGGACAGGGCCGCGACGACCATCGACGCCTTCGGTATGCCCGCCTGATCCGAGGCGGTCCGCCTTGGAGACAGGTCCATGCTCATCCCTCCGGGCGAGGTGCTCATGTCAGCCGGCGCCGACCATCTCGGCGGCCCGCTCGCCGATGACCGGATACGCCTTCTCGGTGGCCATGTTGATGGCGTAGGACCTGCCGGTCGGTGGAATATGGCCGCCCTTGCCGTCGGGCATCGGCCGGGTGAAGGTTCCGCGCATGACTCCGATTACGGCGGTGAATTCGTTCATGGCGCCGCGGATCGGGTGCTCGAGAATGCGGGTGTCCGGGGCCCGGACGAACAACGCTTTCATGTCCGCGATGTGGCGATCGAGGCCGTCGGTGCAGTGCCCCGACAACGCACGACGATGGATCACAGCGGTCTCCGATCTGTACTCGGGGAATGTGGTTTGACGTGACAACGGCCGTGGCGAAGGAAGGGCCGGGGACCGGCTGTCGATGCACATGGTGTGGGCGATATTTCTGAGGCGGATGGACACTGCCCGGTTCGAACCGGGGCACTGGGAGAGCTATTGCGGTCGCTCACTAAGTGTGTGACCGTATTGCCGGTTTGCACTGTGCCGATTCGGAACAGTGCAGGTACAGTGAGCGCAATCCCATTCGGAACAGTGCGAATAGGGTGAGGTCAATCCTGTTGGCTGAGCGGCCGCGCCTGGACATGGCGTCAGCTCTGCCGCGGTCGGGCTACCAAGTGCCCCCCATCGGGCCAATCGCCCGATCCCATACGACGTGGGCGAACGCGCGATGTAGCGCATAACCGGGACAGATGCCCATAGCGCCAAGCTCCCTAAATGAGGACATTCAGATCATCAGTAAGGAAAGACGATCATGAAGCCTGGAGATAGTGCCAAAAGTCTCCAGGTCGCGCGTCATGCTCTGGTCAGTGGCGGCCTGTTGACCACCGCCCTCCGCTCGAGCGACGTGCGGCCGGATATCCTGCGAAGCTGGCGGCGGTGCGTGTCGGCCTCAACCCCGTCGGAGCGGATCCGCACGCGCCGCATCGAGCGCGGCAACGCGTCTGACTTGCTCACCCGCGCAGCCGCGCCGATTCTGGATCACCTGGAAAGCGAACTCGCTGATCTCGGCGTCGCCGTCCTGATGAGCAACCGCTCGGGCCGGATCATCGCCCGTCGGGCCGCCGACTTCCGGCAGCGCGACCTACTGGACGAAAACTGCGTCCTCGAGGGATTCGACTACTCGGAGTCAACGGTCGGCACCAACGGTCTGGGAACAGCCCTCGAAGAGAAGCAGGCCGTTTCGGTACACGGCGCCGAACACTTCAACGACGCGCTCCAGGTCTTCGCGTGCGCCGGCGTACCGATCCTCAGTCCTCGAAACGGTGTCGTGGCCGGATCCCTCTCGCTCGCGGCGACCGCGGCCGCGTCCAACCCGATGATGATGTCCTTGACCAAGCTCGCCGTGAGTCAGATCGAGCAGGCACTGAAGGAACTGGTCTGGGCGCGCGAGGCCACTCTGGTCTCAGCATTCCAACGGTCCAAAGCCCACAGGGGCCTGTCGATGCTGCTCACCGACGACAGCGTGCTGGCCGACAACGCGCTGCTGCCGCTGATGATTCCGTCCACCTACGTTGCGCTATGGGAAGCGGCCCAGCGGCAGGCCTGGACGGACGGCACGGCCGTGCTGGACATCACGCTCGGCGACGTCGCGCTGTCCGTCGAGGCGCGGCGGGTCGAGGATGCCGACGGGCCCGCTTACCTGCTTGAATTCCCCGCCGAACCGCTTGGTCGTCACCGTCCCGGTCCGGCCGCCACCGCGCAGCGCGGTAAGCCGGCGCTGGGGGTTCACGCGGTCCCGGAGGTCAGCGACCGCGTTCTGGCCGCCGCCGCGGCTGCCGACGTACTCGCGTTCAACGGCCCGCCGGGCTCGGGACGGCTACGGACCGCGTCGCGACTCGCGTCGGCCGAGGGCCGCGATCTGCTGGTGCTGAACGCGACCACGTTCGACGCGACGTCGTTGCACGAATGGCTTGCCCGCGCGGCCCGCGGGATAGCCGCGGGCAGTCGCGTGGTGATCCGGCACGCGGAGCAGCTGCCGGTCAGCGCCATTGCCGCGGTGGAGTCGATCCTGTCGGATTCGGCGCGGCAGACGAAGCAGCGGCGGGGGCTGCTCGTCGCGACCGTCGACCGCACACGCGCGCCCCAGGCGGTCAACGACCTGCTGGATCGCCTGGCGGTGACGATCGACCTGCCATCCTTGGCCGAGATGCGCGAATGCGTTCCTGGCATCGCCGAGGAGATACTCCAATCGTTGAGCGACGGGCGGACCCGCTGGCGGCTGTCGTCCTCGTCCTTGCAGGCGTTGCTGCGCTGGAATTGGCCGGGCAACGTCCGAGAGCTGCGGTCCGTCCTCCAGGCAGCCGCGTCCACCGCGCACGGCGCGGTCATTCAGGTCGACGATCTGCCGCCGCGCATCACCGAAGCACATCGCTCAGCATCGCTGTCGGGCATCGAGCGAGCCGAACGGACCGCCATCGTCACGGCCCTGGCGAAGTGGCGGGGTAACCGGTCACGGGCGGCCGAAGAGCTCGGCATCGGCCGGACGACGCTGTACCGGAAAATGCGCGAACTGAAGATCACCAACGACGGGAACTGGCTTGAATGAGCTAGTCCGAGCTGACCACCCCCGGCACGCCGGTTGGCGACCGTCCTGACATCGATCGTCGGCCGAGGCCGACGATCGACTCACAGGGCGTGCAGGTCGAGGGCGTCGGCCATCGCCTGGTAGCCGGCCGGGTTCGGGTGGAGGTGGTCGCCGCTGTCGAAGGCCGGGCGGATCCGGTCGGAGTCGGCGGGGTCGGCGACGGCGCGTTCGAAGTCCACGGCCGCGTCGAATTCGCCGCTGGTCCGGATCCACGCGTTGACCGCGTCACGGATCCGCTCGACCTCATCGGAGTGGTACGCGTACCCCTTGGTCGGCAGGAGGGTGCCGCCGATGATCCGGACGCCGCGGGCACGGGCAGCGCGGATGAGCTGCCGGTAGCCGCTGATCAGATCGTCGGCGCCGACCTTGGTCGCGGGGGTGGTGCACGGCGTGGGCTCCTGCAGGCCCAGGAGGACGTCGTTGATGCCTTCCAGCACGATCACCGTCTTGACGCGAGGCTGGTCGAGCACGTCCCAGCGGAAGCGTGCCAGTCCCCGTTCACCCAGGCATGCCGAGTCGCTGAGCAGGCGGTTGCCGGCGATGCCGAGGTTGAGCACCGGCCGCCGGCCGCCCAGCCGGCGGGCCAGCGCGTCCGGGTAGCGGTTGTCGGCGTCGAGGGTGGCGCCGTATCCGTCGGTGATGGAGTCGCCGAAGGTCGCCACCGCGGGCCTGCCGCCGTGCACGTCGACTCCGGACAGGTAGAACCACGAGCTGTTGGTCTCGGCGAAGGCGGCCCCACCGAGGTCGCGGGTGTGGTCGCCGACGGCCCGGTAGGAGGTGGTCTGGGCGAGGTTGTGGTACGTGGCGGGGCCGGTGGCGCCTTGGAAGTACAGCGTCACCGTCAGCCGTTCCCCGGCCTTGACAGCGAGCCGGACGGGATCGCTGGCGGCCTGCCGGCCGGTGGGGAGGTTCACGGAGGTGGCGTGCGCGAAGGTCAGCGGCCGGAGGGTGCCCGCCTGCACGGCCGCCCCCGCGCCGGCCTTGGCCACGCTCGCGCCGGTGAGCCGAACAGGGCCGCCGTAGGCGTTGGAGAGCCGGATCTGAAGCGTGGAGCCTCCCGCGGTGACCCGGACCACCTGGCGGACGGAGTGGTTGTCGAAGCCCTTTTCCGCCCAGGTGGGATACCAGACGTCGGCCGACGGCTGCTGGGCGGCGGTCGCCCAGGCCGGCGTCCACCTGCCGGTCTCCGCGTCGGCGGACGCCGGTGCTGTCGTCAGGGCCGCTATCAGCGCGGCGGCGGTCGCGATTCTCAACACGTCGGTGCTCTTTTCAGTCCAGGACCGGGAAGTTGGCGCGGAAGGTGCCATAGGGGTCGCGGCGGCGCTTGATCTCGCGCAGCCGAGTCAGGGCATCGGCGGGGAAGGCTTGGGCGGCGTTCTCCGTCGGTGCGAGGAAGGTGTACGGCTTTCGGCCGCTGACCGCCTGGCCCAGCGCCTCGACCAGGGCACTCTGCTTGGCCCGCACCGCATCGACCAGGTGAGGCAGCCTCAGGCCGAGCAGGTAGAGCATGTACGGTTCGGCCAGCGCCCCACCTGCGCCGCCGGCGGGATCGGCCTCGGCCAGCGCCCCGCCCAAATGCCGGATCTGGAGGTTGAGCAGCGGCGCAAGCTCCGCGCCGCTGAGCGTCTCCAGCGTCGCCTCATCCAGGCCGGTCAGCAACTCGGTGCGGGCCAGCATCGGGCTGGGCTCGACCGGCTCGGCCGCGATCGTGCCCAGGCCGGCGATGTCCATCAGCCCGCGGCCGTCGGACAGGCTGCCACCGAGCTCCTCCAGCGGCGCCAGCAGAGCCTTGGCCTCGGCCTGGTCGCCAAGGTAGGTCACGTCCAGGGTGACCATCGGCGGCGCGGGCGGCGGCGGGGCCATCCGGTTGATCCACACCGACAGCTCGCGCGGCGCGTCCGCGGTGATCTTACGGAAGGCGTCGAACACCTCGGCGGTGCGGGCCGCAGGCCAGACGATCCGTCCGCCGTACAGGCTGGGCGCCGGGTACAGCGCCAGCTCGATCGAGGTGATCAGCGCATAGTCGCCGCCACCGCCGCGCAGCGCCCAGAACAGCTCGGCATCGGACTCGGCGGTGACCCGAACCTGCTCGCCGCCCGCGTCGACGATCTCGAAGGCACGTACCGAGTCGGCGGCCCAGCCGTAGCTGCGGCCGAACCACGAGATCCCGCCGCCGGCGACGAAGCCGGCCACTGTCACCGCCGGGCTGCTGCCTGCCGGGCCGGTGAGGCCGTGCTCGCCGGTCTCGGCCAGCACCCGGCCCCAACGCGCGCCGGCGCCGACCCGGGCGATGCGCGCCTGCGCGTCGACCTCCACCCGGTCGAGGCGGCCGGTGCGTAGCAGGATGACGCCCTGCACGTCGCCCGAGGCGCCATGGCCCGACGGCTGGGCGGTGACCGTCAGCCCGGCTTCACCGGCGTAGCGCACCAGCGCCGCCACATCCGCGGCGTTCTCCGCCTCCACCACGGCGGCCACCGGCTGGTGGACGCCGACCGCCCACGGTCGGGCCGCCTCGTCGAACCCATCCTCTCCGGGAAGCAGGACACGCCCCCGGACGGTATTACGCAGATCCATATCCGTTGTCTCCTTCGGGGACTACCAGGGAAGGGGGCCTTCGTGCTGGACGAAGGTGGCGGTGGGGCCGTCGGCGTCCAGCACCGCCATGGCCACGATCGGCGCGGCGCCTTCTTCGGGCGTCTTGATGCCTTCGTTGTGGTTGATGTCGGTCTTGACCCAGCCCGGATCGACCGTGTTGACCTTGATCGGGGTGTCCCACAGCTCTTTGGCGTAGGACACGGTGATCATGTTCAGGGCGGCCTTGGACGAGCAGTAGACCAGGTTGAGCATCGGCCACAGCGGGTGATCCCGGTCCAGCGTGCGCCCGATCGAGCCCCGCTCGCTGGAGACGTTCACGATGCGTCCCGCCGGCGAGCGGCGCAGCAGCGGCAGCATCGCGTTGGTGACCTCGATGACGCCGAACACGTTCGTCTCGTAGACCTGGCGGGCCTCCTCGGTCGTGCTCTGGCTGGGCGGCCCGTCCGGGAAGGTGATTCCGGCGTTGTTGACCAGGATGTCGAGCTTGCCGTACTCCTGCTGGATCCACGTGGCCGCAGCTCGGACACTGGCCGCGTCGGTGACGTCGAGTCGCACGTACGGCAGGCCGAGCCGCTCGGCCGCCGCGCGCCCCCGCTCCTCGTCGCGGGCACCGATGATCGCGGTGATGCCCAGGTCGCCGAGCCGGCGCGCGACCTCGAAACCGATGCCCTTGTTCGCACCCGTGACCAGGGCGGTGGTCACCATGCCGCACCCGCGATCTGCCGGGTGGTGGCGTTCAGCCGGTTCCACAGGTTGACGGAAGAGATGGTCATGATCAGCGCGGCCAGCTCGGTCTCGGAGTAGTGGTCGGCGACCTCGTCCCACACCTCGTCGCTGATCTGGCCGCCGTCGGCGAGCCGGGTGACCGCCTCGGCCAGTGCCAGCGCGGCGCGCTCGGCCTCGGTGAAGTACGGCGCCTCGCGCCACGCCGCCACGGCGAACAGCCGCTCGTCGCTCTCGCCCGCCTTGCGCAGGTCCTTGGCATGCATGTCGACGCAGACGCTGCAGCCGTTGATCTGGCTGGCCCGAAGCAGCACCAGATCCGCCGTGATCTTGGGCAGTCCGGCCTGATCGATGGCCTTGGCCAGGTCCATGAGCGCTTTCATCGCGCCGGGCAGAGCCACTGCGGGGTTCTTCATGCGTGCTTGCATGGTCTGTCTCCTTCGAGGGGTCTGATCGTCGTCACCTCTGTGACGGAGGCGAGCGGGGTGAGGTAACCGCCGCGCCGTACGACCAGCATCACGGGGGCGATCAATACATCCGCGATGCATCGACGATGCGATGATCCGCCGCGGCTATAGACTCCTGCGCATGCTCGGCGGGAATGTGCGCTTTGCGATCCTGGGAGCGGTTGAGGTGTCGGCCGAGGGCCGCGAGCTTCCCTCTCTCGCCCCGCGTCACCGCGCCTTCCTGGGCTACCTGCTGCTGCATTCCGGCACGGTGGTGAGCGTCGAGCGGCTGATCGAGGCGATGTGGGGGCCGATGCCGCCGGACACCGCCCGAGCACAGGTGCACGCCGCGCTGACCGCGATGCGGCGCACGCTGCGCGCGGCGGACGCGGCCCACCTGGTGCGGACCCGGCCGGCCGGATACCTGATCGCTCCTGCGGCGGGGCAGCTCGACCTGCAGGAGTTCGCCACGCTCGTGGCCGAAGCGGAGTCGGAGCCGGCCCTGGCCGTGCCGACGCTGCGCCAAGCGCTCGCCCTGTGGCGCGGGCCCGCCTTCGCCGGCGTCCAGGCCCATTTCGCCGACAGCGCCAGGGCACGGCTGGAGGATCGGCGGCTGGCCGCGGTCGAACGGCTGGTGGAGCTCGAACTCGCCGCCGGAAGGCACGCCGAGCTCACTGATCAGCTGGCCGCCGAGCTGACCGCGCATCCCTTGCGTGAACGGCTGGCCGGGCAGCTGATGCTGGCTCTGTATCGCGCCGGGCGCCAGGCGGACGCGCTGGCCGTCGGCCGTGAATACCGCCACAGACTGGCCGATGAGCAGGGGCTGGACCCCGGCCACGGCTTCCTGGCCGTCGAGGAGACCGTCCTGCGCGGCGAGCCGCCCGCGGCCGCCCTGGTCCTGCCTGGCGAGCCACCCGCGGCCGCCCTGATCCGGCCCGCACAGTCCCAGCCGCCCGACGCCGCCCTGATGCGGCCCGCACAGGCCGGGCCGGCCGAGGCCGCCACGGCCAGGCCGTTGGCGGCCTTTCTGCCCTACGACGTCGCCGACTTCGCCGGCCGCTCCGTCCAGGTGGAGGAGCTGTGCGGGACCGCCTCCCAGGCGGTGACGATCTCCGTGATCGACGGCATGGCCGGCATCGGCAAGACGGCACTGGCCGTCCATGCCGCGCACCGCCTCGCCGGACGCTACCCCGACGGTCAGCTCTTCATCGACCTGCACGCCCACACGGCGGGCCAGCGGCCGCTTGAGCCCGCCGAAGCGCTGGAGGTGCTGCTGCGGCAGCTCGGGGTGGCGACCGAGCGCATCCCCGCGTCCATCACCGAAAGGGCCGCGCTGTGGCGAGGCGAGCTGGCCGGCCGCCGGGTGCTGCTGGTGCTGGACAACGCCGCCGACGCCGCCCAGGTCCGAGCCCTGCTGCCGGGCGCGTCGAACAGCCTGGTGCTCATCACCAGCCGCCAGCGGCTCACCGACCTCGACGGCGCGCGGGCCATGTCCATGGACGTGCTGCCCTTACCCGACGCCGTCGCGCTCTTCACCGGCATCGTGGGTGAGCGCGCGGCGGCCGAGTCCGAGGCGGTCGCTGAGGTCCTGCTCCTGTGCGGGTTCCTGCCGCTGGCCGTCCGCATCGCCGCCACCCGCCTGCGGCACCGCCCCCGCTGGAGCGTGGCCCACCTGGCCGAACGCCTGCGGGACGAGCGCCGCAGGCTCACCGAACTGGCCAGGTCGGAACGCGGCGTGGCGGCGGCGTTCACCCTGTCGTACCGCCAGCTCACCGTCGACCAGCAGCAGGTGTTCCGCCTGCTCGGGCTGCATCCCGGCCGCGACATCGAACCCCACGCGGCCGCCGCGCTCGCCGATCTCCCCGTGGAGCGCACCGAAGACCTGCTGGAGGACCTGCTGGACGCGCACATGCTCCAGCAGCGCGCCTTCGGCCGCTACGTCTTCCACGACCTGCTCCGCCAGTACGCCGCGCAGCTCGCGGCCGAGCAAGAGCCGCCGCGGGCCGGGGAGGCGGCGATGACCCGGCTGCTCGGCCACCAGCTCACCACGGCGTCGGACGCCATGGACCTGCTCTATCCCGACAGCGCCCACCGGCGGCCGCGCATCGAGCGATCCGCGTGCCCGCCGGTGCCGCTCCACGACGCGCCGCGGGCGCTGGCCTGGCTGGAGGCCGAACGCGCCAACCTCGTCCTGGCCGCCGATCGCGACCTGACGCACACCGGCCTGCTGGCCACCACGTTGTACCGCTATCTCTACGACCACGCCTACCACGACGATGCTCTCACCCTGTACGGCAAGGCCCTGCACGCCGCCCGATTCCGCGAGGACCTGGCCGGTGAAGGCCGGGCGCTGACCGATCTCGGCTGGGTGCATCAGGTCCAGGGAAGTCATGACATCGCCCGCGAGCACTTCGACCGGGCCCTGGCCGCCTGCCGTACGGCTGAAGACCTACGAGGTCAGGCCCGGGCGCTGGTCGGCCTGGGCCGGGTGAACACGGACGAAGGCGACCACGAGCCGGCCAAGGAGGCGAACCTGCGCGCCCTGGAGTTGTTCCGCGACATCGGCGACCGGCTCGGCGAGGCCGTGGCGCTGGACTACCTCGGCATCGTCCACGAGCGGCTCGGCCAGTACGCACAGGCGGCCGACCTGCATCGCCAGGCGCTGGAACTGTCCCGCGAGATCGGCAGCCGAGGCGGCGAGGCCGACGCCCTGGACAACCTCGGAGTGGCCTGCACCCGGCTGGGCCGGCACGCCGAGGCCCGCGACCACCACGAGCAGGCGCTGGAGCTGTATCGGCACTTCGGCTACCGACGAGGCGAGGCCAAGGCCCTCAACAGCCTGGCCGAGATCGCAGCGACCCTGGGCGACCCCGGCCAGGCCGTACACCTGCACACCACCGCTCTTGATCTGGCCGTGGAGCTGAGCAACCGGAGCGAGGAACGCCGTGCCCGCGAAGCCCTCGCCCGGCTGCTTCGCGTCCAGAGAATCTCGCTCGGGTCGGTCGATCCCCTCCAGGCCACACGACTGCCCTGAGGACATCCTGGCAACCGGCGAACATGGCCGTTTCCAGAACGGCCTCGCGTGGAGTTGCTCAACACTTACTCGAACACCGCGCCACTGGTCGACGAGAATGACTCCATAAACGACTTGATCATCGTGGGCGGCCCGGCGCTAAATATGCGGTTGACTGGAAAGACATAGCCGGTTAATGATCACCGGATGGACATCGGTATCGCTGTTTACTCCAATTGCCACGGTCTGACACCACCCGAACTCGGTCGGGCCGTTGAAGAACGTGGCTTCGAGTCCCTGTTCTGGACCGAGCACACGCACATTCCGGTGCACAGCCGACGCTCCTCCGGCGGTTCGACCCGAGGCTACGCCGAGACCATCGACCCATTCGTCGCGCTGGCCGCGGTCGCCGCGGTCACCACCACCCTCACTCTTGGCACCGCGGTCTGCCTTGTCGCCCAACGGGATCCGATCATCACGGCGAAGGAGGTGGCCAGCCTCGACCAACTTTCCGGCGGGCGCTTCCAGTTCGGCGTCGGCGGTGGGTGGAATCGCATGGAGATGGCGAACCACGGCACCGATCCGCGCACCCGGATGGCCCTTCTCGCCGATCGGGTCCGCGCCATGCGGGAGATCTGGACTACCGAGGAGGCCGAGTACCATGGCGAGTTCGTGGACTTCGACCCGGTCTGGTCCTGGCCGAAACCCGCGCAAAAGCCGCACCCACCCGTACTGGTTGGCGGGAACGGGCCTGGCACGGAGGACCGGGTACTGGACTACGGCGACGGCTGGCTTCCCCAGGTGGACATGATGGACGTCGACGAGCTCACCCGGCGAGCCTCCGCGCTCCGCGCCCGGGCCGCCGACGCTGGGCGGGGACCAGTGCCGATCACGTTGTTCGGCGCGATCCCGGAGGGAGGCCCGATACCCGAGCCCGGCCGGCTCGACGCGTACGCCAACGCGGGTGCCGATCGCAGCCTGTTCACCCTGCAGTACCAGTCCGCCGACGAGGCGCTGTCCACGCTGGACCAGTGGGCCACACTCATCCCCCGCTGACGTTCAGGTCATGGAGTCATCGCTCGTACAGCCGTTCTTGTGAGCGGCGCTCCCCGATCTGACGTCCTTACGCCGATCCACGTGGCAACGCAGACGCAAGCTGTTCAAGTTGCTCGATGGCCGCGGGCAGGTCATCGGCGAGGGGATGGACCAGCACATGGTCGGCACCGGCGTCGAGTTGCGCTTGAACGCGCGCGGCGATGGCACCCGGAGTGCCCCACGCGACCAACGCGTCGATCAGCCGATCACTTCCCCCGCCGGCAATGTCCTCCTGGCTGCAGCCGAGACGCAGCCAGTTACGCGTGTACGGCGAATCGGGGTTGATCTTGCCTCGGTACCGCCGGGCGATGGCACGAGCTTGCTCAGGATCGGGTTCGATGACGAACGCCTGCTCGGGGATGAGCACTTGTCGGCTCCCAGGACCTCACGAACAAGAGTGGTGTGTTCGACCGGAGCCGAAAACGAATGGACGGCCGCCAAGCTACAGACTGAGCGTTCGCCCCAGGAAGCGCTCGTGGCCTGGTTGAAGCTCTTCGTCAACCACCTCATGACGTATCGGGGGCTGGCGGCAAGCGTCGCCACCGCGCTCCACGACGAGACGTCGCCGTTGTACTCTGCCTGCCGTGCCATGCGCGCCGCAGCATCCGAACTCGTGGCAACGGCCCAGCGCAACGGCGCTGTCCGGGATGACATCGACACCTCGACGATCCTGCGTCTCGCCGCCGGTGTCGCTTGGGCCACCGAGCAGTCGCCGGCTGACCCGGCCCGCGTCGAGCAGTTGAACCGCTTGGGTGGGCGTTCTTAAGCCGATGTGATGCGCCTTGTGGGACCATGATCGCCATGCTCTGGGCGACGGCGTACCGCTTGATGCTGATCCTGGCCGCGGTGGTCGGCCTGATCTACACCTGGATGGCCCTGGGCAGCCCGCTGAACCCGCTCGTCCTCTTCACCGTGCAGAGCAACCTGCTCCTCACCGGGTTCTACGTCTGGCAAGTGGCCGGCGGATGGCGGCGCCCGCCCACCCAGCTCAAGGGGGCGGTGACGCTCTACATCGTGATCACTGGCCTGGTCTGGCATTTTCTCCGCATGCGCGGAGCCAGTCCCTTCGAGCACCTCTCCCTTCGCGGCCACGGCCTGGGCAACTTCCTTCTCCACTACGTGACGCCCGTCCTGGCCGTGATCGACTGGCTGTTCTTCGACCGCACCGCCCCTCGGCCGAAATGGACGGCCGCTCTCACCTGGCTGGTCTACCCCCTGGCGTATCTGGCCTTCGCCCTGGTCAGAGGCGCCCTGTTGCCGCCACATGCGTGGAAGCGCTATCCCTATCCGTTTCTGGACGTGGACACATTCGGGTACGGCGGGGTGGCCCTCGTCGCGCTGGCACTGGCCGTCTGCTTCGCACTGCTCGGCTACGGGCTGATCGCCCTGCACCGCCTGGTCGACCATGCCCGTCGTACGACCACGGCCTCCGCACCCTCACCCGACGAACAGGAACCGCACCTGAAGCCAAGCCCGCACGGCCCGTGACGGAACCGAGGCCGATGCATCCATGGACGTCTTCAACGCCATGGCCGAGATCCGCATGGCCGGGCGTCATGTGCGGCCCTCCGCGAGGATCGGTCAGCCGAACCGCAGGACGAACCGCCCGCGAACGCCGCGCCGTTCGAGCGAGCGATGCGCGTCGGCGGCTCGGGAGGCCGGCAGTTCGCCGGCCACGCGGACGGTGAGCCGTCCTTCACCGGCGAGTTCGGCGAGCCGGTCGAGCTCGGCCGCGGCCTCGACGTAGTCGCGGACGAAGATCGGGGCGACGCGGACCCGGTCGGTCCCGTCGCCCTGGTAACCGCGGACGGTGACGACGGTGCCGCCGTCCTTGACGGCAGGGAGCACGGCGGCCTCCAGCACGGCGGCGTCGACGAGCCCGTCGACGCCGCCCGGGTGGTGGCGGCGGACCATTGCGGCGAAGTCGTCCCCCCGCGGCACGACCTCGTCGGCTCCGCACTCGCGGACGAAGGTCTCGTCCTGCCGGGCGGCGTCGGCGACGACGACCAGCCCGGCCTGCTTGGCGAGCTGGACGAAGTACCCGCCGACGGTGCCGGCGGCGCCGGTGACGGCGACCGTCGCGCCGGCCGGGAGCGCCAACCTGTCGAGGGCGAGCCGGGCAGTGAGCCCGTTCATCGGGATGGTGGCGGCCTGAACGTCCGAGAGCCCGGCCGGGATCTTCGCGACCGAGCGTGCCGACATGACGAGGTCTGCCCGATAGCCGCCGTGCGCGCCTGAGGGCACCACGATGGCCATGACGGCGTCCCCGATCGCGAACGGGCGGTCGACGGCGGGGCCGATCTCGGTGATCACGCCGGCGACCTCCATGCCCGGCACCCGCACCGCGTCCGCCTCATCCTGCCGCGGACGAGAACGGATCATCGCGTCGGTCGGGTTCACCGTGGCGCTGGTCACCCGGATCCTGACCTGACCGGGACCGATCGGTTCGGCCACCAGGTCGAACTCGCCGAGAGCGTCCGGTCCGCCGGGCTGCGTCACTCCGATTGCTTGAACCATGGTCGTTCGTCACTCCTTGTTCGTTGCCGCCTGGGTGGCGACGGGCAGGGCCGAATTCGTTGCCGCCTGGGTGGCGATGGGCAGGGCCGACCGCGCCGCTGACGAGTCGCGGCGTGTGCTCGACCTGGTTCGGCTACGGCGATGTGGGGGCGCGAAGACCCTCGAGCAGCAGGCTGCACACCTCGTCGAGTTCGGCGCCGATGCCGGGGGTCTGCCATTCGGCCGCGTGGGCGAGGTGGTTGAACTTGGCGGTGGCGTTGAAGACCACGCGGGCAGTGGCCTCCGCGTCGTCGGTGCGGAGGCTGCCGTCGGCGGCGCCGTCGGCGATGATGGCCGCCAGCTGGCCCAAGAGGTCGGCGACGTGGTCGCTGGCGACGCTGCTGTGCGCGGCCGCGAGGATTCCATAGGCGGCGAACAGCTCCGGGTCCTCGCGAATCTTGGCCTGCTTCACGGCCAGGACGGCGTGCAGCCAGGTACGCAGTCGCTGCACTGGCGCGACCGCGCTGTCGGCGGCGATGACGGCGAGGGCGTCGCGGTTGCGGTCGAGCCAGCGCCGGGTCACGGCCTCGCGCAGCGCCTGCTTGGAGGGGAAGTGCTTGTAGACGGCGGCGTGGCTGACCCCGAGTGCCCGGGCGACGTCGACGACGGTTGCCTTGTCCGGCCCGTGGCGGCGCAGGATCTCCTCGGTGGCCGCCAGGATGGCGTTCGCGTCCAGCGGGGTTCGGGCAGGCATCAGCGCCTGCCGCCCGTTCGCTCGCTGTCCAGGAGCGCGAGCAGGGCGGGGGCGTAGCGTTCTCCCGCGACCGCCCCTCGGGGGACGGCCTGCTCGATCGCGTCCAGGTCGTCCTCGGTCAGCCGCAGGCCGGCGGCGTCCACCGCCTCGGTGATGCTGTGCGGTCGGCTGGCTCCGACCAGCGCGACGATGTCCCGGTGCACGCGGCCCTGCGCGAGCACCCACGCGATCGCGAGCTGTGCGACCGTGGCGCCGCGGGAGGTGGCGATCTCCCGCAGCCGCTCGACCAACGCGAGGTTGGTCTCGATGTTGCCGGCGGCGAAGCGGGGCAGGTGCCCGCGATGCCGTGCGTCGCCGGCCGACGGTCGCCACGTCCCGGTCAGCATTCCTTGGGCGAGCACCCCGTAGGCGGTGACGCCGATGCCCAGCTCGCGGCAGGTGGGCAGGATCTCGTCTTCGACGCCGCGGCTGAACAGTGACCACTCGATCTGGACGTCTGTGATCGGGTGCACGGCGTGGGCGCGGCGGATCGTCTCGGCGCCGACCTCGGACAGCCCGATGCCGCGCACGTAGCCCTTCCGCACCATCTCGGCGACGGCGCCGACGGTCTCCTCGATCGGGACAGCGGGGTCCAGCCTGGCCGGGCGATAGATGTCCACGTAGTCGGTGCCCAGCCGCTGCAGCGAGTAGCCCAGGAAGTTCGGGATCGCGTCGGGCCGGCCGTTGATGCCGCGCACGCTGCCGTCCACACCGAACAACGCGCCGAACTTCACGCTCACCACGGCGCGGTCGCGATCGGCGGGTCGCAGCGCCTGCCCGATGAGCGTCTCGTTGTGCCCCATCCCGTAGTGGTCGGCCGTGTCGATGAACGTGATCCCGGCGTCGAGCGCGTTGCGAAGCGTCGCGATGCTCTGCTCGTCGGCGCTGCGTCCGTACGCGCCGGACATGCCTGCACAACCGAGCCCGACCGCCCCCACACAGACGTCGGCGCCGAGTGTTCTCTGCTCCATACGAGAAACGCTAAGCGGGTTGGTTACAGATGTCAAAACTTGTAACTTGCCACCTTGGCCGTGACGGGTCCCACACCCGGCCCGGGCCGCAGTCGGCGGGCGTCCGCACCTCCGGCCCGTCCCGCAACTGCGGCACCAGCATGAAGCGCGGTGTGCGGTACTTCAGTGCGACCTTGCCACCCCGGGTCCGGCAGACGCCGCCCGCCGACGCCTCGCACGTCCTCCGTTGGTTCGAGCGGCCAACGGGGAGAAGCCCGCGCCCAAGTAAGGCGTCCGAAGCGAAGCGGAGGACCTCCAGGGGTCGCGGCTCCGACGCGACTGAAGGCAGCGCCTGAGCCCCCGGCCAAGCCGAAGCCCGTTGCACAAGGGCGGGCAGCAGATGGCCAACCACCGAATCGAGTAACGGGCGGGTCGCCCAAGAAAAACCGCCCGGAGCGAAGCGAAGGCCCTCCAGGGGTCGGGACCAGGCCCGACTGGAAGCAACGCCTGAGCAATAAACGCGAAGCGCCCCGAGGCGAAGCCGATTGTGGCCAAAAAAGAAACAGCCCGAGCGAAGCGAGGCCCATTGGCCCGACGCTGGGGGTTCGGGGGTTATCCCCCGATATAACCAAG
The DNA here is from genome assembly GCF_043197155.1 of Nonomuraea sp. NPDC049269. NCBI lineage: Bacteria > Bacillati > Actinomycetota > Actinomycetes > Streptosporangiales > Streptosporangiaceae > Nonomuraea > Nonomuraea sp. NPDC049269. Next base: position 943,483 of record NZ_JBICSO010000004.1, read on the forward strand.
GAGGATGCCCGGGGAGCATGCCCCCCGAAGGGGGGACACGCGACCAAGTCAACCCCATCCGACGTGGAGCTATGGGGATTCGAACCCCAGACCCCCTCCATGCCATGGAGGTGCGCTACCAGCTGCGCTATAGCCCCTTGATGCGGATCCAGTGTATCGGAATCCTAGGGCGCCCGTGTCACACACGATCCCCCGTGATACGTCTTAAGTCCTATGTCGACCTTCGAAGACCACCGAACCCTGCTGACCGGCGTCGCGTACCGAATCCTGGGCAGCATGGCCGACGCCGAAGACGTGGTGCAGGAGGCGTGGCTGCGCTGGTCCGGCGTGGACGAGACGATCGTCGCCGACCCCAAGGCGTACCTGATCAGGATCACGTCGCGGCTGGCCATCGACCGGCTGCGGTGGGTGAAGTCGCGGCGGGAGTCGTACGTCGGCCCGTGGCTGCCCGAGCCCATCAGCACCACGCCCGACGTGGCGGAACACGCGGAGTTGGCCGACTCCGTCGAGCTGGCGCTCCTTGTGGTGCTCGAGACGCTCTCGCCGCTGGAGCGGGCGGTGTTCGTGCTGCGGGAGGCGTTCGACATGCCGTTCTCCGAGATCGCCGAGGTCATCGGCCGGGCCGAGCCCGCCACCCGGCAGTTGGCCAGGCGGGCCCGCGATCACGTACAGGAGAAGCGGCCCCGATTCGACGCGGACCTCGGCGAGCGACGGCGGATCACCGAACGCTTCCTCCATGCCTCCACCAGCGGCGATCTGGACGGGCTGATCGGCCTGCTGTCCAGTGAGGTGACGCTGGTCAGCGACGGCGGCGGCAAGGCCCGCTCCCCGCTGCGCGCCCTGACCGGCGCCGAGAACGTGACGCGCTTCCTGGTCTCCATCACCACCCCCGAGGGCATCGCCAAGTTCATGGCCTCGATCGGTGTGGGGGACTTCGCCACCATGTCGTACGGCCTGGCCAACGTGAACGGCGCACCCGCCATTGTCATCTCGGCCGCGGGCCGGGTCGTCACCGTCATCTCCCTGCTCATCACGGACGGCAAGATCGACACCATCTACCTCCTCGCCAACCCGGAGAAGATCGGCCACCTCGATGTCCCCTCCTGACGCGAGTTCAAGCCGTCCGAGCCATCGGCATCCCCGTCTCCTCCACCAGCGCCCGCAGATCCACCCCACCGGCCCGCAAGATCCGCCCCGCCCCGTTCGAGTAGTCGGCCAGCAGCCCCCACAGCAGCCGTTCGCCCGTGACCGCCCCCGGCCGCCACATCGCCACCTCCACCACCTTCCGCGCGTGCATGGCGAGCGGAACCGAACCCAACGGCCCGTGCAGGGTGACCCGCAGCGGCTTGAGGCGCGACCGCGTCAACCGCCACCGCGCAGGATCGGAAGTCCCCGCCCTCGTACGGCGGTGCACCTCGGCCAGATCGATCCCCAGGGTGGCGAGCAGCTCACGGCGGTCACCGAGATCGACCTGCCCTCGAACGTCCTCAGCCGTCACGGTGAAGCCGGCCAGCGAGAACGGCCGAATCTCGGCCAGGGCGAGCAGCAGCAGGTCAGGGGTGAGCGCCGGACGTCCCGCGTCGAGGGCCAGCGTGCCGGCCCTGATCAGCACGCGGCGGGCGGAGTCGGTGAATCTGGCGAGCATGCGGTTACCTTCCGATCCTGCGGGCGTGCTTACGGTGGGCGGACTGCCGCCTGACCCCGAGGGCGTCGGCGATCTGCTCCCAGGACCACCCCTGGTCCCGGGCGTTGGACACGTGCGTGGCCTCAAGCTCCTCCAGCAGAGCCCGCAGCGCGGCGACGGCCGCCAGGCCCACGCCGGGGTCGCGATCAGTGGCCGCGTCGGCCAGCTCGTTGACCTTCATGGTGTCAGCATGCGCTGACAAGCGGCCACTTGTCAACAGATGCTGACAGAGCATCAGAGGCGTTCCGCCAGGGTGACCAGGATGGGCAGAGCGGCGGCCAGACGACACCGTTCCTCCTCGGTGAGCGTGTCGACAACCGCGGCCAAGCGCTCAGTGATGACCTGTTCGCGGCTGTCCAGCGCGCCACGCCCGGCATCCGTGATCACGGTGATGACCCGCCGCCCATCGACCGGGTCAGGCCCGCGCGACACCATGCCACGGCGATGCAACCCGCCCAGCACCGTGCCGATCGCCTGGGCGGTCACCTTCTCCAGGTTGGCCAGTTGGGCCGAGGTGTGCGGCCCTTCCCGCTCCAGCCGCGACAGGACCGCGAGCTCGGTGAAGGAAACATCATCGTCCGAGGCATTTGTGTACAGCTGGCGGATACGCCGGGCCAACCGCCCGACCGCGAGCCGCAGATCTTTCGCGAGCATAAAGCAAGCCTAGATTTATCAATCTGGCTTTGGTAATTTCACCGCACCATGTGTTACGACAATGACGCGAAACCGCCTGCCCACGCCGCCCCCATCACCGGCACGACGGCCTCCGGCACCAGGCTGACCTCGGCCGACGGCACCACGTTCGCCGCCTACGAGGCTCGGCCCGACGACGTCCGCGGGCCGGGCGTGGTCATCCTGCCCGACGTACGCGGACTGCACGACTTCTACAAACAGCTCGCCCTACGGCTGGCCGAACAGGGCCACCCGGCCATCGCCATCGACTACTACGGCAGGACCGCCACCGACGACGAGCGGGGCGAGGCCTTCCCCATCATGGAGCACGTCTCCAAGCTCGGCAGGCAGACGATCCAGGACGACATCATGGCCGCGGCCGATCGGCTGGGCAGGCCGGCGGTGGCGCTCGGGTTCTGCATGGGCGGGCGCAACGCGTTCTTCGCATCGGCGCCGCGCTTCGGGTTCGCGGGCGTGATCGGCTTCTACGGCGCGCCGGGCATCGCGGGCCCGTACGGCCCAGGGCCGACCCAGCACGCGGTCGAGTTGAGCGCGCCGATCCTGGGCCTGTTCGGGGGCGCCGATCACGGGATCACGGGTGAGCAGGTGCGCGAGTTCGGTGCGGCGCTGACGGAGGCGGGGGTGGAGCACGAGCTGATCACCTACCCGGGCGCCCCGCACGGCTTCTTCGACGCCACCACCGCCGAGCACGAGGAGGCCTGCGCGGACGCGTGGAAGCGGGTGTTGGCCTTCCTGAAGGCCCTCAAAGGGAACTAGTGGTGCGCATGGTCAGCGCGGCATCCTCAAGAGACAGAGCGACCGTAACGGCCCCGAGCTCCCCCGCACGCCGAACATGCGTACCGCCACACGGGATCGACGTCTCGCCTTCCGGCAGCGCGCAGTGCCACGTACGGCGGGCCGTCAGCCCGGGCCCCGGCACGTCGAGCCAGACCGCCGCGTCGGCCGCGACCCACGTCTTGAGCCGGTCGTTCACGTCCGCGGCGACCCGCGAGAGCTCCAGCCCGTCGGCGGAGAACCCCTTCTTACGCAGGGACTTGCCGAGACGGTAGACATCCTCGCTGCCGAAGGGGGAGATCCGCGACGAGGTGATCGCGCTCTGGTCGAAGTCCGGGTGGCCGAGCCCGTCCGGCGCCACCGGCTTGCGCCAGTGCCCGGCCAGGGCGGCGTTGAGTGCGAGCGCGGCCAGGTGGCAGGCGGTGTGCCCGGCCGACAGCGCCGCCCGATGGCCGGGGTCCACCTCCAGCGCCACCTCGGTCCCCACGGGCAGCGGGGTATCGGTCACGTGGACGACCAGCCAGGCCCAGCCCTCGGTGCCCCGGCGTACGGGGATGTCGGGGCCGAGGAAGATCTCGCCGGTACCCGACTGGGCCCCCGTGACGCAGTCGGCCACCGGCAGCCCGCCGATCGTGCCCCGGTCCGCCGGTTGGTCCGGCCAGGTGTGATCAAGCGGGTGGAACGGAGTTTCGGCGACGACGAGGCCCTGCCGGCCCCCCGCCGGCACGACCCCGACGATCTCCGAACGGCCACTGACATGACCGTCGGGGAAGGTGACGACTGTCGAATTCATCCGCCTATTGTGGCAGGCACGCGCTCGTCGTTCAGCGACGAGGACTCGTCCTCGAGGTAGCGGTTCCGTCCCGCGTACAGGCCGGTGAAGAGCTGCACGACCAGCACCCCGAAGATCAGCGCGTACGGCAGCGTCCACCCACCGGTCATCTGGTGCAGCACCCCCACGAGCAGCGGCCCCGCACCCGCGATCAGGTACCCGGCGCTCTGCCCGAACGCCGACAGCGCGGCGGTGGACTCCGGCGTACGGGTGCGCAGGGCGAGCATCATCAGCGCCAGCGGGAACGACCCCATACCGATCGCCACGAACGTCACCCAGACCGGCGCCGTCGAGATCGGCGCGAGCCACAGCCCGGCGAAGCCGACGGCGTAGCAGGCGACGAGCCCGACGACGACGGGCCGCTGGTCGGCGAAGCGCGAGGCGATGACGGGCACCAGGATCGAGACCGGGATGCTCAGCGCGGTGAACACACCGAGCACCAGCCCGGCCTGGCCGGTGGTGTAACCGCCTTCGGTGAGGATGGTGGCGAGCCAGCCGAACATGATGTACGCGATCATGGACTGGCTGCCGAAGTAGAGCGCGACCATCCAGGCCAGCTTGCTCCGGGCAAGCCGGCGAATGCCCGCGTCCCCCCGGCCGGTGTGCCGCTCCGGCTCACTGCGCAGGAGCGCAAGCCACGGAATGGCGGCCACGGCGGCCAGGGCCGCCCACACGCCGAGCGCGATGTGCCAGTCACCCGACGCGCGCTCGATCGGCACGGTGGCCGCGGCGGCGAGCATGGTGCCGACGGCGAGCGCGACGGTGTAGACGGTGGTCATGATCCCGGTTCTGGCGGGGAAGTGGCGCTTGATCAGCGTCGGGATGAGCACGTTGCCGACGGCTCCGCCCGACAGCGCGACCGCGCTGGTCAGCAGGAACACCGGTGCGGAGTCGACCAGCGACCGCACGAGCATGCCCGTGCCGAGCGTGACGAGCGCGAGCAGCAGCAGCCGGTGCTCGCCCACGCGCCGGGCCAGCGTGGGCGTGACCGCGCCGACCGTGGCGAAGGCCAGTACCGGCAGCGTGGTGAGCAGGCCGGTGCCGACGCTGGACATGCCGAGCGCGCCGGCGAGCTGGTCCAGTAGGGGGCCCACGCTGGTCACGGCGGTGCGCAGGTTGAGCGCCGCGAGGACGATACCCAGCACGAGGAGCCAGACGAGGGATCTGCCTTTGGTCTCTTGGGCGAGCACACTCATGCGGGGGCGTTTCCTCCACTCATCAAGTCATGGGATGAATCGCCATCTTAACAGGGCCGAAACGCACATTTATTCCAGACCATGACGAAACCCCCCGAAACGCTCGGGGGGCTTGTCGTCACACCGTCAAAGGACGGGCGGCAGCTGCTCGTTACGCGGAGGCGGCGGGCCGGGCACCGGGCCGGGCGGCGGGAGCGTGGCGCCCCCGGGGAACTCGCCGCCGCCGCCGATGGTGCCGGGCGGCAGCTGGCCCCCGGTCCCGGGCGGCACCGGCTGGTCGCCGGGTTCGTAGCCGGAGCCGCTCTGGTGCGGTCCTGGCACCTCGCCGCGCCAGCCGCCGGTCTCGCCGCCGCGCGACTCGATGAACGACTTGAAGCGTTCCATGTCGTTCCTGATGCGCAGGCGGACGATCTGCAGCCAGTCGCCGGCCGTCTCGATGAACCCCTCGGGGTCGTACTCCATCTGGAGCGTGACCCTGGTCGTGTTCGGGTCGAGGTGGTGGAAGGTCACCACACCCGCCTGGTGCGGACGGTCGGTCGACCGCCAGGCGACCCGCTCGTCCGGATGCTGCTCGGTGATCTCGGCCTCGAACTCGCGCTTCACTCCCGCGATCTCGGTCACCCACGCCGTACGCGTGTCGCTGAGTTGCTTGACGGATTCGACACCCTCCATGAACTCGGGGAAGCTCTCGAACTGCGTCCATTGGTTGTATGCCACCCTGACGGGGACCTGGACATCCACTGAGTGCTCGATCGTGCTCATGGGGGTGGCCCCTGCCCAGGCCCGCAATCGGTTAACGCCTGCGCAACAGCCAGTAGAGGCCGACGAACGGCAGGACCAGCGGGATGAACAGGTAACCCTTCCCATAAACCGACCAGACGGTCGCCTCGGGAAAGGCGGCCGGATCGAGGACGCTGGCCGTGCCGATGAGCAGCACGCCCGCCAGCTCGACGCCCAGCGCCGCCAGCGCGAGGGTGCGCGCGCCACGGATCAGCGCGACGGTCAGCAGGATGTAGACCAGCGCGGCGAACGCCGACAGCGTGTAGGCCAGCGGCGCCTCCCCGAACCGGGTGATGATCTGCACCGTGGCCCGCGAGCCCGCGGCGAGCGCGAAGAGCCCGTAGACGGCGACGAGCGCCCGCCCCGGCCCGCTGCCGAGTGACGGCGCGGTCACGGGAGGCCCTGCCAGATCTGCAGCAGCCGGCCCGTCATCACCGCGATCGCGAACCCGGCCACGACCAGGATCGCCGGCCCCCACCGGCTCCGCTCAGCCAGCGCGAGGAAGACCCCCGCGGGCGGGATGACCGCCTGGCCGGCGAGGTAGCCGTAGAGCGTGGCCTTCGCGGCCGGACCCTGGCCGCCGACGACCGCGGCGATCACGATGCCCGCCTGGACCAGCACCGCCACCTCCAGCACGGCGAACCCGATGAGCAGGATCATGCCCATGGACCGGTTGCGGATCGCGGTGATCAGGCTCGCCAGCGCGAGCAGCAGCGAGCCGACGATCACGATCGTGGCGATGGTGGTGTTCATCGGGAAAAGGCTATCGCCCGGGTAGGTCGCCCTCGATTCCGTCCAGCAGCCAGTTGAGCCCCCGCTCGTAGGTGTCGTCGGCGCCCGCCACGCCGCCCTCGATCAGCGGCGCGAGCCGGGGGAAGGCGCCACTCGCGACCAGCTCCCCTATGTAGGGCTCGGCGATGGCGGCCCGCTCGGCGTCGTTGACGCCCATCGTGCGGGGCGCGGCGCGCTCCAGCGACTCGCGGATGATGTAGCCCAGCGAGTAGTCGTCGACCGTGGCCAGGATCCGCCACTTGGTCAGCTGATCCACCTCCAGCCCGTCGAGCGCGGCCAGCGACTGCTCGACATGGCGCAGGCCGTTCGGCCCGACGGAGACGCGCTGGGCGACCAGGTCGACCCGCCACGGATGCCGGCGTACGACCTCCCGCTCGCGCCGGGCGATGGTCAGGATCGCCGCGCGCCAGTCTTCCGGCAGCGGCTCGTCGACCAGCACCTCGGCGGCGACCTCGTCGGCCATCAGGTCGAGCAGGTCTTCCTTGCGCTCGATGTAGGAGTAGAGCGTCATCGCGCGGGCGCCCAACTCGGTGGCCACCCGCCGGATCGAGACCGCCCCCAGCCCTTCGGCGTCGGCGATCACGATCGCGGCGGCCACGATCGCCTCCCGGGTCAGCGCGGGACGTCGCTGCGGCGCGGGCCGCGACCAGACGGAACTCACGGGCTCAGTCTAAGCGAGGCGATACACCGTACGATTGATGTTACGGTGTACGTCATGCGATACAGCGTACGAGATCCCCTCAAGACGACCGGCCTGGTGGTCCTGCTGGGTGTGATCATGACGATCCTCGACACGACGATCATGAACGTGGCGGTCAACGCCCTGGCCTGCGACTTCCACACGACGCTGTCCACCATGCAGTGGGTGATCACCGGCTATCTGCTGGCCCTGTCCATGTCGATCCCGGTCACCGGCTGGGCGGTCGGCCGGTTCGGGACGAAGGCGGTCTGGCTGACCTCGCTGGCGCTGTTCGCCAGCGGCTCCGCCCTGAGCGCCGCGGCCTGGTCGGTGGGCGCCCTGATCGCCTTCCGCGCGGTGCAGGGGCTGGGCGGCGGCCTGCTCATGCCGGTCGGCCAGGCGATGATCGCCCAGGCCGCGGGCCAGGACCGGATGGGCCGGGGCATGGCCATGATCTCGGTGCCCGCGATGCTGGCCCCGGTGCTCGGGCCCCTGCTCGGCGGCGTGATCGTGGAGAACCTCGACTGGCGCTGGCTGTTCCTGGTGAACCTGCCCGTCTGCGTCATCGCCCTGCTCGCCGCGATCAAGCTGCTGCCCGGCGGGCGCCCGAGCGGTGACAGCCGCCTGGACGTGCTCGGTCTGGCGTTGCTCTGCCCCGGCCTGGCCGCGCTGGTCTTCGGCCTGTCGGAGGTGGGCAACGGCGCCTCGCTCGCCCATCCGGCACTGGGGGGCGGGCTCGCGCTGGTGGCGGTGTTCGCGGTGCGGGCGGGGCGGACTCCGGGCGGGCTGCTGGACCTGCGGCTGTTCGGCGACCGGACGTTCGCCGCCGCGGTGGCCGCGCTGATCTGCTACTCGGCCGCGCTGTTCGGCGTGACCGTGCTCGTCCCGCTCTACAGCCAGCTCGCCCAGGGCGGCGACGCGCTCGACGCGGGGCTGCTGCTGGCGCCGATGGGCGCCGGCGCCGCCCTGACCATGCCGATCGCTGGCAAGCTCACCGACCGGAGCGGGCCGCGCGGGGTCGGGGCGGCGGGCGTGGTGCTGGCGTCGTCGTTCGGCGTGGCGCTGCTGGCCGTGCTGCTGCAGGTCTTCACCAGGGCGGGCGTCGCGGAGCCGTTCACGTACGCGTTCGGCTGCGCGATCGCGCTGGCCGCCGTCTCGCTGGTACCTATCGCGCTCATAGGATCGTCAGTATGGAAAGAGTCCTCGTCAGCGCCTGCCTGATGGGCCGGCGGGTGCGCTATGACGGCGGCGCCAAGACCAGCGCCGACGCGCTGCTCGCCGCCTGGCGCGAGGAGGGCCGCCTGGTGCCGTTCTGCCCCGAGGTGGAGGGCGGGCTGCCGGTCCCCCGCCCGGCCGCCGAGATCGAGGGCGGGGTGAGCGGCGCGGCCGTGCTGTCGGGGGCGGCCCGCGTGCTCACCGCCGACGGGTCCGACGTCACGGCCGAGTTCCTGTCGGGCGCGCAGTCGGCACTCGCCGTCGCGCGGTCCTTCGGCGTACGGGTGGCGGTGCTGAAAGAGGGCAGCCCCTCGTGCGGCGCGCTGACCATCTATGACGGCACGTTCCAGGGCCGCCGCACGCCCGGCCAGGGCGTCACCACGGCGCTGCTGGAGCTCCACGGGATCCGCGTCTTCACCGAGGACCACGTCGCCGAGGCCGACGCCTACCTGCGCAGCCTGGACGTGTAGAGCGCGCCGGCCAGGCCCGCGATGAGCAGCGTCGCCATCGTGCGGTGATACCAGGTGTTCAGCGCGGTCGTCTCGGCCGCGCCGAACGCCAGCGCGAGTATCCCCATCAGCACCCCGGCCAGCGCCGCCGCGTGCGTGTAGATCAGCCCGTCCCACGCCCACGGCCGGCCGGTCAGCGCGCCACGGGCGCCGATGAGCAGGACCACGCCACAGAACGTCTCCACGATCGACGCCGGTACGATCACGGCGTCCTGCAGCGGGCCGAGCCTGAGCCCGGTGTGCAGCAGCGCCGCGCAGAAGAAGATCAGCGCATAGGCCACCGAAAGGGCTCCCAGCGCTTTCCGCAGTGCGTCCATGCCCTAACGCTGGCACCTCGCGCGGTGACCGGAATCGGCCCCAGGTCGATGGCTCGGCTACGCCGTCCGCAGTAGCGAGCGTCAGTACTCCCAGGTGTCCGTACGCTGCTCGCCACTGATGCACCACACGCCCGAGCCGTGCTCGCCCTTGACCAGGTCCACCCTGATCCAGCCGGTGTTCCTGGCGACCTTGGCCGTGTAGCCGCCCCTGGGCGTGGCCGACACCAGCCGGCAGCCCTCGGGGCCCAGCGTGAACGCCACCTCCCCGCCCTTCACCGACACCACCCGCAGGTTCTTCGGAGTCCTCGTGGGTGCGGGCGCCGGCGTGTTCCGCACCGCGGGCTTGGTGCGGGTTGGGGTTGGGGTTGGGGTGGGCGACTTGGTGCTGGTCAGGGTGGAGGTGGGCGTCTTGGTGCGCGTGGGGGTTGGGGTGGGCGTTTCGGTGGGTGTGGGCGTTGACGAGGGAGTACGGTCGCCGTCCGAGACCGCCTGCGCCACAAACGGCTCAACTTGGACATCGTCCACGAACTCGGTACGCAAGACGCCGCGCACCCCGAACCACGACACTGAGATCGCGACCAAGGTGGCTCCACACCAGATCACGACGTATCTAAAGGCGCGACGCATGACAAGGATTATGTACGGGTGGGGTGAATGGCGACGGTTCTTGTAGTCGAAGATGATGAATTCGTCCGATCGGCGATCATCCGCGAGCTGGCCGGCCGGCAGCACGTGGTGCGCAGCGCGGGCTGCGCCCTGGACGCGCTGCGGGAGATCTCGCAGCACCCGCCGGACGCCGTCATCCTCGACCTCGGCCTGCCCGACCTCGACGGTTCGGAGGCGCTGAAGATGGTGCGCGGCATCTCCGACGTACCGGTCATCGTGGCCACGGCCCGCGACGACGAGACCGAGATCGTCCGGCTGCTGGAAGCGGGCGCCGACGACTACCTGGTCAAGCCGTTCTCCGGCGGGCACCTGGGCGCCCGGCTGGACGCCGTGCTGCGCCGGGCCAGGTCCGCGCCACCGCCGCAGGTGCTGCGCGTGGGCGGGCTGGTCGTCGACGCCAACCGGCGGGCGGCGGAGCTGGACGGCGGGCCGCTCACGCTGACCAGGCGCGAGTTCGACCTCCTCGCCTACCTCGCCATGCGGGCCGACCGGGTGGTCACCCGCAAGGAGCTGCTGACCGAGGTCTGGCACCAGGCGTACGGGGACGATCAGACCATCGACGTGCACCTGTCGTGGTTGCGCCGCAAGCTCGGCGAAAGCGCCTCGAACCCCCGCTACCTGCATACCGTCCGAGGTGTCGGCGTCATGCTGTCCGCACCCCGATGAGGCGGGCCCTGGCCGTGCTGATGGTCGCCGTCACCTCGATGGTGGTGCTGGCCTTCCTGGTGCCGCTCGCCCTGATCGTCAAGGAGACCGCGCGGAGCAGGGCGGTGGCCGGCGCGGAGCGCCAGGCGTCGGCGCTGGTCCCCGTGCTGGCCCTGACCACCAGGACGGAGGACCTCGCCCACGCGATGGCCCGCACCGACGCGGGCCGGCGCGGCCTGCTCGCCATCCATGTCAAGGGCGGCCCGACCGCGGGCACGTCCCGCGCCCCGGCCGCCGACGTGGCGCGGGCGGCGGCGCAGACCAGGGCCGGCACCGTCGAGCTGCCGGCGGGCCAGGTGCTGCTCCGGCCGGTCGCGCTGGACGGCGACCGGGGCGCGGTGATCGAGGTGTTCGTGCCGGCCGACGACCTGAACCGTGGGGTCGGCACGTCCTGGGCGGTGCTGACCGGCGTGGCCGTGGTGCTCGTGCTCGGCTCGGTACTGGTCGGCGACCGGCTGGGCGCCCGCGTGGTCCGCTCGGCCCGCCGGCTCGGCTCGGCGGCCACCGCGCTGGGCGCGGGCGACCTGAGCGAGCGCATCCATCCCGAGGGACCGCCGGAGCTGGTCGCGGCGGCCACGGCGTTCAACGCGATGGCCAACCGGGTCACGCACCTGCTCGCCGCTGAACGCGAGCTGGCCGCCGACCTGTCCCACCGGCTGCGTACACCGCTCACCGCGCTCCGGCTCAGCCTCGACCAGCTCGGTACGCAGGCCGAGCCGAGCAGGCAGGCGCTTGCCCGGCTGGAGGGCGAGGTGGACACGATCATCTCCGCGGCCAGGCGGCCGTCGCGCGCCGACCGGGCCTGCGACGCGGCACAGGTGCTGCGTGACCGGCTGACGTTCTGGTCGGCGCTGGCGGAGGACCAGCAGCGGCCGTGGCAGCTCATCGGCGCGACCCTGCCGGTACGGGTGCCGGTGCCCGCGGCCGAGCTGACGGCGGCGGTGGACGCGCTGCTCGGCAACGTGTTCCGGCACACCGCCGAGGGCACCGCGTTCAGCGTGTCCCTGCATGAGGGCAAGGACACGGTCGGCATCCTGATCTCCGACGCCGGTCCCGGCATCGCCGATCCGGAGGCGGCGCTGGAGCGGGGCACCAGCGGCGCGGGCTCGACCGGGCTCGGCCTCGACATCGCCCGCCGGCTGGCGGAGTCGTCCGGCGGGTCGCTCCGGCTGGACCGCTCGTCGCTGGGCGGGGCCCAGGTGCAGGTCTGGATCCGCCGTACTGAAAAGCCGCCTAAGCCAACCTTAAGAGCTGTTTAAAGAGCATTTTTCACCCTTTTTCATGCTTCAACGTGATCTACATGCAGATCAACCGCAAGGCCATCGCCGCCGCCGTCCTGACCGCGCCCACGCTGTTCGTCCTGACCGTCGCGCCCGGCGCCGCCGACGCCCACGGCACCATGAACAACCCGCCCAGCCGGACCATGGTCTGCTTCAGCGAGAACCCGGAGAGCCCCAAGTCCGCGGCCTGCAAGAAGGCCGTGGAAATCGGCGGCACCCAGCCGCTCTACGACTGGAACGAGGTCAACCTGGCGAACGCCGCGGGCAGGCACCGCGAGATCATCCCGGACGGCAAGCTGTGCAGCGCGGGCCGCGACAAGTACCGCGGCTTCGACCAGGCGCGCGCCGACTGGCCCGCCACCGGCATGGCGAGCGGCGCGTCGTTCACCTTCCGCTACCGGGCCACCGCTCCGCACAAGGGCTCCTTCGACCTGTACGTCACGAAGGACGGCTACGACCCCTCGAAGCCGCTCAAGTGGTCGGACCTGGAGTCGAAGCCGTTCCTCACCCAGCGGGACCCCGCTCTGACGGACGGCGCCTACACCCTCCAGGGCAAGCTCCCCGCCAAGCAGGGCCGCCATCTGATCTACGCCATCTGGCAGCGCAGCGACAGCCCCGAGGCGTTCTACTCCTGCTCGGACGTGACCTTCGGCGGCGGCACGACCACCCCGACGACGACGCCCCCGACCACAGCGCCGACCACCACCGCGACGCCCACGACCAAGCCCACGGCCGCCCCGACCGGCGCCCCTCCGGCGCAGCAGCCCGGTGGCATCGCCGTGTCGGCGATCAACGCGGGCGCCGGAGTCAGCCCCGCCTCGGTCAGGGTGGGCCGGCAGGTGACGGTCACGGCGGTGTGCGGCGGGTCCACGGTCCGCGGCGTGGCCTCCGGCGCCCTCAGCCCGCGCAGGGCGGTCGCCCCGGCGTCCACCGTCGCCTGGACGCCGTCGTTCAAGGCCGTCCGAGCAGGCACGTACTCGGTGGTCGTCTACTGCCAGAACGGCGGCCAGGCCCGCGCCGTCCTCACCGTACGGGCCTGAGGCTCGGATTGAGCGTGGCTGGACAGTTGTGACAAATGGGTCTTCTCAGGATGAGGTCCGCTCGTTACGTTCAGGCAGCGCGGCTGTTTACGGGGCTGTCCGCGCTTGCCCAACGTCCCAGACCGGGATCTACCGAGCGATCTCCCCTCTGTCCACCCCCCACGGAGGCACCCGATGAAGCTCCTCGCAGCATTAGGCGCACTCGCACTGGCCTTACCCCTGGCGCTCAGCGCGCCCGCGTCAGCGGCCGTCGCGGCCGCCCCGCCGAACATCTCCCTCACCAACGTCAAGGCCCACCTGGCACAGCTGCAGACGATCGCCACCAACAACGGCGGCACCCGCGCGCACGGCCGGCCCGGCTACCTGGCCTCGGCCAACTACGTCAAGGGCCAGCTCGACGCCGCCGGGTACACCACGACGCTGCAGTCCTTCACCTACAACGGCGCCACCGGCTACAACGTGATCGCCGACTGGCCCGGCGGCGACCCCAACGACATCCTCATGACCGGCTCCCACCTCGACAGCGTCACCGCCGGCCCCGGCATCAACGACAACGGCTCGGGCTCGGCGTCGATCCTGGAGGTGGCGCTGGAGGTCTCACGCCAGGCGCTGCAGCCCACGAAGCACCTGCGCTTCGCCTGGTGGGGCGCCGAGGAGCTGGGCCTGCGCGGCTCACAGTTCTACGTGAACAACCTGCCCGCCACCGAACGCGCCAAGATCAAGGCGTACCTGAACTTCGACATGGTCGGCTCCCCCAACCCCGGCTACTTCCTCTACGACGGCGACAACTCCGACGGCGTCGGCTCGGGGCCAGGCCCGGCCGGGTCGGCGGAACTGGAGCAGACCCTGGCGGCGTACTTCTCCTCCATCGGCGTCCCGACCCGCGGCACCGACTTCGACGGCCGCTCCGACTACGGCCCGTTCATCGCCGTCGGCATCGCGGCGGGCGGCACGTTCACGGGCGCGGAGGGGATCAAGTCGAGCGCGCAGGCGCAGCTCTGGGGCGGTACGTCGGGCCAGGCGTTCGACGCCTGCTACCACCGTTCCTGCGACACGAGCGCCAACATCAACGACACCGCGCTCGACCGCAACGCCGACGCCATCGCGTACTCCGTCTGGACGATCGCCACCGCCGTACCGCCCACGACCGTCTGGTCGGACACGTTCGAGACCGCCTCCGGCTGGGTCACCAACGCCGGCGGCACCGACACCGCCACCACCGGCCAGTGGGAGCGCGGCGACCCGGAGGCGACGACGTCCAGCGGCGCCAAGCAGCTCGGCACCACGGTGAGCGGCACCAACGACCTGGTGACGGGCCGGCTCGCGGGCACCGCCGCCGGTGACTTCGACATTGACGGTGGCACCACCTCGATCCAGTCGCCGGCGATCACCTTGCCGTCCGGCGGGACGCTCAGGCTGTCGCTCTCGTGGTATCTCGCGCACGGCAGCAACGCCTCCACCGCCGACTTCTTCCGCGTCAGGGTGGTGGGGAGCACTACCAGCACGGTGTTCCAGCAGTTGGGGGCCGCGAGCAACCGTGACGGAGCCTGGAGCACGGCCAACGCCGACATCTCCGCCTTCGCCGGGCAGAGCGTCCGCATCCTGATCGAGGCCGCCGACGCGTCAGGGGCGAGCCTGGTCGAGGCGGGCGTGGACGACGTCAAGATCACCCGGTAATGACCCAATGAGCCCGGGCCGCGCGGGGCCCGGGCTCATTGCCTTCCAGCGTCAGGGAGGCCCGCGGCCGTGCCGTCGATGAGGACGCCCAGCCCATGTTCGAAGGCTTCCTCACCGAGGGGGTCGCCGCCCTCCAGCAGGGCCGCGATCAGCGGGGCCGACGTGCCGCCGTCGAGCTGGTCGGCGAGCAGGTCCGCCGGTGCAGCCGAAGAACGCTCGCCCTGCACCTGGAGGACGAACCCGTTGACATAGTGGGCGACGCTGGTGATCGTCCGCAGCGCCAGCACCGGAGTGAATCCGCGGCCCACCATGCCGGCCACCTCCTGGTCGAACATCCGGACCGTCGCCGGACCGAGCTGAGCCGCGGTGCACACGATCCGGGCACCGTCGCGGTGGGCGAGCAGCGAGTCGCGGTAGGCGCGGGCGCGGCGGCCGAGCCACTCCTGCCAGGACTCGCCGTCGTGCGGCGGCCCCATCCCGGCGCCCAGGATGATCGCGTCGGCCATCCCGTCGAGTAGCTGCTGTTTGGTGCGGATATGCCAGTAGAGCGCCGGCGACTGCACGCCGAACTCGGCGGCGAGCCGGCGCACCGTCAGCCCTTCCAGCCCGACCTCGTCGAGCAGCCGCAGCGCCGTCTCGATCATCGTCTCGCGGCTCAGCCGGGGCCGCTTGTCGCTGTCCATCGACTGCCAGCTTAGCGCTGCTAAGTCGAATAGAGCCGGTTTCAAGCGGTACAGGTGGGCAGCGAGCCTCGGATGCGGCAGTCGTCCGGTTTACTCCCGGTTTAGACCGGCCGGGATTGAATCGGAACAACTCAGCTGGAGGACATAGTGACGCCAACGAGTTCTGACCAACCAAACGACGAACTATCGATCGCACCAGACGAGCCACGCAGGCGCGTCCCACGGTCGCTGATCGTCACCGCGACCATCGCGCTGGTGGCGACGGGCGGGATCGGAGTGTCCGCGGCGGCGGCGTCGGGAACGGCGACGACACCGACGGAATCGCCGACTCCCACGGCGACGGTCAGCGAGACCCCCACCGAGACGCCCACGGAGACACCGACCCCGTCACCCACCACGCCCGCATTACCGCCGATCAGCCCGTGGGGCTTCGTCGGCGCGATGCACGGCGAGTTCGCGGTGGCGACCAAGGACGGCTGCGGCGTCATCACGCTGCTCGCCCAGACCGGCCAGGCGACCGCGGTCGCTGAGGACTCGATCACCGTGAAGGGCCAGGACGGCTTCGAGAAGGTGTACGCGATCGACGAGTCCACCCGGACGATCGCGGGCCGCCGCGGCACCAGCGCGGTCAAGGAAGGCGACTGGGTGTCGGTGACCGCCACCATAACCGCCCCCACAACCACCACCCCCACCGAGACTCCCACCGAAACCCCGACCCCCACCGCCACCGAAACCCCCACCACTACTCCCACCGAAACCGCCACCACTACCCCTACCGAATCCGTCACCCCCACCCCCACCGAATCCGTCACCCCCACCCCCACCGAAACCCTCACCCCCACCCCCACCGAAACCCTCACCCCCACGCCCACGGCCGGCACCGGCGAGACGGCGGCCACGGCCGCTTACGTCTTCGACCTGTCGCGGCCCACCAAAATGTCCTGGCGCAACCGCGACTGGTGGCCGCCGAAGCAGTGGTTGACCGGCCAGCCGAAGTGGCGAACCCCGGCCGTCTGCCCCACCCCCACAGAGACCGTGACCCCGACAGAGACACCGGCAGAAACCCCGACCCCCGACCCGACGACCTCGGTCTCGGAAACCCCGACCCCCACCCCCACACCCACCCCGAATTCATGAGCATCCGGTAGCGGCGCGATCCCGTCCCGAGCAGCCCCTCTCCGGAAGCGCTCGAACCAACGGCTCGCCGCTCCACCGCCTGAAGCGCGGTGGAGCGGCGGAGGCAGGGGCCATCAGCGGTCCGGTTTGTCCCCATAGCGACCCGAGTAGGCCGTGGAGCCTATGATCGGGCTTCGGGGGTCGGACCATGTTGCGGGCATTCTTCAAGACCGAGACGGGCAGCACCAGCGTGCTGCTGGGGGCAACCCTGCTCGCCCTGCTGTGGGCCAACTCGCCCTGGGGCGACACCTACGAATCCTTCTGGCACACCACCATGGGCCTGTCGTTCGGCAGCGCCTCCTTCGACCTCGACCTGCGCCACTGGGTCAACGACGGCCTCATGACCGTCTTCTTCTTCGTCATCGGCCTGGAGATCTCGTACGAGGCCCGGCTCGGGCAGTTGCGGGATCGGCGGCTGATCGGCGTGCCGGCCGTGGCCGCGCTGGGCGGGATGATGGTGCCCGCCGGTGTCTACCTGGCCCTGAACGCGGGTGGGCCCGGGGCCGGTGGGTGGGGAGTGCCGATCGCCACCGACACCGCGTTCGTGCTGGGCATGCTCGCCATCGTGGGGGCGCGCTGCCCGGAGCCGTTGCGGGTGTTCCTGCTGACGCTGGCGATCGTCGACGACGTGCTGGCGATCATCATCATCGCGATCTTCTATACCGAGAGCCTGGACGTCGTCTCGCTGGTGGTCGCGGCGGCGCTGCTGGCGGCGATCATGACGTTGCGGTGGCTGCGGATCTGGCGGCCGCCCGCGTACATCGTGCTCGGGTTCGCGCTGTGGGTGGCCACGCTGGAGAGCGGCGTGCATCCGACGCTGATCGGCATCGCGCTGGGCATCCTGGTGTTCGTGTACGCGCCCACCGACACCAAGTTGCTGCGCGCCGACGAGGCCGTGCACGAGTTCACCAACGACCCGAGCGCGGAGGCGGCCAGGGAGGCGACGCGCACGCTGCGGCGCGCCGTGTCCGTGAACGAGCGGCTGCAGCTCCTGCTCCACCCGTGGAGCAGCTACGTGATCGTGCCGATCTTCGCGCTGGCCAACGCCGGTGTCCGGTTCGACGGTGAAGCACTGCGCACGGCCATGACGTCGCCCATCACGCTCGGGGTGGCGGCCGGGCTGCTGCTGGGGAAGTTCGTCGGCATCTCGCTGGGCACCTGGCTGCCGCTGAAGTTCGGCTGGGGGATCCTGCCCGGAAACCTCGTATGGGGGCAGTTGCTGGGCGGGGCGGCGGTGTCCGGCATCGGGTTCACGGTGGCGCTGTTCATCGTGGACCTGGCCTTCGACGACCCGGCGGTGCAGAGCCAGGCGAAGATCGGCATTCTGGCCGGATCGCTGCTGGCGGCGCTGCTGGGTGGGGTGATCTTCCGGCTGGCCTGGGACCGGGGCGGGGTGTGCGCGCCGCCCGACGCCGAGCCCGAGGAGGAGCTGCCCGAGTTGCTGACCGAGCCCGTGGGACCGGACGACCACGTACGGGGACCGGCGGACGCGCCGGTGACGATCGTGGAGTACGGCGACTTCGAGTGCCCCTACTGCGGACGTCTCCATCCGATCCTGGACGAACTACTGCAGAAGAACAGCGACGTGCGGCTGGTCTTCCGGCACTTCCCGCTCCGCACCATCCACCCTCGGGCGTATCCCGCCGCGCTGCTCGCCGAGGCCGCGGCGAAGGAGGGCCGGTTCTGGGAGATGCACGACACCCTCTACGACAACCAGCGCTTCCTGACCGACACCGACCTGGCCCGCTACGCCGACGAACTGGACGTCGAGCCGTGGTCCGACATACCCGCGCAGGCGGCGCCGATCACCCGGGACGAGGAGTCGGGCCGCGCGAGCGGCGTCCGCGGAACGCCCACGCTGTTCCTGAACGGCGTCCGCTACCAAGGCGACATGGATCTCCGCTCGATCACCAAGGCAGTGGAAAGCGCGCGCCAATCCACGTAACGTCGCGTCTCGAACATATTGCGCGAAAGCCGAAACTTACGTGACAGAGCTGAAAGACGGGAACATGGCACTCTCGAGTGTGTTGTACGTCATCCTCGCGCTGGGGATGATGGCCCTGCTGGTCGTGGGCGTCGTGCTGATGGTCAAGGCGAAGGCGGAGCACGGCAGGGCGGCTACCTTGGGGCTGTTCGGCTGCGTCGTGCTCCTGCTCGGCGAGGTGTACAGCATCGTGCGCATCTTCGCGATACCGAGCCTGGTCGGGGCACTCGGCGCGGACGCGTTCGGCCCGGTGGTGTTCGTGATCGACCTGATCGGCATGCTCTTCACCGCCGCGGGCGTGGGGTTGCTGATCTGGGCCGTGGTCGCCCGCCGCACCCCGGCGCAGCAGCCGCAGGCACCGGGCTGGCAGCAAGCCCAGCAGCAGTACGGCGGCTGGCAGCAGCCGCAACCCCAGGCACCGGCCGAGTGGCAGCCGCAGTCCCCGCCTCAGCCGTCCCCGGCCCCGCAGCCGGGCTGGCAGGACCCTGAGCGGCCGGGCTGGCAGAACCCGCAGGGCTGATCATGACTCAAGAGCCGCCGGACCCACCCGGCCCCGACCCCAACCGGACCATCAGGCACCGCTGGCCACAACCCGGGCCACCACCCCAGGAACCCGACCCCGCCCACTCTCCCTACACCCAGCACCTGCCGTACACGCCCGACATGCTCCCCGACGTCCCCCAGTTCGAGGCCAAGCCACCGAAGTCGAGCTGGTGGTGGGTGATCGTGGTCGGCGGGATCGCGATCCTGGTGGCCGCGGTGGCCGTGGCAGCCCTCTTATGGGGCAGGAGCACCGCCGAGCCGCCCGCCAAACCGGGCTCGCAGGAGCCGGCGCGGATCACCGACACCAAGGCGCAGGTGTCCTACCTGATCCCGGCGGGCTGGAAGAAGGCCGACCGGCCGTCGTACACCTCGGGCATCTCGGCGGGCGGCGCGGTCGTGGTCGCCTTCCCGCAGCAGCAGGGCGGCATCGGCGGCGCCGCCGCCACCTCTGAGCAGTTGCAGGCCAGGGCCGACGCCGTGGCGCTGGACACGGCCCGGCGGCTCCTGCCCGACCTGGGCAGCCGGGACGGGCTGCGTACCCGGGTGCTGGAGGTCGGCGGCCGGCCGGCGGCCACGGCGTCGTTCCGGGTGGTGTTCAAGAGCGCCACCAAGGATCCGGCTTATGTCCGCATCGTGGCGGTGCACACCGGCGACGGCGGTCTCTCGTACGTGTACGGCAGTACGGTGCCCGACGGCGACGCCGCCCGCCGCGCCCTCGACGACGTCCTGGACAGCGTCACGCCCGCGTGAAGTCCATGGTCCAGTTCGTCTCCCAGGTCTGCTCGCCGTCCGCCGAGAACGCCTGCTCCCACCGGCAGGCGTCCGGGCCGTGCACGGTCCAGATGAACCGGCAGCGTACCGACGTGCCTTCGTGCTGCTCTTCGCCGTAGAACTCGCCCCGGTCACCGTCGAAGCGGCCGACCATGGGCGTCGGGTCGAGCGAGCCCCTTGAGGTGCTCGCCCAATAGATGGACCACTGC
Source organism: Nonomuraea sp. NPDC049269 (assembly GCF_043197155.1). Lineage (NCBI taxonomy): Bacteria > Bacillati > Actinomycetota > Actinomycetes > Streptosporangiales > Streptosporangiaceae > Nonomuraea > Nonomuraea sp. NPDC049269. The sequence continues at coordinate 963,688 of NZ_JBICSO010000004.1, forward strand.
TCGGTCGCGGGGTTGAAGATCCGGATGGTCAGCCCGGTGAAGCCCCTGGTCGGGCATTTGATCTCGTCGAAGCTCGCCGCGCCGTCGAAGTGGCGGCTGGCCACGCTGGTGCCGGGGAACTCGTCCCACTCGTCGCTGCCGGTCAGCGGCTTGACGAGTCTGCGGTTGACGACGTTCCAGGAGCCGGGCAAGAAGTCGAAGTCGTTCATGCGGCCGAACGTAGTCCTGGGTCACTGACAGGTAGTGTCAGTGAAATGCGTGCTTCCCGGCTGGTCTCCCTCCTCCTGCTGCTGCAGACGCGCGGGCGCATGACGGCCCAGGAGCTGGCCGACCGGCTCGAGGTCTCGGTGCGGACGATCTACCGCGACGTCGAGTCGCTGCACACCGCGGGCATCCCGCTCTACGGCGACGCCGGGCCGAAGGGCGGCTACCAACTCCTCGACGGTTACCGCACCAGGCTCACCGGGCTGACCACGGACGAGGCCGAGTCGCTGTTCCTGGCCGGGCTGCCGGGCCCCGCTGCCGAGCTGGGGCTGGCCGCCGTGGTGACGGCCGCGCAGCTCAAACTGATGGCCGCGCTGCCGGTCGAGCTGCGTGACCGGGCCGGGCGGGTCCAGGAGCGCTTCCACCTCGACGCCCCGACCTGGTACCGCGACCCGCAGCCGGTGACACACCTGCCCGCCGTGGCCGACGCCGTGTGGAACGAGCGTGTCCTGGAGGTCAGCTACCGCCGCTGGAAGGCGCCCCAGGAGGTCGAGCGGCGGCTGGAGCCGTACGGGCTGGTGGTCAAGGCCGGGCTCTGGTATCTGGTGGCGCGCTCCGGTGACCAGGTGCGCACCTACCGGGTGTCGCAGATCCTCAGCCTGCACCCGCTGCCCGAGCGCTTCACCCGGCCCGGCGACTTCGACCTGGCCGCCTACTGGCAGGCGTATCTGGCCGAGTTCGAGGCCCGGCTGCGGTGGGGCGAGGCGGTGGTCCGGCTGTCGCCGCAGGGGATGCGGCTACTGGCCAACCTGATGACGCCCGGCGTGGTGGCGGCGGCGAAGGAGACCGCGCAGCCGCCCGACGGCGAGGGCTGGACTCGGGTGACGGTCCCGATCGAGTCGATCGACCACGCGACGGGCGAGTTCCTCCGGCTCGGCACGGACGTCGAGGTCCTCGCCCCCGCCGAGCTCCGCGAGCGCATCGCCGCGACGGCCGGAGAACTGACCCGCCGCTACGGCTGAGCCTGCCGGCAGTGCGTCCAGCGCCCCTCGCCCGCGTGGCCGCCGATGGTCACGCCGACCGCCTCATCACGTGGAAGCGCCTGGTGACCTGGTAACCGGCCCTGGTGTAGAGGTGGCCGGCCGGGCTGGTCTCGCCGGTCCACAGGAACCAGGAGCTGTGCAGGGCTTCGGCCCGCATCATGGTCATGGTCAGGTGGAGGAGGATCTTGCCGAGCCCGGTGCCCCGCTCCTCCGGATCAACCCCGAACGGCCCGAACCGCCCAGGAATCCCCCGGTAGGCCCCGTATAACGCGAACCCAACCATCCCCTTGTTCTTCGCGATGATCATGCGTTTGGTGTCGCGGTGCTGCCTGATCGCCTCGCCCCAGTCCGGGTTGAAGACACCGGCCGCGAAACGGATGAGCTCCGGCAATTCCCCCTCGTACGGGCTGCGGAACTCGTACCCCTCGCCCTCACGCTTGGCCAGCAGCGCGCGCACCTCGTCCGGCATCGCGTAACCGACCAGGGTGCGGTCCATCGCGACCGGCGAGTAGAGCGTCTCGAACCCCAGCCCGCTCAGCAGCCGGAACCCGTCGGGGTAGAGCTCGGCATCGGCTCCCGGCAGCACGTAGTTGGGCGTGTAGGAGGAGAAGTCGATCCTGATCCTGCCCTGGGCCTCAAGGAAGGCGATCGCCTCACTGAGCAACCGCCGCCCGAGCCCGGTCCTCCGCTGCTCGGGCGCGACGAAGAAGAACGGGATCCAGCCCGTCTCCGGCTCCAGGTCGGTGCCCGGGGCGAGCGGGGTGAGCCGGCGCACGGCGTACGCGCAGCCGGCCACCCGTCCGTCGATCACGGCGACCCGGAGCCCCTCGGGGTCGAAGTTCGGGTCGAGCAGCACGCAGTCGCGGAACCAGCCGGAGGTGGTCGGATCGCCTGGCATGCTCCGGTTCCAGGCGTCGATCAGGGAGGTCTCATCCCCCGAGGCGAACGCGCGAACTGTGACCATCGAGGGGGGTCCTTTCACCCTGGGCTCTCCTGTACCAGAGTTGCCAGTGATCACGGACCAGGTCAATATGCGTCAGGAAGAAATTTTCCCTGACACCATCCCGCTAAAAACTTTCTTTCACTTGCGGGCGCCACCTCGGACGTTGCCCGCCGTGACCAGGCTCACCGGGCCCAGGGCGGTGCCGGTGGCCGTCGTGACCGCGAGCGCGAGCGTGTTGTCGCCCAGGGGATCCAGTACGCCCTCGGGCAGGGAGAAGTCCCGCTGCGGGCCGAGATCGCCGGAGTACTGGCCGAGGTTCCAGCCGTTCAGGAACACCAGCACCCGTGCACCGACCGGAAGCTCGCCACCGAACCGCAGGGCGATGGGCGTGTCCTGGTCGCCGGGCAGGTTCAGCCCGAACGTGGTCCGATACCACCGCACACCAGGGGTCTGGGCGGACGGCGTGGACGTCTCCTGCCATGAGCCGTCCCGGTATCCGGGCAGGTGCCAGCCGGCCCGCTCGCCGTACAGGCCGCCGGTGTTGAGCGGACCGCGTGCGGGATCGACCAGTTCACGGCCGCCCCGGGCACCCTGGATCTTCCAGGAGATCGCTGCCGAAGACCCGCTGACGGCCGCGCCGAACAGGCCGCGCGGCTGCTTGAACCGGTTGTCGTCGGCGGTCCAGTCGTCGTTGTGGCCCATGTTCTGCACGAGGACCGCCAGGACGGCCTGCTCGCCCGACTTGAGGAGCCCTGCGGGGATGGCGAAGTTCCCGGGGCCGGGATCTGGGTTGCGGGTGTCAGAGTCCGCCTGGGTGCCCCCGGCGGCCGAGCCCAGGTAGTGACCGTTCAGCCAGGCCAGGTACGTCCCGCGCCGGCCGGTGATCGCGTTGAGCGCCACCTGGGTCTCCGTGCCGGTGGCGGTGAACCTGCCCCGGTACCAGACGTTCCCGTAGTCGAACCCGTACTCCTCGGCGAACAGGACGGGCTGGGTCTTCGGCGCGTACGGGATCGCGGTGGTGGTGTGGTCGGCCACGGTCCAGGTGGAGTCGTCGAAGCCGGGCACCGCCTCGGGCGCCTCCGCCATGGTCCGCCAGCGGGTCAGCGCGGGCAGGCGAACCGGTCGGGGGCCGGGCAGGGACCCCAGCAGGGAGCCACTGGGCGTGCTGGTGGCCGCCACCTTCTCGCCGTTGACGACGAGAGCGCGAGCGGTGCCGAACACCTCGACGTCACCGGCCCGCGCGCTGTCGGCGCGCAGGCTGACGGTGTCCCCGCGCACGTCCGCCGACCGCAGCAGCGAGGTGCCGCGCACGAGGACCGAGCCGGCCTGCCAGAACGTCGCCGCCCGCGCCTCGGTACCGAGCAGGAGCAGCAGCGGACGCCGGCCGCCACCGGTGATCAGCACCCGGGCCAGGCCGGTGTGCGTGTAGTTCAGGGTGAGATCGCCCGAGGCGTAGGCCGAGGTGATCGAACCGTCGAGGACCTTGACCACGGGAGCGGAAGAGTAACGCAGCACGGTCCGGCCCGCGGACCCGTCGCTCCCGTACAGCACGGCGAGGTCCCGGCCGCCCGTGGTCAGGTGGGTCATGATCTCGGAGGTGGAGTAGACGAGCCGCTGCCCGCCGAGGTCGTACCCGGCGACCAGGACCTTCGCCTCGCGCCCGCGCACCTGGACGGGCACGGAATAGCCGCCGTCGGGCGTGGTCCAGGCAAGCGTGGCCGCGTCGGTGGAGCCGGCGGCGCGGTTGGCGTGCCGCACGAGCACGAACTGGGTGCCGGTCCCGGGATTGGCGCGGGTCACCGTGGTCACCGCCGGGTTGTCGGAGGCAGGGCCGGTGACGGGGTCGGTCTGGGCGATCGGGGTGACGGCCCGCAGGAAGTAGCCCTGCCGCTTGAACTCGTCGTACTTGTCCGTCAGCTGCCGGGTCTCGGTGATCGCCGCGCCGTAGTCGTAGGAGGTGTAGGCGTCGTTGGGCTGGGCGAGCCAGCCCCAGTTGGTGCCGCCGTAGCCCATGTAGTAGCTGAACATCGTCGCGCCGCCGGTGATCAGGTTGTTCTTGTAGAAGAACCGCATGTAGGCGGGCCCGGTCAGCTCCCTGCATCCCGCGTACCCGGCGTTGAGCGTGTCGATGGCGCCGGCCTGGTACTCGGCGGCGAACACCGGGCTCCCCTGGCTCGCCCGCTCGGTGACGCCCTCACCCCACGGACCCCAGGTGGTGGCCGGGTTGGCGCAGTCGAAGGACTGCGGGTAGTCGTCCACGCCGGGAAGCTGGACGGCCCCCAGGCCCGAGGACCAGTCGGTGGTCCAGGACGCGTTGTCGCAGCACTGGTTGTGGCTGATCGGCACGTCGATCCCGTCCGCGCGGGCCTTCGACTGGATGTCCGCCATGTACTGCCGGTCGGTGTTGACGGCGTACTCGTTCTCCGCCTGGTAGACGATCACCGAGCCGCCGCGGGTGATCTGGTGCCGGGCGATGATCGGGTCGATGTGGCCGAGCCAGTCCCGGTACGCGGCGGTGTAGCCGGGATCGCTGGACCGGCCCCGGCCCTCGACCGTCTTCAGCCAGGCGGGGAAGCCGCCGCCCGTGGTCTCGGCGTTGATGTACGGTCCGGGGCGCGCGATGACGTACAGACCGGCCCGTTCGGCCTCCCGCAGCAGCCGGTCGACGTCACGTACGCCGGTGAAGTCGTACACGCCCGGCTTGGGCGAGTGGTAGGCCCAGTCGAAGTAGAGCGAGACCGCGTTGAACCCGCCGGCCTTGAACTTCTCCAGCACGTCCCGCCACAGAGCCGGGCTCGGCAGCCGGAAGTAATGGAACTCCGCCGCCTGGACCACCACCCGCCGCCCGTCGATCTTCAGCGAGTAGCGGTCGTAGGTGACCTCGTGCGCCCGGCTCCGGGCGGCGCTCGCGGGTGGCCCGCCCAGGGTGAGGACGGCCAGCAGGATCGCCAGGAACGCTGCGCTGAGACGACGGGTTCGCACCACGATCCCCCTGCCACCGACGGCCTTTAGTTTGTTTTATCACTAAACCAACTGCCGTCAACAACCCCTCCCTCACCCGGCGACACGGAACCAGAGGTTCGTCGACTGCGGCGCGCCGGCCAGGCTGAGGCGTTCGAGCTTGACGTTGGTCCCGCCCGGCCGGTCGAACAGCCGGACCCCGTCGCCGAGCAGGACGGGCGCGATGAACACGAGGACCTCGTCGAGCACCCCGGCCCCTTGGAGACCACACCGCCGGCCGGATTTTTGGCGGCCGCACCGTCGGCCGGACCTGCACCATCCGGACCTGCGGGGGCCGCGCCACCGGCCGGAGACACCGCGACGACCGGTGCCAGCGCACCCGAGCCGACCCCGGCACCCGATCCACTCCCCAACGCGCACACCAGGCCGGCTGTCATGGCAAGGACCAGCCCGGCCCTGGACAGCCGTCGCCCGACAGCAGCTCTCTTCTTGTGGTCCGACACGTGCACCCCAGGTCAAGACGGCGAAATCCGCAGTGATCATCCACTCGTGACGCATGCTACGGGCCGGACCTGGCGCTCCTAATGCGCGCACTGATATGACAGCAGCTCTTATGAAATGGGCGTGTCGCCACTGATAACGAGAAAAATCCCCGAAAACCAAAGCGCCCCATTAACCGAGCCCAGACCTCCGGCGAATTCGCCATCCAACGTCGAAATGACAAGCACGCTTAAATCAGCCCGAATGACCAACAGGGAAAAAGCGGGCGAAGCCCGCACCCAAAAAAAGAAAAAACGCCCGAGCGAAGCGAGGCCCTACAGGGGGTCGGGCCATTGGCCCGACTGGCAGAAAACAGCCCTCGCAAAGCGAGGCCCATTGGCCCGACGCTGGGGGTTCGGGGGTTATCCCCCGATGTAACTAAGGAGGATGCTCGGGGAGCATGCCCCCCGAAGGGGGACATGCGACCAAGCCACCCCCATCCGACGTGGAGCTATGGGGATTCGAACCCCAGACCCCCTCCATGCCATGGAGGTGCGCTACCAGCTGCGCTATAGCCCCTGGTCACCGCTACGAGTTCACTCGTTGCGGCGCTCCGAGAGCATATAGGCATCCTTGGGATTCGCCTAATCGTGGCGTCCGTGCGCCACCCCGGCCACCAGAACGGCCAGCCCGTCCAGCTGGCGCCGCAGCCCGAACTCGAAGAGCGAGTCCAGGTCGAGGTCGAGTCCGGGCTGCACGATGACCCTGGCCATCGTCGGGAAGCCGCCGGAGGACAGCACCTCGGCCAGTTGCCCCTCCCTGGCCCGCGCCCACTCGTCGTCACTCTCCGCCCGCTCCTGGACCTCGGCCTCCAGGCTCGCCGCGACCCCGCGGACGAACCCGGCCAGGGACACGCTGGCGTGCAGCATGGCGTTCGGGGTGAGACCGAGGCCGTCGATGGCCCGCAGCACCCATTCGGTGTGCGCCATTCCGTTGCGGACGAACTCGGGCCTGGTGAGCGGGATGGCCTGGGACAGCCAGGGGTGGCGGCGGTAGAGGCGCCATTGCAGCCGCAGCGACACCTCCAGCTGGGCGCGCCAGCCGGACGGCGGCTGCGCGGGCAGCGGTAGCTCGCCGTAGGCGGCGTCGGCCATCAGGTGGACGAGCTCGACCTTGTTGCGTACGTGCCGGTAAAGGGACATGGCCGAAGCGCCGAGCTCTATGGCGATGCGGCGCATGGTGACGGCGGCCAGCCCCTCGCTGTCGGCAATCTTGATGGCCGTGCGGAGGATGCGCTGCTTGGTCAGGTCCGGTACGGGCCGGCGGGCGAATTCCAGCGTCCCGCCACGGCCGCCGTCGGCCAGTCGATCAATCCGGGGCAATCCATCCGAATCTTGCAAGTGGTCGGCATGCTCGACCACGACCGTGCCGATCCCCGGCACCGGACGTACCAGCCCTTCGTCCCGGAGCGCGCCGATCACCTTGGTGGCCGTGGCCATCGCCACGCCCCAGTCCCGCATGATCTGCCGCGTGGACGGGATCCGGTCCCCCGCCACCAGCTCCTCAGCGGCGATCCGCCGCCGCAGCTCGCGGACGATCCGGAGGTAGGGCACCTCACCTCGATCCACCGCGCAATCTCCTCATCGCTCTAGTGCACCGAACGACATAACACCACATCGTCTCCGCCGCCCGCACTAGAGCGATAAATCCTGGTATTCCGCGAAAGATCAGCACCGCCCTATGGCACGCGTACGCCGTACACCCCACAGACCTAGGGCAGCCGAAACCCGCCACACGACGTTCGACGCGCGGCGAGGAGAGGCTAGGCGTCAGGCCGGTCGTCGCTGTTGACGGGCTCGGGCAGCGTGCCCGCGTTGTGCTCGAGCAGCCGCCACCCCTTACGCCCTTCCTGCAGCACCGACCAGGAACAGTTGCCGAGCCCGCCCAGCGCGGGCCAGAGCTCCTCGGGCAGCCCCAGCATCTCGCAGATGCCCAGCCGCAGCGCCGCGCCGTGCGAGGCCACCACCAGCAGACCGTCGTGGTCGAGCCGCTCCGCCCAGCGGCGCATGGCGACGGCCACCCGGCGGGCCACCTCGCCGACCGGCTCGCCGTCGGGTGCCTCCCAGGCCACGTACTCCTCCGGCCAGCGCGCGGCGATCTCGTCGCGGGTCAGGCCCTCCCACTGGCCGCCGCCACGCTCCCGGAAGTCCTTGTCGACGGAGACGTCGAGGCCGACGATCCGGCCGAGCGCGAGCGCGGTGTCGTTGGCCCGCTGGAGGTCGGAGGAGACGATGGCCGTGGGCCGCAGCGACGCCAGCAGTGACGCGGCCCGGGCCGCCTGGGCGACGCCGGTCTCGTCGAGCGGGATGTCGGAGTGGCCTTGAAAGCGGTGCTCGACGTTCCAGAGCGTTTGGCCGTGCCTGAGGCAGACGATCCTCTTGCTCAAGTGCGGGCCCGCTGGATGTTGGCCTGCGCCACGCTCTCCGGCAGAGGGATGGCCGGGCAGTCCTTCCAGAGGCGCTCGAGCGCGTAGAAGGTGCGGTCCTCCTCGTGCTGCACGTGCACGACGATGTCGAGGTAGTCGAGGAGCACCCAGCGGCCCTCTCGCTCGCCCTCGCGGCGTACCGGCTTGGCGTCGGCCTCGGCGCGCAGCTTGTCTTCTATCTCGTCCACGATGGCGCGGACCTGGCGATCGTTCGTGGCGGAGCAGAGCAGAAACGCGTCGGTGATGACGAGCTGCTCGCTCACGTCGTAGGCGAGGATGTCATCTGCCAGCTTGTCGGCCGCGGCCTCGGCGGCGATCTGGACCAGCTGAACGGCTCTTTCGGATGCGGTCACGATGCGGGTCGGTCCTCCTGTGTCGGCAACATGCCCCTATGTCGAGGGTACCCGTTAGCGCTCTGGAGCCCCACGTACGGCACGAGTACCTTCAGCCCTCCGCATGATAAAGGCCGCGCTTGTTGATGTACTGCACAATTCCATCCGGCACCAGGTACCAGATCGGCTCGCCCTTCTCCACTCGCTGCCTGCACTCCGACGAGGAGATGGCCAGGGCGGGGATCTCGAGCAGGGTCACCTTTCCCGGCGGCAGGCCCGGATCGTGCAGGGTGTGACCAGGCCGCGTACATCCCACGAAATGGGCGAGCTCGAACAGCTCCTCGGCGTCCTGCCAGGTGAGGATCGCCCCGAGGGCGTCGGCGCCGGTGATGAAGTAGAGCTGCGCCTGTGGTCCATATATTTCGGAAATATCACGCAAAGTGTCGATGGTAAAAGTGGGTCCGGGCCGGTCGACGTCCACCCGGCTCACCGAGAAGCGGGGGTTCGACGCGGTCGCGATCACGGTCATCAGATAGCGGTCCTCGGGCGCGGACACCTCGCGCTCCGACTTCTGGTAAGGCCGGCCCGTGGGCACGAAGACAACTTCGTCGAGATCGAAATGGTGAGCCACCTCGCTGGCGGCGACCAGGTGACCGTGGTGTATCGGGTCGAACGTCCCACCCATCACACCCACGCGTCGCAATCCCCGGACACTCGGCGCGTTCATCATGAAAGGACCCTACGCGGAAGCTATCCGACACCATCATGGGACCCCCCGCCGACCTACGCGGTGACGAAGGTAAAGATGAACGCGCATCGTCCCGGCTGCCGACGTAGCATGCCGGGCATGACGACCACCCCGGACCGAAACCGCGTCCAACTGCCCGGCATCTCGTCTCGTGCCTACGAACACCCCGCAGACCGGTCCGCGCTGGTCGCTCTGCGTAAGTTGAGTGGGTTCGACACGGTTCTTAAGCAGATGTCCGGCCTCATCAGTGAGCGCCGCCTGCGCCTGATGTACCTGGCGTCGGCCGTGCGCGTGAGCGAGACCCAGTTCCGCTCCCTCTACGACATGGGCCGCGATGCCGCCTACGTCCTCGACCTGCACCGGATCCCCGAGATCTACGTTCAGCAGGACCCGCAGGTCCAGGCCAAGGCCATCGGCTTCGACGACCCGTTCATCGTCGTGACCACCGGCCTGCTCAACCTCATGAACGAGGAGGAGCAGCGCTTCGTCATCGGGCACGAGACCTCGCACATCCTGTCGGGTCACGCCGTCTATCGGACGATGCTCGACATCCTCACCCGCCTGGCCACCCGCGTCGCCTGGATCCCGCTCGGCTACATCGGCCTGCGCGCGATCGTCGCTGGCCTGGAGGAGTGGTACCGCAAGTCGGAGCTCTCCTCCGACCGCGGCGGCCTGCTCACCGGCCAGGACCCCGACGCGGCCAAGCGCGCGCTGATGAAGCTGGCCGGCGGCGCCTACACCCACGAGATGAACATCGAGGCGTTCCTGGAGCAGTACCAGGAATACGACACCGCGGGCGACCTTCGCGACGGCTTCCTCAAGGTGCTCAACCTGCTCGGCACCACCCACCCGTTCGCCGTGGTGCGCGTGGCCGAGCTCGACAAGTGGCACCGCGGCGGCGAGTACGAGCGCATCCTCGGCGGCGACTACCCGCGCAGGGAGGACGACCCGAACGCCCGCGTCACCGACGAGATCAAGGCCGCGGCCGAGTCCTACCGCGCGTCGTGGTCCCAGTCGCAGGATCCGTTCATCGGCGTGCTGCGCGACGTGGCAGAGGGCGCGGTCAACGCGGGCGAGCGCATCTTCAACCGCTTCTCCCGCCGCGACGGCGGCCAAGGCTAGCTCAGCAGCCACAACAGCGTTCAGCAGTCAGAGAAGCATTCAGTGGTCAAAGCAGCGTTCAGCAGTTAAAGAAGCAACGCGATAGCGCGCACAGCCGCCGCGCACAGGGCGACGAACCCGCCCAGCACGGCCAGTGCGCGCAACCCTTCCCTGCGCAGGTCCGGCAGACGAGCGCCGACCCGCTCGATCTCGCGTCCGGTGATGCCGCCGCACAGCATCCCGAACACGACACCCGCGGCGGTGACCGGCGCGGGCTGCTGCCACCAGTCGGAGTCGATCTGACCGCCACCGATCAGCCAGAGCGCGCCACCCGCCGCCATCGCGACGGGCACGCCCGGCCACGCCACGGCGGTCGCGGTCGCCCCGGCGAACGCGAACGGGAAGAGCACCACGCGCAGGGTCACCCTGACCCGGCGTGACACGCGCTTCCTGACCATCCAGTGGCTCATCCAGAGCGTCCTGGTCAGCAACACGAACACGGCGGTGATCCCGATCGTCGCGATCGGCCAGATCACCGACGCCACCACACACGGCACGGCCAGCACGGCGAGCAACAGCAGCGCCGCGTTGCCCGCGGGCAACGCGGTGGCGCCCGACTCCGACCTGAGCCCGGTGTCGCGGGTGCCCGCCGTCCGGGGCTTCCCGGTCACGGCCCTCGCGCGGCTCCGTACGGGCGTGGCCTTCACGCCCTCGCCCGTACGGCTCCGCAGCACCGCGCTCTTTCCGTCCGTGGCCATCCGGCCCCGGGGAGCGGGCACCTTTCCGTCCGTGTTCGTACGGCCTCGAGGCGCCGGGACCTTCCCGTCCGCGTTCGACCGCGTACGCGGCGCGGGAACCTTCCCGTCGTCAGCGGCCGTACGAGTGCGTGGCTTGGCCTCCTCACCGGTCCTGCTACGCGGCTTGGCCTCTTCACCGGTGCGGCTACGCGGCTTGACGTCCTCCGCCGTACGAGTGCGCGGCTTGGCCTCCTCCCCGGTCCGGCCGCGTACCGCGGCGCCCTCCTCGGCCGGCGACACCGCACGGGCAGGATCGGGCTCGGGCGGGCTGGTCACCTTGGCCAGCCGTGACAGGCGGTCGGCGAGCAGCGCGGCCGTGGGGCGCTTGCCCGGCTCGCGGTTCAGCGCGGCCCGCACCAGCGACAGCAGCGCCACCGGCACGCCCTTGAGGTCGGCCTGCCCGTTGAGCACCGCGTACATCTGCGCCTCGGCCGTCCCCCGCCCGAACGTCGGCCGCCCGGTCGCCGCGAACGACACCGTCGCCGCCCACGCGTGGATGTCGGCGGGCGAGTCGACCTGCTCGTCGGCGAAGATCTCGGGCGCCGTGTAGCCGGGCGTGCCGAGGAAGGTGCCGGTCATGGTGAGCCGGGTGGCGTCGTGCACCTGCGCGATGCCGAAGTCGATGAGGACCGGGCCCTCGGCGCCCATGAGGATGTTGGCGGGCTTGAGGTCGCGGTGCACCACCCCGGCCGCGTGGATGATCGCGAGCGCGGTGGCGATGCCCTGCGCCAGCTCGACCAGCTGCGCCATGTTGAGCGGGCCGCTGTGGCGTACCCGATCGAGCAGCGTGGAGCCCTCGATGTGCTCCATGACGAGGTATGGCCGGTCGCACGACAGGTCGGCGTCGAGCACCTTGGCCACGTACGGGCTCTCAACCCGGCGCAGGGCCCGGACCTCGCGTTCGAGCCTGACCCGCATGGAGTGGTCTTCGGCCAGCTCGTGCAGGACCTTGAGGGCGACCCGCTCGCCACGGCGGGAGCTGGCGAGGTAAACCTCGCCCATTCCACCCCGGCCGAGCCTCTCAAGCAGGGTGTACGGCCCGACCTTGCCGAGCTTGGTCACCGTCCCTCCCCGCCCGGCGCGCCCATAAGGGACACAACCCTAGCGCTGGGAACGCTGAAAGCGCTTGCGGCGCGCCGAAGCTTTATTGGCGGGGTTGCTCGGACAGCATGCTGTCGAGCTCGGTCGTGGGTTCCGTCGACAGGTCCTTGCGGCCCTTCCTTCGCCAGTGGATGTGGCCGCGGCTCTCCAGCCAGAGCAGCAGCCGGTCCGCGCCGAACAGCACCGCGGCCGAGCAGGCCAGGGCGATGACCATCTCCATGAGGTCCAGTCAACCGAGCTCCTCCGCTGACCGGTCACACCGACACGCCGCCGCTGCCCAATCCCGTCAGGCCCCTGACCTGGGAATGACCGTACCGGCTGACGTGCGTAGATGCCCTTCGCCGGTATAGACCCATTTGGTGGACGTCAACTCGGGCAGGCCCATCGGGCCGCGCGCGTGCAGTTTCTGGGTGGAGATCCCGATCTCCGCACCGAACCCGAACTCGGCGCCGTCGGTGAACCGGGTGGAGGCGTTGACCGCGACGGCCGCCGAGTCGACCAGCGACACGAACCTGCGCGCCGCCTGCTGCGACCGGGTGACGATGGCATCGGTATGACCCGAGCCGTAGCGCCGGATGTGGGCGACGGCCTCCTCCAGCGAGCCGACGACGGCGGCGGCGATGTCGAGCGAGAGGTATTCGGCGAGGAAGTCGTCCTCGGTGGCCGGCTCGACCTCGCCGTAGGCGGCGATCCGGTCGTCGCCGTGCACGGTCACGCCCGCGTCCTTGAGCGCCTGCAGCGCCCTGGGCACGAACGCGTCGGCGACCCCGGCGTGGACCAGGAACGTCTCGGCCGCGTTGCACACCGACGGCCGCTGCGCCTTGGCGTTGATCAGAATGTCGACGGCCAGGTCCAGGTCGGCGTCGGCGTCGATGTACACGTGGCAGTTGCCGACGCCGGTCTCGATCACCGGGACCGTCGACTCCTCGACCACCGAGTTGATCAGCGACGCGCCACCGCGCGGGATCAGCACGTCGACCAGGCCGCGGGCTCGCATCAGCTCCTTGACGGAGTCGCGCGTGAGACCGGGCACGAGCTGCACCGCCCCGGAGGGCACCTCGGTGCCCTCCAGCGCCTCCTGCATGACCCGCACCAGCACGGTGTTGGAGGAATAGGCGCTGGACGAGCCCCTGAGCAGGGCCGCGTTGCCGCTCTTGAGGCAGAGCGCGGCGGCGTCGACGGTGACGTTGGGGCGGCCCTCGTAGATGATGCCGATCACGCCCAGCGGCACCCGGAGCTGGCGCAGCTCCAGGCCGTTGGGCAGCGTGCTGCCGCGGATCACCTCGCCGACGGGGTCGGGCAGGTCGGCCACCTGGTGGACGGCCTCGGCGATGGCCTGGATCCGGCGCCCGTCGAGGCGCAGCCGGTCGATCATGGCCTCGGGCGTGCCCTGCTCCCGCACCTGCGCCACGTCCTTGGCATTGGCCTCGACGATCTCGGCGGTGTGGGCGACGAGCGCGTCGGCGATGGCGCGCAACGCCCGGTCCTTGGGCGCCCGCGGCAGCGGGGCCAGCTCGGCGGCGGCCTCTCGCGCCGCGCGGGCGACCTTCAGGAACTCCTCGGACATCACACGCTCCTCTGCGGGGGACTCTCAGCGCCCCGGCTGCTTAGTTGTGGGCTTCCAGTATGACGATGTCGTCGCGGTGGATCAGCTCGCGTTCGTATTCCGGACCGAGCTCGTTGCCCAGCTCCCGGGTCGAGCGGCCGAGCAGCCCGGGAATCTCCACCGCGTCGAAGTTGACGAGCCCCCGCGCCACCACCGCGCCGCGCGGCCCGCACAGGTCCACCGGGTCTCCGGCCGCGAAGTCGCCCTCCACCGAGGTGACCCCGGCGGGCAGCAACGACTTGCGCCTGGCGACGATGGCCTCCACCGCGCCAGCGTCGAGCAGCAGCCGCCCGCGTCCCGTGGTCGCGTGGGCGAGCCAGAGCAGCCGGGTGCCGGGGTGCCGGCCGCCCGGGTGGAAATAGGTCCCGACATCGGCCCCGGCCAGCGCCTGGGCGGCGTGCGCGGCGGCGGTCAGCACGACGGGCACCCCGGCGCCGGTGGCGATCCTGGCGGCCTGCACCTTGGTGACCATGCCGCCGGTGCCGACGGCCGCGCCGTTCTTGCCCAGCTCGACGCCGACCAGGTCCTGTGGGCCGCGGATCTCGGCCAGCCGCCGCGACCCGCTGCGGCTCGGCGGGCCGTCGTAGAGGGCGTCGACGTCGGAGAGCAGGACCAGCGCGTCGGCGTGGATGAGGTGGGCGACCAGGGCCGCCAGGCGGTCGTTGTCGCCGAAGCGGATCTCGTCGGTGGCGACGGTGTCGTTCTCGTTGACGATCGGCACGATGCCGAGCTCCAGCAGCCGGTTGAGGGTGCGCTGGGCGTTCGCGTGGTGGGCGCGGCGCATCATGTCGTCGGCGGTCAGCAGCACCTGTCCGACGCGCAGGCTGTAGCGGGCGAAGGAGGAGGTGTAGCGGGCGACCAGCACGCCCTGGCCGACGGACGCGGCGGCCTGCTGGGTGGCCAGGTCGCGGGGGCGCGCGGGCAGCCCCAGCGGGCCCAGGCCCGCCGCGATCGCCCCCGAGGAGACCAGGACCAGTTGCGTCCCGGCGCGGCGACGGGCGGCCAGCACGTCGACCAGGGCGTCGACCCGGTCGACGTCGATCGTCCCCTGGGGGGTGGTGAGCGACGACGAACCGACCTTGACGACGACCTTTGACGCTGAGCTGATCTGTTCCCGCACGCTACGAAGCCTATCTGAGCCCGGCCACCCGTCTCCGCCCGGTTTCCCGCCCACCGCCCGGGTCTGAGAGCTTCTCTAGCCGAACCTGTTGTCGCTGCCGCGCGGTCCCTGTCGTACGGACTCGGCGTTGAGCGTGGGCTGCCAGTCGAAGACGTACCCGCCCTCCATCGACCCGATGACGACCTCGGCGCCCGCCGTGGCCCCGGCCTTGACCAGCTGCTCCTCGACACCGAGCCGCTCCAGCCGGTCGGCCAGGTAGCCGACGGCCTCGTCGTTGGTGAAGTCGGTCTGCCTGATCCAGCGCTCGGGCTTCTCGCCGGTGATCTGGAAGAGGTTGTCGTTGACCCGGCGGACCTTGAACCCGGCCTCGCCGAGCTGCTTGGGCCTGAGCACCAGGCGCGTGGGCTCCTCGACGGGCTTGGCGGCCCTGGCGGCGGCCACCCATTCGCCCATCGCGAACGTCAGCTCCCGCAGCCCGTCGTGGGTGGCGGCCGAGACGGTGAACACCTTCAGCCCCCGCTCCTCGAACTCGCCCCTGACCAGATCGGCCAGCTCACGGGCGTCGGGCACGTCGGCCTTGTTCAGGACGACCATGCGGGGGCGGTCCTCGAGCTTGCCGTACGCTTCGAGCTCGGCCTCGATCACCTGGTAGTCGGTGATCGGGTCGCGTCCCGGCTCCATGGTGGCGCAGTCGATGACATGAACGAGCATGTCGCACCGCTCGACGTGGCGCAGGAACTCGTGCCCGAGCCCCTTGCCCTGCGACGCCCCCGGAATCAGCCCCGGCACGTCGGCCACGGTGAACACGGTCTCGCCCGCGGTCACCACGCCCAGGTTCGGGATCAGGGTGGTGAACGGGTAGTCGGCGATCTTCGGCCGGGCCGCGGACAGGGCCGCGATCAGCGACGACTTCCCCGCGCTGGGGAACCCGACGAGCGCCACGTCGGCGACGCTCTTGAGCTCCAGCATGACGTCGAGCGCGTCCCCCGGCTCCCCGAGCAACGCGAACCCGGGCGCCTTGCGCTTCGTGGAGGCCAGCGCCGCGTTACCGAGCCCGCCGTAGCCGCCTTCGGCGATGACGTACCGGGTCCCGACGCCCACCAGGTCGACGATCACCTCACCGCTGTCGGCGTCCTTGACGACCGTCCCATTGGGCACGGGAATGATCACATCCCCGCCGTTGGCCCCGTCCCGGTTGGACCCCTGGCCCTGCTTGCCGTTGTCGGCCTTGCGATGTGGCCTGTGGTGGTATTCGAGCAGCGTGGAGGTGTTGGGATCCACCTCAAGGATCACCGCGCCGCCGCGCCCGCCGTTACCGCCGTCGGGCCCGCCCAGCGGCTTGAACTTCTCCCGGTGGACGGACGCACACCCGTTGCCCCCGTCACCGGCCTTGATGTGCAGCACCACTTGGTCCACAAAGTCAGCCATCCCGGCCCCTCCTCCTAGGCCGATCAAGGCCCATCACATAACCCAGTCCACGGACCGGGGCCAAGAACGCGTATGTCACGGCGCGCGAGAGCCGTACACCGTGAAAACGCACTCAGGGACGGATCGAGAACCCGATCCGCCCCTGAGCAGGAAACTCTAGAAAATCTACTCCGCCACCGGAACGATGCTCACGGCGCGGCGTCCGCGCTTGAGACCGAACTGCACGTGGCCGGCGGACAGCGCGAACAACGTGTCGTCGCCACCGCGCCCGACGTTGTCACCGGGGTGGAAGTGCGTGCCACGCTGCCGGACGATGATCTCGCCCGCGTTGACCAGCTGGCCGCCGAAGCGCTTGACGCCCAGGCGCTGCGCGTTGGAGTCACGGCCGTTCCGGGTGGACGACGCGCCCTTCTTGTGTGCCATCTCTGCTAACTCCCGCTCAGGCCTGGTCGATACCGGTGATCTTCACCTGGGTGTACCGCTGGCGGTGACCCTGGCGCTTCTTGTAACCGGTCTTGTTCTTGTACTTGAGGATGCGGATCTTCGGGCCCTTGGTCTCACCGAGAATCTCGGCGCTCACCATGAACTTGCCCGCCTCCGTGGTCACATCGCCGTCGTTGACGACGAGCACCGTGGGCAGCGAAACCGAAGAGCCGACCTCGCCGGCGACCTTGTCCACCTCGAGGACGTCACCGACGGAGACCTTCTGCTGCCTGCCGCCGCAACGAACGATCGCGTACACCGCGGAACCCTTCTACTGACTTCTGAATGCTGCGCCCGGCATTCGGTGCTGTCTGGAACCGACGAACCGAGTAGGCGCGCGAACAGGGCACGCCGCTGGACGCACCGATTCTCAAGAGTACCGGATTAACGGTGCCCTGGTCGAACCGGACGGATCGTCGGGGTAGTCCACCGAGGAGCGCTCCCTTGCGGGAGCGCCTGGCTACTCGGCTGACTTGGCTCGGCGGGAGCGTCGCCGCCCCCTGCCGGAAGTCTGACCCGCCTGGTCGTCCTCAGCCGGGACGTCTTCAAGCGCATCGGTCACGGTATCACGGCTGCCGGAGTCCTTGGCCGCGGAGACCTTGTCCGAGACCGCCTTCTCGATGGCCATCTTGCCCTGGGTGCCGCGCGGCTCCGGCTTGGCCTCGACCGGCTCCGTGGAGACGATCAGACCCCGCCCGTTGCAGCAGTCACACGGCGTGGAGAAGGCCTCCAGGAGCCCCTGACCGACCCGCTTACGCGTCATCTGGACCAGGCCCAGCGAGGTCACCTCCGCCACCTGGTGCTTGGTCCTGTCGCGCGCCAGGCACTCCAGCAGCCGCCGCAGCACGAGGTCACGGTTGGACTCCAGCACCATGTCGATGAAGTCGATCACGATGATGCCGCCGATGTCGCGGAGCCTGAGCTGGCGGACGATCTCCTCCGCCGCCTCCAGGTTGTTGCGCGTGACGGTCTCTTCGAGGTTGCCGCCCTGCCCGGTGAACTTGCCGGTGTTGACGTCGACGACGCTCATCGCCTCGGTGCGGTCGATCACCAGCGAGCCGCCGCTGGGCAGCCAGACCTTCCGGTCCATCGCCTTGCTGAGCTGCTCGTCGATCCGGTACGACTCGAACACGTCGCCCTGCTCGGTGTCCCACTTGGCCAGGCGCTCGCCGAGGTGCGGCGCGACGTACTTGACGTACTCGTCGACCGTCTCCCACGCCTCCTCACCCTGCACGACCAGCGAGGTGAAGTCCTCGTTGAAGACGTCGCGGACCACCCGGACGGTCAGGTCCGGCTCCGCCGAGAGCAGCTCGGGCGGGCTGGCCGACTTGGCCTTCTTCTGGATGTTCTCCCACTGCGCCGACAGGCGGGCCACGTCGCGGGCCAGCTCGTCCTCCGAAGCGCCCTCCGCGGCCGTGCGGACGATGACGCCGGCGTTCTCGGGCATGACCTTCTTCAGGATGCTCTTGAGCCGGGTGCGCTCCTTGTCGGGCAGCTTGCGGCTGATGCCGGTCATCGAGCCGTCGGGCACGTACACCAGGTAGCGGCCCGGCAGGCTGATCTGCGACGTCAGGCGGGCGCCCTTGTGGCCGATCGGGTCCTTGGTGACCTGCACCAGCACCGACTGGCCGGACTTTAGGGCCGCCTCGATGCGCTTGGGCTGGCCTTCCAGTCCCGCAGTGTCGAAGTTGACCTCGCCGGCGTACAGGACGGCGTTGCGGCCCTTGCCGATGTCGACGAAGGCGGCCTCCATCGACGGCAGCACGTTCTGCACCTTGCCGAGGTAGACGTTGCCGACGTAGGACTGGCTGGCCTCGCGGTTGACGTAGTGCTCGACGAGCACGCCGTCCTCCAGCACCGCGATCTGTGTGCGGTCGCCCTGGCGGCGCACCACCATCATCCGGTCGACCGACTCACGCCTGGCCAGGAACTCCGACTCGGTGATGATCGGCGGACGCCGGCGGCCGAGCTCGCGGCCCTCACGACGGCGCTGCTTCTTGGCCTCGAGCCTGGTGGAGCCGCGCACGCTCTGCACACCGTCGGCGGAGACATCGTGCGCGGCGGCACGGCCCGTGCGCGGCGCGCGGATGCGCACCACGGTGTTGGGCGGGTCGTCGACCGCGGGCTCGGAGCCGTCGTCGGCACCGCGACGCCTGCGGCGGCGCCGCCGGCGGGAGCTGGACGCCTCTTCTTCCTGAGGCTCGTCGCCCTGCTCGTCGTCGGACTCGTCGGACTCGTCGTCGGAGTCGTCACGCTCGCGCGCCTTGCCACGGCCCCTTCCGCCACGGCGGCGACGGCGGCGGCGGCTGCCGCCCTCCTCCTCCTGCTCGTCGTCGGCGGCGTCGGCCTCCTCGTCCGTGACCGCCTCCGCGGCCTCCTCGGGCTCGGGGGCCGGCGGCTCGGGCTGCGGCTGCGGCTCGGGACGCCGGGTCGCGGCGGGCTTGGCCTGGGTCGGGTCCGGGGCCTGGAACAGCGGCGCGAAGATGGCGGCCGGGCGCTGGAACGCGGTGCCCTGCTGGCGCTGCGTCCGCGCGGACAGGCCGAACGGGTCGGCCAGCAGGTTCGGCCGGTCGTCCTCGTCGAGGTCCTCGCCGGCGGGCTCGTCGTCCAGCGGCTCGTCCTCGGGCAGGAGCTCGACGACGTCCTCATCGGCGTCGGCGGTGCCGGACCGCTCGGCGGCCACCTCACCGACGCCCGCCGCGACCTCGGCGGACCGTCCGGGCTCCGCCTCGACGCTCTGAGCGGCCTCCTCAGGCTCTGTCTTCTTACGGGTGCGGCGACGCTTGGCGGGAGCGGCCTCAACGGCCTGCTCGCCCCCCTCAGCCGCTTCTGGAGTACTCACGACAGCATCGCCGCCGGCGGTTACGCTCTCAGGGACCCCACCGCTGGTGTCCTGCGCGACCTCCGCGACCTCGCCGTCGGCCTCTGCGGCCTTCTTGCTGGTACGGCGGCGCGTCGTCGTCGCCGTCGACCGAGTCCTCGTGGCCCTCTTGGGCTTCTCCTCGGTAGCGGTATCGGTATCTTGTGCCACAGCGCCATCGGTGGCCTGCGCCACGACGTCATTCGCGGCCTGGGCCACGGCGGTCTCGACCGAGCTCGCGGGCTCGGCCGTATCGGCCGGGACCGTGGCTGTCATCGTGGGCGACGACTCGTCGGGCAGCTCGGGCGGCGGTCCCGCCGGCCGGCTCGCGGAACGGCGACGCTTGGTCACCGCGGGCTGTTCAGTTGTCTCCCCGCCGGGGCCGTTGGCCCCGCCCTGGGGCTCGTTCTCGAGCATGCGGGCGCTCTCCCGTCAGCTCCCGGGCGCGTCGCCGCGCCGCGCAGGAGCTCTCGTGTCTCGTTGTCCGCCCGCGCCCCTCGGAAGGGGCGCAGGCGCCAAGTCCTGTCAGCGGTCGTACCCCGCTCACGCAAGGCACGTCCTTAACCGTCGACGTACTCACTCGCCGGATGCTCACCCGCCGAACCCGCCTCGCCGCCGCGCGTAATGTCGCGGTCCAGGTCGAGCGGGTCGGCAAGCGCACCGGTGCTGGCGTCAAGCGGCCCCTGCGCCAGCCTGGTCACCTCGGGGGGAACCGGCGGCGCGAAGTCGGCCACAAGGCGTAGCCCTGTGAGCACATCGTCGGGTCGTACGGCAGGAATCACGTGCCGAACAACCATGCGCAGTATGACACACGACTGTCCGGGCACCTGAGCTGCGGTTCTGTCTGTCCCCTCGGGCACCTCGAGCCTCAACACCGCCTCCCGGGCGTCGAAGCGTCGGGGCCCCTTCTTGGTCAGGCGTTCGACCTCCACGGCCTCGGCGGCGAGGAATTTCGCCACCGCCGTCTCCGCGAGCTCCCAGTCGGCGCCGGGCAACCGCACATCCCACTCAGATGCCTCCAAGCGGTCGGCCAGCCCACCAACGGTGGCCTCTACGACGTCGAGCACGTCGAGACCGGGCGGCAGCGAGCCGTCCAGGTCATCACGTATCCGTCCAGGTTCGCACGGTTTCGTGACGCCGATCTCGAGGTATTCGGCTTCGCTGGCGACGCCGGTCGGCACCGCACCCGCGTAGGAGATCTTCGGATGGGGTGAGAAGCCCGCACTGAAAGCCACCGGAATGCCGGCACGGCGGACCGCCCTCTCGACGGCCCGTGAGATGTCGCGGCTGCTGGTGAAGCGCAGACGTCCGCGCTTGGCGTAGCGCACACGCAGGCGCTGCACCGTAGGCGCGGGCGGAGGCCCTTCGGGAACAGGTTTCAGAGCTGGTCGTCCTTCCCGTGTAAGAGTTCCTTCGTCTCAGGATATGCCGCTCCGGAGCCGCACCGTCCCGGATCATGTACGGCGAGGCATGGACCGCGCACTCAGCGCGGCTAGACCACCGTGAGAGGAAGGAGTTTCTTACCTGTCGGGCCGATCTGAATGTCCGTGCCCATGGTCGGGCAGACGCCGCAGTCGTAGCACGGAGTCCAGCGGCAGTCCTCGACCTCGGTCCCGGACACGGCCTCCTGCCAGTCCTGCCAGAGCCATTCGCGGTCGAGCCCGGCGTCGAGGTGGTCCCATGGCAGGACCTCGTTCTCCTCGCGCTCCCGCACGGTGTACCAGTCGACGTCGATGCCGGCCTTCTCGGCCGCGGCCATCCAGCGCTGGTAGGAGAAGTGCTCGCTCCAGCCGTCGAAGCGCCCGCCGTCCTCCCAGACGGCCCGGATCACCGCGCCGACCCGGCGGTCGCCGCGCGACAGCAGGCCCTCCACGATCGACGGCTTGCCGTCGTGGTAGCGGAAGCCGATGGCCCTGCCGTAATTCTTGTCGCCGCGCAGCGAGTCACGCAGCGCCTTGAGCCGCCGGTCGACGGTCTCGTGGTCGGCCTGGCTCGCCCACTGGAACGGCGTGTGCGGCTTGGGCACGAATCCGCCGATGGAGACGGTGCACCGGATGTCGCGCGACCCGGTGATCTCGCGGCCCGCCTTGATGACCTTCTTGGCCAGGTCGGCGATGCCGAGCACGTCCTCGTCGGTCTCGGTCGGCAGCCCGCACATGAAGTAGAGCTTGACCTGCCGCCAGCCCTGCGAGTAGGCGGTGGTGACGGTGCGGATCAGGTCTTCCTCGGTGACCATCTTGTTGATCACCCTGCGCATGCGCTCGGACCCGCCCTCCGGGGCGAAGGTCAGACCGGAGCGCCGGCCGTTCCTGGAGAACTCGTTGGCCAGGTCGATGTTGAACGCGTCGACCCGGGTCGAGGGCAGGGACAGCGAGGTGTTGGTGCCCTCGTAGCGGTCGGCCAGGCCCTTGGCCACCTCGCCGATCTCGGAGTGGTCGGCGGACGACAGCGACAGCAGGCCGACCTCGTTGAAGCCGGACTCCTTGATGCCGTTCTCGACCATGGCGCCGATCGTGGTGATCGACCGCTCGCGGACCGGGCGGGTGATCATGCCCGCCTGGCAGAAGCGGCAGCCGCGCGTGCAGCCGCGGAAGATCTCCACACTGAACCGCTCGTGCACGGTCTCGGCCAGCGGGACCAGCGGCTTCTTCGGGTATGGCCACTCGTCGAGGTCCATGACCGTGTGCTTGTGCACCCGCCACGGGACGTCGGACCTGTTGGGCGCGACCCGCTTGATGCGGCCGTCGGGGTGGTAGTCGACGTCGTAGAACTTCGGCACGTAGACGCCGCCGGACTCGGCCAGCCGCATGAGCAGCTCGTCGCGCCCGCCGGGGCTGCCCTCGGCCTTCCACTCGCGGATGACCTCGGAGATGGCGATCGCGATCTGCTCGCCGTCGCCGAGCACGGCCGCGTCGAGGAAGTCGGCGATCGGCTCGGGGTTGAAGGCCGCGTGGCCGCCCGCCAGCACGATCGGATCGTCGTCGCCCCGATCGACGGCCAGCAGCGGGATGCCCGCCAGGTCGAGCGCGTTGAGCATGTTGGTGTAGCCGAGCTCCGTGGAGAACGACAGGCCGAGCACGTCGAAGGCGCGCACCGGCCGATGGGCGTCCACGGTGAACTGCGGTATGCCCTCGGCGCGCATCAGCGCCTCGAGGTCGGGCCAGACGGCATAGGTCCGCTCGGCCAGCGTGGCGGGCAACTCGTTGAGGATCTCGTAGAGGATCGCGACGCCCTGGTTGGGCAGACCGACCTCGTACGCGTCCGGATACATGAGCGCCCACCGCACATCGGCGGAATCCCAGTCCTTCACGGTCGAGTTAAGCTCACCCCCGACATACTGGATGGGCTTCTGCACCTTGGGCAGCAGCGCTTCCAGGCGGGGGAAAATCGACTCGACAGTCATAGCACCCAGGGTAGCGGCGCTCAGACCGTGGCAGGTCCCGGGATGTCGATGTCGTTCCCGCTGAGGACGATGATCTTGTGTCCCTCGTAGCAGGTCAGCTCGACGGCGATGACGCCGCTGGCGAGGTTGTGTACGGCTGTGACATGGCTGGCGGGCAGGAGGAAGCGCTCCTCGCACTCGTCGCAGTAGGCCAGAAACATACTTCTAATTAAACGTCTGTTCGCGGATTCTGATCGACTGAAGCAGCCCGATCGAGATGAGATTCGCGAATGTGGCCGTCCCCCCGTACGAGACGAACGGCAGCGGCAGCCCCGTGATCGGCATGATGCCGATGGTCATGCCGATGTTGACGAATGTCTGGAACGCCAGCCAGCACACGATCATCCCGGCCACGAGCGTGCCGAACCTGTCGTCGCACAGCCTCGCGATCCTCAGCCCGCGCACCAGCACCACGCCGAGCAGCAGCACCACGGTGAGCGAGCCGAGAAACCCGAACTCCTCCCCCGCGACCGTGAAGATGAAGTCGGTGTGCTGCTCGGGCACGAACCGGCCGGTCGTCTGCCCGCCGTCGAACAGCCCCTTGCCGAACAGCTGCCCCGAGCCGATGGCGATCAGCGACTGCGTGCTGTTGTAACCGACCCCGCGCGGATCGACGCGCGGATCGAGAAAGGCGGTGAACCGCGCGATCTGGTACGGCTCCAGCATCTGGAACGCGAACACGCAGAACACCCCGGCCCCGGCGATCAGCGTCAGCAGGATGATCCACCTCTTGCGCACTCCCGCGATCACCAGCCCGGCGGCCGTGATCACGGCCAGCACCAGCGTGGTGCCGAGGTCGGGCTGCAACATCACCAGCCCCATCGTCAGCACCGCGGCGAACAGCGCGAACCCGACGTCCAGCCCGCGCGGCCGATCGCTGCCCTCGCCGGGCTGGGCCAGCAGCATCGCGATGATGAGCAGCAGGCCGAGCTTGGCGAACTCCGACGGCTGCACGGCGAAGCCGCCGCCCAGCAGGATCCACGAGTGTGAGCCGTTGATCGTCGCACCCAGCGGCGTGATCACCAGTCCCAGC
Organism: Nonomuraea sp. NPDC049269; assembly: GCF_043197155.1. Classification (NCBI taxonomy): domain Bacteria; kingdom Bacillati; phylum Actinomycetota; class Actinomycetes; order Streptosporangiales; family Streptosporangiaceae; genus Nonomuraea; species Nonomuraea sp. NPDC049269. The sequence continues at coordinate 987,855 of NZ_JBICSO010000004.1, forward strand.
CCGGCCAGGGAGAGCAGGAACGCCAGCGGCGCGTACGCCCGTATCGCGCGATGGTCGACAACGGTCACCGCCGAGCACAACAGCGTCCCGATGACGACGTTGAGCAGGTGCTTCTTGACCAGTCCCGTCGAGCCAGGCGCCCAGGTGCGGGTCGAGGACCAGACCAGCAGCGTGCCGATCACGCAGAGCGCGGCGACCGCCACCAGCATCACCCCGTCGAGCCGCCACATGGCCGACTGCGCGCCCACCGCCCGCCGGGCGAACGAGCGCCGCCCGCCCATCAGCGTGCGGTCCATCATCCCCCTGCCTCCGTGACGCCCTCCCCCGTGGTGTCCTTGCCCGTGCCGCCCTCCCCTGTGCTGTCCACCACCGTGGTGCGCGTCCCCGTCTTGCCCGCCATCGTGCCCTCGGTGACCGTGCCGTCCGTCACGGTGCTGTCCGTCACTGTGCCGTCGGCCGCGATCTTCGGCAGCTTCGACACCGGCCGGCCCCCGGGCAACGCGGGTTTGCCATGTTTACCGAAGCCGAAGATGCCCTCGTAGATCTCGCGTGCGGCGGGCGCTGCGGTGGAGGCGCCCATCCCGCCCTGCGAGACCATCACGACCACGACGAAGTGCGGATCGTTGGTCGGCGCGAACGAGGCGAACCAGGAGGTATCCTCCTTGCCCCACACTTCCGCGGTGCCGGTCTTACCGCCGATCCGCACCTTGTCCATCGGGAAGCCGGCGAACGCCCCCGCCGCGGTGCCGTCGGAGGGTACGTCGCTGAGCGCGTCCTTGATGTAGAGACGTTCCTTCTTCGACAGCGGCAGCTCGCCGACCACCGGCACGTCGATGCGCCTGACCAGCGCGCCGTCGGGCCGGACTGTCGCCCAGCCGATGCGCGGGCTGCGCAGCTTCCCGTCACTCACCAGCGCCGCGTACGCCCTGGCCAGCTGGAGCGGCGTCACCAGCACATCGCCCTGGCCGATCGAGAAGTTGGCCGAGTCGCCCGCCCGCAGCAGGAAGCCTTCGAGGCAGTTCTCGTTGGCCAGCCGCTTGAGGAACTCCGCCCGCGACTTGTCGGCCACCTCCGGATAGCCGGTTTTGGCGCGCCGGCAACTGTTGCCGCTGGTCTGGGCCCACATGTTCTTCTTCCAGGCGCGGTCGGGGATGCGCCCGGCCGACTCGCCCGGCAGGTCGATGCCCGTCGGCTTGCCGAACCCGAACGCCTTGGCCGTGTTGGCGAACACCTCCTTCGGCGTCTTCTTGGGATTGAGCCCGCCGTCCTTGAGCCACTGGGCGTAGCCCGCGCTGTAGAAGATCGTGTCGCATGACTTGACCAGTGCGGTGTGCAGGTTCATGGTGCCGAGGCCGATGCCGTGGAAGTTGTGGAAGGCCCGATCGCCCACCATGACCGCACCCGGGCAGTCGTAGGTGCCGTTCAGCGGGTACCCGGCCCGCAGCATCGAGGTCACCGACGACACCTTGAACGTCGAACCGGGCGCGAACATCCCGTTGAGCGCCCGCGACACCAGCGGCTTGCCCGTGGAGTCCGACAGCAGCCGCTGGTAGCCGCGGTCCGAGATGCCACCCGCCCAGACGGCCGGGTCGTAGCCGGGCGCGCTGGCCAGCGCGAGCACCCGCCCGGTCTTGGGTTCGAGCACGACCGCGGCGGCGCCGTCCGCCTTGGGGGCGTTCTTCATCGCGTGCTGCAACGCCTCCTCGGCCAGGGTCTGCACACGGGCGTCGATGCTGGTGACCAGCGTGTCGCCGCTGACGGGCGCCACCTGCTCCTCCACCCCGATGGCCTTGCCCATCCTGTCGACCTGCACCCGGCGCAGCCCGGCCTTGCCGCGCAGCTCGTCGTCGTAGATGTACTCGAGGCCGTCGCGCCCGACCAGATCGACGCCGGAGAAGGCGGCCTTCAACCCTTCGCGCTTCTCCAGCTCGGCCGCGGTGACCGGCTGCAGGTAGCCGAGCATCTGCGCGCCGGCCTTGCCGCCGGGATACTGCCTGACGGACTGGACCTCGGCGGAGACGCCGGGGAACTCCTCCTGCCGCTCCAGGATCTGCAGCGCCTCACGGGTGTCCGCCCGCTCCTCCACCGGGATCGGCTGGTACGGCGAGCCGGTCCAGCAGGGCTTGCTCACCCCGGGCCCGCACGGCGTGATGCGCTTCTGCAGCTGCTTGACCGGCTCGCCCAGCACCTCACCGAGCTTGCGCAGGACCGGAACGCCCTGCTCGGGCATCCTGATCAGCCCCGTCCGGTCGATCGAGACGACCAGTGAGGTCTGGTTGCGCACCAGCGGCCGACCGGAGGAGTCGAGTATCTGCCCGCGCACGGCCGGCACGATCACCGAACGCGTCCTGGTCTCCGTGGCCCTGGTGACCAGCTCCTGCCCCCGCACCACCTGTACCTGCCACAGCCGCAGGCTGAGCACCGCCAGCACCGCCATCACGATCACCTGGAGCACGACCAACCGGGTCCGCATCCTGATCATTGCGGAAACCTCGGCTGCGGCCTGTCACGGGTGATCAGCCAGATGACCAGCGGCGAGACGATCAGCGTGTAGACGACCGTCACCGGAACCTGATCGGTCAGGGTCGAGAGCGTCACCCGCGGATCCGCGATCAAGCCGCCGAGCGCGGTGGCCACCAGCGGCGCCATCAGCACGCACAGGACGACGGTGGTGGCCGGGCCGCCGACCCCCCGCCCGGCGACATAGCCGACCAGCGCGAACACGAACGCGTACTGCCCCACCAGATGCGCCGTCGGCGGCACGACGTCGACCAGCAGCCCGGCGCAGAACCCGATCACCGTCCCCGCCACCGGCCCGCGCAGCAGCGCCATCGCCACCACGGCCAGCAGCACCAGGTCGGGTGCTCCCCCTCCCGGCAACGCCAGCCGGTTGACCAGCATGACCTGCAACAACACCGCCGCCAGCACGCACAACCCGACAATCATCCCGGCCCCTCCTTGGGTGGTAGCACGGCGTCCCTCGGGTCCTTCGCGGGCGCCCCCACCACCACGCCGACCACGTCGAGCGCCGTCAGGTCGGCGTACGGCCTGGCATACGCGATGCGGGTCAGCTCGCCCGGCGTCGCCTCCACCCGCTCGATCACCCCGATCGGCACCCCGGGCACGTACGGCGCGCCGCGCTGGGAGCCGAAGCTGACGATGCGGCCGCCGCGGTTGATCGCCGCCGTCGAGTCCAGCAGCCGGAACCGTACGAGCCGCCCGTTCTCCCCCACCCCGTGCACGACGCCGATCTCCTGGCCGCCTTCGAGCCTGGCGCCGGCGGCCGAGCCCGGGTCGCTGATCAGCACCACGGTCGAGGTGTCGGCGGACGCCTGGATGACCCGGCCGACCAGCCCATCGCTGTTGAGCACGGTCATCTCGGGGCGTACGCCGTCACTGGTGCCGACGTCGATCTCGATGGCGTCCTCGAAGCCGGGCTGGCCGCGCCTGGCGAGCACGTTCGCCGTCACGATCTTGTAACCGCCGAGCCCCGCCGTCCCGAGCAGGCGCTTCAGCTCCGCGGAGCGGGCGGCATCGAGCCGGCCCGCGGCCAGGCCGGCCCGCAGCTTGGCGTTCTCGGCCTTGACCCGGTCGAGCTCGCGCTGGGCGCCGGGGGCGTTGACGATGGCGTGGAAGAAGCCTCCGACCGGCCGGACCACCGAGCCGCCGGCCTCCTCGACCGTGCCGAAGAACCAGGAACCCATCGCGCGCAGCGGCCACAGTGGCGAGGCAGCGCCAGCCCGGTGGTCGACGGTCAGGATGACCAGCGCCACCGTGAGCAGCGTTCCTAGGATCAGCCGGGCGTGGCGCGACTCTTTCATCAGCGACGTGACTCCGGTACGAGCACCTGGTGCAGCGCCTCGAACTCCTCGACGCACTTGCCCGAGCCGAGCGCCACCGAGTCGAGGGGGTTCTCGACGAGGTGGACGGGCATCCCCGTCTCGGCCCTGACGCGCTCTTCCATGCCCTTGAGCAGCGCGCCACCACCGGTGAGCGCGATGCCGCGATCCATCAGGTCGCCGGACAGCTCCGGCGGGCACTTGTCGAGCGTGGTCTTGACGGCGTCGACGATGGTGTTGACCGGCTCCTCGGTGGCCTTGCGGATCTCCTCACCGGACACCACGATCGTCTTCGGCAGGCCGCTGACCAGGTCACGGCCGCGGATCTCGGCATGCGAATCCTCACCCATGGGACATGCAGAACCGATGGCCATCTTGATCTCCTCGGCGGTGCGCTCGCCGAGCATGAGGGAGTATTCCTTCTTCGCGAAGGTGATCACCGCCTGGTCGAGCTCGTCGCCGCCGACCCTGATCGACTGGCTGGTCACCACACCGCCCATGGAGATGATGGCCACCTCGGTGGTGCCGCCGCCGATGTCGACGACCATGTTGCCGGTCGGCTCGTGCACCGGCAGCCCCGCGCCGATCGCCGCGGCCATCGGCTCCTCGACGATGTAGACCTTGCGCGCCCCGGCCTGGTAGCCGGCCTCCTTCACCGCCCGCTGCTCGACCCCTGTGATGCCGCTGGGCACGGCGATGATGATGCGCGGCTTGGCAAAGTGCCGCCTCTTGTGCACCCTTTGGATGAAATATCGCAGCATCCGCTCGGTGACATCGAAATCGGCGATCACGCCGTCTTTGAGCGGTCGGACGGCCACGATGTTTCCCGGCGTCCGCCCGATCATGCGTTTGGCTTCGATGCCGACCGCGACGATCTTCCCGGTGACAGTGTTGATCGCGACGACCGACGGCTCATTGAGCACGATGCCCCGGCCGCGCACGTAGACCAGCGTGTTGGCGGTGCCGAGGTCGACCGCCATATCACGGCCGAGAAACGCGAGCTTGCTGCCCATGGGGAACGGAGCCTTCCGTAACGTCGTTCGCGAATGACTACGGATCGAATTCGAATCGTAACGTGACGTTACCCACCAGGGCACGCAATGAGCCCCCTGTGCCCCACAAATTCTTGAGCCCATCCGGAAGCCCCGATGTCACCGCAGACGACGGACAACATTCGTCCTCCGTTTTGCACCGTTTTGACACGCCTCCCGTCGGGCTCAGCGCTGTCCACGGCACACGGCCGGCGACACGCACGTCACGGCGCGCGGCCACCTCCACCGGAGGAGCGTGCCCCTGGACAGGCCCCGGCCCCGTGCGGTGGGCGGGGCTCACCGGGCCGGCCGTACAAGATCGTAAAAGACGCGGTCACCTCGACGACGCGTGCGGTCCCGCGCGGCGGGTCTTGGCTCCGCGAAACAGCACAAAAAAAGCGCCCGCCATCGTGGCGGGCGCTCGAGAAGAACAGGAAGAGCTAGAACCGGTCCGGGAAGAAGATCTTGATCTCCCGCGCGGCCGACTCGGGCGAGTCGGAGCCGTGGACGATGTTCTCGCCGATCTCCAGCGCGTGGTCGCCGCGGATCGTGCCGGGCGCCGACTTGACCGGGTCCGTGAGCCCCGCCAGCGCGCGGAACGCCTCGACGGCGCGCGGCCCCTCCAGCACCAGCGCGACCAGCGGCCCCGAGGTGATGAACTCGACCAGCTCACCGAAGAACGGGCGCTCGGAGTGCTCGGCGTAGTGGGCCTTGGCGGTGTCGACGTCGAGAGTGCGCAGGTCCATCGCCGCGACCTTCAGGCCCTTGCGCTCCACACGGGCGATCACGTCACCGATGAGGCCACGCTTCACCCCGTCGGGCTTGATCAGGACAAGAGTGCGCTCGGACACTTGAGGTTCTCCTTCGAACAGGGTGTGGGTCGGAGTGGCGGCCACATGCACCGGCCTGGCTCCCACGGGGGGAATCGGCCCCGGGACGCAGACCACACGCGTCAAGGTGGCTGCCGCTCAGCTTACCGCCCCACGACTGCTCCCCCGCGTCCCACCATCAAGCCGCATCGACGCCCACCTGGGCGACCCGCTCACGTGCGCGCCAGCCCGTAGACCCACGCACTGGCACGCCACCCTGTACGGCCCATTCTCTGGCGCGCCATCTATCCGCGCCGGGCAACCCGACCGGCAGCCGTACAACCTGCGCCAACCACGCGTATCCGTGTAACCCAACCGCCGGGAGCGCCATCCACCCGACCGCGCCTGTATGGCCCCTCACCGACGCGCCAACCACCAGCTGTGGTTGTCCGCACTCAGCATCCAGAAATGCTCGGCCCACAGGCAGGCAGGCGGCATCCCTGGCAAGCGGTCCTACGGGGAGGTGGTGTCCTCGGGCGATTGGGCCTGGGGCGGGACAGGCGGGACCGGACCGGTCACCTCGGCCGCCCCCTCCGTACCCGCAGCATCCCCGCCAGCCGCGCCGTCAGCGGCGCTGGAGGCCGCCTTCCCGGCGCCACCAGACCCGGACGCCCGCTCTCCCCTGGCAGCCGCCCCATGACCAGAGAAGTCGGTCACCGGATCGGACCCGGAGACCCGAGGTATCGCCCCAGTAGGCCGATCCTCATCCCCACCCCCCGGCTGGGCAGGCACCTCAACGGCATCCACCCCCGAGCGCGACCGGCGACGGCCAGACCCGTCACCCCCCAGCGCACGGGACTCCGCCTCGGCATCCGAGCCTTCCCCAGCGACCTCCGCACCCGGCGAAGAAGCCAGATCATCGGTCGAAGAAACCGACTCACCGTCCACCAACGACGCGTCGACCACCGGAGCCGCCCGCCGTGTAAGCAGCTCGGCCAAGACGATGACCGCCACCACAAGAAACCCGCCGATCAGCGACCACAGATGCAACGTGCCCACGAACCGGTCCACCAGTTGCTGCGCCACCGTGACTCCACGCAGCATCTTCAGCTGCACCCCGGTGGCCAGCAGATAACCAGCCAGAACACCGGGAAAACACAGCGCCAACCCGAACAGCGCCGCCCCGATGCCCACCTGGCTGAGCGCGGACGTGAGCGCCACCGCCGCGCCCGCCGCCAGCAGCGTGAACGGGATCACCAGCACGAGCCCATCGGCCGCCGGCACCACGACCCGCACCGAACACAGACCGACCACCATCGCCAGCAGCCCCAGCGGCACCAGCCACCGCGCACCCGCGAACAGCCGCACCGCGACGGCAGCCGCCAGCGCCAGCAGGCCCGCCACCAGGAACGGGATCCACAGCCCGGTTGTGCCCGGCCCGCCGAGCAAGCCCGGTCCGCCGAGGCCGCGCATCTCTACGTAGGTGACCTGAGCCAGGCTCGGCAGCAACACGATGCCGACCGCGACCATCACATACGCCAGCGTGCGTCCCTCGCGGCTGCCGAGGTAGGCCATCACGAGCAGCGCCACGATCGCCAGCACGGCCAGCAGGATGACCAGGCCGGCCCCCCACTCCTCACTCGCGGTGCTGATGGCGACCACGGCGATGCCCACCGCGGGCACGCTCGCGAGCAGCAGTCGGCTGGATTCGCCGGCCCGTGGCTTGGGCATCGGGGGCTGGCCCCGCAGCAGCCAGGCGACGAAGTAGACGGCCGCCAGCGCGAGGGCGATGCCCGTCAGCAGTGGGTACGGCTGGAGCGTGACCCTCCAGTCGTCCACGTCGTCGAGCGGCCACAGCGCGAGCGCCTGGGCGGTGAGCAGGCTGAACGACAGCATGCCTGTCCAGATGGCGCGCAACGCCATGGGACGCTCCCAGGCCGCGACCAGCGTGGCGGGAATGAGCAGGCCCGCGCCGACCCCGTGCAGCACCCGCAGCACCGCAACCAGGAACGTCGAGCCCGCGAACCCGCCCGCGGCATCGGCGAGGGCGAGCACGGCGAGCCCGCCGAGCAGCATGTGCGGGACCTTGACGTGGCGCAGCGCCACCGCGGCGAGCGGCACCGTGAGAATCATCGCCGGGAGCGCCAGCCCGTGCGCGCGCATCAGCGCCAGCTTGTCGAAGCCCTCGGGCAACAGCCCCGAGACCACGGACACGGTGTTGGGGATCGCGATGATCGCCAGTGGCAAGGCGACGATGATGAGCAGCCCGAGAACCGAGTCGAGCAACCACGGGAACCTGACGCCTGCGCTGGGTCCCGCGCTCGGCGCGTTCGGGGACCGCTGGATCGGGGGGACGGCCATGTTCGCCGACTTTAGCGGGAAGTCACGCCCTCGACACGGCGAGCGACGAATATCGCGGTAATCCATAGCGCCGCGAAGATCACTCCTAGGAAGAACATCGCCGGCACGAGGAACCCCGCGCCGATGGCCAGGACCTGCAGAATACTGCCCGCGACGTACGCGAAGGGCCGCTTGAGCAGCCCGGCGACGACCACGCACAGCACCGCGAGCCCGATACCGACAGTGACCGCCACCGCCGTCTCGACACCGCTGTTGATCGCCACCGGCGTAATCAATCCGCAGACGACGGCCTCCATCCCGAGCACGCTGGCGCCGAGCCGACGCATGCCTGGAGTGACCTGAAAGTTCATCACAAACTATCCGCCTTAAGCAGATGACGGGCATCTCCCGCCGTCACGACCGAGCCCGTGATGAGCACGCCCGTGCCGCTGAACTCGCCTTGAGCGTCGGCGATCCCGATGCCCATGTCGATGGCCTCGTCGATACGTTCGACGATCCGCACCCTGTCCTCACCGAACAGGGGTATGGCCACTGCCGCCAGCTCGGCGGGCGACATCGACCGGGGAGAGGAGTTACGCGTGACGACGATCTCGTCGAGAATCGGTTCCAGCAGGTCGAGCAGGGTGTGCACGTCCTTGTCACGCATCATCGCGACGACGCCGACGACCTTGGCGAAGTCGAACGCCTCCTGCATGGCCTCGATCGACGCCTGCATGCCGCCCGGGTTGTGCGCCGCGTCGACGACGACTGTGGGATCGCGCCGCAGGATCTCCATCCGCCCCGGGGACGACGCCTGCGCGAACGCCTGCCGTACGATCTCGACGTCGAGCGGGTCGTCGCCCCCCGTCAGAGCCTCCACAGCGGCCAGCGCGCAGACCGCGTTGCTCGCCTGGTGCTCACCGTAGAGCGGCAGGTAAACCTCCTCGTAGACGCCCTTGAGGCCGCGTAGCGTGAGCAGCTGCCCGCCCATCGCCACATCGCGGGCCAGCACGCCGAACTCAAGCCCCTCACGCGCGACCACCGCGCCGACGTCGGCGGCCCGCCGCATCAGCACCTGGGCGGCCTCGATCTCCTGCTGAGCGAGTATGGCCGTGGCACCGGGCTTGATGATGCCCGCCTTCTCACCGGCGATGCTCGGAATGTCGGGCCCGAGCCTGTCCGTGTGGTCGAGCGAGATCGGAGTGATGATCGCCACGGTGCCGTCCGCGACGTTCGTGGCGTCCCAGGAGCCACCCATGCCCGCCTCGATGACCGCCACGTCCACCGGAGTGTCGGCGAACGTGGCGAAGGCCATGGCCGTCAGCAACTCGAAGAACTGAATCCGCCGGCCCTGCGTGTCGGCCAGCTCAACGTAAGGGGCGATCTCCTCGTACGCCTGGGCGAAACGCTCCTCGCTCAGCGGCTCCCCGTCGACGGTGATGCGCTCGCGAACCGAGACGAGATGCGGGCTGGTGAACCGGCCCACGCGCAGGTTGCGCTCCTTGAGCAGCGCCTCGGTCAAGCGCGCCGTGCTCGTCTTACCGTTTGTGCCCGCTATGTGTATGACAGGGTACGCCTGCTGCGGCGAGCCGAGCAGGTCCATGAGAGCCGCGATCCGGTCCAGCGTCGGTTCGAAGTCCCACTCGACGCCTCGCTCCATGATCGCGCGTTCAACCGCACGATAGTCCACTCCTCAACCCTACTGACCGTACAGAGCGCTCTCCCACGCCGGCCACCCGATGATCAGCGGTTTCGGTGCCCGGGGACCACCGGCGCGCCTGCCACAAACTGCCCTATAACGCAGAAAGGGCCCCACGCATAAGCATGGAGCCCTTCCCGAACAAAAATTGTCCGGCGGTGACCTACTCTCCCACACCCTCCCGAGTGCAGTACCATCGGCGCTGGGAAGCTTAACTTCCG